>CANRJQ010000006.1:0-77066 GCA_947630985.1 uncultured Clostridia bacterium | reverse complement strand
AATTTTAAATTAACATAAAAAATGTATCGACTATCTTAATCAGGATAAGCCGATACACAAAATATTTTACACTACCCGAAGAAAATATTTTACACTACCATGGCTTCTACCTAATGGGTAAAGTTTTTTTTATTATTTAAATATTGTCATTACAACCATTTGTAATTATAAGTATAATTTATGATTGTGAATGATATTAGAAATTCTTTCAAGAGTGATATCTTCCTCAATATGATAAGGAATTTTATATTTTTTTAAAATATCTTCAAATTTCTTGAACCCGATATCTTCTTCGTTTATTTTACTTAATTGTACCCAATCAATATTCTTGCTTTCTAGTTGTTTTTTATTCTTATCAGAAAGAGAGTCTGCTATTAAAATATTCGTATCTCTTGCAAATGCCGCATCAGCACTTTCGGGGTTGCCTTTGCCCATTAATTTTACTTCGCAATATATTTCTTTATTGTTTTCATCTATTAGATAATAATCTACTTCACGTTCTATTTTTTTAGTATCTTTTTCCATTTCACTTAAACGTGAATAATTCATTTCAGGAACTCCAAAAAGCATGCATAAACTTTCCATTAACGGTTTTTCAATAATCTTTCCAGTTCTGCTCCAAAATCCACCAACAATTGCTGCCCTTTTTACAGCTAATGTATTAATTAGAATCAATGTATCCTCAATTGTTTTTTCGCTATATGCACTAATATTCCAATCTAATAATCTTTGGCTTTTTTTCTATACACCATTATATATTCTGTAACTGCATTTGGTTTGTAAGTAAGAGGTTTTCTATATTGATAAAATCCTCCAATTCTGTTTTTCACTGAATATTCAGGTTTTTGCCATACAATATCGTCAATAAAATCCCAATTATTATTAATTAACCTGGTGTGCAAATCAAAAGGAATGGGATATCTGATACTTGAATACTTTCTACCTGCTCTTGGTACTATTATCGGAGACGTATTAACAACTAAAAATCTCCCATCTTTTGTAATTCTATTAACTTCTTTAAAAATTTCTTCTAGTATAGATAGGTAAGCATCATAAGAAGGATAAATTGAATAGTCTCTAGCATTATAATAAGGAGGAGAAGTAAAAGTTAAATGTATACTTTTATCATCCATATTTTTGAGAATTTCAAGAGCATCACCATGGAACACCTTATTTTTATATTTTTCATTTATAGAGGTATGTTCAAGCTTAGTCTCATGTAATTCATTCGTGAAATTAAATTCTACATCTAGGACTCTTTTAATTATTTCATTACTTGTATTAAAGTATAAGTTTTTTAATTTTTCCTTTACATCGCAATCATTTTTAAAAACTAGTAAAGCCCTTATTACCTGTAATGTTATTTCAGGATTCCTATCGTTAATAAATTTAGATAATTTACTCATTGTGATATCTTTACTTCTTAGTCTACCAATAGATGATATTGCTTCTCTTTTCACTTCTTCAGAATATCTTGAAGAATTAATTATTTCTAAATAAAAATTCACCAATTGGTAATCTTTTGTACGAGCAAGAACTTTTAATGTAAGAATGCATATGTCTTGGTAAGGGCAGAATTTAATAATATTAATTAATTCTGATTTTTTCGGTATCAGTTATTTCTTTATCCTTGTAATTATCAAGAATCAAAATATAATCTTTGCGTGTTTTTAAGTCAATAAGTATGTCCAATTTCAATTGATTTTTAGTTTTTTCTAAATGCATGGCACCCTCCATTTGTGATTAATCCAAGATTTTAGTGATTATAAGAATATATTACCTTATATTAATGCTATTATATCACATAATTCAATCCAAATAAATTTGACTAATTCTCTATTTGTGATAAAATCTTTAAATACATTGGGAGTGTATTATAAGTTATTATTTTAGTAATCTTTAACTCTCGATAATAAATTTTAGGGAGGTTATTATGAATCAAATGTTAGCGCTGATTGTAGTATTGGCAGTTTTTACCCTTGGAGATATCATTTCTTATTATACTAAGTCCATTGTGTCAATGTTATTTACAGCATCTATTGTTTTTATTTTGGCTTTTTGGAATGGATTGCCTGCGACGGTTTTCGCAGATGCGCAGCTTTCTGGAATAGGTGTTTTGATGATTGGTCTTTTAATTACTCATATGGGTACGATGCTTGATATAGAAGATTTCATTAAACAATGGAAGACATTAGTAGTTGCAGTACTTGCTATGTTTGGAATAGGGCTTATGCTATTTACTGTAGGTCCAATGATTGTGGACAGAGTTTATGCTATTGCGGCTGCTCCACCAATCGCTGGGGGAGTTGTAGCGGCTTTAGTAATGGGCGAAAGAGCTGCAGAACTAGGAATGCCTGAAGTTCAAATATTTGTTACTTTAATCGTAGCAGTGCAAGGATTTATAGGTTATCCAGTTTGTTCAGTAATTTTGAACAAAGAGGCTAAGTCTATTTTGGCTAGAGAAACTTTTGACAAAGAAATTATTGTGAAGGAAAGAAAACCTCTACTTCCACCACTACCAAAGGATTTACAAACTACGTATATGTTGTTACTAAAACTGGCTATCTGTGCTTTTTTAGCTACTAAACTTTCTGCTTTGACAAATGGTTTAGTTCACACTTATGTATGGTGTCTATTCATTGGAGTTTTGGGAAGATTTATTGGTTTCTTAGAACCAAATGCTATGACTCAAGCGAATGCTTTTGGGCTTGGTATGACTGCTTTGATGGCGGTAATATTTGCACCACTAGCAAATGCTACTCCAGAAGTACTTCAAACTATTTTATTCCCATTGGTTGTAACTTTAATTTTAGGTACAATTGGAATAGTTATTCTATCGACTGTAGCAGCAAAAATATTCAAAATGTCTGTTCCAATGGCGATTGCTATCGGCACAACTGCACTATTCGGTTTTCCTGGAACTTACATTTTGTCAAATGAAGTTGCTAATGCAAATGGAAAAACTGATGAAGAAAGAAAGAAAATACTTGACGAAATACTGCCTAGAATGTTAGTTGCAGGATTCGCTACGGTAACTGTTGGCTCAGTAATTATGGCTGGCGTTATGGTAAAAATGTTATAATTAGACATTAAAAAGGTGCTTTTCCTAAATTTAGGATTAGCACCTTGTTTTTTATTTTGAATATTTTTCTAGATATTTTGTTGCTACGTCTGCGTATAGAGAAGATCCCAATGGCAATACGTCTTCATTGAATTGCATTCCTGCGTTGTGCATTCCGTGTATATAACCGTCTTCGATGGTTCCTGCTCCGATGTTAATCATTACTGCTGGAACTTTTAATCCTACATATGCGAAGTCTTCTGTTCCAGATTTCATAGGAACTACGTTTATTTTTTCTTCCCCTATAATATCTTTTGAAAATTCTACTATATCATCTACTAAATCCACATCATTGAACATCGATGGAGCACCCATAGTGTGTTCAATTTCTACTTCTGCTCTATATGTTTGTGCTATTCCTTCTGATATTTCTTTTATTCTTTTAATGATGAAGTCTCTAGATTCTTCGTTGTTGGCTCTTGCTGATACTTCCACTGTAGCGTGGCCGGATGTTGTATTAACTGTATCTCCACCGTAAATTTTCCCAGCCAATACGACGCAACTGTCGAACATAGAAATTTCTCTAGCCAAAATAGTTTGTAATCCAATGACGATGTTACACGCTACTATGATGGCATCGATTCCTTCTTCAGGTCTGGAACCGTGAGAGTTTTTTCCTTTTACCTTAATATTAAATGCATCGGCACTGCTCATAGCTTGGCCTCTGGATAAATATATATCTCCCATTCTAGATTCTGTATCTCCTGCATATAAATGAAGGGCAACAGCAGCATCTACTTTTGGATTTTCTAGAATTCCATTTTCAATCATGTCCAAAGCTCCACCGAGAATTTCTTCTGCTGGTTGGAACATAAATTTTACTGTACCTTTTAAATTGGCTTCGTTTTGTTTTAAGATTCTCGCAGCTCCCAGTAGCATGGATGTGTGTCCATCATGACCGCATGAGTGGGTTGCTCCGTTACAAGATGCGAATTCTAAGCCAGTGGTTTCGTCCATGGGTAGTGCATCCATATCACCACGTAATAGAATTACAGGAGAGCCTGATCCCACAGTTGCAGTTACTCCTGCTTTTCCTACGATTTTAGGTTCGTATCCATAGCTTTCTAGTCTATCTACTACTAGGGCGATAGTCTTTTCTAAATTAAATCCTAGTTCTGGATTTTGGTGAATTTCTCGTCTATTTTTAATTATCTCATCTTTAATCTCAAGAGCTTTTTCTAAATAATATGTCATATTTTTCCTCCTATTAACTATAATAACAAGTTAACACACTTAACAAGTAAAATCAAGTTATGTTGGAATAATGGTATAAATTTTAGTATTAATTAAATATAATTCAAGAAAATTTTAAGGTTTTAATAAAATGCTTAATTCATAGTAATTGACTAGGATAAAAAAAGATGGTAAAATATATTTGAAGGATGAGAAAGATTAATCACAGACAAAAGACAATTATTTGCCTTTGGTTAATACTTATTCATACTTAGTTAGAATAATTGAAGCTTTTTAATATTTTAAAAAGCTTAGGATATATAATAATTGGAGGACTAATATGAAAAAAGTAGCAGTTGTTTATTGGACAGGGACAGGAAACACTGAAGTGATGGCTAATGCAGTAGTGGAAGGTGCAAAGGATGCGGGAGCGGATGTATCTTTAATATTTTCCGATGATTTTACCGCTGCTGATATGGATAATTACGATGCTATTGCATTTGGATGTCCTGCTATGGGTGATGAAGTTTTGGAAGAGGATAGCTTTGAGCCGATGTTCGCCGATTGTGAACCGAAACTAAAGGATAGAAACATTGCCATCTTTGGATCATATGAATGGAATGATGGTGAGTGGATGGTGGATTGGGAAAATAGAGTTAAAGAAGCTGGAGCGATTTTAGTTTATGATCCTCTACCTGCTTATGATTATCCCAGTGATGACGATTTGGAAAAATGCAGGGAACTAGGAAAAGCTCTTACAGCTTAAAATATAGAGTTAAAAAATGTATCTAAAAGGGATTGAATATATAAAAACGGCTCAAGAATTTACAGTTTTAATCGACATCAATGTTACGAGTGGAAAATAAATTTTGCTATTTTAATTGACAAAGATTGAAATAGATGGTATAAATTTATCTATAGTGAAATTGATGATTAGAAAGTAGTAACTTATTTTGATATTTCAGAGAGTCTGTGGTTGGTGAGAACAGATGATGTCGTTTAAGTGAATGGGTCTATGAATGCGAGGCGAATTACAGTAGCTGAGACGGGTATCTCCCGTTATAGAGATGAAGATATGTTAGTATCTGATTTAAGTGCGTTTATTTATTAAATGCAAAAGATAGGATGGCACCGTAATACCATTTGCTCCTTGTTTAGGGGCAAGTGGTTTTTTTTATTATAAATTTTAGGGAGAGTAAGATGAAAATATTAATGGGAAATGAAGCTATGGCGCTTGGAGCTATAGATGCTGGTGTGGAGGTGGTGACGGGATATCCTGGCACACCATCTAGCGAAGTATTGGAATACGTGGCAAAAGAAAATTTGAAAAAAGAAATTTATGTAGAGTGGTCTGTAAACGAAAAGGTGGCGGTGGAAGTGGCAGCTGGTGCGTCTTTTGGTGGAAAACGCGCCCTAGTCACTATGAAACAGGTGGGACTCAATGCTGCATCAGATGCCGTGATGAATCTTTCTTACATCGGTGTAGGAGCTGGACTCGTGATTCTCGTTGCTGACGATCCGGGACCCATTTCTTCCCAAACGGAGCAAGATACCAGAGTATTTGGAAGCTTTTCAAAAATTCCAATCCTAGACCCCAGCAGTCCGTCAGAAGGCTATGAATTTATGATAAAAGCTTTTGAGCTTTCGGAAAAATACAACACACCTGTAATTCTAAGACCGACGACTAGAGTATGTCATAGCGTAGAATCTTTCTCGCCAAATTTGAAGCTGGAAAAAAAGATCACTGAAAAATTCAAAAAGGATCCAAAATGGGTAATTTTTCCAGCATTGTCTTACGAGAATCATCTAAGAATTGAAGATAGAAATCCAGAAATTGGAAGAGAATTCTCTAAGATGAAAGAAAATATTAAAATAGGTTTTGGAAAATTGGGAATTATTACCCAAGGAATTAGCCACGAATATGCCCAAGAACTTCTAAGGGAAATAGATTTTATAGATTATAAATTGTTGAAAATTTCTACTCCATATCCTTTTCCAGAGGATTTGGCTTTGGAATTTTTGGATGGGCTAGAAAAAGTTTTGGTGATTGAAGAACTGTCTAGTTATTTGGAAGATGAAATTTTAAAAGTAATTGGAAAGCACAAATTAGATGTAGACGTGCTTGGAAAACATACAAGAACTACACAAATAGCAGGAGAAAACTCTGTGGAAAAATTAAAGCCGATTGTTTTTAATTTTCTAGGAATAGATATTCTTGAAACTAACGGTGGAAAAAACTATTCGGATTTAATTCCAAAACGTCCACCTACACTATGTGCAGGATGTCCCCATAGGGGTTCATTCTTTGCAGTTAAAGAAGCTATGAAAAAGAGACGTGCAGTTTTCACAGGTGATATCGGGTGTTACACTTTGGGGAATGCACCACCTTTAGAAATGGTAGACACTTGCCTATGCATGGGAGCTGGTATCACAATGGCACAAGGAATAAAGCGCAGTGAAGAAGAAATAGTAAATTTTTCTTTCATCGGCGATTCTACATTTTTCCATTCGGGAATTACTGGAGTTGTAAATGCAGTTTACAACGGCACAGATTTAATCGTTGTGGTTTTAGATAATGGCACTACAGCTATGACTGGAAAGCAGCCCAGTCCAAGTACTGGAGAAACAATGATGGGGGAGTATCACAAAAAGATTTCTATACCAGAAGTTTTAAAATCTCTAGGGGTAGATGAAGTGGTAAGGCTAGATCCCTTCGATACTAAAAATGTAATTGCAGAGGTCCAAAGGTTGGCGGATTTAAAAGGAGTCAGAGGGATTGTATTTGAGTCACCTTGTATAAAGCTTTTCAAGGCAGAAACAAAATATAAAGTAAAAAATAACTGTATAAATTGCAAGAGATGCGTTAAAAAACTGGGGTGCCCTGCCTTAATTAAAGGTGATAAAAAAATTGAAATAGATTACAATCTCTGTTACGGCTGCGGTATATGCGAGCCGATTTGCCCAGTTGGTGCGATAGTGGAGGTGGCGAAGTGAAAGAAATTTTATTTGCAGGAGTTGGCGGTCAAGGTGTGGTTTTGCTTTCTAAACTACTTGCTTCTGCCTATGTAGAAAAAGGATATTTTATTAAAACCACTGAAACTATCGGAATGGCACAGATGGGTGGATCTGTCACCAGTCATCTAAGAGGTAGCAAAGATAAAATTCATTCGCCGTTTTTGGTCGAAGGTACTGCAGATATCGTATTTGGATTTGAACCGTCAGAAGTTTTGCGAAACAGCAGATACTTAAACTCTGATACGAAAATTATACTCCACGACGTGGCGATAAAACCGGTGACAGATACCTTAAGCGATATGGATTATGATGGAATTAGAATTCTAGACATTATAAAAAGAGATTTTAAAAATGTTTATATATGCAATTTTTCGAAATTATTTGAACAAATTGGAACTGACAAGCCCATGAATATTGGACTTTTGGGCGTAGCCATTGGACTAGATGTTTTGGGAATAGGATATGATGAAGCTATAGATATATTAAAAACTAATTTGCCAAAAAAGGTTTTGGAAAAAAATCTTTTGGCGTTTGAAGAAGGATATAAACTCGGAAAGAGTAAAGGGGAGAAAAATGAAAGATAATACATTTAACAAAATCAAAGAAAAAATTTCGAGTTTAAAAGAAATTGAAGGTGGATACTACAAAGAATTATTTAAAGATATTTCCATGAAGGAATTTAATTCTTTAGAAGATTTTGAAAAACTTCCCTTTACGGACAAGGACGATTTGAGAAATTGTTATCCCCTAGGCATACAAGCGTGTCCAGATGAAGATGTGATTAGAATTCATTCCTCCTCAGGCACGACGGGATTACCAGTAATTATTCCCTACACAAAAAAAGACGTAGACGATTGGACGTTAATGTTCAAACGCTGCTACGAAATGGCTGGCGTTGGAAACTTGGACCGAGTGCATATCACGCCGGGTTATGGACTGTGGACTGCAGGAATAAGTTTCCAAGCAGGAGCTGAAGCTGTAGGAGCCATGGCGATACCCATGGGACCTGGAAATACAGATAAACAACTTCAGATGATGAAGGATTTAAAATCTACGGTTTTGTGTTCCACGTCTAGCTATGCACTATTGTTGGCAGAAAAGATAGAAGAGCTGGGAATTGGAGATGAAATTTTTCTAAAGAGAGGCTTGATCGGTTCTGAGCAATGGGGAAAGAAGATGCGTAGAAGAATTGAAGAAACTTTAGGTGCAAAACTATACGACATCTATGGCCTTACAGAAATTTACGGGCCTGGAGTAGCCATTAGCTGTGACGGAGAAGATGGCATGCATTATTGGGACGATTATTTTTACTTTGAAATTGTGAATCCAGAGACTGGAGAAGTTTTGCCTGAGGGCGAGTATGGAGAATTGGTGATTACGACTTTGGAAAAAGAAGGGGCACCACTAATAAGATATAGAACCCATGACTTGACGAGAATAATTCCGGGGAAATGTAGTTGTGGAAGTGAGTTTCCTAGAATTGATACATTAAAGGGTAGAACTGACGATATGTTCAAGGTCAAAGGCGTGAATATGTATCCGAAACAAGTAGAGGAAGTTCTGGCAGAGATAGAGGGCGTAAGTAGCGAATACCAAATTATGATAGACCATCTACATGGCAAGGACATTTTAACTCTTTATTTCGAAATGGACAATGGCCAAAGTGTAGAGCATATAGAACGAGAAGTGTTTAGCCAATTTAAAAAGAAGATAGGAATTTCCATTTATCCAAAAGCTGTTGGGATGTATGAACTTCCTAGAAGCGAAAAGAAAACCACTCGTATATTTGACAATAGATATTAAATGGTTAACAGTTAAAAGTTTGCAGTGTACAGTTGCTTTGCTTGGCATACGGACTGATTGTACCGAAATATTTATTGGAGAAAATGTATTAACAAGTGATATTTTGCATTTATAGTCTTGTAAAATTTATTTTACACTAACATCAAAAAAACCTAATTAAATCCCTTGACAATTAAATTTATTTCATGTATCATAATAAAAATCGTTGAATTGGAGAAGTAAGTTTTTTTAAAATCTTTTAGAGAGTCGGGTCAGGTGAAAGCCGATAGGTGGAGAATTGCTGAATAGAACCAATGAGATTAAGTCCAGAAATTTATAGTATGGATTTACGGTTACGTGCCGTTAATACTTAGAGATAGCAAAATTTGCTAATTAGAGTGGTACCGTGAATGTATATATTCGCCTCTTTTCCTTTGTGGAAGAGAGGTTTTTTTATTTTATAGGAGGAGATTAAATGAATTATGGTTGTCAGTCGATGGTGGACAAAATCACAGATATTATGATTAAGCGTCCCCAAGAAGCCTTTAAGAATCAAGATTTTATCAACGAAAATTATGAGGCATGTAAGTATTACGGAATTCCTGATATGGAAAAGTGCATTGAAGAGTATGAAGTTTTTGAAAACATTTTAAAAGAGAATGTAGAAAATGTCTGGTATCTTCCTGAAGATGACATTACAAACTTGGACTCTATCTATGCACATGATTCTTTAAAAATCACTAAAAAAGGCGCAATTTATTTCAATATGACCAAGGACGTGAGACAAAATGAATCGGAAGCTGCTGAAAAATATCTAACGTCTATAGGAGTTCCTACTTTAGGCCATATAGTTGAACCTGGAAGAATGGAAGGTGGGGACGTACTTTGGCTAGACGATAAAACTGTAGCTATTGGTTTGGGATATAGAACTAATGAAGAAGGAATTCGTCAATTTACCGAACTGACCAAGGATTTTATCGATGAAGTAATTACTGTTCCACTACCCCATGCTGTGGGTGAAGATGAAGTGCTTCACCTTATGAGCTTAATCAGTCCAGTAGCAGATGATTTAGCAGTGGTTTATTCCAAGTATATGCCGATTTTCTTCAGACAGATGCTTATTGAAAGAGGAATCGAGCTGTTGGAAGTTGACGATGATGAATATGATTATCTAGGTTGCAACGTCTTGACGTTAGCACCAAAGGTATGCGTCTTGATTGATGGAATACCTAAGATACAAAAGAAGTTAGAAGATGCTGGATGCAAAGTTTACACTTATCCAGGAGAAGATATTTCTATAAAAGGAACAGGCGGAGCTACTTGCTTCACTTGTCCAATTGCAAGAGTAAAATAATTTAAGGGAGATTGATAAAAATGTATACACATATGATTGTTAGAACACCATCAAAAAGCATGGTAAAAGGATTAAGAAGAGATGATATTGGAACACCAAACTATGAGGTAGCTTTAGAACAGCATAAAAAATATATTGCTGCTTTGGAATCCTTGGGAATGGTTGTAGATGTACTTCCACCACTAGAAGACTATCCAGATGCTTGTTTCGTAGAAGACGTAGCTGTAATCACAGAAAAAATGGCGATTATAACTAATCCAGCTACAGAACAAAGAAACGGCGAAAAGGAATATATAGTTGAAGCTATCAAAAAATATTTTCCGGAAGAGCACATCCACTACATCACTGAAGGTTATGTAGAAGGCGGAGACGTCGTCAGATGTGACGATCATTTCTATCTAGGCGAATCAGATAGATCTAGTGAAGGTGGAAGAAAACAATTTATAGAAATTCTAGAACAATATGGCTATACAGGCTCATCAGTTCCAACTGAAAATGGTCTTCACATAGGTTCAGATATGATGTATATAAAAAATAATAACTTGGTAATTACAGGTGACTTTGTAGATATGCCAATATTTGACAAGTATAACAAAATAATTGTGGATGCGGATGAAGCATATGCGGCAAATGTAATGTGGGTAAATGATACAATTTTAATGGCAGAAGGATTCCCCAAAACTCAAAAAGCTATCGAAGACTTGGGACACAAGACTCTACTTTTAAACAATTCAGAATTTAAAAAGATCGACGGAAGCGTTACTTGCCTGTCACTAAGATTTAAACCAATAATTTAAAAATATAAATAGGGAGAGAGTTATGGGAATTGAACAAATTATAGAGATAGTCGTTTACGATTATTTATGGGGGATTCCACTAATTCTAATAGTATTAGCTGGAGGAATTTATTTCACTTTTGCTTCGGGAATTATCCAATTTAAGTTTTTTGGCAAGAGCTTTAAAATGATGAAGGAAAGTTTCGAAGGAAATAAAGAAGAATCCATCGGAGATCAAACAGGAGTTTTATCTTCCTTTGAAGCTATAAGTGTAGCACTTGGTACGACAATAGGTGTAGGAAATATCGGGGGAGTTGCAGCTGCAATTGCCCTCGGTGGACCTGGAGCAGTATTTTGGATGTGGATGGCAGGACTATTCGGAATGGCGATTAAAGCCGTAGAGATAACTCTCGCAGTTCATTATAGATCCAAAGACGAAAATAATGAATCTTACGGTGGACCTAACTACTATATGCATAAAGGTATTGCATTGGAAAAAGGTCAAAGCACAATTGCAAAAATTTTAAGTGCAGTATTTGCTTTTGGATTTGTACTGGGAATATTTTTAAATATCCAAACCTACACAGTTTCAGAAGCAGTCGCAGGCACTTTCAATATGAACATAAATATCATAGGAATTATTTATACAGCAGCTCTTTATTTTATGATATTAGGTGGGATGAAACACATTGGGAAAGTGGCGGCTATATTGGTTCCAATTATGATAGTTTTCTATATTACAGGGGGATTGTATATCATAATTGCCAATGCAGCAGCTATACCTGAAGCCTTTGGATTAATCTTCGGCAGTGCATTTACAGGAACCGCAGCCTTTGGAGGATTTGCTGGAGCAAGCTTCAAATTAGCCTTAACTTCTGGAATGAGTAGATCTGTATTTAGCAACGAAGCAGGATGGGGTTCAGCTCCCATGATTCACGCTTCGGCGAAAGTAAATCACCCCTTTAAACAAGGAATTTTTGGAATATTTGAAGTTTTTGTTGATACATTTATAGTTTGTTCCATAACTGCATTGATTATAATTGTAACAGGACAATGGAGCAGTGGATTAAACGGAGCAACCTTAACACTCCACGCCTTTGAACAAGGAACAGGATCTATAGGCAGAATAATTTTGGCGATTGGAACGTTTTTATTTGGGCTCACTACATCGAGCGGAGTTTACACTCAAATAGAAGTAGTGTTGAGATACATCATAGGAAATAGTCCAATGAAAGAAAAGTTGCTGACATTTTATAAATGGTTTTATCCAATTCCAAGTGTGGTGTTGGTATTTATTGCAAGTTACTATGGACTACCAGGTACAACAGTATGGCTCATATCAGATGCCGCAACGGCGTTTCCAATCTTTGCAAATATAATTGCGCTATTTATATTATGGCCTAGATTCAAAAATATACTAGCAGACTACAAAGCTAGATATATGGGCGAAGGAAAAATCGATCCAAGCTTCCAAGTGTTTTATGAAGGTAGCAATGAAAGTAACGATGTAGATATTGCTAATTAGTAAGTATCAATTAGTAGATAGCCTACGGATAATTATGTGGATTAATTTATTGCTAACATATGTATAATAAAATTTAAAGATTATTTATGCCTGACGGAATTTCCTTCAGGCATATTTTTTTGCAGTAAATTTTACTAAATATTTACTAAGTGGATATTATTTACCTATCATTAATATATTCACATTTTAAAATATGGTATAATAAGCCTAGGTGAATTTTTTATGGATTTTGTGCATTTACACGTGCATTCGGAGTACAGTTTATTAGATGGGTCAGCACGAATTCGGGATATGGTTTCTCGCGCGAAGGAATTGGGAATGAATTCCCTTGCCCTTACTGACCACGGCTCCATGTACGGAATTTTACAATTTTATAAAGCTTGTAAAGATGAAGGTATTAATCCTATTTTAGGTTCTGAAGTTTATGTCACTGCAGGTGATATGACTGAAAAGAATCAAGGTAATAGGCAATATTTTCATCTAGTTTTACTTGCAGAAAACAATATAGGTTACCAAAACTTAATGAAAATCGTGTCCATTGGAAATGTAGATGGGTTTTATTACAGACCGAGAGTGGATTATGAGGTTTTAAAAAAATACTCTGAAGGAATAATAGCTACTAGCGCTTGCCTTTCTGGCGAAGTTCAGGAGTATCTTTTGCGTGGAGATTACGAAGCTGCAAAGGAGAAGGCTTTTTTCTATGAAGATATTTATGGAAAGGGGAACTTTTTTTTAGAGCTTCAAGACCATGGCATGGAAGAACAAAAGATAATCAATGAAAGATTACTAAAACTTTCAGAAGATACGGGAATTGAATTAATAGCTTCCAACGATTCTCATTACTTGAAACAAGAAGATTATATAGCTCATGATGTATTATTATGCATTCAAACAGCTAAAACTATAAATGACGAAAACAGAATGAAATTTCCGTCCAATGAATTTTACTTAAAGTCTCCTGAGGAGATGTACAAATTATTTTCTTATGCTCCACAAGCCCTTGAGAATACGCAAAAAATAGCAGACAGATGTCATGTGGATATAGAATTTCATAAGACAAAGCTACCTCACTTCTTTGCACCAGATGGATATGAAAATGAAGATTATTTGAAAGAATTGATTGAAGCTGGCTTAATAAAACGATATGGAATTATTACCCAAGAGATCCAAGACCGCTATGAATATGAACTCAATACTATTTTAAATATGGGTTATGTGGATTACTTTTTAATAGTTTGGGATTTTGTCAGATTTGCAAAAGAACAGGGCATTCCTGTGGGACCTGGCAGGGGTTCTGCAGCTGGCTCAATTATTTCTTATGCATTAGAAATTACTGGCGTAGATCCTTTGGAATATAATTTACTTTTCGAAAGATTTTTAAATCCCGAAAGAGTTTCCATGCCTGATATCGATATAGACTTTTGCTACGAAAGACGAGAAGAAGTAATTGATTATGTAATAGAAAAGTATGGCTCAGATAAAGTAGCTCAGATAGTAACTTTTGGTACAATGGCTGCTAAGGGAGCGATTAGAGATGTTGGGCGTGCACTAGATGTGCCCTATGGAAAATGCGACAATATTGCAAAAATGGTGCCCAATGCACTTAATATAACTTTGGAAAAAGCTTTGGATGCCTCTAAGGAACTTAAAAGAGCCTATGACGAAGATGCGGAAGTGAAAAGAGTTATAGATATAGCTTTGGCAGTGGAGGGTTTACCAAGACATACCTCAACACATGCTGCTGGCGTTTTAATAACAGGTTCCGAGGTTACAGATTATGTTCCTCTAACTCGTAATGATGAAATTATTTGTACTCAATTTAATATGATAGAGCTAGAAGAGTTGGGACTTTTGAAGATGGACTTTTTGGGTCTTAGAACTTTAACTGTCATCCAAGACACTCTAGAAGCTGTCAAGAGAAATCACGGAATTGAAATAGATATCGACAATATAGATAACGAAGATCCAGAAGTTTTGGAGATTTTCAAAAACGCCGAAACGATTGGAATATTCCAATTTGAGTCAGCGGGTATGAGAAGATTCTTAAAGGAGTTAAAAGCTGATAGATTTGAAAACTTGGTGGCGGCTAACTCATTATTCAGACCCGGACCCATGGACCAAATTCCTCAATTCGTTGCATCAAAACACGACAGCTCTAAGATTTCCTACATCCATCCCCAATTGGAAGAGATACTAGAACCTACTTATGGCTGTATCGTCTATCAAGAACAGGTTATGCAAATCGTAAGAAAAATTGGCGGTTACTCTTTCGGCCATGCGGATTTAATTCGTCGTGCCATGAGTAAGAAAAAGATGGACGAGATGGAAAGGGAGCGTAGAATTTTCATCTACGGAAAAGAAGATAGTGATGGAAATATTTTAGTTTCCGGCGCAGTTAGAAATGGCGTCGACGAATTTAGTGCAAATAAAATCTTTGATTTGATGATTGATTTTGCAAATTACGCCTTCAACAAATCCCACTCTGTGGCGTATGCTGTAGTGGCGTTTCAAACTGCGTACTTGAAAAGATATTATCCGTCAGAATATATGGCTGCATTAATTTCTTCAATAGTGACCCAAACTAACCAAGTAGTTTTATATTTAGAAGAATGTAAGAGGTTGGGAATAGAAATTTTAAGACCTGATGTGAACAAATCTTTTAAGAAATTTTCAGTAGAAGACGGTGCAATTCGATTTGGACTTTTGGGTATAAAGGGAATTGGTGGAAATGTTATTGAAGCCATAGTAGGTGCTAGGGAGTCCGGTGGAGATTTTATTAGCCTAAAGGATTTTATAACTAGAGTTTCAGATTTTAAAGCCAATGCTTTAAACAAAAGGGCCATCGATGGATTAATTCGTTCAGGCTCTTTGGATGGAATAATTCCAGGCAGAGCAAAGGCCATGAGCGTATATGAGGATATATTGACCAGTCATATTCAAGAACAAAAGAGAAACCTCCAAGGACAATTTGATTTGTTTGGTGGTGTAAATGAAGACTCACATTCATATGACTTAGTTTATCCAAATGTGCCAGAGTTTTCCAACACTGAACTGTATGAAATGGAAAAGGAAAGTACAGGAGTTTATATTACAGGTCATCCACTGGAAGAATATGAAGAAACTATAAATAGAATAAATACGTATTCTATCGGAGAAATTAAAATTCACGATGAAACAGAAGACCACATATTTTATGACGGGAAGGTCATGAAGCTTGCTGGTATGATTATAAATATACGGAGATTGTTAACTAGAAAAAATGATCTCATGGCTTTTATCACAATAGAAGACCTAGTGGATTCCATTGAATGTGTAGTATTTCCTAGAACCTTTGAACAATATTTGGAACATTTAGTGGAAGATAAAGTAGTCACTGTAATTGGGAAATTACAAGTTTCAGATGCGGAAGAGACAAAATTAATAGTCGAAAGAATAACTCCCATAGAAGAAGAAATGAAAAGAAACAATGGTCGAAAACTTTTCTTGAGAATGGAATCTAAAGATGATACGAATACCATTAACGAAATAATAGATGTATTAAGTTCTTACAAAGGTGATACAGACGTAGTATTTTACTTTAGCAATGAAAAATTGACGACTGCAAATGAAAAAATAAAAATTGATGTGGCTAGAATAGAGGATATAACGACTTCCTTAAGCCTACATTTAGAAAAAAAAGATATAGTATTGAGATAGGAGGAAATTATGAGAATTGCCATATTGACCAGTGGAGGAGATGCTCCTGGAATGAATCCTGCAATTAGAGCTATTGTTAGAACTGCTATTTTTAACAAAATTACAGTATATGGAATTAACAACGGCTATAGAGGATTGATAGACGGTGAACTTACGGAATTGAACGCATCTAGCGTAGGTGACATCATCCAAAGGGGCGGTACGATTTTGGGTACGGCTAGAAGTGAAGAATTTCAAACTGAAGAGGGATTTCAAAAAGCCCTTAACGTTTTAGACGTTTATAATATCGATGGGCTAATAGTCCTCGGAGGGGATGGATCTTTCAGAGGTGCCCAAAAATTATCTGAAGCTGGAATAATGACTATAGGTATTCCTTGCACAATAGACAATGACTTGTATTATTGTGATTACACGATAGGATTTTGGACTGCGATAGAAACAGTTATAGAAGCCATAGGAAAATTGAGAGATACTTCATCTTCCCATGGACGAGCAAACGTCATAGAAGTTATGGGCAGAAATTCAGGAGATTTAGCTCTTTATTCTTCTTTGGCAGGAGGGGGCGAAAGCATTATCGTACCTGAGCAACCAGTAGATATCGATGCAATTTGTAGAAAAGCATTGAAAGGTAGAATGAGAGGAAAGAAACATAATCTCATAATTGTTGCAGAAGGCGTAGGTAATGTATTTGAAATCGCGGAACAAATGATAGCAAAGACCGGAATAGACACTAGAGTTACTGTTTTAGGACATATCCAAAGAGGGGGAACTCCAAGTGCGCCAGATAGAATAATGGGTTCATTAATGGGTAGAAGAGCAGTAGAACTTTTAATGGCTGGTATGACTAATGTGGCTTTGGGCATAAAAAATAATGAAGTGATAGAAGTGGATATTAACGAAGCATTGGAAGCGGAAGGCGAATTTAATTACGATATTTACGACACGATAAATATATTATCCGTGTAGGGAGGAAAATAATGATTAAAAAAACAAAAATTGTCTGTACAATAGGACCGGCATCTGAATCAGAAGAAATGCTAGAAAAGTTGATGCGTGCTGGAATGAACGTGGCAAGACTAAACTTTTCCCACGGGACACATGACGAACATCAACAAAGAATTGACAGAATTAAAGGAGTATCAGAAAAACTAAATTATCCAATCGCAATTATGCTTGATACCAAAGGACCAGAAATTAGACTTGGAAATTTTGAAACTGAGCCGATAAATTTAAATACCGGTGATGTCTTTACCTTGACTACAAGGGATATTTTAGGAAATCAAGAAATTGTTTCCATATCCCACGATGGGCTAGCAGATGATGTCGAAGTTGGAACTGCAATTTTAATAGACGACGGTCTAGTGGAATTGGTAGTAAAAGAAATTAAAGACGGCACAGATATAGTTTGTGAAGTCTTAAATAGTGGAGAACTAAAAAATCACAAGGGAGTGAATGTTCCCAACGTTAAAATTTCTCTACCAGCAGTAACTGAAAAAGATAAATCAGATATTATTTTCGGAATCCAAAATGACGTAGACTTTATAGCTGCATCTTTCGTAAGAAAGATGGATGACGTAAACGAAATTAGAAAAATTCTGGAAGACAATCACGGAGAATTTATAGAAATTATTTCCAAAATTGAAAACCAAGAAGGAATTGACAATATAGCAGAAATTATTAAAGCATCAGATGGAATAATGGTAGCTAGAGGAGACCTGGGCGTGGAAGTAGCGCCAGAAGAAATCCCACTAGTACAAAAAGACTTAATCAGAAGATGTTACTTAGCAGGAAAACCTGTTATAACTGCGACTCAGATGCTAGACTCTATGATGAGAAATCCAAGACCGACCAGAGCAGAAGTAACTGACGTTGCCAATGCTATTATAGATGGAACAAGTGCGATAATGCTTTCAGGAGAAACTGCAGCAGGAAAGTATCCAGAACAAGCAGTAAAAACCATGAGCAAAATTGCAACTAGAATCGAAGCATCATTAGATTACGACGAGATGTTAAACACAAGTGTTAGTCTTTTAGAAAACACTACCACAAACTCCATCAGTAAATCTGCTTGTGTAGTGGCGAGAGACTTGGACGCTGCAGCTATTGTAGCATCTACAAATAGCGGTTCCACTGCCAGAGCACTTTCAAAATTTAGACCAAAAACTAAAATTATAGCAGTAACACCAAATAAGAGAACTAGAAGACATTTGGCTCTTTCTTGGGGAGTAGAAGCTATAATCACACCACAATACGAAGACACTGACGAACTAATCAATGACTCATTAGACGTGGGAGTAGAAGCTGGCGTATTGGAAGAAGGAGATTTAGTTGTAGTTACTGGAGGAATCCCAGTTGGATTGACAGGAGCTACAAATTTGATCAAGGTATCTACAATTGCTACTATTATCCTTAAAGGAATAGGAGTAGGCAAGAAGAGTGGTATTGGTCGAGTAGTAGTAGGAAATACTGAAGCTGAATTATTATCCAAATTCGAAAAGGGAGATATTTTAGTATGTAATTCCACTGACAAAGACTTGGTTAAATTTATGGAGGACGCATCAGCAATAGTAGTAGAAGAAGGTGGATTTACATCTCACGCTGCTATAGTAGGACTTCATTTAGATATCCCAACTATAATAGGAGCTAAAAATGCAACGACTCTATTAAAAGATGGAGATATTGTAACGGTGGATTCTGAAACAGGAAGCGTATACAAAGGAAGAGCAAAAGTAAAGTAAAATAAAATATAATACAGATAATAATTAGTAGGTAGTAATTACTAGAGAGCCTACGGTAAGTTAGACGTAGTAGATGTAATTTGGAATGAAAAACCCAAGAAGTAATTTTTAAAAGAGAAATTGTTGTTAGATAAAAGATTATAGATAATAATTGGAAGCCTGGGACTGGATTTTACAATTCACGCCTCAGGCTTTTGTAGTGGCTCGATTATATACGACGAGGAAAACTCGAGTCGCATTCTCGAATTTTCCAAATGTACTTCAATATAAAAAATCAATGATTGACTAGTTAGATATTTTTACATATTATTATTGAAAGATTTACAAACACAAAACATATGTAGCATAAAATGAATCTGTATAGATTAAAGGAGGATTCATAAGATTTGGAGAAATTAGCAAAAGACAATGAAATAAAAATTTCTGTGATTAGCGATTCCCACCTTTTGCCTAGAGATATGATTTCATATAACCCTGAATTTATAAAAGCTTTGGGGGCTGACAGAAAACTATTTACAGAAAGCGAAGCCTTGTTACGCGGAGCTTTGGATTTGATTGAAAAGAATGACTCGGATATTATTTTGATAACGGGAGATTTGACTAAGGATGGCGAATACGCTGGTCATGAAAAATTCGTAGAAATATTTCAAGAATACAGAAATAAAAGACCAGGAAGATATGTGTTTCCCATTTTTGGAAATCACGATGTCAATTCAAGCAAGGCTTATGACTACAATTTCCAGTCCCTTGAAATCGCTAGGAAAACACCTTCTGCAAAACCTAAAGATTTAATTTATTTATATGAAGAATTATTTTACGGAGAAGTTATTGAAAAGTATAAAGATTCTCCAATTTTTGCATCGTATTTAGAAGAAGTAAACGGTAAATATAATAGAAAACCAGGTTGCGAATATTACGGACAGGGCTATACCTCTTACGTTTCAAGAGTGGATATAGGAAATAAAAAAGGGGCTTATGGAGTAACTATTATAGGCTTAGATACTTTACAATATTCAATGGACGCAACTGATTCTCAAAAGGATGAGGTGAATGAGCCTGGTGGGTCTATGTCGTTGCCTCTATTAAAATGGACACTTGATAAAGCAAAGGAAGCTAGGAATAGAAATGATGTAGTCGTGGCGATAGCTCATCATGGTTTTATTCCTCATTTTTATAACCAAGATGTCTATTTGAAACCTTATATAATAAAGAATTGGAATAAAAGATTTACAAATGAAGATCCTCGATTGATGGGAAAGACTATTGCGGAAGCTTTTGCAGACAATGGAATAAGTGTAATATTTACAGGTCATATGCATGCCCAAGATATCGCTAAGGTTACTACAATAAACGATAATTCCTTCTACGATATTGAAACGGGTTCTGTAGTTACTTATCCCTTGCCTGTTAGGCATATAGTTTTAACTAATAATTTGGAAAGTGAAAAATCCAATTACTCTTTGGATATTTCCAGTGAATTTATTAAAAACTTCGATTATATAAACCTAGATAACAATGAGGTAACTGTCGTAAATGGACAAGACTATTCTTCTAGGTATTTAATTACTGGAGATTTAGTAGCAGGATTGGTAGAATATGTGTTGAAAAATATCAGTATGGCTAATAAAACTTCTAAGGATTTGGCAATCGAAGAATTATCCAAAAGAATAACCGGGTTAGGTAAAAATAACTTTAACACTTTGATAAAATTCTATTTGAGAAGTATCTTAGGAACAAAAAACAAACCGAAAATCTCTGTAAAATTAAAGCCGATTAAGTTCTTTGGAACTCCTATTGTAAATGTTTATTTTGGAAAAATTAAAAATTCAAAAAAATATGGCAAAGGAAACAAGATTGGAATAGACATCGTAATTGGAGATGAATCATATCCTTTTATGATTAGGGGAAAGAATATAATGAAAATTATAGACAATATCTTCGAACAGGTGGATGGGAAGTTTTTAAGAGATACTGGAGTCGTCTATAAATGGACAAAAAATTTGGTTAATAGTATATTGCACCATGAATTACTAAAAGACGACGGGGAAATAAAAACCATCTCTGATATAATTAACTATTCCTATTTAAGCCATCTTAAAGGAGAGGAAAGACAACCCCAATGGATTACCGACGCTATCGAATTATTCCAAAAGGAAAATATAATAGAAAAAATTCTTCGAAAAGATGTAAAGGACGTAACTGATAAACTTATACCTGATGTATTTGGAGAAATATTATATATACCGACGATAAAAGAAGTGTTAGAATACGACGGAACTCTTAAAATTATGGGCATTAAGGGAAGACAAATTAGGAGAATAATTAGAAAATTTGCAGGTAAAGATATTTATGACACTCTAAAGAGCTTAGGTTATAAAAGATCAAAGGCTATGGAATTGATTTTGGAAGATAAAAAGGTACAAGAAATGGTTTCGCTTTTAAATCAGAGGCTTGCAAGTGTAATTGATTCATTTACAAATGAAGATATTCCTGAATACAGGAAGTTTGCATATAAAGAAGATAATAACACCTTCTTTGAAATATTCTTTAAAGAGGCCAACGGTGGAGAACTCATCTCTAGGGAAGAAAGCTTTCCTCTTGTCGGGCCAATGGATTAAATACTTGTCACACAATTGTTATAAAAGTTTTACTTTAGTTTGAGTTTAAAATATGTTACAATGTTTGAGTTAGATATTGTTTTAAGATTTAAGTATTTTAGGTGGTTACCAAATAAGGTAGTTTTTATCTGATGCCTAAATGTCGATAAAGAGCCCTATAAATGCCTGATGTGGGATTTTTAAAAGGCTAAAAAGATATTGAGAAGCTCAGAGTTTTTATAAGAAAAAATAACAAAATAAAAAAGCATCAACACCATCAACTGATTGCAAAAGTACGAAAGGACTTTCTTTACGACCCAACGCAGTCTTTTTTTGGTCGTAATACGTCCTTCGTTTGCGCAAAAACGAGGGGGTGTAAAAAATGCTAAATCGAACGTTAAATTTTCTTAAGGTATCAAAAAGAGGATTAATTAATATAATCCTCGGGGCTATAATTATGGCCTTTACGATAGTGAATGTTCACGATCCTGCACAAATTACAGAAGGTGGGATTTTGGGACTGGCAATGTTATCATACAAAGTATTGGATTTTAATCCGTCGATAATGACGCCGATTTTGGACTTACTATGTTTTGCCTTTGCCTTTACATTTTTTGGAAAAAACTTTCTAAAAAAGACGGCAGTGGCATCCTTGGTGTTTTCTTTTAGCTATAAATTATTTATGCTTGCGGGTCCAATAATGCCTAGTATGTATAATTATCCTTTGATGGCGGCAATTGTCGGAGGAATTGGAATTGGAGTAGGCTGTGGTCTTGTTATCATTCAAGGCTGTGCAGCTGGTGGAGATGACGCGTTAGTATTTATTATATCCAAAAGATTTAGTATAGGAATGTCTAAGGCGTATTTAATTACTGATATAGTAGTTTTGATTTTATCTTTAATCTACATTCCATTTGGTAGAATCTTATTTTCAGTCGTAACGACGATTGTTTCATCTGTTATGGTGGGACAATTTGAAGTAAGAAAACCAGAAAAAGCTAGTTTACAATTAACAGTTAATAGTTAATTTTAACAAATAATGAGACTGCAAAGTCGCTTGACATTGTAATAATGTTGGGCGCCTTTTATGTATAAAGAAAATCATATAAAAAATATTTTTCTATTTATTCAAATAGGGTACAATAAAATAAAAGTATTAAGTTGAAATAAAGGGGGGATAAAATTGATACTAGAGAAATTTAAAGAAGTATTGGCTACTGTTTTGCCGATTTCTATTTTAGTAATTATTTTTAACTTTACTATTATCCCTGTAGACAATGAGTATATGATTCGATTTGTCATAGGGGCCACGATGATTATTATAGGTTTGACGATATTTTTATTAGGTGTAGATATTGGGATAACACCCATAGGTGAGACCATGGGTTCGAGAATAGTCTTAAGTAATAAGATTTGGATAGTTGCTGCAATGGGTTTGCTTTTGGGATTTGTTATATCTGTTGCAGAGCCTGATTTACACATTCTAGCTGGCCAAGTGGAGAAAGTTACTATGGAGGTTCTGGGAAAGAATATTCTGGTAGTCGTGGTGTCCGTAGGGGTTGCAGTTTTAATTTCCTTGGGAATGCTTCGAATCGTGTATTCCTTTCCTTTAAATAAATTTTTGTTTATGACTTATATATTTATTTTAATCTTCGGATACTTCGCAGAATCATTTTTTATTTCAGTTGCATTTGATGCATCTGGATCCACCACTGGAGCTTTGACGGTTCCATTTATACTAGCCCTTGCCTTGGGTGCATCTTCTATGAACAAGGATTCAGAATCAGCTGAAGTAGATAGTTTTGGGTTAGTTGGCATTGCTTCTGCTGGTGCTATTTTGGGAGTTTTAATTTTAAATATGTTTGTAAAACCTAATCTAGATGCTACTCCAGATTTATCAAGTACAGGCAAAATTGGAATTATCGGTCCGTTTTTAAAGGAATTTCCCGTAGTTGCTTTTGAAATATTAATTGCCCTATTGCCAATTACAATTATTTATATAATTGCCAATAAGACGGCTTTCCGCCAAAGTAAACGCACGACTCAAAGGATATATTTTGGTATATTTTTGACTTTTTTGGGTTTAGTTTTGTTTCTAGTAGGAGTTAATGCAGGATTTATGGATGTGGGAAGATATATAGGATTGTATTTGGGTGAGAGAGGAAATAAGGTGCTAATAGTTTTCGTGGCATTCTTGTTGGGAATCTTGACTATACTAGCAGAGCCTGCAGTTCACGTTTTGACTAATCAAATTGAAGACGTGACCAGTGGCTATGTAAAAAAATCCACTGTTTTGATGACATTGTCCATAGGAGTAGGGATTGCAGTTGCCCTTTCCGTAGTTAAAATAATGGTACCAGGCATGGAGCTTTGGCATTTTCTGTTGCCAGGTTATATAATTGGATTTATTTTGTCTTACAGGGTTCCTAGTTTATTTGTGGGAATAGCTTTCGATTCAGGTGGAGTAGCTTCGGGACCTATGACGGCTACATTTATCTTAGCATATGCCCAAGGGATAGCTTCGTCTTTCGAATCTGCTGATTTATTGCTAGATGGATTTGGAACGATTGCTATGGTGGCGATGACGCCCGTTATAGCTTTGCAACTATTAGGAGTGGTGTACAATAGAACTGCTGTAAAGGAGGATTCAGATGTTTGATGTTGAACTTTCTGCCATTAGTATGGCTTTAGTGATAGTAGAAACAGGTAAAGGAAGTAAGGTATTGGAAATAGCTAGAGAAGCTGGAGTCCAAAGCGGGACAATTTTCTTAGGCAAAGGAACTGCCAGCAGAAATATTATAGATCGCCTTGGTTTATCTGATAGAAGAAAAGAATTGGTAATTATGATTGCTGAGACTGAAATCGCTACGAAGGCCATGGACAATATTTCAAGAATATTTAAATTTGAAAAACCTAATCATGGGATTGGATATATGGAAGATGTTTCAAATGTATGGGGAACAACTTCATGCACTGTGGGTTATAGAGATTTAGACGAAGGAGATGAGGACGTGTTCAACGCCATTTATACAATAGTAAATAGAGGATTAGCCGATGAAGTTATAGATGCTGCCCAAGGGGCAGGTTCCATGGGGGGAACTGTTATACATGCTAGGGGCTCAGGAATTGCTGAAAGACAAAAGGTATTTTCTATAACCATTGAGCCTGAAAAAGAAATCGTAATGATTTTGTCTCCAAGGGAAAAAACAGATGGCATAGTAAATGCTATAAGAGAAAAGATGAAAATAGACGAGCCGGGCAAGGGAATTATTTACGTTACCAACGTAGCCAAAACCTACGGCATCTTAAGAGAATAATTTTATGCGCTTTTATCGAAGTTGGATCGATTAAAGCGCATTTTTATTTTGTAAAAATTGACAGAGATTTATCGAGGTGTTACTATTATTTTGAATACAAATATAAGGAGATAACCTGTGGACAATCATTTTTATGATGAAGTTGAAAAAATAACCAAGGATTTAGTTTCTATAGAAAGCATAGTAAAAAATGGATCTGAAAGCGATGTGGCAAGATACATTTACGATTATTATCAAGAACTAGATTATTTTAGAGAAAATCCTGAATTATTAATTTTTCAAAAGACAAAGGACGACCAAATAGAAAGACATAACACTATCTGTTTGTTAAAAGGCGAAAAAGAAAATACGAAAGAGACAATAGTGCTAATGGGACACATCGACACAGTGGGTGTGGAAGATTACAGTTACATAAAAGAATATGCTTTTACTCCTGACGAATTATTGGAAAAATTAAAACTTGAAGACCTAGACGCTGAAACTTATAAAGATCTTCAATCAGGAGACTATATGTTTGGACGAGGTGTTTTGGATATGAAATCCGGAGTCGCTGTTCAGATGGCCATCATCAAATATTTTAGCGAAAACTTAGATAAGTTAAATGGAAATATTATAGCAATAGCAGAATGTGACGAAGAAGATAGCTCTCACGGAATTATTTCTGCTTTGGACATACTAAATTCATGGAAAATAGAATATGAGCTAAACTATCTTGTGGCTATAAATTCTGACTTCACCACGCCTATGTATGAAGGAGACGAAAATAGATATGTATATTTAGGAACGGTGGGAAAATTACTTCCATCATTTTACATTGCAGGAGTAGAGACTCATGTGGGTAAAGCCTTTAGCGGGCTGGATCCCAATATGATTGCATCTGAGATAAATAAAAAATTGAATTTAAATACGAAGTATTGTGACATTGGCCAAGGAGAGACTACCTTGCCTCCAGTATGCTTACAGCTCAGGGATTTAAAACCCGAATACGATGTCCAAACTCCAATGGCTGCCAATTCCTATTATAATTATTCAACCCACTCTGCTACTCCTTTAGATGTTATTGAAAAAATGCGAGATTTAGCAAGGGATTCAGCTGATTCAGTTTTGGAATACATAAATGAAGAATATAAAAAATGGTGTCAGATGACGAATTCCAAATATTCTAAAATAGATTGGAATTTGGGAGTGTACACTTGGAATGAATATGAAGAAAAGCTAATTGACGACTACGGCGAAAGATATATAAACCACATGGAGGAATTTAAGAAAAAATTAGACTTAGAATATCCTGACATGAGCATTACGGAGTTTTCTTTAAAAATTATCCATGAAGCCTATAGTGAGTTTAGCAAGGGAGATGATCCAGCAATAATCATTTATTACGGTTCTCCATATTATCAAAACGTGGAGATACTAGGGCAAGACGAAAGGGAGATTAGAATAATTAAAAGCATAAAAAATGCAATTAGTTTGGCTTCTGATTATACTGACGATAAAATCCAGCTTAGATACTTTTATCCTTATATATCAGATAGTAGCTTTATGTTTTTACCTAGGGAAGATTCGGGTATTAAATCTTTTGAGGAGAATTTTCCTGCCTGGGGAATTAAATACAAGCACCCAGTAGAAAAAATTAAAAAAATCTCCATGCCAGTTATAAATATTGGAACATTTGGAAATGACGGGCATAAATTTACTGAGCGCGTGCATAAAACTTACACTTTTGAAATATTACCAAAATTAATATTGGGATTTTTGAATTCTCTTCTTTAGTAGGAATCGAGGTTGTAAACTTGACATACCTTGGTAATTAATCTAAACTTAGAATAGATAAAATCATAAAATATGTACAGATTTTTGAATTAATCATAGGGGGAAATATGAAAGTTTTTATTTTTGATATGGATGGCACATTTGTAGATTCCATGGAGTATTGGAATAATTTGATGACTAACTATTTAAAATCCAAAGGTGTCACTCCTGAGGAGAACTTAATGGATGACATTGTAAGCTTAACCTTGCATGATGGAATCAAATATACCAAGGACAGATACGAATTAAGAGAATCTGCAGAAGAGATTCTAGATGAGATGAAAGCATTAATTGGATATAATTACAAAAATACTTTTAATATTGACCCTGCGACAATAGAAATTTTTCACCATTTAAAAAGAGCAGAAAAAAAGGTGGTTTTGGCAACCGCAACCCAAAGATCTTTGGTTGATATTGTCCTAGATAGATTCGATCTGAGAAAGTATTTGGATTTGGAAATTGTAAGTGATGAAGTAAAACTTCATAAAAATGATCCCCAATACTTTTTGGATATAGGAAAGCATTTTGGAGCTAGAGGTGAGGAGTGTTCTGTCATAGAAGACTCTCTATATGCTATACAATCAGCTAATGATGCAGGCATGGAAACTGTTGGAATAATTGCCCAAACACCTCCAGCTCATATTGAAAAAATTAAAGAACTTTCTGTAGTTTCAGGAAATAATTTGACGGAGGTAAAGGATTACTTTCTATCTAGATGAAAAAGAAAAAAAGAAGAAGCTTATTTGTACTATTTTTAATATTAGTGGCTTTGTTTGTTTTCCTAAAGAAAGAAGACACGGAAATTAGACATGAGACTGTCAGTACGTTAAGCTTTGTAAGAGGTGTTGATATCTCCAGATACCAAGGAGATGTAGATTTTCAAAAACTACACGAACAAAATATTCGCTTTGCTTTTATTAAATTTACCGAAGGCAAAGATTACATAGACCCTAATTTTTCGACTTATTGGAACAATGCTTCCATAGCAAATGTAAAAAGGGGTGCTTATCATTTCTATCGCTTTGAAACTGGTGGCAAAGAGCAAGCTTTAAACTTTATGAATTATATGGATAAATTAGATGACCAGGACTTGCCCCCGGCAATTGATGTGGAATTCTATGGAGAATATGTAAAAACTCCTGCGCCTAAAGATGAAGTGAAAAGAGAACTTAGGATTATGGTGGATATGCTTAGGGAAAGATATAATAAAAAGCCTATAATATATTGCAATCGATATGTATATAATAAATATTTAGAAAAAGATTTTGAAGATGTGGATATATGGTATAGATATATAGGTGATGGAATTCCTAAACTTCCAGACGATAGGCAATGGACATTTTGGCAATTTGACGATTCAGCTAAGTTAGAAGGATATGGCGGACCAGGTGCCAATGAGTTTATAGATTTGAATTATTTTTATGGAGATATGGAAGATTTAAACAATTATGGAAGAAACGAAAATAATTAAAGGCGTCAAGAAAGGCTCCCTTTCTGACGCAGAATTGATAATAGATGAAAATATAATAGCAAAACCTGTAGAGGTTATAGAAAGAAGTATTGTAAAATCCTATAGGAAATATATTTGGGTTAAGTTTATAAAAGCTATAAAAGAATATCAATTGGTTCAACCAGGAGATAAAGTAGCTGTAGCCATTTCAGGTGGAAAAGATAGCTTATTGTTGGCGAAATTATTTCAAGAGCTTCACAAATATTCTACCTTTAAATTTGATGTAGAGTATATAGCCATGGATCCAGGGTATAACGAAGACGTAAGAAATCATCTGGAGTCATTGCTAGAGCATTTGAAAATTCCTACGACAATTTATAAGAGCGATGTATTTGAAGTTGCAGAATTTCTAGATGGAGTTAAGCCTTGTTATATGTGCGCTAGAATGAGAAGAGGTGCATTATACGCAAAGGCCCAAGAGCTAGGTTGTAATAAATTAGCATTGGGACATCACTTCGATGACGTGATAGAAACCATTATGCTAAACGTATTATGTTCAGGTAATTATAAAACTATGATGCCGAAACTCAAAGCTGAAAATTTCGAGAATATGGAATTGATTCGACCACTGTATCTAGTAGAAGAAGAATCTATAATTCGGTTTTCTGAAAACGCAGGAATACAGCCCCTGAATTGCGCTTGTAGAATAGCAGAGAAACACGAAGGCAAACGCTCGGAAATCAAGGACTTAATAAAGGTTTTAGAAAAAGATTTTACAAACGTAAGGGAGTCCATATTTAGATCTGCAGAAAATGTAGACCTAGGTGCAATAGTAGGCTGGAAAAAAGACGGGGAAAAGAAAAGCTTTTTGGATAATTATTAAATTGCAATCAAGACACTGCATGCCCTATTGTAGTAGCGGCACTAAATGCCACTTAAAGCTAAACACATTCACCCCTCTGTGGCAATTTCAATCTGCATCAAAAGGGCGTAGCCAACTGTAGACTAAATAAAAGTGACATACTTTCTACTAGTTAAGCATCACACGTCATACTAAAATGGGCGTAACCAACTGCCAACTGAATTAAAGTATCACACTTCCAATTAGCTAGGCGACTAGAATCATAAAACAAGGCGCAGCCAACTGTAAACTGTACACTTTTATGCTATATAAGGATGTAATAAAATACGAAAATGTATAAAAAATAAAAAATTTAATATGAAAGACGAAAGAGGTATTTATGAAGTTAGTATCATGGAATGTTAACGGTTTGAGAGCGGCTATGACGAAGGGATTTATGGACTATTTTTGTGAAATAGACTCAGACATCTTCGCTCTTCAAGAGATAAAGCTAAGCAACGGACAAATAGAAATGGATATACCTGGATATTATGAATATTGGAATTACGCTGACAAAAAGGGATATTCTGGAACTGCTATATTTACAAAAATAAAACCATTAAATGTAAGTTATGGTTTGGGAATCGATGAACATGACACGGAAGGTAGAGTTATCACCTTAGAATTTGAAGATTTTCATTTTGTAGTAGTCTATACGCCCAATGCTAAAAGAAAGCTGGAAAGATTAGATTATAGGATGGTTTGGGAAGATGAATTTAGAAATTATTTAAATCGACTAGACGAAGTTAAACCTGTAATTTTATGTGGAGACTTGAATGTTGCCCACAAAGAAATAGATTTAAAAAATCCAAGCACCAATAGAAGAAGTGCAGGATTTACAGATGAAGAACGCGGTAGATTTACTCAACTCTTGGAAAGTGGATTCGTGGATAGCTTTAGACATTTCTATCCAGATTTAGAAGGAGCTTACACTTGGTGGAGCTACCTGACCAAGGCTAGAGAAAGAAATGCTGGATGGAGAATTGATTATTTTGTGGTATCAGAAAAAATAGTTGATAACATGAAAAGTGCCCAAATTCACAGCCACATTATGGGATCAGATCATTGTCCAGTTTATTTGGAACTTAAATAGGAGGAAAATATGGGATATTTATCAGTAGATATTAACAAAAATTGGAAATACATCGGAGTTAATGACAGAGAAACGAGGTTATTTGAAAATATTTGGCCTTTGGAAAATGGAGTGAGCTACAACTCATACCTATACACTGGAGAGAAAACTGCCCTATTGGATACAGTTAAAATTAACAAATCTGGAAACTTTGTAGAAAAATTACAGACTACTTTGGGTGGCAGACCTCTAGATTATTTAATAGTTCATCACATGGAGCCGGATCATTCAGGCTCATTGACTACGGTGCTTGACATCTATCCAGATATTAAAATAGTAGGAAATAAAAAGACTAAAGAATTTATTGAAAATTATTTTGACTTAGAAGGACACGATGGATTTAGCTATGAAAAGAATTTTGTAGAAGTGGGCGATGGAGATAAGATAGACCTAGGGGATAGTTCTCTTACATTTTATTTGACTCCAATGGTTCACTGGCCAGAATCCATGGTAAGCTTTGAAGAATCTACAGGCACTTTATTTTCCCAAGATGCTTTTGGCTCATTTGGTTCACTTTCCGGAGCGATATTCGATGACGAAATCAACTGGGAATTCTATCTAGACGATACTGTGAGATACTATACAAATATAATTGGAAAATTTAGCCAATTAGTTAAAAATGCCCTTGGAAAAATTTCTCCACTAGACATAAAAATGGTTTGTCCAGTTCACGGCCCAGTATGGAGAACAAATCCAAAGAGAATTATTAATCTTTATAAACAACTTGCAAACCAAGAGACGGAAGAAGGAGTAGTTATAATCTACGGTTCTATGTATGGCAATACAGAAAAAATGGCTGAGACAATAGCAAGAACGATTGCTGAAAGAGGAATTAAAAACGTAAAAATATACGACGTATCCAAAACCCATCTATCGTATTTACTAGCAGACTTATGGAGATATGAGGGAATTATTTTGGGATCTTGTACCTATAACAATGCGTTATTCCCACCGATGGCAAATCTTGTAACTACACTAAAAAATCAAAAGATGAAAAACCACACCCTAGGAGTATTTGGGTCATATAGCTGGGGTGGAGGAGCTTTAAAAGAACTCAAATCATTTGCAGAAGAATCAGGATTCGATTTAATAGAAGCTTCAGCAGAAGCAAAGGGTGCGCCAAAAGAAGAAGATTTTAAAGACTGTACAAAAATTGGAAAAGAAATGGCGGACAAAATCATGGAAAAACGTGCAGGAGAATTAACTAGTCTGTTAAATTTATAAAAAATATATCAAAACTGTCCTGATGTTTTTACTTCAGGGCAGTTTTTTGTTAAGTCAGTTAATAAAAAAATTTTACATATTTTTCATATAAATATGCTATAATCAGTATTATACAAATATAATGTTGTTTTATTTTTTTGTAACAGATTGGGGGTAAAATGAGACTTCATACAGGATTAGATATTGGCTCAACCACATGTAAGGTTGTAGTCATAGATGATAACGATAATGTAATTTATTCGGAATACACTAGACATTTTTCTGATGTAAAAAAGACAGTATCTGAAATTATCGAAAGATGTTATAAAAAATTCAAATATGATTCTACTACTATTGCAATTACTGGATCAGGTGGACTTATGGCTCATAAGTTATTAGGTGCGGAATTCGTGCAAGAAGTAGTCGCGTCTACAAAAGCTATTTCAGAAATAATTCCACAAACAGATGTGACGATAGAGTTAGGGGGAGAAGACTCTAAAATCATTTATCTTAAAGGCTCAATAGAGCAAAGGATGAACAGTATCTGTGCTGGGGGCACGGGTGCGTTTATAGATCAGATGGCAGCTCTACTGGAGACTGACGCTTCTGGTCTTAATGAGTATGCTAAGAATCATACGAAGATATATCCTATAGCTTCTAGATGTGGTGTATTTGCTAAAACTGATATACAAGCCTTGGTCAATCAAGGGGCGACCAAAGAAGATATAGCAGTAAGCGTATTTCAATCAGTAGTAAACCAAACGATTTCAAATCTAGCTTGTGGCAGACCGATAAGAGGCAAGGTGGCGTTTTTAGGCGGACCACTTTACTTTTTGCCAGAGCTTAGAAAACGATTTGTCGAAACTTTAAAACTTGCAGAAGATGAAGTTATTGTACCAGAAAACCCGCAATTATTTGTGGCTTTAGGTGCTGCCATTTCTTCTAAAGAGTACAAAGCAGTATCTTTTTTAGAGCTTCATGAAAGGATTTCTCATGGGGTAAATTTAGAATCTGATTCTACTGGTTATATAGAGCCTCTATTTAATAGTGAAGAAGAATTAGAAGAATTTAGAAAAGTTCATATGACATCTCAAGTAAAAGATTTATCACTTAAAGATTATGTAGGACCACTTTATCTAGGAATAGATGCAGGATCTACAACTTCTAAAATTATTTTACTTGATGATGACAATAATATTCGATACAGTTTTTATGATAACAATAAGGGAAAGCCCCTTGACGTTGTCGTAGAACAATTAAAATATATATATTCTAATATGGAAAAGGGCGCTTATATTGTCTCAAGTGGTATCACTGGATATGGAGAAGACTTTATTAAAACAGCCCTTGGCATAGACTTTGGCGAAGTGGAAACCATAGCTCATCTTAAAGCTGCCATGTTTTATAATCCCGATGTGGATTTCATTATAGACATAGGTGGTCAAGATATGAAAGCTATGAAGATAGAAGATGGAGTTATCAGTTCTATTTTGCTTAACGAAGCTTGTTCATCTGGATGCGGAAGCTTTCTAGAAACTTTTGCCCAAGGGATTGGGATGGAAGTAGGAGAATTTACAGAAAAAGCACTTCTAGCTAAAAATCCTGTAGACTTAGGTTCGAGATGTACCGTATTTATGAACTCCATGGTTAAGCAAGCTCAAAAAGAGGGAGCAGAAGTTGGAGATATAGCTGCAGGGCTAGCTTATTCTATAGTTAAAAACGCAATACAAAAGGTAATAAAAATTAGAGACCCAGAACAACTGGGAGAAAATATTGTAGTACAAGGCGGAACATTCTATGGTGACGCTATTTTAAGAGCCTTTGAACTCATTACAGGAAAAACTGTGAAGAGACCAAGGATAGCAGGATTGATGGGAGCATTCGGTATGGCTTTGATTGCAAAAGAAAAAGCAAACGAAAAATCCACCATTGCAGATGAAAGTTCTCTAGATGAATTTTCATACAAGGTTAAAACTGCCACCTGTCATCAATGCACAAATTATTGTTCCCTTAACGTAAATATTTTTTCCAACGGACAAAGATTTATAACAGGAAATAGATGCGAAAGAGGAGCAGGTGTCACTAGAGAATCTGGAAGTGAACTTCCAAATCTATATGAATATAAATATCAAAGGGTATTTGATTACGATTCATTGCCGATAGAAAATGCGCCTAGAGGTGAAGTTGGACTTATTCGAGTGATGAATATGTATGAAAACTATCCATTTTGGCATACATTTTTTACGAAGCTGGGATATCGCGTAGTCTTATCGCCTAAATCTACAAGAGAAATTTACGAAAAGGGAATCGAGTCGATAACATCCGAAACTGCATGTTATCCTGCAAAGATTTCCCACGGTCATATTGAATCCCTAATAGAAGATGGAGTGAAATATATTTTTTATCCGTCAGTATTCTATGAGGAAAAAGAATTCGAAAAATCTCACAATACTTTAAACTGTCCTGTAGTCGCAGGCTATTCTGAAGTTTTGAAAAACAACGTGGAATCCCTTGACGAAAATGCAGTTAAATTTGAGAATCCATTTATATCCTTTGATAATCGTAAAAGATTAGAAAAGAGAATGACTGAAATTTTCCCAGATATTCCAAAAGGGGAAGTAAGAGCAGCTGTTCGTGCAGGGTATGAAGAACAAGATAGATATAGAGAAGATGTAATTGAAGAAGGCAAAAGAGCCGTGGAATTTTTGGAAAAGACTGGCAAAAAGGGAATCGTATTATGCGGTAGACCTTATCACATAGACCCAGAAATAAACCATGGAATCCCTGAGCTAATCGCCTCTATGGATTTAGCAGTTATTTCAGAAGATGCTGTGGCTTATCACGATGATATTAGCGGAAGATTGAGAGTTTTGGATCAGTGGACGTACCACAGTAGATTATACAGAGCTGCTGAATATGTAGGAGTTATGAATAATTTGGAAATGATTCAACTAAACTCCTTTGGTTGTGGCTTGGATGCAGTAACAACGGATCAAGTAAATGAAATTCTTCACGGATACAATAAAATTTACACAGTAATTAAAATAGATGAAGTTAGCAATTTAGGCGCTGTAAAAATTAGATTGAGATCATTACTTGAAGCAGCAGATAGAAGAAATTACGATTCAGAAAGTATAAATCCTGTAAATGAAGATCCAGTAATGTTTACAAAAGAGATGGCTAGAGATGGTTATACTATATTAGTTCCACAGATGGCTCCGATTCATTTTGAAATAATGCAAGAAGCATTGAGAGCTGTGGGACTAAATGTAGAAATCTTAGAATCTACCAACGAAAAAGTAGTAAACGAAGGTTTGAAATATGTAAACAACGACGCCTGCTATCCATCTATGTTTGTAGTAGGACAGTTTATAGATGCGATAAAATCTGGCAAATATAACACCGACAAAATAGCTTTGTTGATGGCTCAAACAGGAGGAGCTTGTAGAGCTTCTAACTATGTAGGCTTCATTAGAAAAGCCATAGCAGAAGCAGGATACGGACACATTCCAGTAATTGGTCTTAGCTTCCAAGGTATTGAAAAACATTCGGGAATATTTGCAGACACTCATCTGGTGAAATTGATTAACAAAGCGGTCGTGTCAGTTGTCTACGGCGACTTAATTATGAGGCTATCAAATGCTACAAGACCTTACGAAGTTATAAAAGGTTCAACGGATTTGTTGGATAGAAGATGGATAGACATTGCCAAACATTCTGTTGTAGATTTTGACAAGAGAGAATATGAATCCAATATCCAAAATATGGTAAAAGAGTACAGCAAGTTAGAAATCACCAACGAAATAAAACCTAGAGTAGGAATAGTTGGAGAAATTTTGGTAAAATATCTTCCATCTGCCAATAATAGCATTCAAGATTTACTTGAGGAAGAAGGGGCAGAAGTTGTCATCAGCGATCTTATGGACTTTTTGATGTATGGATTTAAAAATGCAACGATAAAATATAAAGACTTGAATAAAGGATTGCTGGGATCTTTGTTTGGAGAATTTTCAATAAAATATTTTGAAAAGTTCAGAGCGCCCGTGAGAAAAGCTTTAGAAGGAACTAGATTCCATCAGCTTGCAGACATCGAAGAAGTGATGGATTTTGCAGAAGAATTTGTCCATCTTGGCAATCAATATGGAGAAGGCTGGCTATTGACAGGTGAGATGGTGGAATTAATCCATCAAGGCGCCAACAATATAGTTTGCGTTCAACCATTCGGCTGTCTTCCAAATCACATCACAGGCAAAGGTGTTATGAAGGCCATAAGAGATAAATATGAAACAGCCAATATAGTAGCAATAGACTACGACGCCAGCGCCAGCGAAACGAATCAACACAACAGAATTAAACTGATGATGAGTAGAGCAAAGGACAGCAAGGTAGAAGATAGAAAATATTCTGAAGCCCTTGTGGAAAAAAAGAAAGTAATTTCTTTAGATAGAAGTTAGTAATCTAAAATTAATCATTACAGAAGCCTGCATTTGAATTATAATAATTCATATTGCAGGCTTCTGTAATGGTCACATTGTACGGAAATATAAATTTGATTCTATTATTAATTTTCCATATCTAAAAATATTTTTGGGTATATATAACAAAATACGAGAAAGAGGAGAGAAATTTTGATAAAAAAATTTAAAATGGGTTTAGGCATATTACTTGCGATTATTTTAATAGTAGCCGGATCCTATTTTGTTGGAGTATATAAAGGAAAAATATCTGGCAAACCACAAATAACTTCTTCAATCTTAGAAGAACAGATTCAATCTGTGCGCGAACTTTCCACAGTAAAATACCACTACACAAGTGTAGGCTCTTTTGAAAACCAAAGTGAATTTTATGGAATTAAAATTCCTCTGACTTTGAAGAAATTTATCGTCTCATATGACGGAGAAATAAATGCAGGAGTGGTACTTAGTGAAGTTAAAATAACGGTTGAAGAAAATTCTATCAAAATCAAGCTTCCGCCTGCACGAATTCTATCCCATGAAATTGACGAAGACTCTCTCAAAATATTTGATGAAAAAACATCGATTTTTAATCCCCTTCACTTAGAGGAATACTCTGCCTTTAGGAAGGATCAAATGCAAGAGATGGAAGCGAAAGCTATGGAGCGGGGACTTCTTGAGGAAGCAGAAAAAGATGCGAAAATTGCCATAGAAGAAATTTTGAGAATATATCCTGATGTAGAGGGTAAGTATAAAATAGTATTTGAATAATAAAAAATTGCTAGGACGTAATGGATTTGGTATGTAGAAATTGCTAGAGACGAATGCGAAAATTCCTGGCAATTTTATTTTCTGAAATTTAATTCCTAGTTAAAGACTATGAAATGTTGCATAAGTTACAGAAATTTACAACTTGAAGATAGTAAAATGAAATCAATAGATAACGATGGAGTGATGAATATGGAGCGAAAAGAAAAATTAAAAAATTTGATTTACAAATTGCACGAAGATGCTAACTTTGAAGATGTAAAAAAAGAATTTGAAATAGAGTTTGGTAGTGTTGATGCAGGAGAGATAGCTGCTTTAGAAGGAGAACTTATAAGAGAAGGAATGCCTGTCGAGGAAGTACAAAGACTATGCAATGTTCACGCTGCAGTTTTTCAAGGCAGTATAGAAGAAATCCACGCACAAAAAAAGATAGACGAAACTCCAGGACATCCACTATTTGTTTTTAGAAGAGAAAATGATGGTCTGGAAAACTATCTTAGAGAAAATTTGGATAAAAGCTACGGAAAGTATAAACTAGAAAAATCCGAAAATAATAAATTGGATTTGCTTGCAGATTTACATGGACTTAGAAAACTAGAAAAGCATTATGAGAGAAAAGAAAACTTATTCTTCCCATACTTGGAAAGAGAAGGAATAACAGCACCACCAAAAGTAATGTGGGCAGTTGACGACGATATTCGTGAACTTATGAAAAAAGCCATAAGTGACGTCGAAGAAAACTCGGATTCTTTTGAAGAAACCATCGACAAGATGATTTTTGAAATTAGAGAAATGATAAAAAAAGAAAACGAAATTTTGACACCTTTATTGATTCAAAATTTAAAGGCTGAAGATTGGAAGATAGTAGGTGAATCTAGTTCGGAGATTGGATACGCATTCAACGGTGGGATTGAGGGCGCATCTCCTTCTGATGCAGCTACTTGGTTAGAAGGACAAGAGGTAATAGTAGAAAATAAGGATCTTGAAATAGAAGATGAATCTGAAGAAGGATTTGTAAAATTTCCATCAGGAATTATGGAAAAGTCAGAAATGATTCACATGTTTAATACGATACCTTGTGACTTGACTTATATTGGAGATGACGATTTAGTTAGTTTTTTTACCGAAGGGAAAAATCCAGTATTTCCAAGAACTAGAACGATAATCGGAAGAGATGTTAGAAATTGTCACCCACCAAAGGCCGTGCCAGTAGTAGAACAGATGCTAGAAGATTTTAAAAGTGGTATAAAAGATGAAGAAATTAGACTGATGACTAGAGGAAGTAAAATATTTGTAATAAGATATTTTGCAGTGAGAGACGAGGAAGGAAAGTATGTGGGTACTTTAGAAACAACAGAAGAAGTATCTGAGTTGTACAATATAATCAAAGAAGAAGTAGAAAAAACTAGATAACACAATTAACATAGGAGGCTGTGATGAGAAAACATATTAAAAACAATGTATCGTGGGTAGGTAAAATTGACTGGGAATTAAGAGAATTTCACGGCTCTGACTATTCAGTTCACAAAGGTTCCAGCCAAAATGCATATTTGATAGAAGAAGAAAAAGTTGTTTTGATAGATACGGTTTGGGTTCCGCATTCCAACGAATTTGTCGAGAATTTAAAATCAGAGATAGATTTAAATAAAATAGACTATATAATTGCGAATCACGGCGAAGTGGATCACGCTGGTTCTTTGGTAGAATTGATGAAAGAAATACCAAATGTTCCAATTTATTGCACGGCAAATGGGAAAAAATCTATGATTGGGCAGTATCATCACCCAGAATGGAATTATGTAGTTGTAAAAACTGGAGATTCTATAGATATTGGAAACGGTAAAAGTTTGATATTTGTGGAAATGCCAATGCTTCACTGGCCTGACTCCATGGCGACCTATTTGACAGGAGATAACATTTTGTTTTCCAATGATGCTTTTGGGCAACACTATGCAGTAGAAGAACTGTTCAACGATAAGGCTGACCAATGTATACTTTGGGAAGAGGCTATGAAATATTTTGCCAACATACTAAATCCATTTGCGCCACTAGTAACTAGAAAAATAAACGAAGTCGTGGCACTTAATTTGCCAATAGATATTATCGCAACCAGTCATGGAGTGATTTGGCGAGATAATCCTCTACAAATAATAGAAAAATATGCAGAGTGGGCTGATGCATATCAAGAAGATCAAATCACAGTCATTTACGACACGATGTGGAATGGGACTAAAACAATTGCCCATGAGATAGCAGGAGAGATTAGCAAGCAAGCACCTGACACCAAGGTAAAAGTTTTAAGCATCTCCCATACAGACAAAAATGACATAATGACAGAAGTGTTCAAATCCAAAGCCATCGTAGTAGGATCACCTACGTATTTGAACGATGTATTAGGCTCAGTGGCTGGGTGGTTACATTTCTTGAAATCCCTGAAATTTAAAAATAAAAAGGCAGCAGTCTTTGGAACATACGGCTGGACAGGAGAAGGAAATAAACTCCTAGAAGAAAGATTAACTGAAGCAGGATTTTCAGTAATAGACAAAGAAATAAAAGTAAACTGGAATCCAACAGGAGAAAATTTACTAGAAGCAAAAGAATTAGTAGAAGAATTATTAAAATAAATAATTAGATAATATAGTCGTCGCATTGTATGGGACTTAAATCCAGACATCTTAATTTGTTAAGCTATCAAACGTACAATGTACAACGAGCAATGTAAGTGCCTACGACCAAGTATGACAAATCGAAAAAGTCCCATGTTTACATGAGTAAATGCTAATCTATATCTTAGTGGATTGTATTGACATCACAATATCTAAGTGATAAACTTTATAATATGTTGTAGGGGGACTCTTCGGAGTTGAGAAGGTAAAACCTGACCCTTTGAACCTGTCAGTTAATACTGTCGTAGGGAGCAATGAAACGTAAGCTTTAATGGCGCTTCCTATTTTGGAGGCGCCTTTTTCATTACTTAAAATTTTACTCTACGATTGACCTACAAAATAATATTTTGAAAGGACATGAGAAATTGAGAAAAGAAGAAATTAAAAAAGAGATAATCAATGCAGTGAGCCAAGTGAAAAGCACTAGGCCTATGGCACCGTCTATTACAAATTCGGTGACGATAAATCTAGTAGCCAATGCACAAATCGCTGTTGGTGGTTCGGCTGCTATGGTTTATTTACCAGACGAGGCTGAAACAATGGCAAAAGTAGCCAGTGCTATGTACATAAATGTGGGGACACTTCTTCCTATTTATGAAGAGACCTTGCCACGATGTGCAAAAGCCTTATTCGAAGAAAAAAAACAATGGGTTGTGGATCCAGTAGCAGTTGGAATTGGGGGACTGAGAAATAAATTGTTATATGATTTCAAAAAGTACAAACCAAGCATAATACGCGGAAATGCTTCAGAAGTCATGGCGCTTGCTGGACTTTGGGAACTAGATGGTGGAGAGGGAGAAGACGAAGTTAGAGGAGTAGATTCCAAGGATGCTGTGGAAGATGCAAAATTAGCTGCCATTTCCATCGCAAAATACACAGAAGGTGCTGTGGCCATTTCTGGAGAAGTGGATTTTGTAACTGATGGGAAGCTAGGAGTGTATTCATATGGGGGTTCACATTATTTTGAAAAGATTACCGGAGCAGGTTGTGCCTTGGCGGGAGTTATGGCGGTTTATGCTTGCTGTGCAAATCCATTTATCGCGGCTTTAACTGGTACTAATATTTTTAATTTTGCAGGCAAAATTGCAGAAGAAAAATGCAGTGGCCCTGGAAGTTTTGAGGTAGAATTTCTAGATGCCTTATACAATGCAAGGGCTGAAGAAATTTCCAGTGTAGAATTTGAAATTGAAAAACTATAGAGGGTATTTTTAAATGAGAAAAAAATTAGACATATCTGCATATTTTGTAATTGGTCCAGAAAATGCTGAAGGAAAAGATTTGGTTAAGATGATTGGCGATGTAATAGAAGTGGGATATACTTGCATACAAATTCGCTCCAAAGTAGCTTCTGCAAAGGAATTAATCGAACTTACGAAGATAACAGCAGAAGAAATTAAGAGATTAGGTAAATCAGATGAAGTTGCACTTCTTGTAAACGATAGACTAGATGTGGTTTTGGCAGCGCGAGATGCTGGAATAAAAGTAGATGGCATTCACGTAGGCCAAGATGATATTCCTGTTGGAGTATGCAGAAAATATTTAGGCGAGGAAGCTATAGTGGGACTTACTGCATCTAAGAGGGACTTATTTGAGTATATTAAAAATACGGATATAAAAGACATAGACTACTTCGGCGTGGGCCCACTTCACGAAACAGCGACAAAACCAGATTGTGGACTGGGAGATGACGGTAAGATAATTACTAGAACTTATGATGAAATAAAAGAATTGGCAAAGACGAGTTCAATTCCAATTGTGATTGGTGGTGGAGTAAAGCTAGAAGACATTCCCGAGCTTTCAAAAACTGGAATTGGCGGATTTTTCGTAGTGTCTGCCATTTCAAATGCAGACGATCCAAAACAAGCTGCAAAAGATTTGATAGATGCGTGGAATGAAAACAGAGTAGGCTTATTATGAACAATAAATTAAATACAGTATTAACCATAGCTGGAAGCGATTCCTCGGGAGGAGCAGGGATACAAGCAGACTTAAAAACCATGACGGCTCTTGGAGTTTATGGAATGAGTGCAATAACTGCATTGACAGCACAAAATACTATGGGAGTAACGGACATAATGGAAGTTACGACAGAATTTTTAAAAGCACAACTAGATAGCGTGTTTACAGATATTTATCCTGACGCGGTTAAAATTGGAATGGTATCTTCAGTAGAACTAATAAAAACAATTTCCCAATCATTAAAAGAATACGATGCTAAAAATATTGTAGTAGATCCAGTAATGGTAGCTACAAGTGGCTCAAAACTTTTACAAGATAATGCAATTGAAATTTTAAAAGAAGAATTATTTCCTTTGGCAGAAGTTTTGACGCCCAATATTCCTGAGGGAGAAATTTTGGCCGAGATGGAAATTAAAAATGAAGAAGATATGATGACGGCGGCAAAAATTATTGGAGATAAATACAATTGCGCTGTGTTGTTAAAAGGCGGCCACAGGATAAATGACGCCAATGATTTGCTGTATAAAGATGGAGAACACCAGTGGTTTATAGGAAGAAGAATCGACAATCCTAACACTCACGGAACAGGTTGCACACTTTCTAGTGCCATTGCTTCAGGTTTAGCAAAAGGAAACAACTTGGAGAAATCAATTGAAGATGCAAAAGAATATATTTCAGGAGCACTAGAAGCAGAACTGGATTTAGGAAAGGGAAGTGGACCACTGAATCACATGCACCTTTGGTACAGTTAAGTAGGTCAGAATTTATATAAAAAATTAGGAGAAAAGCAAATGAGAAATTATAATACACAGATGGAAGCTGCTCGTAAGGGCATTGTAACTCCAGAACTTGAAATAGTAGCAAAAAAAGAATTGATGGAAGTGGAAGAACTTTTGCCTTTGGTAGCGTCTGGAAGGGTGGCGATTCCTGCGAATAAAAATCATAAGTCATTGGACCCTGAGGGAATTGGTTCTATGCTTAGAACAAAAATAAATGTAAACCTAGGAATTTCAAAAGATGCCAAGGACTATGATGTGGAAATGGAAAAGGTACAAAGTGCCGTAGACATGGGGGCTCATTCCATTATGGATTTGTCCTCCCACGGAAATACTCAACCATTTAGAAAAAAACTTGTAGACGAATGTCCAGCAATTTTGGGAACAGTTCCAGTTTACGATTCCGTCATTCACTATCAAAGGGATTTAAAAACTCTTTCAGCAAAAGATTTTATCGACGTAGTCAGACTTCACGCAGAGGACGGTGTGGATTTTGTCACACTTCATTGTGGAATAACTCGAAAAACCATCGACCAAATTAAAAACCAAAATAGAATTACCAATATTGTATCTCGTGGTGGCTCCCTAGTATTTGCGTGGATGAGTATGACGGGAGAAGAAAATCCTTTCTATGAATATTATGATGAGATTTTAGAAATATGTAGAGAATATGATGTGACCATATCTTTGGGAGATGCTTGCAGACCTGGTTGCCTTGCAGATGCATCTGATATTGCACAAATTGAAGAATTAGTAAGACTAGGAGAACTTACCCAAAGAGCATGGGATAAAGACGTACAAGTTCTAGTAGAAGGTCCTGGCCATATGCCCATAGACCAAATAGCAGCGAATATGAAAATCCAAGAGACGCTTTGCAAAGGTGCGCCATTTTATGTACTTGGGCCTTTGGTAACAGATATTGCACCGGGATACGACCACATAACAGCAGCAATTGGTGGCGCTATAGCAGCAGCTAACGGAGCAGCATTTTTATGCTACGTCACACCAGCGGAGCATCTATGCTTGCCCAATTTAGATGATGTGAAACAAGGAATTATTGCGTCGAAAATTGCAGCCCATGCGGCAGATATCGCAAAAGGAATAAAAGGTGCTAGAGATATTGATGACAAAATGAGCCGAGCAAGAGTTGAGCTAGATTGGGAAGGACAATTTAAGTACGCAATCGATCCAGAACTAGCAAGAAAAAGGCGAGATGAATCTATGCCCGAACACGATGACAGCTGTTCCATGTGCGGAAAATTCTGTGCCATGAGAAGCATGAATAAAGCCTTGGCAGGAGAAGAAATAGATATTTTATAAATCGTAGATTTTAATTATTAGAGCCTGAGACAAGGAAGACATATTAAATATGTCTACATAGCTTCAGGCTCTCTAATAATTACTAATTATCAAATAGTTCTATTATTATTAAATCGGGATTATTGTTTACTCTTATGGGGATTACGCTATTTCCTAATCCTCTGCTTACTATCATTTTAAATCCATCTTCATCATAAAGTCCATTGTCGTATTTAGGGAAGAAACCTTGTCCTGGTGCGAGAATTCCTCCTAAAAATGGGATCCGGACTTGGCCGCCGTGGGCGTGTCCTGTCAGAGTAAGATTAATGTTATGATTTTTATAGATTTGAAAAAACTCTGGACGATGGGCCAATAAAATTTTGTAACCATAAAAGTCGTCTTTCATATCAGATAGATGGTCATTTAAAATTTTGCCATTGTCTTTGCCTGTTGAAAAATTTGCATCATCCAATCCTAGCAAATTGATATTAGAATTATTTTTCTCCAAATATACAGAATCATTTTTCAAAACTTTTACTCCCAATATTTCCATATCGCTTTTAAGTTTTTTGTAATTATGATGTCTGGCTTCGTGGTTTCCTGTTACATAATATATGGGAGCTATTTCTTTGGCTCTCTTTATAAAATCTAGGGAAATATATTCATCAGGAGTTCTGGAATCTATTATATCTCCGGTGATAGCGATGATGTCTGGATTGGATTTTCTTATTTTATTAATCAGCTGATCTTTCCAATCGTAATTATGCAAATCGGAAACGTGAACGATTTTAAATCCGTTGAATTCTTCAGGGATTTTAGAGTCGACTACTTTAATTGTTCTGACTAATATCGTAGTATTCCCCCAATAAATCCAGATTCCTATTAAAATAATTAGGGCTAATAATAGCCCTAACCATCTTTTCTTTTTTAATTTTTTCTTTTTCATATTGATCCTATCTAGCGTTTTGTATCACTCCAATTATTCCTCCTGATACAACCACGTTTTCTATATTAGCTTTATCTAAGATTTTGGAAGCAGATTGAGATCTGGCTCCTGAGCGGCACATTATATAATATTTCTTACTATTGTCCAGCTCGTCTAATCTATAAGGTAATTGGGGTAGAGGAATGACTTTGTAATTTTTAAAATAATCTCTTTCGCTTTGAGCAATTTCATCTTCGCCTCTAACGTCTAATACTTCTACATCTTTCATTATATCTACAAAATCTTCTGCTTTAATAGAATTTTTTGGTCCAAAAAAGTTAAACATAAATTCTCCTCGTATCTATTCGTGCCTTAAGGCATCGATTGGGTTTAGTTTTGCTGCTTTTGAGGCTGGATAATAACCGAAGAATACTCCGATGAACATGGAGAACCCTACTGCTACTGCAATCGAAAACAGTGATGGCAGTGTAGGTGATTTCATCATGGTACTTGCCGCATAACCTCCAGCACCACCTATTAATACCCCAATTGCTCCACCGATAATACAAATTATTATACTTTCTATAATAAACTGACCTTGGATATCCGTATTCGTAGCTCCTAGAGCTTTTCTAATTCCGATTTCTCTAGTTCTTTCTGTTACGGATACGAGTAGAATATTCATAACCCCAATCCCACCAACTATCAAAGAAATAGCAGCGATACCGCCAATTGCAAGTTTCATGGTATTCATAACATTGCTAATTTCTCCCAGCTGTCCTGCCACAGTATCAGCACTCATTTCAACTCTCTCATTGTTTTGATAGATATTTTCATTGAAGAAAATTTTTAAGTCTTCCTTTAATGGATCTACATCATTTCTATCTCTGGCCATAACCGTCAAGCTAGAAAGTTTTGTAGTATCTGTATCTTTTTTTGCGAATTGTCTATTTCCAACTGTGTAAGGAATATATAGATTGGATGGGCGGTTTGCACTCTCTCCTCCCATCATACCAAAAGATATGGGTTCATCTTTATACACTCCGACAATCGTATAAGAATACGTGCTACTCCCAGATCTTACATCCACTAGAGATCCAAGGGCATCTTCTATTTTATTATTATAAATTTTTTCTACAACTTTATCTGAAACTACTGCTACGTTTTTATTTTGTGAAACGTCTAGTTCCTCCAAGAATCTGCCATTTATCATCTTAACTTTTCCCGTATCTTTTGCTCCAGGTGAAGTAGCGCTAATATTCACTCTTGCGACGTCTCGTCCTTTTTTGATTTCACCGCTTGAACCTGCACCTCTAATATCTATGGCTTGTATTCTATCTTCAAATCGTTCCTGAACTCTGTCTACAAACTCTAGAGGAAAATAATCTCTATTATTTACATCAGACCACTCAATTCCACTATCTTTTTTAGGATGTACATACATAGATATTGTATTGGTTCCAAAGCTATCAAATCCTTTTGATACGGATTTACTCATGGAATCTCCAATGGAAATTATGGCGATTACCGAAGCGATTCCTATGATAATTCCAAGCATGGTCAAAAAGGATCTCATTTTATTTAATTTTAAGCCTTCCATGGCTATACTAATATTTTCAAGTAATCCCATTATTCCAACCTTCCATCCACCATAGTTACGATTCTGCTAGTTTCTTCTGCTAGCTCTGGATTGTGAGTTATCAAAATGAATGTGGTGTTTTCAGTTTTATTAAGCTTATGGAACAAATCCATAACCAATCTACCAGTTTTAGAATCCAAAGCTCCAGTCGGTTCGTCTGCCAAAACTATTGCAGGTTTATTCGCCATAGCTCTTGCAATAGCTACCCTTTGTTTTTGTCCCCCAGAAAGTTCGTTGGGTTGGTGATGGGCTCTATCGTCCATCTCTACCATAGCTAAGAGTTCCATGGCTCTTTCTTTTCTTTCTTTTGGAGGAACTTTTGCATAAAGCATGGGAAGTTCCACGTTTTTTAACGCTGAAATTCTAGGAATAAGATTGAAATTTTGGAAAACAAAGCCAATTTTTTTATTTCTAATAAGTGAAAGGTCTTTGTCTTGGGCAGCGTTCATATCTTCTCCCGAGAGAAAATATTCGCCTTCAGTAGGTCTATCTAAAAGTCCAATGATATTCATCAATGTACTTTTACCAGAACCAGAGGCGCCAATGATGGACATAAATTCTCCAGCATAGACTTGTAAATCTATGCCATGGAGAATTTCAAGTTCATTGGGCTGTCCAATATAATATCGCTTCACTATTCCTTTCATGTCTATAGTTTTTTCCAAATTATTCTCCTTGTTTTTCTGGATTTGTTGATGTATCCACCAATCTCAGTTCCATTCCAGTTGTATATGCATCTGGAGAACTGATGACTCTTATTTTTTCGTTAAGCTCAGTTGATTTAATTACCGATTCATAATCATTTTTAGTCACTACAGTAACCTCTATCTCCTTGACGGTAGCAACATCCTTGTCTTCAATTATTAACATAAAGAATTTTCCGTTCTTTTCATAAATAGCATTAGAAGGAGCAGTGAATACATCATCTTGTTTTTCTAGAATGTATTTTACCTTTACATTCATATCGGGTTTTATATCTGGAGATATTTCGTTTAGAGAAATAATAACCTTGTAGGCAACTTCACTGGATGTAGCGCCGGCTGCTATCGGTATTGCTGTTGGATTGATAGATTCTACTTCTCCTAATGCTACCGTATCCATCGGCAGAGCATCTCCTGTGATTTCCACTTTCATTCCTATTCTAACTCTATTGATATCAAATTCTTTTACTTGTGACTCTACTATGATTCTATCTATAGTTTCGATTTTAGCTACATAATCCGTAGGCGCTTGACCTTTTATCATATTGACATTAGTTATAGTTCCATCTATTGGTGATTTTATAACAGTTTTATTTAAATCTTCTGTTAGGTACTTAATATCTACATAATTCAAAGTGTTGTCTCCACCTGCGCTTGCAATAGTTAAGCTATTTTTTAGAGAATTTATTTCGTCATTTGACATAATTTTTGAAATTTCTAGATTTTTTAAAGCTGCATTGTATTGATTTTTAGCATCGTCAGCATTTTTTCTTGCCATTCTCAATTGGTCCTCGAGATTTTTTCTAGCAGTGTCCTTTTGCAAAGCAGCCATGTCGCGATTGTCTTTTGTAATTTCAAATTGTAATTTGTTTTGATTTACTTGATCGACTTGGGAATTTATACTTTTTCTAGCTGATTCTAATTCAGCTTCATATTTGGATTTATTTCCTGAAACCTCTGCAATTTTTTCTTTAATTAATTTAGAATCACTTTGAAGTCTCTCTAAATCTCTAGTGAATTGGTCAATGCTAGCATTTGGTGATGTTGTAGAAACTGTTGTTGTATTTTTTTCTCTAGCTATTTCATCTCTAAAATTTGCAATTTTTATATTTAGTTGATTAATCTCTTCTTCATATTTAGGTTTTTCAATTCCATTTTCCACAATACTAGTTACATCTGTTTTGTTTAAACTGGCAACATATTCTGCCTCTAAAGAAGTCAGCTTTGATTCTGTAATACGTAATTGTTGTTCTAAGTGTGCAATCTTCTCAGTATTTGATACAGATCCCTTAGCAGTTTCCAATTGCTTAGTAACATCAGCAATTCTTCTATCAATGTGTGAATCGTCAGCCTTTAATCTATCCAACTCATTACTTGCTCTAGTAGCCAAATCTCCAAATTTTGTAATATCTTCTTGCAGTCTATTTAGATTGTTTTGAGATTGCTGGTAAGTAAGATCCGTAGTGATTTGAGTATTTTCTAAATTCTTTTCGTTAGCCATCTGAGAATTGATTACTTCGTTGTATCCAGTAGCTACAGAATTATTTAAATTTTCAAAAGTTTTTTCTGCTGATTGCCATGCATCATAAGCACTTACCACTGCATTTTGAGCAGAGACAACTTGGGAGTTAGTTCCCTGGTCTCTATTACGAATGGCCTCATTTAATCTATCCCTGGCACTTTTTATTTGTGGGCCAGCATTTCGATTTGTTGCTGCGATTTGAGCCTGTTTTTGCTCAAGTTGTTGCTGAATAGTTGAATCTTCCAAGATGGCTATTACATCACCTGTGCGAACAGTGTCTCCTACTTCTACTTTAATTTCTTTTACAGGTAGTGCCTTCTCAGCATAAACATTTCTAGTAGTTTCGCTTTTAGCTTTTCCGCTTTCGCTAATGGAATTTACAAAATCTTTTTTAGCCAAAAGGGTAGTTTCTGATTTTGTTATTTCTGGATACTTAGATTGGCCCTTAGATAGAAATTGGGAACCAATAAATCCAATTCCAGCTGCTAATGCTACTCCTATAATTAATTTTTTATAATGATTTTTGAAAAACAATTTAAATTTTTCCATGATACCTCCTAATATTTGATTACATTGATAATAAGTATATAATATAAATTTGACAATATCTTTAAAAATTTATAAAGATTTTATTAAATTATACCAAAAATCTTAAAAAATTATTTAATTTTCAGGATAATCTTCAATAATAAGCATTTTCTTATTTAAATATGTCTAATTGTAGAAATTGCGTTTTAAATTTATAATATGTTCTAATTCATTATGGGCTATAATACTTAGAGAGGTGTTTATGAAATATATTTATGATGGCAATTTTATAGAAGGGATATTTTTAAATAGACCTAACAGATTTATAGCAGAAGTAGATGTAAATGGAAAAGTTGTTATTTGTCATGTGAAGAATACAGGTAGAATGACGGAGATTTTAACTCCTGGGAAAAAGTGTTATATAATGGAAGCTAAAAATCTAAACAGAAAAACTAAATACGATTTGATTTCCATAGAACATGCAGGCATAATCGTGAACCTAGATTCTCAAATTCCCAATAAGGTAATAGCAGATGGATTTTTGAATAGCGAAATTAGAGGCTGGGAAAATCCCGATGGAATTTTGAGAGAAGTTGCAGTAGGGAAGTCACGATTAGACATGAAAGTGGTAAAAGGAGAACGACAACTTTTTGTAGAAGTTAAGGGAGTGGATTTAATAAAAAATAAAAACCACGCCATGTTTCCTGATGCAGTAACTGTTAGAGGGACCAGACATTTGAGGGAATTAGAAGAAATAGTCAAATTAGGATTTGATGCTATGGTAATATTTTTAATAGCCAGAGAAGATGCCATAGACTTTAGACCTCACTACGAAATGGATCCAGTTTTCTCAGATACATTTTACGAAGTTTTAAAAACAGGAGTAGAAGCAAGAGCCTATTTAACAAATGTAGGATATAATTTTATAGAACTAGGAAAAGAAATACCAATTTTACCAGATATTAGATAGTAATTAATAAATAGTAATTAGTAGATAGTAGATAGTAAATGCCTACGGCTATGCATGTCAGAATGAATCTGTCAGACTTTGCCGTAGGCATCTACTAACTATTAATTATTATCTACTATCTAATCAAGTGCTTGTGCTGCTGTTACCATGGATAGTTTATAAACGTCTTCTTCGTCACATCCTCTAGATAGGTCGTTAACTGGTGCGTTTAGTCCTTGTAGAACAGGTCCTACTGCTTCGTATCCGCCTAGTCTTTGTGCTATCTTGTAGCCAATGTTTCCTGATTCTAGTGTTGGGAATATAAATACATTTGCAAATCCTGCTACAGTTGATCCCGGTGCTTTGCTTTTCCCAACGGACTCTACATAAGCAGCGTCAAATTGCAATTCTCCGTCTAGTGGTAGTTCTGGATCTCTTTCTTTTGCGATTGCAGTTGCTTCTGCTACTTTTGTAACTTCGTCAGATTGTGCAGATCCTTTTGTGGAGAAACTCAGCATTGCCACTTTAGGTACGATGTTAAATTGTCTAGCAGTTTTTGCAGATATCAATGCAGTTTCAGCTAAATCTTCTGCCGTTGGGTTAATTGTAATTGCACAGTCAGCAAAAACAAGTTGCTCGTCACCCTTTGTCATGAAGAATACTCCTGAAGTTTTTGAATATCCTGGTTGCATTTTGATGATTTGAAGAGCTGGTCTAACAGTATCTCCTGTGGAACGAGTCGCTCCAGATACTAATCCTTCTGCCCTTCCTGTGAATACCAAAAGTGTTCCAAAATAATTTGGATCGTTAAGTAATAATTCTCTTGCGCCAGCTTCGTCAATTTTTCCTTTTCTTCTTTCAACAAATGCCTCCACAAGTTGTTCTAGTTCTTCATATTCTGCTGGATCTAAAATCGTAAGTTTTGATGCGTCTTTTCCATTTTCCTTTGCAAGATTTAAAACGTCTTCTTTTTTTCCAATTACAATTGGATCAACCACGTCGTTGTCTTTCAGTCTAATAGCAGCACCTAATACTCTAAAGTCATTTCCTTCAGGCAAAACAATTTTTACTCCTTTGCCCTTTACCTTTTCAGTTATAAAATCAAATAAGCCCATGATTTCCTCCTTAGATTTTTCTATAATACTATTATAATATAAAATTATTAATTATGTCTAAGATTTTCTGTAATATTTTTAATCTTACGAAAAATGAAGAAACCATCACGATGATTATTTCATATTATCTGATTATAAGTTATAATAATAACACAATTATATTTTAAAAATTAAGGAGAAATTTATATTGATGAAATTAGATAAAAAATGGACGAAATTCTTTTGTTTTTTGCAAATATGCGTAATAATTTTTTTGGTTTTTTTTACAGCTTACTTAAATGATTCAAAACCTACACGTTATATAGTAGGTTCCTATCAGTCGTCAGAGTTTATAAATTATTCCTACGATATGAGTGTGGATGGAGAAGGGAACTATACAATATTGTTTAATAATAATATTTATGATAGCGGGCAATATGAACAAATCTCAGACTATACATATTTTTTTCAAGGAGAGAAAGACTTTCTAGTGAATCTATATAAAGAAAAATTTTATTATTATGACGAAGATAATTCTAGGATAATTGAATTTATAAAAAAATCATCAATACCTATGGTTGTAGAATGATTTGAACATTTTTACATAAAAAACGTATGGGTCAATTGCATAAATCTTTTCAAAAGGTATTAACATTGACTATGACTTTGAGGTATAATATACTTAATTTGTGAAATGATACTTCATTTTTGAAAATTTAAAATTCTTGATTATAAGGCATAGTGCCTTGGAAGTTGGGTGAGATTCCCACACAGGATCGCTGCTGTGAAAGATGAGCGTATCTCATGACCGTTTGGTCAAGCCACTGATGTATTTTGGGAAGGCGAGATATTAGCTGTGAGTCTAAGTCAGAACACAAAATCGAGATGTAGATTTACCCTTCGGACTCAAGGGCGGATTTTATTATTTGTAATAAATAAGATTGCACATTGAGATTATCGATGTGCTTTTTTTGGAGGAAAAATTGAAGAAAATTTATGGTATAGGAACTGGACCGGGAGATCCGGAATTATTAACACTAAAAGCTGTGCGCATTATGAAAGAGGTTGATGTTATCTTTGCGCCTAATAATAAAGGAAAAAATATGGCGCTTGATACAGCTGCAGAATTTATTGAAGGAAAAGAAATCGTCTTCTTAGATTTTCCAATGGGGAAAGTTACAGAAGAAATATATATTCAAAATGCAAAAATCATGGAAGAAAATGTTGGAGAAGGAAAAGCTGGAGCATTTTTAACTATAGGAGATCCCACTTACTATTCCACTTTTATTAATATGATGGAATTTTTTAGTGATGATGTTCATTTGGAAATAATATCAGGAATTCCATCCTTTGTAGGTGCTGCTGGTAGATCTAATTCGCCTTTGGCTTTTACCGGCGAGGAATTTTCTGTCATAGATAGAATACCTTTGGAAAATCCAAAGGCAGATTCGTTGGCAATTTTAAAAGCATTTAAATTGGAAGAAGATGAGCTAGATAGATTAGAACGTTTTGGTTTTGAGTATAAATACATTCAGAGGGCTAGTTTGCCTGAAGAAATTATTCTGGAAGACAAGTCAGAGATTTTGAAAGAACGAGATTATATTTCACTTATTTTGGCAAGGAGGAAAAAATGAAAGGTATAATCATTGCAAGTTTTGGTACTACTCATATGGATGCTTTTGGAGCTTCTATTGACAGAATTAAAAACCAATTAAAAAAAATGTATCCTGATATTTACACTGTACACTCTTTTAGTTCGGAAATGGTAAGAAATGCTTTGAAAAAAAGGGATATTAATTATTTTAATATGCCTGAAGCGCTACTCCACATGGAAGAAAATGGAATAAGAGATATTAGCGTTTTGTCCTTGTATGTAATTCCTGGAATTGAATATGAAAAAATAATTAAACAAGCAAAAGTTTATAATAACGATAAAAGACTTAATATTAGGTTTTCCGAAGCTTTATTGACGGATGAAGAAGATATGGAAAATGTTGCAAAAGTTTTAAAGAATTTATTCCAAGATAAGCCTACTATTTTAATGGGACATGGAACTACTGTAGATGTTGATAAAGCTTATTTCGACTTACAACAGAAGTTAGATGAAATGGGTGAAAAAATTTATGTGGGCACTGTAGAAGGTGGTCTGGAGTTCGATAATGTTTTGGAAAAACTTGAAGAAATTGAAGAGAAAAAAGTACTTCTAACTCCTTTCTTATTAGTTGCAGGAGACCATGCTAAAAATGATATGGGTTCAGATGATGAAGATTCTTGGGCGAGTATGTTAAAGCAAAGGGGCTTTGATGTAGAAGTTGAATTAAAAGGACTATGTGAAAGGACTGAAATTAACGATTTGTTTTACAAAAAGCTAGAGGAGATTTTATGAAACTCATCCAGCTAGCTGCACCTGGAAGCAACTCTGGCAAAACTATCACTACGATAGTTTTGTCGAGACTGTTAAATGAAAAGGGCTATGATGTTCGAGGATTTAAGTGTGGGCCTGACTTTATAGATTCCAAGTTCTTATCAATAGCAACTGGAAACGCTAGAAGCAATCTGGATTTGCACTTAATGAGTGAAGAAGGAATGAGAAAAGCTATATCCTTGAACTACGGAGAGATGGGAATTGTCGAAGGGGCTATGGGGTATTTTGATGGAATAGGAAGAGGTACTAAGGCATCGGCTTTTGACATCGCCAAATCCTTGGACATCAACACGATTTTAGTATACAGGCCTCAAGGAGAGATGTTTTCCATAATTCCAAAGTTAAAAGGAATTTTGGATTATTCTGAAGGTAGAATAAAGGGCATAATCTTTTCCATGACTAGAAAAATGATGTATCATCAGTTAAAACAAATGGTGGAAGAAAATTTAGAACTAGAAGTTTTAGGCCACATTGAACAATTTGAAAACTTACAAATTCCCAATGAAGAGCTGGGTTTAATCGAGCCAGTAATGGTGGAGGAGTTTAGCAAAAACCTAACTGATGCGGCAATCATTACGGAAGAAACTATAAATCTAGATAGAATAATTGAGTTGATGAATGAAGTCAAAAAGGAAGAACTTCCTGATGGCCAATTTTCAGGATTTAAAATGGGAATCGCCAAAGATATGGCATTTTCATTTCATTATGGAGAAAATGAAAAGCTATTAGAAAAATATTTTGAAATAGAATACTTTTCTCCCCTGTACGACAAAAAAGTACCCGAAGTGGATATTATCTACATTCCTGGAGGCAAAGTAGAGAATTTTAAATATAATCTATCTAGAAATACCTCCATGCTGGAATCCATAAAAGAATTTCATGAAAACAAAGGAATAATTTATGGAGAATCAGGTGGACTTTCGTATTTATCTAAGGAATTAGGTGGCGCAAAAATGTGTGGCGTACTAAATGGAGTAGTTCATATCGGCAACAGGTTGCAAAATTTTGGATATGTAAATGTAGAGTTAAGCCAAGATTGTATTTTGGGAAAAGCAGGTACAAAATATCCAGCTCACGAGTATCATTATACATATTATGAGGGGTTGGAAGAACCTATAAGCCGAGTTAAAAAAGCGAGCTTGACCAAAGAATGGCAATGCGGATACAAATTAGGAAATTCCTACTTTTCATTTCAACATATAAACTTTTGTGGAAATGAGAACATAATAGAAAATATAATTAGTTTTATCAAGGAGAAAAAATGTATATAAATAACCCAATGGAAATAGAAATTAAGAGTATGGATATTATCCAAGAATCGCTGAAAGATGTAAACTTTACAGAAGATGAATTGGTAGTAGCAAAGAGAATAATCCACACTACAGGAGATGTGTCTTACAGTGAAATTATAGAATTTAAGGAAGATTTTATTGAACACGCACTAGATGCTTTAAACCTCGGAAAGAAAATTTATACCGACACTCAAATGACTAAAGCTGGAATAAACAAACAAGCTTTGGAAAAACTTGGCGTGGAAATAGTTTGTTATATTGGCGATGCCGATGTATTTGAAACTGCTAAGAAAAATAAAACCACTAGATCCCAAGCCGCTATTCAAAAAGCTATCGACGAAGGGATAACTTGTTTTTCAGTGGGGAACGCGCCTACAGCACTTTTCAAACTTTTAGAAGAAGTGGACGAAGGAAATCTAAAACCAGATTTTGTAATTGGCGTGCCTGTGGGTTTTGTGGGAGCAGCTGAATCTAAAGAAGAGCTGAGAAAATATGACATCCCCCAAGTTACTACAGTAGGCAACAAGGGCGGAAGTAATGTGGCAGCTTCTGTAATTAACGCGCTAATGTATATGCTAGTCGAAAGATGAGAAAACTAGAACTATATATAGACAAGGACGGAGAAAATTTAAGATGTGGTTATACCACAGGAAGTTGTGCTGCTGCCGCTACTAAAGGGGCAGCAATTATGCTATTAAATAAGCAAAAAATTGCAGGAGTAGAAATTTCTACTCCTGCAGGAATAGATTTGCTACTGCCTTTAAATAATATAGAAATAGGAGAAGACTTCGCCCTTTGTTCTGTTACAAAGGATGGGGGAGACGATGCAGACTCCACTGATGGAATGGAAATATTTTCTAAGGTCACCTTGCGTGAAGATGAAGAAATAAATATCAGTGGTGGAATTGGAATTGGAAGAATTACTAAAAAAGGAATTTATGGAGAGATTGGAGATTACGCCATCAATCCTGTTCCGAGACAGATGATAGAAAAGGAACTTAGAAAAGTTTCGTCTACTCAAGGATTCAATGTGGAAATTTTCGCGCCAGAAGGTGTAGAAGTATCTAAAAGAACTTTCAACAAAAATATCGGCATTGAAGGTGGAATTTCTATCATAGGAACCAAAGGAATAGTCTATCCCATGAGCGAAGATGCATTTATAAAAACTATATATTTAGAAATAAAAAGTATTGCGGAAAACTACGGGGTCGATGGGACTATTGTCTTAACTCCGGGAAATTATGGCGTGGATTTTGCAAAAGAGGAGATGAATTTAGATCATTCTGTAAAGATTTCTAACTTCATAGGAAAGTCTTTAAAATATGCTTACAAATTAGGATTTAGAAGATTTTATCTAATAGGACACGTGGGAAAATTTGCAAAATTATCTTTGGGAGCTTACAACACCCATAACGAAGTGGTGGACTTGCGGATGGAGGCCTTTGTTTATTACATGGCACTAGATGGAGTCGAAAGAGAAATCCTAGAAGAAATAGACTTACTCTTGTCTGCAGAAGAAGCTACGGAGTATTTGGTCTCAAAAAATCTAGGCTATATTATAAAAAAGATGGAAAAAGGCGCTGAAGAGAGAATAAAAAAATATTTAAAAGATGACGATATAGAAGTGGGAGTTAGAATGTATTCCATGAAGCGAGGTGTGAAGTTTGATTAAAATTGCAGGAGCAGGTCCAGGAAATCCAAAACTGTTGACTGCAGAAGTACAAGAGCTTATAAAGGATAGCCAAAGAGTTATCGCCTTTGGTAGGATAAAAGACAGCTTGAAAGATTTACGAGAAGATATCTTGGAAGTAAATCGAATGGATGAATTGCTGGAGTTAATAGAGAAATCAAATGAGGACACTTTGGTTTTAGCTTCGGGAGATCCTAATTTTTTTGGCGTTGTGGAGCTCATTAGAAGAAAAGGCATTGAAATATCTAGTATCTATCCAGGGATTTCTAGCTTGCAATACTTTATGTCTAAAATTCAAAAATCCTATTCCCATGTAAATACCTTTTCAGTTCACGGCAGAGAGTTTGATTTCTCTAAAATCGACTGGACAAAAGGAGAATATGCTTTTTTAATCGACAAGATACACAACGGAAATTACATCTCAAAATCCTTAGATAAGTTAGGAATAACTGGAGAAATTTTTTACGGATATAATTTGTCCTATGATGATGAATATATTACTAGTAGCAAAATTGGTGAAGAAATAGATGAACCTTCTAGTTTAGGGGTAGTTTTGGTGGTGCCATATGTGGATTAAAGACGAAGAATTTATAAGAGACAAGGTTCCAATGACGAAATTTTACGTCAGGACTTTGATTATTGGAGTTTTGGAAATAAAAGAGGACGATAGACTTCTTGATATAGGTTCTGGAACTGGCTCTATTTCTGTAGAAGCAGGAAGTCGAGGAGCTAAAGTTTTTGCAATAGATAAAAATTTAGAAGCTGTGAGACTTACAAAAGAAAATGGAGAAAAATTCGCCGTTGACTTGGAAATATTCCAAGGCAATGCGCCAGAGGATTTGCCTGATTTAAAAATCAACAAATGTTTTGTTGGTGGAAGCACAGGAAATCTACAGGAGATTTTTAATTATTTGGAGAATAATTTGGAACCTGGTGGATTATTAGTTGGTAGCTTTATTACTTTAAAAAATTTGGAAGAGTTTAGAAAACTTTTGAGAGAATATAATTATACAGATATAGAAACGGTATTGGCACAAATTTCTACGGAGGACCATATCGGTCTTATGCGTGGAGAAAATCCAATATTTATTGTAAAGGGGAGAAAGCATGATTAGTTTTGTAGGAGCAGGTCCTGGAGATCCAGATTTAATTACCATAAAAGGCAGAAGACTTTTGGAAGAAGCTGACATAATAATTTGGGCAGGATCTTTAGTAAGTCCTGAACATTTAAAATTTGCGAAGGAAACTTGTGAAACTTTCGATAGCAAATCCATGACACTTGAAGATGTAATTGAGGTCATGGAAAGAGGAACTGAAGAAGGAAAAAAAATTGTTAGACTTCACACAGGAGATCCGACAATTTACGGAGCAATCAGAGAGCAAATCGATGAGCTTGATAGACTTGGAATCACATATGAAGTTGTTCCGGGAGTCAGCTCTTTTACAGCGGCAGCAGCTGCAATAAATAGAGAATTTACCTTGCCAAGTGTTTCCCAGACAGTTATTTTGACTAGAAACGAAGGCAGAACACCAGTGCCTCTAGGTGAGGAGCTAGAAAGTTTAGCAGCCCATAAAGCATCCATGGCTATATTTTTGTCGGTTCAAGATATAGACTCTGTTGTGGAAAAATTAATCAAAGGATATGGTTCTGAAGATGTTCCGGTGGCTGTAGTTTTTAAAGCTACTTGGCCAGATGAAGAAGTGCTCTTTGGAACTTTGGGAGATATTTCTCAAAAAGTAAAAGAGGCTAATATTACAAAAATGAGCCAAATACTCGTGGGGAATTTTATTGAGGGAGAATACGAACTTTCCAAACTATACGACAAGACATTTACTCACAAGTTCAGGAAGGGAATAGATGAATCTAGTAATTAGTTTTACAGATGAAGGAGAAATTTTAGGAAATAAAATAGCGGATATTATAGAAACCACTCACGTTAGAAGCTCCAAATACTCTGGAAAGATACGAGAGCTAATTGGACAAAGCTGGCGAGACATGGAGTCTATTATTTTTGTTTCCTCTACGGGAATCGCCATAAGATATATTAAAGACTTCATAATTTCCAAAGACGTAGACCCAGCTATTATAGTAATTGACGATACGGGAAAGAATGTAATCTCTCTACTTAGTGGGCATCTCGGCGGCGGAAATGAATTGGCGGAAAAATTGGCGATAGAATTAAATTCTTATCCAGTAATTACCACAGCCACAGACAATCGCGGAATCGAAAGTGTGGATGTCTATTCAAAAAAACACAATTTACAAATTGAAAATATAAAAGACATCAAAGTCATATCTATGCTTATGATAGAAAATAAAATTATAGGATTTTATTCTGATTTTGATTTGCCTTTAATAAATTATAAATATACTAGGGAAGTAGATTCTCTTAAAAATATATCAAACTTAGACGGAATAATAATTGTAACTAACAAAATTATAGAAAAACCAGACATTCCCAATATTATTTTAAGACCAAAAAATCTAGCTGTGGGCATAGGGTGCAAAAAAGATATGTCTGGCGAGAGAATTATAAATGCAGTTAAAAGTGAATTGGAAAAGTTAGAGTTATCAGAATTGTCTTTGTATAAATTTGGAACAGTAGAAGCTAAAAAGGACGAAAAAGGTATTTTTGAAGCAGCCAAGTATTTTAATTGTGACGTAAGAGTATTTGAAAATGAAGAGATAGCTAAAGTAGAAGATATGTTTGAAAAATCTCAATTTGTGAAGGATACTATAGGCGTATATAACGTTTCGGAGCCTGCTTGTCATTTACTTGGCGGAAAAATAATTTCAGGAAGACAAAAATACAACGGAATAACCGTATCAATAGGAGAAATTAATTTATGAAAAAACTTTATGTAATAGGAATAGGACCAGGTGGAGAAGAAAACTTCACGCTAAGATGCATTAAAGCGTTGGAAGATTCAGAGGTGATAGTGGGATATAAGCCCTATCTGAACTATGTAGAAAAATATATTGGAGACAAAGAAACTTACGCATCAGGAATGCGTGGTGAAGTAGAAAGATGTAAAGCAGCAATAGAATTTGCGAAATCGGGAAAGACTACTGCCATAATTTCCACTGGAGATGCAGGACTTTACGGCATGGCAGGTCCAATATTTGAACTTGCAAAGGGAGTTGACATAGATATCGAAGTAATTCCTGGGGTGACTAGTGCATTTAGTGCAGCTAGCGAGTTGGGGGCACCAATAATGCATGACGTGGCGCTAATTAGCCTAAGTGATTTGATGACGTCTTGGGATTTAATTTTAAAAAGGGTGGACTTGGCGAGCCAAGGTGATTTTGTAATTTCCCTTTATAATCCAAAATCCAAAGAGAGATCAGAGCATTTGCGTGAAGCAGTAGAGATTATGCTGAAACACAAATCTCCATCTACGCCAGTTGGAATAATTAAAAATTCAGGCAGACCTGAAACTGAAATCACAGTAACTACTTTGGACTCCATTGATTATGAAATTGTGGATATGAAAACTATTTTAATCATCGGAAATAAAACCACTTACGTGGAAGATGGTTACATGATAACTCCGAGAGGTTATGATATATGATTTGGATTATAGGCGGGACTAGTGAAGGGGATTGTTTTTCCAAGAGATTGGGGGACACTCCCCACATTATTACATTGGGTACCAGAGAAGGGTTGAATTATTATTCTGGTGCGAACTATCAATTCAAACGAATGGATTTTGATGAGATGAAAGAATTCATCAGAGAAAAAAATATCCATATTGTAATCGACTTGACTCATCCCTTTGCAGTAAATGTATCCCATAATGCGAAAAAAGCATGCAAGGATGAAGGAATTGATTATTATTGCTTCGAACGAAATGTCACTGAATTTGGAAAAAATACAATTGAATTTTGTACTTATGAAGAATGCTTTGCTTTTTTAACAGAGTACAGTGGAACGGTATTTTTAACGACAGGGTCCAATAGAGTAGAAGATTTTGAAAAGGTGCGAGGAGATAATAGATTTGTTTATCGAGTATTGCCTATGATAGACAGCGTTACAAAATTGAATAATCTTGGTATCCATATGAAGGACATCGTAGCCATGGTAGGACCATATACAAAGGAATTAGACATGGAGCTGTATAGGTTTTTTGGAGCCGATGGGGTAGTGATGAAAGACAGTGGAGAAGCCGGGGGGACGGATAAAAAGATAGAAGCTTGTGAAGCACTAGGCATAAAATCTTTTGTAATTACACGAAAAAAGGAAAGTTGTATAAATTTTAATGAATTTATCAACAAAATGCTAAAAATAATCTCCAATTAATTTATTTTTATATGATAATATTATAGTTGAAACTATTTGGGGAGGAATAAATGGAACATATAAGAGGATACGATAAATATATTCAAGAAATCATTAGAACAATTCCCGATGTGATTCGAGGAATAGAAATAGTAGACATTGAACAAAAATCAGGAGAAAGGGATTTAGTCACCGAAGTAGATAAAGGTGTAGAAGAATTTCTAAGAAAAAAAATTTTGGATGAATTTCCTGACCATGAAGTTATGGGAGAAGAGACCTACGATACGAGTTTGGAATACAATACTAAAAATCTTTGGGTAATAGACCCTATCGACGGCACTGCTAACTTCGTGAAGCAAAGAAATGACTTTTGCACAATAGTATCCTATTTCGAGGACGGAGAGCCTATGCTTACGTATATTTACGAAGTGACCAAAGACGACTTGTATCATGGAATGAGTGGAGAAGGAGTCTATCTAAATGGAGAAAAATTACCAAAAATAGAAAACAAATCTCTGTTTGAATCTATGATAGGCACTGATATTAGAAGAATGTATCTCCACATGTCAGAGCTATTTAAGAAAATTGTAAATGAATCCTTCGCCACCAGAAGTGTAGGCACAAGTGGACTAGAAGGCAGTCGAGTGGTATCTGGAAGATTAGGTGGCTATATAAACTACTACGGAGGCCCTTGGGACTACTCGCCATTTTTCTTATTCGCAAAAGAAATGGGGCTAGTGTTTAAAACCCTAGAAGGAAAAGACTTAGAAATTAACAGCGGATACAGCAATTTTATTTTATGCACTGAAAAAGTTTATGAAGAGCTTATTTCTAATTAGTAGATAGTAATTAGTAGATGCCTACGGTTCTGCTTGTCAGATTGAATCTGTCAGACTTTGCCGTAGGCATTTACTATCTACTAATTACTAATTATTAATTACTATCTAACTTCTTCATAATATTGTGCTTGTGCTTGATATAACGAATGATACAATGAATTAGTTTTTAATAATTCTTCGTGATTTCCGTTTCCAATTATTGTGCCGTTATCTAAAACTAGAATTCTGTCACAAAATCTGCTGGCACTCATTCTGTGGGAGATAAACAGGGCAGTTTTGTCTTTTACTAAATTTGAAAAATTTGCGTAAACTTCTGACTCGGCTAGTGGATCTAGTGCGGCAGTAGGTTCGTCTAGAATTGCAAAGCTTGCGTCTTTGTAGACAGCTCTTGCCATGGCTAGTTTTTGTCTTTCGCCTCCAGAAAATTCTGTGGAGTTTTCGTGGAGGTTTTTATTTAGCCAAGTGTTGAGTCCGCTGGGAAGTTCGTTTATTGCATCTTCCATATTTACTCTTTTTATACAGTCCATGACTTTGGATTCTATTTTATTTGGTATAACATTACCTTCACCGTTGGAATAGCTTGCGATATTTTCCCAAATTTGAAATGGAAATAATTGAAAATCTTGAAATACATACGCCAATTCCTTTAGATAAGATTTTAATTCCAAATCCTTAATGTTAACTCCGTTCCAAAGTATTTCACCTTCATCAGGTTCAAATAATCTAGCTATTAATTTTACCAAGGTGGACTTACCTGCATTATTTCTTCCAACTAAGGCCAAAGTTTCTCCTTTATCCAGTTTGAAACTTATATTATTTAGTATAACTTTGTCCGTTTTTGGATAAGTGAAGCTGACGTTTTTAAATTCCAAAGTCTTCAATGGTTCAGCTTTTATTCCTTTATCATCAGTACCATATTCTTCCAGCTCATAAAATTCAAATAGCGGTTTTACAAAGCGTATATCTCGGCTAATAGCTACAACGGTATCTATAAGGCGGGTTATACTTTGAGAAAATTGTTCGCTTGCAGTGATTACTATGGAAAAATTCCCCAGAGAAATTATCTTCCCGCCGATTCCTAAAGCCCTTAATGCTGTGTAGAAATAAATTACCAATCTAGAAATGGAATTCATGGACTGACTTGCAGTTTCTATTTTTCTAGACTCATTGAAAATGTCTTTGAAACGCTTTTCTATCTCTTCCATATATGTTTTCATTTTATCTTCAATCAAATCATTTAGTTCGTATAATCTAAACTCCTTTTGCAACTCAGGCCTAACTAGAAGTCCTAAATAATAATTGTATCTTCTATTTATGGGCATCAGATCATTGGCAAAAGCTTCGTTTATTTTGCTATTTTTTTCTAATAAGAATCCTCCTATCAAGCACATGATTATTGTAAATATCATAATCCAAATATTAAAGCTAGCCAAAATCCCGCCTACTCCAATGAGTCTTGCCAATGCAATTCCTGCATCTTTGATATTATCAAGCATTCCAAAGATAAGCATTTGATTTAGAGGATACTGGGCTCTTTCATTTAAATCTAAAATTTCAGTATCTTCTAGTAATTCATATTTCAAATTTAAAACTTTCATAGAATATACTGAGTACAACTTATAACTGAAACTACCTCTGTCTTTTATAAATTTATAATTTGCAATTTCTTTGACGAGCATAGACATAATTATTAAAGCTGAATATACCAAAAGATTTTTTCCAAGAAGCCTTGGAGTCCAATCACCCATAACACCATCTATTACAATTTTAGGAAGATAGACTATCAAAATTGTATTTAATGACGAAGCAACAGTTACAAAAAAGAAACTGATAAATATCTTCGGTTCGATATTTTTTATATACGTCAAAAATTTAAAAAACAACTTTATTTCATTTTTATCTTTACCACTTTTCATGATTTTCACCTTCTCTGTAGTAACTAGCTTGGGTTTCATACATTTTGCAATAAAGTTCACCACGTTTTAATAATTCCTCGTGAGTTCCTTCTTCTTCCATTTTTCCGCCATTTAGAAGTGCAATCTTGTTACAAAATCTCGTAGATGCCAGTCTGTGAGAGATAAATATGGCGGTACGTCCTTGTAAAAGTTCGTTAAAAGATTTGTAGATTTCTTCTTCAGCAAGTGCATCCAAAGCAGCAGTAGGTTCGTCCAAAATTAATATTTTAGAAGTATCCTTGTACAATGCTCTTGCTATCATGAGCTTTTGATTTTCTCCACCTGACAGAATGATTCCATCTTCTTCCAAAGTACGAAGAAGAGGAGTGTGGATTCCCAAGGGATAAGATTCTATTTTTTCTAAAAGTCCTACTTGATTAAGTACATTGCGGATTTTATCTTCGTCAATTTCTCCACTTGATGCAGATATATTCTCTGCAATAGTCATAGCTACAGGATTGATTTCTTGAAAAACTACTCCAAATATTTTAGAAAGTTCTGTGGGATTTATTCTGGAAATGTCAATTCCACCGATGGTAATTCTACCTTTTTCAGCTTGATAGAGTCCAGTAAGGAGTTTTATAATTGTAGTTTTGCCTGCGCCATTAACTCCCACAAGAGCTAGACTAGATTTATTTGGAATGGTAAAGTTTACATTTTGTAAAACCCATTCCTCGCTTCCTGGATATCTAAACCACACGTCTTCAAATTTAATCGTGCAATCTATTTCTTCGGGGCAATTCATACCGCCACTTGGATTTACGTCTGCATCTATCCAATCGTAAAAATCTTCTAGATAAATAAATTCGCCAAATACAAAAGCTAAATCTTGAGAGAATTTAGTGCTGATATTTATGGCGAGGGTAAGTGCCATAATCATCATGAGAAATTTTGGGCCGTCTATGTCATTATTCATATAGCCAAGACCGAGAAAATAAAGTCCAGCTAAAAATGTAATGGATAATGCTATGGCAGAAGGTAGTTGAAATTTAAGCCTGTACTTGAAAAGAGAATATAAGAAATCATCCCTTTCTTTTATAAGTTTATTGAACAAAGACTTAAATGCATCTTGCATCTCAAAAACTCTCACGTCTTTTCCGTATTTGAAGTCAGCACAGATATCTTTTAAAGTATTGAGAGGACGTGTAATTTTCTGATCCTCTTCCAGTTTGCTCCTTTGAAACTCGCTTAATTTTATTTCTATTAGCGTATATGCAATCATAGAAATGATTGCGATAATTACGATTTGAATGCTTACTGTAGAAAGTAAAATAAATAATAACGCCAACCCAACGAAATCACCAGCTAGGGTTATGGATTTTGTAAGTATGCCTTGATAACCAGTCATATTACTTTCCAGGGCTCGACTCCAAAATCCAATGGCATCTTGGAAGGTAGAGTCCTCGTATAGTCCATATTCCATAGTAGTAAACTTTTTAAAATTATTAAGGAGCAAAGTATTCCTTTTTGCAAAATAAAAGGGGTGCAATTTACTTAATATATATTTTCCTACGCTTATAAACAAAATCGTTAAGATTGTGTAGCCAATCACGACATAAATCAAAGGCATTATGGCTTCCAAGTGTATTTCAGTTTTTGTCTTTAAAATATTTTCTACAATTTTTGTAATTTGTTGTACGATAAAAGCTCCTAATATGGGGATTAGTCCTTGGGTAATTGCAAAAACTAAATAATATAAAGAAATATTTTTTTCTTTAAATATTGGTGTGAATAATTTTTTAAAAGTTTCCCATTTAGTTCTGGTCTTTGGGTGAAGATATTTTTTTCTATATTCATGGTCTTGTAATTCTCTTACTAAATTTCTTCTAGTTTCCATTTTCTACCTCAATGTATTGGCTTTCATTTGTAAATATTTGCCTAATTCTTCAAAGCTTTCCTTCTTTAGAGAATAATATGCTCGTCTGTCATCTACTCTCAATTCTAGAAAGCCATTTTGCATCAATATTCCCAAGTGGTGGGAGAGAGTAGCTGAAGATAATTCCAATGCGTCAGCCAATTCTTTTACGTACATAGTTTTTTCTGCTAATAGATTAATTATGGAAAATCTTGTCATGTCCCCAAGGGCTTTGCATTTTTCTATTACATTTTCATCCTTCATTTCAAAATGTCCTGAGATTTCCATTAGTTCAATAATGATGATACCTATAAAAATTGTTTCTGAATTTCCTTTTAAATTAAGTGATTTCATGGAGGCGGAGTTGTAACGAAGGATTTGATACTCTAAATTCATATTTTCAAATGAGTCTATCATTCCTCCAAACAATTCATTGATGGAATTCAGATCGATTTCTTTTTCAAAATTTTTAATGGAATTTTCAAATCTATCCTCTACTAAATAAAAATATTTTTTTATGATATTTTGTAATATTGTGATATTTTCAAGTAATTTATTTCTTTCTTTTTTGCTGGCAATCAGATTCAAAACAACCCACTTAAGTTCTTCACTATATGTAGTCATTTGTAAAATGCTGATCACATCTGTTATATCTATTTGGATATTTCCTTTTTGCCATTTAGAGTTATTGTATCGTTTTTCTTCAAGGTGAGGGAATTCATCTGGAATGGACTTCTCATCCAAAAAATCACTAATGGCGTCAGAATAAAGTGCGAGCATTAAGTATTGTAAAATTTCTTCTTCTGAAATATTTTCAGCATCCATATGATCTGAAAACCAAGATAGGGAAGTAAGAAAAGTAAAGTTAGAAAATGCACCAGAATACGGTGTGGTTAGTGCGCCAATCATAGAATTATCTTTAAACTTATTGTATGCTTCCTTGAGACAAGACTTTTTGTAACTTAGTACATCTGCATATCGAGCGTCCAATTCCTCTATAGAAATAGAATATTTTTGTGGCTCAGATGTTATGTGGAGATTTTCAATTTCTTCTAAAGAGTTTATTTCATATAAAAGTTCTCCTAAACCTGCCATTTCACTAAGCCAGTTTATTTCTTTTATAAAATTGTATTTCATGTCTTCCTCCAGTATTAGAAAAATATTTAGATGCGATTCGATAACTATCTACGCATATAATAATACATGCGTAGATAGATATCAACTATTAATTAGAAAAAAATTAAATGCAATAAAATCGAAAAAAAGATGCGAAGAATAAATTCCTCACATCTTGGTATTTAGTTATTTATTTTTCTTCTTCTTTTAGTATTTCGCCAGTTCCTGCGTCGATTTCATAATCGTATTTTGTTTCCCCTACATTAAACGTTACTTTATAGTACTGTAAGTTATTTTCTGTTTTCAATTCTATAGACAAATCTGTTACGTCAGATTCTTGCACCTTAGCCTCATTCAAAGCTATTATTTTGGCGTCGTCTTCAGACATTGGCAATGGCGAAATATTTTCTACCGGCGGAGTAGTAGTTTCTTCTTCAATAGGTAAAGTAGTATCCGTTGGCATCTCTACTGGGTCATTAGGAGTATCAGCAGGTTTTTGCCAACAACCAACTAATGTGACAGCTATTGCAAAAATTAGCAATGCGTATTTGAATATTCTTTTTTGTTTCATGTTATTCATCTCCTTATCAAAACATTACCCGATACATTGTGATAATAACCTAAAACGATAATAAATAATTACACAAGAAGTCCATAAAAATATTTCAGCGTTCAATCTTTAAGATTTAATAAATTATTTGGCTTTGTTATTCTAATATTGCCAGTTTTAAGGTATAATTAATGTGATTTAAAAGGAGGTAGGCATGAATTTAAAAGTGCTGCACCTTATCAGCGGGGGAGATACTGGGGGAGCTAAAACTCACATTTTTTCTCTGATGGAAGGTTTAAAAGATTTTGTTGATGCAAAGATAATTTGCTTTATAGAAGATACATTTTACGAAGAAGCTAAATCAAATGGAATTGATATAGAAGTAATTCCACAAAAAAGACGTTCTGATATGTCTGTAGTAAAGAAAATTTCTGACTTAGTAAATGATGAACATTATGATATAGTTCACTGTCACGGTGCTAGGGCAAATACGATTGCAATATTTTTAAAATCCAAAATAAATGTTCCTATGATTACCACTATACACAGTGATTATTTATTAGATTTCAAAGATAGCTTTTACAAAGATTTAATTTTTACTCCAATCAATACTTTTGCTCTTAAGCGTTTTGATTACTATGTAGCTGTAACTGAGAACTTTAAGTCTATGCTCATCGACAGAGGATTCAATGACCAAAAGATATACACCTTGTACAATGGAATCAATATGAATTCTGACCCATGGGTAATAGTTAAAGATGATTTTTTGAAAAGATACAATATAGATTATAAGGGGAAGTATTTGGTGGGGCAAGTTGCCAGACTAGACGGCGTGAAGAATATTAAAATGACCATTCGGGCTGCTCAGAAACTATCGGAAACAAGAAGGGATATAATGTTTCTCATTGCAGGTGATGGGGAAGAACTACATGAGCTTCAAAAATTGGCAAAGGAATTGAAAGTGGAAGATATGATTGTTTTCTTAGGTTTTGTCAAGGAAAATATGTCATTTTTTAATGCAATAGATTTAAATATTTTAACATCCCTTAGCGAATCATTTCCATATGTGATTTTGGAAGCCTCTAAGATGAAAAAAGCTACGATTGCTACTAATGTTGGGGGAATTAACGAATTAATTAGGGACGGAGTAGATGGATATCTAATAGAATCCAATGATTTTAATAAATTGGCAAGTCGCATAGATTATTTGGCAGATAATTCTGTCAAGTCTGTAGAGATGGGGGAATCCATATACAATAGAGTTAAGGAAAGTTTTTCTACAGAATCTATGGCAGCTACTCAAATTGAAATATATAATAACATTTTAAGCAGGAGGAATTTATGAGATTAATAGATGGAAAAGGTAGATTGTTTGGGATAATAAACATAATTGATTTATTGGTATTGTTGGCAGTTTTGGCTTTGGCGGTGTTTGGAGTTTCTAGAATGGGCAAAGGCATCGTAACGACATCTGCCACAAAAGAAGGAATCGTAACATATGAGATTTCAGATATAAGACAAGTTACAGTGGATCAAATACAAGTAGGAGATCCTGTTTATCATTACGACAAAGGCACTTATATTGGTGAGATAGTAGATGTTAATATTGAACCCTTTAAGGAAAGAGTAGATTACAACGGCAGATGGATTGAAGCAGAAGTTCCTAGAAAGTTTTTGGCACAAATAAAAGTGAAGGCAAATCTAGAAGAAACGGATCAATACTACACTGCAGGTGGGGAACAAACTAGAGTTGGTATCCAATTCAGACTTAAGAATAAAAAGTTTGCTTCCTTTGGAGTTGTAACTAATATGGAGATTACTGAATAGGAGTGAAGTGATGTATAATAGCATTTTTATCGGCCTAATTATGACTATAACTAGGTCAGTACAAAAAATGTATAAACACAGTCTCACTTGTCATATTTTTTCAACCCTTGAAAGATACATTAGAATAATCTATAGAGGATCCTTATTGCATGGCTTTAATAGAAGCAGTGAAAGTATTTTCAAAAATTCCTTTACTTACAAAGGAGTTGGATATATTTTTATGCTGATGGACAAGGTATTGGATTTTTTAAAAGATTTTGTTAATAGGATTGCTTTTGGTTCAGAGGTTTCAAAGGGCTTGGGATATTATTCTAGCTCTATAGCTTCTGCTTTAAGATTATTTTATGAGACTTTCGTATTGTTGGGGCTCATATTGATCATAGGAAATTTTTTGGGATATAAAGGGATTCCTCTATTATTCAATTTATTTTTAATTGGATTAGGATTATTTGGGATTCACTTAAATGGATTGGAATTAATAGCTATTAAAGAGTCAGCATTTATTAATTTCTTTTTAGATTTATTTGAAGAAGATAAAGGCGGTGAGAACTGGTGGTAAGAAAAATCGAGAGAAATAATTTTATTGTACCAGTAGTTCTAAGCTTGGTTTTGGCGATTATTTATTTTACTGTGGGAACAAAATATTTTTTAGCTGCCTTGGTTTTAGCTATTGGCGGCTTTTTGTCATTAGTAGATTTTAGATTTGCAGTATTTGGAATTACTTTTTTAATGCCATTTTTGCCAAATACTTTGGCTTTATTGGCATTTTTAGGTTTGGGATTTTTATACTTTTTAAGAAGAGTTTTTATAGAAAAAGATACCATAGTTCATAATGTTTATTCTGGAATAATTGCTGTTTATTTAGTGGTGCTAATTATTCAGACGGTAACATCAGTAGACTTTAAAGGAAGCTTGAGAGATTTGGGGCTTCATATTGGTGGGCTTGCATATATATTTGCAGTAGTGAACACCATCAAGACTCGAAAAGATTTCAATATTTTTGTAACTGTACTACTAGCGTCTGTGACAATAGTGGCACTGATAGGAATTTTACAAATTTTTACTGGCGTAGAAATACGCAGGGAGTGGGTAGACGTTGAAGCTAATCCCGACATGAGAGTTAGAGTATTTTCTGTATTTGGAAATCCCAACACTTTGGCTGAATATTTAGTTATGTTTGCCCCTGTGGGAGTTGGAATGTTTTGGCATACAAAAGATATGAAGAAAAAATTTGTATTTGGTGCTGCAGTTGCCTCCATGTTGGTCTGTTTGATTTTCACAATGTCCAGGGGTGGCTGGGTAGGTATAGCCATGGCAGCTTTTATATATTGTCTTTTAGTAGATCCTAGACTATTACTTTTGGCAATCCCAATGGGATTTGTAGTGCTTTTAGTTATGCCAGCTTCAATAATGAATCGGATTTTGAGTATTGGAAATCTGGCTGACTCATCCAGCGTTCACAGATTTAATATTTTCAATATTTCTTATGCCATGATAAAAGACCACTTCATTGGTGGGGTAGGTTTGGGTCATCTTGCTTTTAAAAAAGTTTTTGAAACCTATAGCAGAACAATAAATGCATATCACGCACATAACTCATTTATTCAAATATTTGCAGAATTGGGATTTGCTGGATTTATGATATTTATGGTCATGTTACTGGACTTTATTAGATATCCAATTATAAAACTCGTAAACCAAACTAAATATATCAATCAAGATAAGTATTTTAAATATATTGGAGCTGGAGTAGTGGCAGGAATTATAGGTGTTTTTACCCACGGACTTGCAGAAAATGTATTGTATCTACCCAAAATAATATTTTCTTTTTGGACTTTGGTGGGGATAGGAGCAATGGCAATAAATATTATGGAAATCAACACGCCTAAGATCGTAGAAACTAAAGACCAAGTCTATAAAATCCTAAGGAGAAGTGAGTCAAATGACTAAAAAACTTTTACTTTCAGGATATTTTGGATTTGACAACTCTGGTGACGATGCGATTTTAAAGGCGATGGTGGATAATTTAAAAAGGACGGATGAAGATTTCGTAATCACAGCTTTATCCAAGGAGCCTGAAAAAACTAAAAAAGCTTACGATATAGATTCTGTAAATAGATTTTCTTTTAAAGAAGTTTTCAAAGCCATGAAGGAGACGGATTGTTTTGTATTTGGAGGAGGAAGTCTTCTCCAAGACATTACAAGTAGCAGAAGTTTATATTACTACTTAAGCTTACTTTCCCTTGCGAATTTTTTGAAAAAACAGGTATTTGTATTTGCGAATGGAATAGGACCGATTGATAGCAAGTTCAATAGGTGGCTTACTAGAAGGGTGCTTAACAAGGTGGATTTTATTACGCTACGAGACAAGTCTTCAGTCATGTTTACTAAGTATATTGGAGTGACCAATGAGAATCTTAAAATGACTGCTGACCCTGTGTTTCTATTAGACTCATCTTCTGATGAAAGAGCAGACGAAATACTAAAATCCCAAGGCATAGAATTAGGCGAAAATGTATTGGGGATTTCCATTAGAAATTGGCAAAGTTCTCCGAACTTAACTAGAGAAATTGCAAAATTTTGTGACACTCTTATTGATGAAGATATGGATATATTAATAGTTCCCATGCACTATCCATATGATGTGGAATACTCTGAAACTATTAAATTAATTAGTAAAAATAAAAGGATACACTTATTGCAAAATAAATATGAGGTGGAGGACATAATAGCCATCTTAAGAAAATGCAAAATTGTTTTAGCAATGAGACTCCATGCCCTAATATATTCTGCAAAGGCTAATATTCCCATAGTCGGATTGATTTATGATCCTAAGGTAACGGGTTTAATAGAAGAGCTATCTATTACGGAATATCTAAGGGTTGAGGAGCTAACTGCAGAAAATTTAAGAATAAAATACGACTCTTGTATGGATAATCTGGATGATAGAAAAACATCCATTACACTTTCCAATAAAAGGCAAGAGTCACTAGCTAGAGAAACTCTAAACTTATTGGAAGAGAGGCTAGGACGTCATGGATAGAGTGAAGATATTCGGAATTAATATAGAGAACACCACCCTAGATGATGTCATGATCCTCTTGGAAGAAAAATTGGATTCATATGGACTATTCACCATTGCGACTCCTAATACGGAGATAGCCATGAGAGCAAAAGACCAACCAAAATTTGCGGATTTGGTAAATGGTTTTGATTTAGTAGTTCCAGATGGAATTGGTTTGATTTATGCTTCCAAGATAAGAAAACTTCCCCTTAAAGAACGAGTTACGGGTTTTGATATATCCATGGAACTTTTGAGTATTGGAATGGATAAACCATTTAATTTATACTTACTGGGTGGTAAACCAGGAATAAGCGAAAAGGCTGCTAATAACGTGGAGAAGGACTTTCCAGGTGTGACAGTTGTGGGAAATAGAAACGGGTATTTTACTCTAGAAGATGAAGAAGAAATTGTTAGTTCAATCAATCAAACAAATCCTGATGTCATTTTTATAGGTTTAGGATTTCCTAAACAAGAGGAATTTATTGAGAGAAATAAGGGACTATTAAAAGGTAAAATTATTATTGGAAATGGTGGCGTTATAGATATTTTGGCAGGAGAAAGCAAGCGCGCACCAGATATATTTATCAATTTGAATTTGGAATGGCTTTACAGACTTATAAAAGAACCAAGTAGAATAGCTAGACAAATGGCTTTGCCTAGATTTATTATAAATGTTATTACAAACAAAAATTCTGTTTTGGAGGGAGATATTGAAAATGAAAGACATATCGGTAATTAATAGTTTGAGGTTTTTGTCAGCGCATGCTGTACAAAAGGCGAACTCAGGACACCCAGGACTTCCCTTAGGGGCTGCTCCAATGGCGTATAGTATTTGGGGTAAACACCTAAATATTAATCCTAAGGACAAGGACTGGATAAACAGAGATAGATTTATTTTATCTGCAGGACATGGTTCGACACTGCTTTATAGTTTGCTACACATGTACGGTTTTAATATGACTATTGAAGATTTAAAAAACTTTAGACAAATCGGAAGTATTACACCGGGTCATCCAGAGTATGGAATGACTGAAGGAGTAGAAGCGACTACAGGACCATTGGGCCAAGGACTTTCCATGGCAGTAGGTATGGCAATTGCTGAAGCTCATTTAGCTGCGAAATACAATAAAGAAGATATGAATCTTATTGATCACTACACTTATTCTATTTGTGGTGACGGAGACTTGATGGAAGGCGTTAGTTACGAAGCTCTCAGTTTAGCTGGAACTTTGGGACTAGATAAGCTGATTATTTTGTACGACTCAAATCATATAACCATTGATGGAGGCACTGACATATCATTTATGGAAGATGTTTCCAAAAGATTCGAATCATTTAATTTCCAAGTTCTCGAAGTCGCAGATGGAAATGATATAGAAGCAATCCTAGCAGCTATTGAGGACGCTAAGGCGGAGAAAAATAAACCTACACTAATTAAAATCACAACTCAAATCGGATATGGAGTTCCTAACAAAGTAGGAAAACCTGTAGCCCATGGCGAACCCCTTGGCGAAGAAAATATTTCTGAAATGAAAGAGTATTTAAATTGGAAATATGAAGCATTTGAAGTTCCGGAAGAAGCATATGAAATTACAAAAGCACAATTAGCAGAAAAAGAAGAAGTTTATAATGCTTGGAAAGAATTGGAAAAATCATACAGCGAAAAATATCCAAAGGATTACGAAGACTTACAAAAAGCTTTGAAGGGAGAAATGCCAGAAGATTTATTTAATGAAGAATTTTTTAAATTCGATAAAGATTTGGCTACAAGACTTGCATCTGAAGAAGCTTTAAATAGAATCTCGTCTAAAGTAGATTTTCTAATGGGAGGCTCTGCTGACTTAGCAGCTTCCAACAAAACTACTATGAAAGGCGTTGACTTCTTCTCAAAAGAAAATAGACTTGGAAGAAATATGCACTTTGGAATAAGAGAACATGCGATGGCAGCTATTGGAAATGGTATGGCACTTCATGGAGGAGTAAAAGCATATGTAGCTACGTTTTTAATTTTCTCAGATTATTTGAAAGGGGCTATGAGGCTAAGTGCACTTATGGAAGTTCCTGTGACTTATGTATTGACCCACGATAGTATCGGTGTAGGAGAAGATGGACCTACACACCAACCTATCGAGCAACATTCCATGATTAGAACGCTGCCAAATATCAATTTCATAAGACCAGCAGACGCGGTGGAAACTGCATATGCTTGGAAGATAGCAGTGGAATCTAAAAAAACTCCTACCGCTTTAGCACTAACTAGACAAACTCTACCACTCCTAGAGGGTACTGGAGCAGGTGTAGAAAAAGGTGGATATATTATTTCGAAAGAAAATGACGAACTTGATATTATCTTAATGGCAAGTGGATCAGAAGTGCAATACTGCGTAGAAGCTAAAGAAAAATTGGAAGCAAAAGGGTATGGAGTAAGAGTCGTGAGTATGCCTTGTATGGAATTATTCGACGCCCAAGACGAACAGTACAAGGAAGAGGTATTGCCAAAGGATATTAGAAATAGAGTATCCATAGAAGCAGCAGCGACTATGCCTTGGTATAAATACGTCGGACTAGATGGAAAAGTCATCGGCCTAGACAGATTTGGAGAATCAGGACCTGGAGATAAGGTCTATGAATATTTAGAAATTACAGGCGACAGAGTTTACAATGAAGCAATAAAAATTTTAAAATAATATGATGTCAACTCCTCTCATAATTAGCTTTATGAGGGGAGTTTTTTGACTTACTTTATGATTATATGATTAAACCATATAAAACTAATTAATTAAAGATTTAGATTTTATGAATTGGCCGTTTACTATACAATGGGAAACTGTTATTATTTACCATATAGGGGGTTTTTATGAAAAATAAAAATAATAATAATAATATAGTTTTGGTTTCAGGATTGGCCCTTTTTTCCATGTTTTTTGGAGCAGGAAATTTAATTTTTCCGCCTACTCTAGGACTTTTGGTGGGGTCAAATTATATATCAGCCACTTTAGGCTTTACTATAACTGCTGTAGGAATTGTCATGTTAGGAGTTATAGCTACTACAAAAGCTGGTGGCAGTATTGAAAATATTGGACAAAAATTAGGAAATAGATTTTCATTGTTATTTGGAACTTTAATATTGTTAGCAATCGGACCAGGTTTGGCAATACCAAGAACTGCTGCTACTACCTTTGAGGTAATAGAGGGCAGCATAGCGCCAGGAATAAATCCTGTTATCTCCTCTATTGTTTTCTTTGCCATCGTATTATTTTTTGTTTTAAATCCCACGAGTATGATAGACAGGTTGGGAAAATTTTTGACTCCAGCTTTACTTATAACTCTTGCACTAATAATTTTCAAAGGTGTAACTTCTCCCCTAGGGAAACCTACTAATACAGGAATAGAAAATGTATTTGGAATGAGTTTTGAAGAAGGCTACCAAACAATGGACGCTTTGGCGGCCTTGGTATTCACTTCGGTGGTCATAAAAGGATTTGAAATAAAAGGCATAAAAGACAAGAAAACCCTAGTCAATTTGACGATAAAGTCGGGAATTTTTGCGTCTATTGCATTGAGTATCGTATACGGTGGGTTGCTTTATATTGGCGCAACCACTTCATCCATGAATTTGGGAGATATTGGAAGAGTACCGCTTCTCATTTATATTGCAGAAAATCTTTTAGGGCAGATGGGAAAACTCGTTTTGAGCTTAGCCATGGCCTTGGCTTGTTTAACTACTGCAATAGGGCTGACTTCTACTGTCGGAACATTTTTTAGCAATGCATCTAAAGGCAAGTTCAGTTACAAAACTGTTGTGTTAATATCCACAGCATTTAGTGCGTTTTTTGCAGTGCGAGGAGTAGATTCAATTGTAAAATTTTCAGTTCCAATTTTACTAGCTCTTTATCCTGTTTCTATTGTACTAATATTTCTAAATTTATTTCCCAACTTATTTAGAAGAAAAAGTGTTTATATAGGTGCGGTATCAGGAGCCTTTGTACCGACTCTGGTGAAGTTTAGCCATTATTTAGAGGAGCTTTTGCCGCCTAACTTTGGAAGTTTCTTATGGATAATTCCAGTTTTCTTAATGGGATTTGTGTTTATTATATTGGATGAAGAAAAATAATTTAAGAATTAGTATTACATTCGCAAAAAAACTTTCTATCTTTTAAATTAAATTTTAAAAGACAGAAAGTTTTTTATGAATAAATTTTTCTGTAAAATTTTAGGGTATCAGTATAAAAATAAGCATAACTAGAAGGTGATTATGAGATGAAAATATTTAGATTATTACTGGCGACTTTACTAAGTATATTTCTCATTGGGTGTGGGAATACAGGTGTAAATTCTCCTTCAGATGCAAACAGAGAAGAAACAAATGAAGAAATAATAGTAGAAAATAACAAAAAAGAAATAGACATTCAAGTTGTTGAAGAAAATGAATCTATAAAAAGTGAATCTTTGAATTTTCCTGTAGAAACTAATCCCCCTGAGACGAATTACTTGCCTCATTTTGAAGGACAAACTAGGGTTAATGGATTAAAAACTGTTACGGAATACAGTTTTCAGGAATTTGCAAAGGGATTAAATTCACCTTGGGGTATATCCGTCTTACCAGAAGGGGATTTTGTTATTACAGAAAAGGGAGGATCCTTGAGAATATTGTCTACAAATGGAGAAATAAGCGAAGGAATTGGAGGGCTACCAGAAGTAGATTCTAGGGGTCAAGGCGGACTGTTGGATGTGAAAGTTGCGCCGGATTTTTCCGAAAATAGAATTTTATATTTTACTTTTTCAGAACCTTCTTCAGAGGGAAATTTAACAGCAGTTGGACGAGGAATGTTATCTGATGACAAAAGGATGCTGGAGAATTTCGAAGTAATTTTCAGAGCTCTTCCATATTATAAAAGTTCTGGACACTATGGAAGTAGAATTGCAATCGACAGAGAAGGTAATTTATTCATATCTACAGGAGATCGAATGGAATTTGAAAATAGAATGAGAGCTCAAGAACTAGATAATGGTCATGGTAAAATTCTTCATATTACAAGTGATGGAAAATCAGTTATTGGAGGCCCTTTTGAAGATAAAGGAGAGATGGCATCAAAAATATATTCGTATGGGCATAGAAACGTTCAGGGGTTAGATATACATCCAGAATCAGGAGAACTTTGGGCGAGTGAAATGGGGCCGAGAGGTGGAGATGAATTAAATTTAATCTTACCAGGAAAAAATTATGGATGGCCCATCATTAGTTATGGCATAGAGTATAGTGGAGCGGAGGTAAGAAGGAATAACAGAAAAGGATACCAT
>CANRJQ010000005.1:0-88787 GCA_947630985.1 uncultured Clostridia bacterium | reverse complement strand
CCTCTTGAAAGTATATACTTTGAAAATTCTATAATGACTTTTTTACCTGGAACTGTGCCTTTTGCTGCATATTTGCTTTTCTTCCAAGAGTCTATGACGAAAATTATGTTTATTAACTGTGACCAAGCCCTAATGCAATATGGATTTTACAGAAGACCCGCTGACTTACTCAAGATGTTCAGTTTAAGAATTAAAAAGTTGTTATTTTGGAATGGAGGACCACTGTTAGTTACTTTAATATGGCTTGGGTTAATGAAAGTAATGTATGGATTTGAAACCAAGGATGTTTTAATAATCGCATTGCAAGTTATATCATTGTGGATTTTCTTCTCAGTACACACTTTGTTCATTTATTATATTTTCCAGCCATATAATGATGCATTTGAGTTAAGACATCCCATATATCAAATAATTAATTGGATTGTTTATTTCGTTTCATATCTTTCTATGAACATGAGATGGCAAGGTGCTTGGGTAGCACCGGTGTTTATTGGGATTGCTGCAATATATAGTGTAGTTGCTTTGATTTCGGTATATCGTCTTGCGCCTAGTACATTTAAAGTCCGAATAAATAAATAAGTTGTTTGAGCTTATATCCTTGCTCAAACAACTTATTTTTAATAATAGTAATCGTCAATCTCCATAGAAAAACTTTTTTCAATATATTCTTCCAAGTCTGAACTTACATCCTTTTTGTGTCCCGCTGGATCCTTTTCAATTGACTTTCGATACTCTGCGGCTTTGTCACTTAAATCTTTAGTCAAAACTAATTCCCCATTATTAAATGTAAGCATCAATAGTTCTTGGTAAGCATGGGGATTTTGATAACCCATGTGCTGATAATATCTTCTTAGAAAACCATATCCTAATAAAAGTTTCCCGGAGTAATTAATTGGCAAATCCACATTATAATAAGCATAAAATGAAGATTCTTCTTTCTCGTCCACAGCTTTAACTCCATTAATCTCTGGGTAATCGTCATCGGCATTATTTACATGTAAATTTTCTACAACTAACTTATTGTCTTTTATATTTGCTACATAATAATAGCCTCTCCAGCACGCCGTATGAGGTGCCACAGGTGTAAGTCCATACTCCCTAGGGTCAAAATCAATATCCCTACTAGATCCTATGAGATCATATTCCTTTTCGTTTATTTTAAATAAATTACTTATTTGTGCAGTCATGGGAAATCCTCCTGTAATTTTGTTAGTCATTATTTACCCATTAACTAGAAATTTATTAATACAAAAATTTAAACTCATTTTCATAATTAGAACGAAATAAAGAAAGACGAGATTTCTCTCGTCAAATTTTTTAAAAATTAGTTTTATTTACCAATCTGCATTAAATACATATTTGTCCAGTCTATCAAATGCTTCAACTACTGATGCATATGGTAATGCGAAGTTCATTCTGATAGCGTATGGTCTGTTAAATGGTCTTCCGTCTTGCCAAACTACTCCGTATTCTGCTCCTCTACGTTGTAATTCGTCAATTGTCTTTCCATTTTCTTTACACCATTCTTCTGCGTCGATATAAAGTAAATATGTTCCTTGTGGTTTTGCTACGCTTAATCCTTTGAAGTTTTCGTTAATATAATTATATGCATAGTCAATATTTTTTCCAATAACTTCGATTAGTTCATCAGTCCATTGGTGTCCATCGTCTTTGTAAGCTCCGATTAAAGCAGCTACTGACATTACGTTAGCTGAATTGTAATGTGGAAGTGAAGACTCTTTTATTACTCTATCTTTTAACCAAGGATTATAAATTATGTGATAAGATCCTTGTAGTCCTGCTAAGTTAAATGTCTTAGATGGAGCATAAAGTGCTATTGTTCTTTGTTTTGCGTCTTCGTTAAGCATTTGTGGTGGAAGGTGTTTGTTTCCGTCTAAAATAATATCAGACCAGATTTCGTCAGAAATTACAAAAACATCGTTAGCTTTGTAAACTTCAAATGCTTTTTCAACTTCTTCTCTATCCCAAACTCTACCAGTTGGGTTATGTGGTGTACAGAATATAGCAACATGGATTTTATTTTCTTTAATTTTTTTATCCATGTCTTCGTAGTCCATTCTCCAGATTCCTTCCTCGTCTCTGTAAAGTTCAGAGTGAACTAAGTTGTAACCCATATTTTTAAGTGAATTTGTAAATCCAATATAAGTTGGAGAGTGAAGTAATATGTTATCTCCATAAGATGCAAGAACTTTAACTGCGGAAACTACTCCACCAAGAACGCCATTTTCATATCCAATGTGTTTAGCTTCTAGTCCTTCAACGCCATTTCTTCTCTTGTGCCAGTCGATGATACTATTGTAGTAGTCATCTGATACTGCGAAATATCCATATAGAGGATGTTTTGCTCTTTTAATCATTTCTTCTGGGATTGTAGGAACTGTTTCGAAGTTCATATCTGCAACCCACATTGGCAGCCTTGAAAAACCTTCTTTAATTTCTGCCCCTGGTATAGGCATTACGTCTACTGCAAATGCATGTGTTCCAGATCTGTCAATTATACTTTCCCAATCAAATTTGTACCCCATTTTAATCAATCTCCTTTTAACCTTATGATATTTGATATAACTTGTCTATCGATAAAATAATTATCATTAAACCTGTGATAAAAATTTTACGGCTTAACTTAATTATGTATTTATAAATTCTAACGAGTTGTTTCTAAGAAAATCTCATAATTTTTACATTGTTAAGCTAATTAACTTTAAAATGATTTTATCACATTTTGGCTGTTATTACAATATGAAAATCTAATTTTTTAACTCAATAGCATTTAATTTCACTAAATAAAAAAAGAGGCTGATAATTAATATATCAACCTCTTGGAATATCTTTTATAAAAATAAATCTTCAATTTCTTTATCTGGATTGTCCTTTAACTGAATGTATTTATGAATTTGATTTGCGATTTTTTTAGCACCAGCTACGGCATCTACAACTGTTCTAGCGCCCGTAACTACATCACCTGTTGCAAAAACTCCAGGATGAGTAGTTTCTCCATTTTCATCTGTAATTATCAAACCTTTTTCGTTCAGCTGTAGTAATTCGTCAGAATTTGCTATATTTTTTTGGGATGCTTGGCTAATTGCTATTACTATCGAATCACACGGGAAAAATCCACGTTCTTCTTCTGCTCCTTCTTCTGAACTCTTGTAATAAAGTCCTTCTAATGTAAATTCCAAAGGCTCAGTATGGAATTTAAATTCCACTCCGTCCAACTCAGTGTAAGTTATTTCTTCTTCAGTAGCACGAATATCTTCACGTCCTCGCCTGTAGAAAATTATTACATTTCGAACACCTTTACGTTTAGCTGTTCTAGCTACGTCCATGGCTACATTTCCAGCACCTATAACAACACATGTTTCGCCTAGGTTATAAACGTCAGGAGACTTTAAGAAATTTATTGCATGGTACACGTTGGGAAGTGTTTCTCCCTTTAAATTAATTCTTTTAGGATTCCATACGCCAGTTCCGACAAATATAGCTTCGTATCCATCTCGGAACAAGTCAGTCAAAGTAAAAGTAGGACCTATTGTCATATTAGGGTGGATTCGAATTCCTAATTCGTGCAAATGAACTTCCAGTTTATCCAAAATAGAATTAGGCAAGCGATATTCGGGGATTCCATATCTCATAACCCCACCTACTCTAGGCATACTTTCAAATATTGTCAATTCATATCCATAAGTAGCCAGAAAAACTGAAAGACTAATTCCCGCAGGTCCTCCACCAATTACAGCTATTTTTCCACTATATGGCGCTTCAAAAACTTCTTCTCGCATTCCTAAATAAAAATTTGAAATATAGTTTTCTATCGCCGATACGTGAATTGGATTTGATTTTCGATTAAGTACACAATGCCCTTCACAATAATCTCCAACGGGACATATTAACGAACAGACAACCGACATTGGATTATTTCTATATAGCATAGTTCCTGCTTCCTCAATTTTTCCTGACAATAACAGGGATATCATTTGAGGTATAGGAGTATTAACAGGACATCCCTCTCTACATAAGGGTCTTTTACATTGTAAACACCTTTTTGATTCTTCTAATATATGAACAGCCATAACTTCCTCCCTAATTACTTTATGGGTATTAGTATATCATAGCAACTTCAGATATTAAATTAAGATATTTTAATGTCAAGTGTAATATCAAGTTTTATAAATACTATAGTTAATTATAATCTTCCTGACATTTCTGTCATATCCTTTAATTTTAAAATAACCTCTTCCTCTAACTCTCCCTTTTTCATTCTCCAAGTCCAATTATCCCCCAGAGTTCCAGGGATATTCATCCTAGCTGAATTATCTAGAAATAACAAATCTTGCATTTGTATTATTGCAATTCTTGAAATGCTTGTAAAGGCTCCCCTAATCATTCCCCAAGTGTAACCTTCTTCTTTCGTTAGATTTAAATATTTTTTCGCAAATTCTATATCTTTTGAATCAAATTCATCAATCCATCCCAGTATCGTATCATTGTCGTGAGTTCCTGTGTACATAATGGAGTTTTCCACTGCATTATGAGGTATATGCTCACTATTTCCAGATGGGTTAAAGGCAAATTGAAGTACTTTCATGCCAGGAAAACCCGTATCTTCCAAAAGTTTTCTTACAGCAGAAGTTATAACACCTAAATCTTCGGCAATTATTGGAACATCACCCAGTTCACTTTTTATTTTATCAAAAAGCTTTATCCCAGGTCCTTCTGCCCATTTTCCATTTTTAGCAGTTTTATCACCTTTGGGAACTTCCCAATATGATTCAAATCCTCGGAAGTGATCTATTCTAACCAAATCAAAAATCGAAAAATTCCATTTAATCCTATCAATCCACCAGGTAAAATTCGTATATTCGTGGACTTTCCAATCGTAAATCGGATTACCCCAAAGCTGCCCGTCGTCAGTAAAAGCATCTGGAGGTACGCCTCCAACTACAAAAGGTATTAGATTCTCATCTAATTTAAATAATTCTGGATTCGCCCAAACATCAGCGCTATCTTCAGCAACGTATATGGGAAGATCTCCAATGGTTTGAATTCCATTTTTATGCAAATAATCTTTTAGTTTATCCCATTGTTCAAAAAATATATATTGAACAAAAATATAATAGCTAACTTCATCCCTATATTTTTCTTCAAATTCTTTTAATGCCAATTCATCGCGTAATTTAAATTTATCCTCCCACTCCAACCAACTAAACCCATTTTGATGGTCTTTTATGGCCATGAATAACGCATAGTCTTTTAGCCAAAAATTATTTTTCGTAACAAATCCTTGAAAATCTAAATCTTCCACGTCAAATCTAGAAAATGCTAATTTAAATATTTCCCTTCTTTGATGATGAAGTTTTTCATAATTAACCTTAGATAAATTTTCATCTTCCTTGTATTTATCTAATTCACCTTCAAAAATCAAACCTCGTTCTATTAAATCCTCCAAGTCAATTAAATAAGGATTTCCAGCATAACTACTTAAAGATTGGTACGGAGAATCGCCATATCCAGTAGGACCTACTGGTAGAAGTTGCCAATACTTTTGTCCCGCAGCTTTTAAAAAATTGGCAAACTCTCTAGCTTCTAATCCCATACTTCCAACCCCATAATTATTTGGAAGAGAAGTAATATGCATTAATACTCCTGATCCTCTTTGTTTTCTCAGCACTTTGTAATCAAATTTTTCTGCCTTAAATATGTTCATATAATTCCTCGCTCTATGTTTTTTCTTTTAATGATAATATAATAAACAAGCCATTATCCAAATTTTAATAATTAGAATGTCATACAAATAACATGATTAGATGTTATAATAATTATATTATAAATCAAACGGAGGTAGAAATGTATTTCTTTTTAAATGATTACAACGATATATGTATTCCAGAAATTTTAGACGCACTTAAAGGTGCACTCGATGAGAGAAATCCAGGATATAGCTTTGATACACATACTGAAAATGCAATTTGTTTGATTAAAAATGCTATTCAATATAAAAATGCTGAAATTCACTTTGTTCCAGGAGGTACAAGTGCAAATATTTTAGGTGCAACTGCGGGACTTCGTCCTGAAGAATCTATTTTATCTGCTACTAGTGGACATATTGAAGGTCACGAAGCAGGTTCCATCGAAGCCACAGGAGTAAAGATAGAGACGATTCCTACTATCGATGGCAAATTAACTGTGGAACTTTTGGAAAATAAGCTTTCTGATTTTGGACCTGAATTTATGACGGTTCCCAGAACAGTTTATATATCCAATACGTCGGAGTTAGGAACTATCTACACAAAAGAAGAAATAGAAAGTATTTACAATTTCTGTAAATTAAATGGACTGTACCTATTTATAGATGGGGCAAGAATGGCAGCAGCTTTGGTTTCTGAAAAAGCGAATTTGAAACTGGAAGATTTACCAAGAATATGTGACAGCTTCACATTAGGTGGTACGAAAAATGGCATGCTCTTAGGCGAAGCCATCGTCATAGTAAATGATGAATTAAAACGTGGATTTATTAACCTAAAAAAACAAAAAGGCGCCATGTTGGCAAAAGGATTCGTAACGGGAATAATGTTTGAAACTGTTTTCGCCATGGAAGATGGTTACTTGAAGGGCGCTAGGCACGCTCATAAAATGGCAGAAAAACTTGCAAAAGGACTTGAAGAAAAAGGTATTGAATTATATCAAGAATTCCAATCCAACCAGATCTTTATAGAAAGAACTAAAACGGAAGTCGAAGAATTGAGAAAGGTTGCAGCTTTTGAAGTAACAGGAAAAACTGAAGCCGGAAATGACGTAATTCGCTTCGTAACTACTTACAGAACTACAGAAGAAGAAGTAGAAGGATTAATAGAAATTATTTAGTAAGGAGAATGATATTGAACATTAAAAAACTAGTCACCTTAGCTATTGTATTTGTTTTGGTTTTAATACCTACAATAGCATTGGCAGAAGTACAAATAGATTCAAAAATAATTGAAGAAGCAAGAAGTATAGCAGAAGAAAAAATAATCTTGGGTGAATTTACAAGCCCATTGACCATTAATTTATCCACAATTAAAAATGGAAAACAAAATATCAACGGAAAACTAACCGAAGGTATTAGAGTTTCCAAAGACAGAACAGCTATAGGAGTAAGAGACTTTGTAAATCTAATATACGGATTGGAAATATTTTGGAATGAAAGTCATAGAATGGTGGTAATCAAATCCCAAAATGGCAAATCAATAATACTTCCCATTGATAAAAACGTAATTTTTACTGATGGAGTTATGTCTAGGATTGACGTTGCTGCTACCATAGATGCATCTATAGGCAGAACATTCCTACCCATGAGAACTTTGGCAAATGCATTGGGATATGAAGTTAGCTATGACGAGGAAACCCATACCGCTGAGCTAAAAGAACCAGGGTATGTGCCATCTATAAAAGATGCAGTAGGAGCAGAAGTTCCTACTATGCAATCTCTAATAGATCCTATTAATAAAGAGTTCCAAAAACAAAATGTCGTCGATTCTATTTTATCAAACAAGGATAAGCCAGAGATTAAAACTGTCTCTAGAAGTGTAAATACAATTACAGGTACTGTAACGAAAAATTATGCAGAAGATATTGAGAGAGATTTGATGCGACTTATAAATGATCATAGAGTTCAAAATGGCGTAAAAGCATTGGAAATAGATTCTAATATCAAAAATCTTTCAGATATTAGAGTAGCAGAAGTAAGTGCAAATCCAAATAGTAATCACATAAGGCCAGATGGTTCTTCATGGGATACTGTCGGAAATGTAAATGGTGAAAATTCTGCAGCCATTTCCATAAGAGATAATAACGCCCAAGCACTATTCAACGCTTGGAAAAGTTCTTCGGGCCATAATGCAAATATGCTAAGAAGTGAGTTTTCTTCCTTTTATGTTTCAGTAATTTTTGACGGAGAAAACCTATACGCAGTCAATTTGTTCAAACAATAATATTTCGAATGTAAAAAATTTAAGCCAGCTATTAGGATATATAAATCCTCACAGCTGACTTTTTGTTTGCAGAGGGAAAGCTCTACTTTAATTTTTTATCTAGCAAATCTTTCAGTACGACGGCATTATTCATTTTAACGTCCTTCGCACCGAATAGTAAAGTGACATTTCCTTTAGTTAATTTTTCCTCGATTAATTTTATAAATTCTTCTGATTTGGGATTCGATTTCAATTCCAATTCGTATTTTTTTACAAACTCGTCAAACTTGTCTGGAACATGATGGAATTCCTTTCTCAAGTCGTCAGAAGGGGATATTTCTTTAGCCCACTCATCTAGTCTCGCCTTTTCCTTCGACATCCCTCTAGGCCACAGTCTGTCCACTAAAATCCTATATCCATCTTCATCATCGTAATCATCATAGATTCTTTTTATTTTTAACATAATATTCACCTCGAATTATAAAAGCTTCCTATGCTTATTTAGCTTGAATTTTATATAATAAAGACTCAAGATTTTACCTCTTTATTCTTCCTAGTCTCTAAGTCTGTTGTATAAGCGTAACAATGAGTACTTCCTAATATATAATCTTTGATAATTAATGATGCCATTACACTATAGCATGTTCCATTTCCACCAAATCCCAAGGCATAAAACTTTTTATAGTTATCTGGGAACTTTCCAATAAAAGGTATTCCGTCTTTAGATTCGCCAAAAATTGATTGCCACGCTTTATAAATCTTGGTATTTAAATTTGGATAGTACATTTTTATTTTTTCTAATATTTCCTCACTTTTTTTATCGATAGTATTTTGTCCAAATAATCTAGTTCCACTTCTATCTAAGCCACCAGCTATAATTCTATTTTGTTCAGTAAATCGAAAATATACGTATGGATCAGCACTATCCCAAAGCATCTCTTTATTTCCCCAATGGAAGTCTAACTTTTCTGTCACTAATGAAAATGTAGTATTTCTTTCGCAATAGGGTTCAGCAATTTTCACCATATTTTCTTCATAGCCAGTTGCATAAACTAAAAATTTGGATTCAATAAAATAATCATTTGCAATTACTATGAATCCTTCTTCATTATCTACCACTCTTTTTACTTCAGCATTTTTAAAAACTCTTCCAGCATTTTTTAAACTGTCTCTATGTAGTTCTTGAACCATCTTAAAAGGATTTAGTTCTGCATCTTTCCAAGTTTTCATTGCTCCACAAGCTTCCAATTGGTATTCAGATTTTAATCTTTCTTTGCCTATCCATTCTGCAGGGAAGTCATATTTTTTTAATGTTTCAAAATTATTCTTCATACCTTCTAAGTCTTCTTCCTTGTTACATAAAAAAAGACTGGCAGTATCTTTGTATCCAACATCTTCGCCTAAATAATTTACTACATTCCCCAACTCTTCCATGGCCAAAATAGAAAATCTATAAAAATCCACAGCCCATTTTTCTCCAAATTCTTCTACCATTTCGTACAAAGACATGTCGGAATTGTATTGAATAATTCCTGTATTTCCATCGGAAGAACCATATCCAGGAGTTCTTTTATCCAAAACCACTACATCCAGCCCTTCTCTTATTAATGCGTTACCTATAAGAGCTCCACTTATGCCGCCACCAATAACTACGACATCACAATTAATATCTGCATTTAATTCCAAATATTCAGCATTTTTTATAGTATCTTCCCAAAAAAGTTCTCCAGAATGCAATTTCTTCATATAGCTGTTCCACCTTCAAATGATTTTTAGATATATTTAGTTTATACCCATATTAAATTTATAAATAAAATGTGTGGATAAAATCTTTGGAAAACCTTGACCACAATCACCAAGGTTTTTTCTTTAGAATAGTATAGTTAAAAATATATTGTTCACTTTGAACCATTAATTAAAGTTTTAAACTCTTTATATTATCTCCTTAGTATTATATAATTGAACACAGGTGATGAAATGATAAATAATTATATTAAACCTGATCCAAATACTTGGACGGGACGAATAGATTCCACGGAAGATTACGATGCATTTAGATGGCATCAGTGGATAGAATTTTTAGACTTAAATGACGAAAGCAATAAGCCTTTTACGGGAGAATTGGGATTTGCTTTTTTGGGATTTAAATCTGATAAAGGTATAGAACAAAATTTAGGAAGAACCGGCGCATATAACGGGCCACCAGTTATTAGAAAAGCTTTGGTAAACTTGCCTTGTAGTTTTAGTCCAGAATTAAAACTCTTTGATGCAGGAGATGTTACTTCGGAAAATTGCACTTTGCTAGAAGCCCAAGAATCTTTAGCTCAAGCAGTTGACAAGTTGTTGAGTTTGAACCTATTTCCTATTTTATTAGGCGGAGGTCATGAAATCGCTTTTGGACATTACAAGGGAATATTCGATTATTTCCAAAGAAATGACAAGAAGGCAGATGTTGGAATAATTAATTTTGATGCTCATTTCGATAACAGACCGTATAAAGAAGGTATGGGAACTAGTGGAACTATGTTTCGCCAAATATATGATTTGAATAAATCTGCAAATAAGGACTATTACTATTTTGTACTGGGAATTCACAGATCTGCAAACACTAGAAGTTTATTTAAATTTTCTGATGAGTCCAATACAGAATATGTATTGGCAAAGGAAATCACAAATGGGGATATTTTTACTGTATTCGGAAGGCTGGATCGGTTTATTCGAAAAGTTGATCATTTATATGTGACTATCGATACTGACGTATTCTCATCTAGCATAGCTCCAGGGGTAAGTGCACCACAACCTTTGGGACTGGATCCGGAAAAAGTCATAATTTTACTTAAATATGTATTGGCTCACAACAAAACTGCGAGCATAGATATAGCGGAAGTTTCACCGCGATTTGATCATGACAGCAGCACAGCCACTCTTGCTGCAATTCTAATTTTCGCAATTGTAACTAAGTTAGGCGAAGGATTAGAATAATAAAAATGTGAAAAGCCTTGGTCACAATTGACCAAGGCCTTTCTTATAGAATAGTGTGAGATAGATTTTGTCGTTTTTAATATGGTCTCCAATGTTTAGTCCATCGTTCTTCTTTATTAGATAATCTTTCATAATTATGACTATTACTAGCTTCCATAATGTCATAATATGCCCAGTATACATTCGTTAAGTCAGTAAAGCTGATTATGCTTCTCACATTAGTATCTACATAAGCTTTGTCTGCCTTTCTGTCTAGCATTCTATTTACTATAGTTACAGTTTCAGCACGAGTCAATTCTCTATCAGGTCTTTGGCTTTTAGAATTCTTAATTAGAACAACCAATGAAGCTTCATTGGATTTTGGAATCTGTTTTATGGAATTAATTACATCTTACCATACTCCGCCTGAAATTGTTATTGAAGTTTAAACCAAATATCGGGTTTAACATATTCTTTTTAGTTCCAATCTTTATCGCCTGACCATTCTTTTTTAGCTGTTACAATCTTTGTATCATCTGCAAGTTTTTTGTTGATTATAGTGATTTCTCCATCAGGATTGTTAATTCTTAAAGTTATATCTTTTGCACTGTATTCCACAGTATATCCAAAATTTTCAATTTCAATAACTTCATACTCGCCATAATATAGTTCTTCAGTTTTACTGTTTCATCATGAGGTATTATTATTTTTTCATAACCTTAAGGTCCAGTTATTTTAATTTTAAACTTTTTATTAGTTCCAGCAGATTTTGGAGTTACAATTTTCTTATTTTGTCATTTTAAATGTCCCAATTTAATGTTAATATTTCTAAAATAAATACAACACATGGATTCAGATAAGCTAATCCATGTGCTGTAAAAATATATTTCTAAGTTTTAATTTTTGAAATTAAAAATCTGATTCTATTTTGTTTTCTTCGTAACTTATCCAATCGCTGTAACTTCCTGGATATAGTTTTGGTTTTAGTCCTGCTTCCTCCATAAACATATAATTTACCGTAGCTGACACTCCGGATCCACAATAAAGTATTATTTCTTTTGAATCCTTCAAATCTTTATAATATTCGTTAATTTCGGCCAAGCTTGGAAAATCATCTTCAATTAGTTTATCATATGGATAGTTTACAGCTCCTGGTATTCTGCCTGGAATTTTATCTAAAGGTTCTTTTTCTCCAGAATATCTCTCATATGATCTAGAATCTATTAAAGTGGTAGAATCCTTGCCTATGGAATTTCTTACATACTCCATATCTACTTTAAGGTCATCATTAATTTTTAAAGATAAATCCTCTTTTCTTTCCACAAATGGAGATGACTCTGTAATTTCTCCTCCACTTCTTACCCAGTTATTATAACCGCCATTTAAAACATACACATCTTCTTTTCCAATATATTTTAAAATCCAAAATAATCTTCCAGCAAAAGAAAGACTCCCATCATCATAGATGACGACAGTTGAATCATCTTCCATCCCCAAATCTTTCATATCATCTACAAATTTTTTCATATCAGGTAGAGGATGTCTGCCACCATGTTCAGATATTTCTCCCGTCATTACCTCTTCAAGGGAAACAAATCGAGCATTAGGTATATGGCCTTTGTCATAAAGTTCTTGCCCTGCCCGCGTGTCTGATAGCTCACCTCTGGCATCTAAGATTACTATATTATCCTTATATAAGTTTTCTTCTAACCATTTATAATTAACAAAATTTTTCATAAATGTCTCCTCTTTAAATTTAATTATAAATAATATACCCTAGGGTAGACGATATACGCTAAAGTCAATAAAAGTCCACTAACAGATTAACGTTTTAATCGTCAGTGGACCTTTTGGTTTACATGTGATATTTTTATTTCTTTACAACACTTGATTTCAAGTATATAACCCCAAATCCATCCACTCTTCCTTGGATATCATGTCCATCTACTTCATCATCTAGGATTTGAATATTCTTAGCTTTAGCTCCTTGTTTAATAGTATCGCCACCAAGCTTTAAATCCCTTATAACAGTAACATCGTCACCATTCTCCAGAGGATTCCCATTGGAGTCTCTAATAATCAAAGCCTCCTCAGCAGCTCTTTGGCTCTCCTCAGTCCACTCATTAAAACACATCGGGCAAATAAATAAATGTCCCTCTTGATAAGTATATTCCCCATCACACTTAGGGCAATTTGGTAAACTCATATTAATTGTCCTCATTTCTTTATATTCTTAATGGTATTATACCATATATTGATGACAATTTTTCTAATCTAGCTAATTCCTATCTATTTCCAAGTCCATTCTAACTTATAAATTGAGATTATTATGGGATTGACTGTATCTAACTCTATAAGACAGTATCTCTTCTTCTAAACTTATTCGGCTAATTCTAATTTAATTTGGTTTCTGTTTACTTCGCGTTTTTCTTCTTCCACTACTCCATTGTAGCAAGTTCTACATAGGGGTTCGTATTCGTCTGCTGCACCTATTAAAACTCTATCCCCTGAATTTACTTTTCTGTGACTTACCCATGCATCAGTTCCGCACATGGTACAAACTGCGTGATGCTTATTGAGATAATCAGATATAGGCAGTAGTTCCTTTACTACTTCAAAAGCTATGCCATTGTAATCCATATCTAATCCAGCTACTACTATGGTGATTCCACTTTTTAATATATTTGATAATTGATTTTTTATTTCTTCTATTTCTCCGCCCAAGAACTGGATTTCATCAATACCGATAACTTCTGGTTTCTTGGAAAATACGTCTTTCGATAACTCTTCTATTCCAGATACGCCAATGGCTTCCATACCACCTTCACCGTGGATTGTAATCATTTCTCCACCCCTTGTGTCGACAGTGGGCTTATAAGCGATGACTTTGTATCCTGCTATTTTGAATCTATTTAAATCCTTTTTTAAACTGGAAGTTTTTCCTGAAAACATTGAACCTGTGTGAATAATTAATTTGCCTTTATATTGATGCATAACTACCTCCATTAATTACATAGATTATAAGGAAATATTTTTTTATTTTCAAGTCTTGTAAATGATAGTGGAATATGATAAAGAGTTACAAATGTTTACAGTTTCCATATTCTATTGAACATAGCAATTATATATTTTATAATCAAATTAACAATAAATGTGAGGTGCGATATGAAAAAAAATAAAATTTTACTTTTACTCTTGCTATTAGGTTTGATCCTCGCATCATGTGGAAGTAGTAATTCTTCTTACGACAAACATGCTCCTAGTAATACCTATGAAGAAGTTGCACAAACCCCAGCAGAGTCAGCACCAGAGTCCATGAGAACCGAAGGTATAGATTCTACTGAAGATTTAAATATTCCCAGCGATAGAAAAGTAATAGTCACCTACTCCATGACTATGGAGACCAAAGAATATGACGAGTCCATGAAAGAATTAAACGCATTAATTAATTCCTTCAATGGAGTTCGTACTTATATTCAAGAAGACAATTATAACACTAGAAACATTAATTTAGCAGTTTCAATACCAAGGGACAAAGCTACAGAATTTGTAGATGAAATCGGAAAAATTGAAACCCTAGTAATAAAAGATAAAAACTTAAGTAGTGAAGATGTAACGGATAAATATACAGATACGGAATTGCGACTTAAGACTCTACGCGAGAAATTGGAAAGACTTAACAATCTTCAAGCAGAACAATCCGAGCTGGAAGATCTGTTGAAATTAGAAAATGAAATCACCGATACGATTTTGGAAATCGAGAGGATAGAAGGTTCCCTTAAATCTATGGACTCCAAAATAGATTATACTAGAATAAACATTACTCTAAGGGAAATTAGCTCTGTTGTAAGCACCTATACAAGGCCTGCATTTGGAAATAGATTGTCTACAGCTTTTGCAGAATCCATCGATAATTTCATATATGGATTCCAAGAGTTAATCATAGGAATAATATATGCTGCACCAAGTTTATTACTTTTTGCAATATTTATTGCTATAGCATTTTTCGTCGGACGATTAATATACAGAAAGTTTTTCAAAAATAAAATGCCAAAATCTCCAGTGCAACCAAAAGGCAGAAGAGAATATGGAATTAAAACAGAAAACGATGATAAATCTGAATAAAAATTTGTAGCCCTCCCATTGTATGGGACTTTAGGTAAAGCTATCCTATTTGTCTTTACGTTTACAAATTTTAAAATATGAGATTATAAAGGCCTAGCAAAATTAAAATGCTAGGCTTTAAACGGCATAAAATGCTGCAAGTGCGATATTTATAGATTTTCAATTTTTTCATACATATTCGTGAAAAATTTTTATCTTCTATATTATTGTTTCTTCATACGCTTCTACCATTGCTCTAGATGCATTTTCCCATGAAAAATTTTCTGCATATTTTCTTCCATTTTGTTTTATTTTATCATATAAGTCCAAGTCTTTTAGGGAATCTATGCAAGCATTTAAACTGGATAGGGAATTTCTTTGGTAGATAAGTCCGTTCTCTCGATCCTTTATTTGTTCTATCGTAGGTTCACTGTACGCTGCTATTACCGGCGTTCCCGATGCCATGGATTCTGTAATCACTAAGCCCAAGGTTTCGCTTACAGATGGGAAAATAAATGCATCGCCACTGGCATAGGCTTTTGAAAGTTCTTCTCCTTTTAAAAATCCTGTAAACACTGTATTAGTATCTTTGAATAAATCTTCCAGTTCAACCCTAGACGGTCCATCACCTATAATAGCAAGTCTTATGTCATCTCTAGAATCCATTAATTCTTTTAAAGATTCTATTTCCTTTTCCGGAGCTAATCTCCCAACAAAAATCAAAAGTATCTTATCTACTTCGCCATCAGTTAATTTAGCTCTCATCTTCTCACAATAAAATTTCTCATTTCTATTTACCGTATCCACGCCTATGGGCAAAACACGTAAACCTTCGATTCCATTTGCTTCCAATAAATTATGCATAGCTTCAGAAGTTACCAAATTTATTTTAGCGCTATTGTGCAAATCCTTTAAAAAGTTCCAAATATGAGGTTTCAAAAAACTAAAATTATAATGGTCTAAGTATTTTGGAGTGTTGGTATGAAAACTACAAATCAAAGGAATACCTAGTTTTTTTGCATAATGAACTCCACTAGCTGCCAAACTTATGGGATTGACAGCGTGGACTATATCAGGCTTAAACTCTTCGAAAATCTCTTTTATTTTAAGACTAGGTAGTGACCAAGCTCTCTGGGTATAGAAGAAAAATGTAAAAGCTGGCATAGGATATATCTTAGCCCCGTTATATTCTTCTTCAATCCCCTCTATATCAGGACAAATAATAATAACTTCATGGTCATTTTTCACCATATAATCTACAGCATTAGTCAATCTAGTCACCACGCCATCTGTAGAAGGTAGAAATGTTTCTGTAACCAATGCTATTTTCAATTTAGTTTATCTCCATGAAGGTGAATTCATAACATTGTCCTCTTTTACTCTATCCTTATGTTCTATTGCAAGTTGGAGAATATCCTTAATAACTTCTTCAGTCAGCAAATGAGGCTCCAATCCTAAATCTTTAAGTTCCGTGCATACAGCGTTGAAATAATGTTCTTCTTTTTCTACCCTTGGGTTTTCCACGTGCTCTATTGCTGCTTCCAAATCAAAATACTTTTTAGCAGCTTCTTGTACCCTGTTAGCCAAATCCAAGACGTTAAATTGCTCAGTTATTTGGTTATAAATTTTAAATTCTCCTGGCTTTGCTGGGTTTAGTGCTGCAAGTTCTATACATCTAACCGTATCTTCAATGTTTATAAATCCGCGCGTTTGGCCACCTTTTCCATAAACCGACATGGGAAGTCCCCTGGCTGCTTGGACGATAAATCTATTCATTACGGTTCCGTAAATTCCATCGTAGTCGAATCTGTTAACTAAAATAGGATCCATTTTCGTTTCTTCAGTGTTTATTCCATAGACCACACCTTGATTTAAGTCCGTCGCCCTAATCCCCCAAGATCTTACAGCAAAATCGATATTATTAGTATCGTGTACTTTTGTTAAATGATAGAAGGAACCTGCTCTTTTAGGATATAAGAACGTATCCTTTCTGCCCTTGTGTTCAATTTCTAAATACCCTTCTTCGATATCTATATTGGGCGTTCCATACTCTCCCATTGTCCCTAGTTTAATCAGGTGACAGTCGGGATTGAATTCCTTAATGGCATAAAGTACGTTAAGATTTCCCAGTACATTATTGGATTGTGTGTAAATGGCATGATTTCTAGAAATCATAGAATAAGGTGCAGAACGTTGCTCCGCAAAATGAACAAATGCTTCTGGCTCAAATTTTTGAAATACATCTGCCAAGAAATCATAATCGTTCAAATCTCCAATATACACTTCTATGTCTTTTCCAGTTAGCTCTTTCCATTTAGAAACTCTTTTCTCAATTGGAGCGATTGGAGTCAGTGAATTGGAATTTAATTCCTCATCAATTTCTCTTCTCACCAAATTATCTATAATGGCTACATCAAAACCTCTTTTAGAAAGATATAACGATGTTGGCCATCCACAAAATCCATCCCCACCAGCGACAATAATTTTCATTTTATTGATTCCCTCCTATTTGATATCTAACTAGATTATATCAAATACTCTTTATGGTTTTACGGTTTCAAAAAGATTTTAGCAATTTTTCACATGGTCATAATATTTTCTTAACCCAAACTAACAATCACTTTACAAATGCAGGGAATTTCACCTGTTTTATCTGATATAATTAATATTAGAGGTGATATATTTGATAATTGGAATAGACGTAGGCGGTACAAATATCGACGGTGTAATAATCCATAACAAAAATATAATACGAAAAGTTAAAAATTCCGTAGACAAAGAAGATCTCTTCGCCACCATTTATAATGCAATTAAAGAATTGACCCAAGGTGTAGAAAAATCTAAAATCCAAAGGATTAATTTAAGTACCACTATTTCTACTAACGCTATTGTGGAAGGAAAAACTGAAGACGTATTATTAATTATCCAAAGTGGCCCTGGAATACAAAATAATTTTTCTGAGAGTTTTAAATTCCTTGAAGAAGTCGATGGATATGTAGATCATAGAGGAGTAGTCGTAAAGGAATTGGATATAGAAGAAATTAAGTATATCAAAACCGATAGAAAATATGAGCATCTGGACTCAGCCGCTATAGTGACGAAATTTTCCACCAGAAATCCAGAAAGTGAAATCAAAATCAAAAAAATATTCCAAGAAGAATACAAATACATAAGCACAGGACATTCCCTATCTGGAAATCTCAACTTTCCTAGAAGAGTAAACACTGCATATTTAAACAGCTCTGTCTCAAAAGTTTTTTCAAGTTTTTTAGACGATATTAAAAATGCACTGGAAGCAGAAGGAATCACCGCACCGATTTATATACTAAAAGCAGATGGCGGAACTATGGATATGAAAAATGCTTATTCCCTTCCCATCCAGTCCATTCTCTCAGGACCAGCAGCCAGTTTTATGGGAATAAGCGCTTTAGAAGATACAACTGAAGACTCAATATATTTGGACATCGGAGGAACTACCACTGACATATTCTTTTTAGTAGATGGAGTACCTCTATTCGAGCCAATAGGAATTGAAATAGATAAGCTAAAAACTTTAGTCCGATCCATATACTCCTATTCTATAGGATTAGGTGGAGACAGCGTAGTTAAAATAATAGATGGAAAAATTAAAATCGGTCCCGAAAGACTAGACAGACCAATGGCGCTAGGAGGTAAATATCCCACCGTTACAGATGCCATGGCAGTCTTAGATTTAATAAATTTTGGAGACAAAGAAAAAGCACTAACAGGTATGGAGAAATTATCTCTCGTGATGAATTTAGATGCTATCCAATGTTCTCAAAGCATATTACAAGAATGTGGCGAAATTATATTTTCCACAGTTGAAGTATTGCTAAACAAAATTAATTCCAAGCCATTATTTACAGTAAAAGAAGTTTTAGAAGGAAAAAAGCTACAGCCCAAAGAGATTAAAATCATCGGAGGTCCAGCAAAAATCTTGTCTAAATATATAGAAGAGCGATTTGATTTAAACACAATAGTAACTGGAAATCACGAAATTGCAAATGCCATTGGCGCAGCCCTTTCCAAGCCCACTTTTGAAATAAATTTACATGCAGACACAGTAAATAAAATTCTTTCAATACCAGAAGAAAATATTTATAAAAATATTTCCAGTAAATTTTCACTAAAAGATGGAAGGGATTTAGTTTTTAAATATTTAAAAACTAAAGGAAAATCTTCAGGAGAAGAAAATCCAGATATTGAAATCCTAGAAGAAAATGAGTTCAATATGGTGGACGGATGGAAGTTTGGAAAAAATATTAGAATAAAAGGACAAGTACAACCAGGACTTATCTATTCAATGAGAGGTGATAATTTTGAAAGCGAAAAATAAATTAGGCTTAGTATTCTTTCCTGCCTTTGATTGGGCAATTTCTCCCACTCATCCAGAACGAGAAGAAAGACTATTATACACAAAAGACCAACTATTTGAAGAAGGAATAGAGGACATTGAAGGCATAAAAATGTTCAACCCAGATATCGCCAGCTATAAAGACATCGAAAGAGTCCATTTCGCCGTACCAAATGTGGAAAAACGAATAACAAAATCTCATCTCGTCTCCATCGGCGGAGCCATAAAAGCCTTTGATTTATATTTTTCAGGAGAAGTAGACAAATCCTTCGCCCTAGTAAGACCACCAGGACACCACGCCCACCGAGTAGTCTACGGAGACCGAGGATTTTGCATCGCAAATGTGGAAGCAGTGGCGCTGGAGCATATGAGAGAAAAATACAAAGATCTTCGAGTAGCAATTGTAGACACGGACTGTCATCACGGCGATGGCACAGAAGATATTTATTACAATGACAAAAACACACTAGTAATTTCCCTGCACCAAGACGGCAGAACTCTATACCCCGGCACAGGAAGTATGAATGAAATGGGAGGTCCGGCAGCGTATGGCTACAACGTCAATATCCCTCTCCCACCAGGTACAGGAGACGAAGGATTTCTATACGTTTTAGAAAATGTAGTTATGCCAATACTAAAAGATTATAAGCCGGATTTAATAATAAATTCTGCCGGCCAAGACAATCACTACTCAGATCCTCTAACCAATATGAATTTCTCAGCCCAAGGATATGCCAAATTAAATGAAATATTAAATCCTAACATAGCAGTACTAGAAGGAGGCTACTCCATTGAAGACGCCCTTCCCTATGTAAATCTAGGAATTATTCTAGCCATGGCAGGAATGGATTATTCACAAATAAGAGAGCCAAACTACTCACCTACAAAAGTTGCCCAATCCCGAGAGGTCACAGAATATATAAAGCAAATTTCCAAAGCTGTAATGGAAGGATGGAACAACAAGGAACTTCTAGGACAAAATAAATTTAAAAACATAGAAATTTATGAAAAACCTAAACAGATTTACTACGACACAGATGGAATTATGGAAAACCAAACCCAATACTTCAAAATCTGTAAAAAATGTTCAGGACTAAATCACATAATTTCCAAAAGCGATTCAGGTTTTAAGATAAAAGCCATAACAATTCCTAGAGATGCATGTAAAAACTGTGTCGACGAAGGATATAAAGAATATAAGAAAACAGAATCAAATTATACAAATATTTATCTACAAGACAGATTAAACGACGAATATTTTCAAAAATAAAATCCATTTAATAAAAACAATTTAAATCTAATTGTTTTTATTTTTTTATTGTAAGAGAATTATTTAATTTTAATATTTTTATAGCGCTCAAAAACTTTAGTAAATTAATTCGGAATTTTTTTATTTTTAAGGTTTTGCTATGCCGAGCAAAGGCTTCACAGCTCACTACTATTACATACAATTAGTTGTAATTATATTTATTTCCAAGCAATGCATTCCCAAATACAAGCCCTGCAGCTACCCCACCATTTCCTCCTGGAACAAAAATATTTTCAAGCCCCAATTCAAGTTCTACATCTTGTCTATGAATCTCCACAACTCCATTCATATACCCTAATACTCCCACCCTATTATTTGCTAGTGACATATTAATTTAAAGAAAGTATATTATTCTCATCTGAGTTTATACAAGTACAAATTTTTTATTTAATCCCTAGTAAAACACTTGCATATGTTCTACGAAAAGGGTATAATATAATAAGTAAAAATTAAGAGGGAGGCAATATAAATGGAATTTACAAAAGATATGTTAATTGGTGATATTATTAGAAAAAATCCTGAAACTATTGGCGTATTAATGCATCACGGCATGGCTTGTGTTGGATGCCCTTCTAGCCAAATGGAATCTATAGAAGAAGCTGCAATGGTTCATGGATTGAATTTAGATACATTAATGGAAGATTTAAATAAAATAACTGCATAAGTAAAATAAATGAAGGTGCCTAGATGGCACCTTTTTTGGTTGTGAAAGTGTGGATATAACTAATCTTTTATTTTTATATATTTTCGATTGAGTTTGAATAATCTATATCCTGTGTATATAATTAGTACCACATATAGTATATAAAATAATCCAAATAATTGATAAAATCCGAAACCAATTAAATACTTATGGGGCTCTCTTATCATATTTCGAGTATCTGGTAAGAAAATTCCTACGAAAATTAAAATCAAAGGTAACAATCTAGCAACAAATATTCTATTCACTAGATTAAGTCTAGATTCATCGTCAGAAAAAATTTCTATATCGGCTTCTTTGGCATCTTTTCTAAAGTATGACCATCCAACGAACTCCAATAGATATTCCCATCCATAATCTTCGAATAGTTTTATATATGAATTCTTTTCTCCACCTTTAAAATTATTGAAATCTAATCTATATACAATATCTTTAGGTTCTCCTTTTTGGAATTTATAAAACCCTGGAAAGAAAATACTCTCTAAATGATATCCTTTGTTAGCCATCTCTCTAAGGTATTTTTCTTCCTTTTCATAGTCGGAAATTGTAAAGAAATTAAATTTTGTAATACTATCAATTTTCCCCATTTATATATTCTCCTTTGCTATTTTTATAAAGTCTTTCTATTCTATTAATCTCAAGATCTAGTATTTCTTTTCCTAATTCTGTTGTCTTGTAGAATTTTCGTTTTTCTTCTTCTCTTATGAAGACTATTAGATTATCCTTTTCCATTTTGCTCAATGTTCCGTACATGGTACCTGGGCTTATGGAAATTTCTCCTCCTGTCATTTCGCTTACAACTTGTCCAATATTATATCCGTGCATCTCTTCTTGTAGACAGTATAGAATATAAAATCCAGTTTCTGTCATAGGCACATATATTCTTATTATTCTTTCATCCATTATCTCACTCCATATTTATTTCGATACATCGCACTTCGATACATGTCGTTATATCGTACCTCGATATATAAATCAATTGTTCAATGTAAATATTTTATAAAATATCTATTATTATAGACAGTTACTTTAAATATATCATTCAATTTTCTGAATATGTTTTATCCTTTATGGTAAAATAATATTAAGAAATTAATTGGAGGGCTTTATGGAAGGTTATATAATGGCACTGGATGCTGGTACAACTAGCAGTAGAGCTATCATTTTCGACAAAGAGGGAAATATTATCTCCACATCCCAAAGAGAGTTGGAGCAGATTTATCCTAATCCTGGTTGGGTGGAGCAAAACCCTATGGAAATTTGGGCGACGCAGTACTCTACGGCTTTGGAAGCTTTGGAGCAAGCGGGAATACAGGCTCATGAAATAAAAGCTATAGGAATCGCTAACCAAAGGGAGACTACTATACTGTGGAATAAAAATACTGGTAGGCCTATTTATAATGCAATCGTATGGCAATGTAGGAGAACTTCTAATATAACTGATGAATTAAAATCTAGGGGATTAGAAGAAAATATAAAACAAAAAACTGGATTGGTAGTTGATGCTTATTTTAGTGGTACAAAGATTAAGTGGATCCTAGACAATGTACAGGGTGCTAGAGATTTAGCTGAAAATGACGATTTACTTTTCGGCACAGTAGATTCTTGGATACTTTGGAATTTAACTAAGGGAAAAGCCCACGCTACGGATTACTCCAATGCTAGTAGAACTATGATTTATAATATTAGAGATTTGGATTGGGATGAAGAAATTCTAGGATATCTAGATATTCCTAAATCTATTCTTCCTTTCGTTAAAAATTCTTCTGACAACTACGGTCATACAGATTCTAGTTTATTTGGTGGTGTGGAAATTCCCATTACTGGAATAGCTGGGGATCAACAAGCTTCTCTATTTGGACAAGCATGCTTTTATCCTGGTATGGTTAAAAACACATATGGCACTGGGTGTTTTGTTTTAATGAATACTGGGAAGGAGTTAATAGATTCTAAGAATGGATTAATATCCACAATCGCCTGGGGATTGGATGGAAAAATTACATATGCCCTGGAGGGTTCTATTTTCAATGCTGGTTCTGCTATTCAATGGCTAAGGGATGAATTGAAGTTAATTTATGACGCTCCTATGAGTGAATATTATGCTAATATTATTACTGATACTGAGGGAGTGTATATGGTTCCTGCTTTTACTGGACTGGGTGCACCTTATTGGGATATGTATGCTAGGGGTGGAATCTTCGGTCTTGCTCGTGGTACTAAGAGAGAGCATATCGTTCGCGCAACTTTGGAGTCTTTGGCGTATCAAAGTAGAGATGTCATTGATGTGATGAAGGAAGATTCTCACTTGGAACTAAAAAGCATTAGGGTCAATGGTGGGGCAACTACAAATGATTTCTTGATGCAATTTCAAGCTGATATTATGGATATTGATGTAGAGAGGCCTGAAGTTATAGAGGCTACAGCACTTGGTGTTGCATATTTAGCTGGTCTAAATGTCGGTTACTGGAAAAATATTGAAGAGATTTACGAAGATTTTAAATTAGAGAGATTATTTAGTCCTGATATGGATGAAGACACAAGGACTAAGAAATATAAATATTGGAAAAAAGCTGTTGAAAGAACTATGGATTGGATAGAACCGGAAATATAGAGTACAAATGACAGGGATTTTTCGGCATGGGATTTAGATATGTCGAAGCAAAGAGGTGGAGTTAGCTTTAAGCGGCATACAATGCCGCGGGTACGATCGATAAATATTTTTTGAATATAGATTTGTTAGGAGGGAGTTAATATAATGGGAGAAAGTAAATTTAATAGGAAAGAAAATTTGATTATTGAGATTCACAACTCGATTACTCATGGTATAGGCGTGGTTTTAGGTGTGATATTTTTACTTATGCTGATCTTGCCTAGAATTAGATCTGGAAATATTACCGGTGTTGTCGCCTATTCTATTTATGGTGGTTGTTTCATTTTGATGTTTTTGATGAGCACGATTTATCATGCTGTTCAGCTTCCTAAGGCGAAGTCTATTCTTAGAATATTTGATCACATTTCTATTTATTATTTTATAGCTGGTAGCTTTACCCCTGCGATATTATTGTTAACTAGTGGAAAGTTTAGAGTGTTTTTTATCATACTAATTTGGGCTATTGCTGTATTGGGTACAATTTTTAAGGTTGCGACTTACAAAAGTTATGACAAATTAAAATCCATTTCTACATTATTATATGTGGGCATGGGTTGGTTGGCAGTTTTTTTGATTAAGCCAATTTTAAATAATGTTTCGTGGAAGTTTTTATTGCTATTGGTTATTGGCGGGCTTTTATATACTGTAGGTACGTTTTTTTACAAGTCTAATAGATTTAAATACAATCATGTAATTTGGCATTTGTTTGTATTAGCTGCAGCGATTGTACATTTTAATGCTTTTTATTTATATTTATAATGTAGTTATAGCCTTATTGTCTATACGAGGAGATGGGATTTGCTTTAAGCGGCATATAATGCCGCGGCTAAGATTTCTTGTTTATTTATATATTTCTTTTCTATGCCCTATTTCTAACACCAAAAATATTACTTTTTCGTCTTCGATTCTACAGATAATTCTATAATCTCCTACTCTATATCGCCATCTATCTTTTAAGTTGCCTATGAGTGCTTTTCCTTTTTCTCTTGGATTTTCACTTCCTTGAATATTTTTTAATAGATACGCCATTATCATACCACTTATATTTTTATCGAGTTTTTTCAATTGCTTCTTAGAATGCAATGTGAATTCAATTTTATAGGTCATCTTCATCTACCAATTCCTTCAGGACTTCTTCAAAAGAAAAGGTCACAGGATTTTTTAAATATTCTTCATAGGCTCTTTCATATGCCTTTAAATCCAATTCATCTTCTATCTTTTCAATTGCGGAGTCCCTAAGGAGCTGAGATATTGAAATATTATTTATTTTTGCATATTGTTTTAATAAGTTTTCTTCTTCTTTATTTACTCTTACACTTAATACAGTCATTTATATCACCTCTGTGCTACAATTGTAATACAATTTAGGCTTGAAGTCAATTGCTGTAGTCGTCGCATTGTATGCGACTTGAAGTATGGCTTATCTATCTGATTTGGAATCTTGGAAAATTTTGGGCATAGAATTCGGAGATGTCAGGACAGAAAGATGGGGTTGGCTTTAAGCGGCATATAATGCCGCGGGTACAAGAAACATAATTTCATTAATACAAATTATATGTAATAAAAAAGGAGACTATTTCTAATCTCCGAATTTTATATTAATCTACTAGTTCAAGTATCGCCATTTCTGCACCGTCGCCACGTCTTTGTCCTAATTTTAGAACTCTGGTGTAGCCACCTTCTCTTTTTTCAAATCTTGGTGCGATTTCAGTAAATAGCAAATGAACTACTTCGTCGTCATATAGATATGAGATTGCTTGCTTTCTGGAATGCAAATCTCCTTTTTTACCAAGGGTAATCATTCTATCAGTTATTCTTTGTGCTTCTTTTGCTTTTTGAAGTGTAGTTGTTATTCTACCACTTTTTAAAGCTGAAGTTGTAAGATTTCTGAGCATATGATTTCTATGGTCTGCTGTACGACCTAGCTTTCTTAGCTTTGCCATTATTTCCTCCTTTAGACTTCTTCTTCTTTTAAACTCAGGTCTAGTTCTGCAAGTTTAACTTTTACTTCAGTCAAAGATTTTTTACCTAAGTTTCTTACTTTCATCATTTCGCTTTCGGTTTTATCAATTAATTCCTCTACTGTATTGATGCCTGCTCGTTTCAAGCAGTTGTAAGATCTTACTGATAGGTCTAGTTCTTCCACTGTCATCTCTAGAACTTTTTCTTTGTCCTCTTCTTCTTTTTCCACCATGATTTCTACTTCGTTAACGTGTTCAGTCATATTAACGAATAAATCTAGGTGTTCTATGAGAACTTTCGCCGCTAAACTTACTGCCTCTCTGGCTATTATTGAACCATAAGTTTCAACTTCAAGAATTAGTCTTTCGTAGTCGATTCTTTGTCCAACTCTAGTATTTTCGCTTTTCCAATTTACGGATTTCACTGGCGAGTAATTCGCGTCTATGAGTATAGCTTCAATGTCTGTGTTTTCGTCTTTAATATATTCTGCAGGTACATACCCTCTTCCCCTTGTGACTTCCATTTCCATATAGAGATGTCCGTCTTCGTTTAGGGTTGCTATATATTGATCTGGATCGTTTATTACTACATCTGTTCCAGTTATTATATCAGATGCTTTTACCTCACAGGGTCCAACTTTGTCAATTAAAACTGATACTGGTTCTTCTGATTCCATGGTTAGTACTAGTTGTTTTATATTCAGGATTAATTCTTGAACGTCTTCTAGCATTCCTGGAACTGTGTCGAACTCATGCTGAACGCCTCTTACCTTTATTTTGGATACTGCTGCACCTGGCAATGAAGATAAAAGTATTCGTCTTATCGAATTCCCTAAGGTTATAGCATAACCTCTTTCCAAAGGTTCGACTACAAACCTACCATAATTGCTATCTTCTTCCTCGTTTTGTATGGTAACCATAGGTTTTTCTATTTCTATCATTCACAAAGCCTCCTTATCAAAGCATGAAAAAGTCAGTTTACACTCTCCTACGTTTTGGTGGTCTAGTTCCATTATGTGGTAGTGGAGTCACGTCTTTGATCATACTAACTTCGAGACCTGCAGCTTGAAGTGCTCTTATAGCTGCTTCTCTACCGGATCCAGGGCCTTTAACAAATACTTCAACACTTTTAAGGCTATATTCTCCCATAGCTTTTTTAGCTGCTTCATCTGCTGCTTGTTGTGCAGCGAATGGAGTGGATTTTCTCGATCCTCTAAATCCTAATTGACCTGCACTTGCCCATGATAATACATTTCCATTTGCGTCGGAAATTGTAACCATGGTGTTGTTAAAGCTGGAAGCAATGTGAGCTTGACCTTTTTCGATGTACTTACGTTCTCTTCTTCTTGTACGTGTACCTTTACGTTTTGTTGGCGCCATTTATTAATTACCTCCCTCTTTATTTTTTCTTTTGAACTTGTCTCTTAGGACCTTTCCTAGTTCTTGCGTTTGTTTTAGTTCTTTGTCCTCTCACTGGAAGACCTCTTCTATGTCTCGTACCTCTGTAGCAGTTAATGTCTCTAAGACGTTTGATATCCATTGCTCTATCTCGTCTTAAATCCCCTTCTACATGGTAATGTTCTACTTCTGCTCTTATTGCGTTTTCTTCAGCTTCTGTTAAATCCTTTACTCTCGTATCAGGATTAATTCCAGCCTTTTCTAGAATCTCAAGAGATCTAGCTCTTCCAATGCCATAGACATAGGTTAGTCCAACCTCTATTCTCTTTTCTCTTGGTAAGTCAACACCAGCTATTCTTGCCATATAAGTCTTACACCTCCGCCTTAGCCTTGTCTTTGTTTATGTCTAGGATTTTGACAGATAACCATTACTCTGCCTTTCCTTTTAATAATTTTGCATTTTTCACACATCTTTTTAACAGATGGTCTAACTTTCATAATATTATTCCCTCCTTGATTACTTGTTTCTCCAAGTAATTCTTCCTATAGTCAAGTCATATGGAGACATTTCCACTGTCACAGTATCTCCAGGAAGGATTTTTATATAATTCATCCTAAGCTTTCCAGATATGTGAGCCAATATTTCGTGTCCGTTCTCCAACTCTACCTTAAATTGAGTATTCGGTAGGGATTCTTTTACTACTCCTTGTACTTCTATAATGTCTTCTTTACTCATATATTGAAACCTCCTGTATCTCTAATCAATCCTTCGAGTAGGGCATTAAAATTCTCTTTACGTAAGCGTCATTGAATTGATACTTACCAAATTGTTTACTTTCTATTTCGTTAAAAACTTTATTATAAACATCTAGATGTTTGATCTTTTTTAACTTCGGTTTTGCGAGTGTTCTTCGTCTTCCATCGACTATGTGAACATAGTCATCGTCTATTATTCTTACAACAATAAAGACATCGCCAGCGTCACGACCGTTTTTGGATCTAACAACTTGCCCAATCTTTAGATATTTCGCGTTCTCCATCAACTAAGATTCGATTCCTTCGAAAATATCTTTAGTAACCTCGTCTATTGACTGAGATCCGTCTACATCGAATAAGGTCCCTTGCGCCTTGTAATAGTCAATTAAAGGTGAAGTTTGGTCGGTGTAAACTTGTATTCTTACAGAAACTGTTTCCTCCGTATCGTCAGATCTAATAATTAAATCTGCGCCTTCGTTGTCACATTTGCCTTCCACTTTTGGAGGTTTGGCATTAATATTATAAGTCGCTCCACATACTGGACAAACTCTTCTAGATGTCGCTCTATCGATTAATACGCTAGGGTCAACATTTATATTAATGACTTTTGTAAGTTTGATTCCTAATTTGTCCAATTCAGCATCTAGTGATACCGCTTGTGCTACATTTCTAGGAAATCCATCTAACAAAAATCCTTCTTTTGTGTCATCTCTGGTAATTCTTTCTTGGATCAAGCTTACTACTAGTGAGTCTGGAACAAGTGTGCCTTGGTCCATATATCCTTTAGCTTTTTTTCCCAATTCTGTACCGTTAGCGATATGTTCTCTTAGAATATCGCCTGTTGAGATATGTGGAATGCCGTATCTTCCTACTATTTCTTGTGCTTGCGTGCCTTTGCCGGCCCCTGGAGGACCCAGTATAATTAAATTCATCCTAACCTCCTAGTTTAAGAAACCTTTGTAATGTCTAATCATCATTTGTTGTTCAATAGACTTAACTATTTCTATAACAACACCTACAACGATTATAATTGACGTTCCACCAAAAGCTATTGGAATTTTTGTAAAAATACTTAAAAATGTTGGTATTGTAGCTAAAAATGCTAGAACTACAGCACCTACTATTATTATTCTATTCAATATTTTTTGTAAATAATCTGATGTAGATCTTCCTGGTCTAATACCTGGAATAAATCCACCATTTTGTTGAAGTTGTTTTGAATACTCTACTGTATTAAATTGCATTGATGAGTAGAAGAAGGCAAAAGCAATAATTAATACTATATTAAATACTGTATAAATTATTGTTCCTTGTGTTGTCGTTCCTGGTGTAAACCAGTTCTTAAAGAAGTTTGCAATTGCTCCATCTGGGTTTACTAATGAAAATAATCCTGGAATGGACATTATCGCATTTGCAAATATTACTGGCATTACTCCTGACATACTTACCTTTATCGGTATATGAGTGGATTGTCCACCATATAGTTTTCTTCCTACTACTCTCTTTGCATATTGTACTGGGATTCTTCTTTCCCCTTCATTTATTGCTACTACTACAAATACTACAAAGATTGCAAATAGTGCAAATAGTACAACTGATATTATATTTAAATATCCTATGCTTATTCCATAAATCATGTTCCTAATATCGCTAGGCAATTTACCTACAATTCCTAGGAAGATTATTATTGAAGTACCGTTACTTATACCGTATTTAGTAATTTGATCCGCTAACCATATTAGAAATGACGTACCAGCTACTATTGATATTATAATAATTGAATTTTGCATCATACCATCTGCTTCAACATATTGTCTAAATATGCCGAATGTATATCCGAATGCTGTTACGAATGCTATAGCAATCCCTAGATACTTAGTATAAAGTTGGATTTTCTTTTTGCCTTCTTCATCTTTTGCAAGTTCTTCCAGTGATGGAATCGCATATGTCAAAAGTTGAATTACGATGGATGCTGTAATATATGGATATATACTTGCAGCAAATACCGTAAATTGACTCAAGTTTCCTCCGGCCATCATATCCAAAAAGTCTAACATGTTTCCTTGTGGATTACTAAACATTTGCTCTATCGCTTCGTTATTCATAAATGGAACTGGAATCGCTGATCCAATTCTAAAGACCAATATTGCAATTAATGTGAATAGTAGTTTTTTTCTGATTTCGGGTATTTTCCACGCATCTCTAAGGGTAGACAACATTTTAAATCACCTCGGCCTTTCCGCCAGCTGCTTCAATTTTTTCTTGAGCTGATTTGGAGAAATGCTGTGCTTTAACTGTTATCGCTTGGTTAATTTCACCATTTCCTAATATTCTAATTCCGTCTACTGCATCTCTTCTGTTGACTACTCCTGCTTCTACTAAAGCATCTAAATCAACTACTTGTCCTGCTTCGAATCTATTCAATCTATCTAAATTAACTTCTGCAAAGTGCTTTTTGTTAATATTTTTGAATCCGCGTTTAGGAAGTCTTCTGAATAGAGGCATTTGACCCCCTTCAAATCCTGGTCTTACTCCTCCACCTGATCTAGAGTTTTGTCCGTCGTGTCCTCTTCCTGCTGTTTTACCAGTGCCAGAACCGATACCTCTACCTACTCTTTTTCTAGGCTTAGATCCTCCGCCCGCTGCGGGTCTTAAATTGTGTAGTTTCAATTTGCACACCTCCTATTCTACTATCTCAACCATGTAATCGATGAGTTTAATCATACCTCTTAATTGAGGCGTGTCTTCTTTTTCGACTATTTGTCCTATCTTATTTAATCCTAGAGCTTTAACAGTTCTTTTGTGATTTTCAAGTTTTCCGATAGGGCTCTTAGTCAATTTAATTTTAATTGTACTCATAGCTCCTCCTTAACCTAGTAATTCTTCTACTGTTTTTCCTCTAAGTCTCGCTACTTCTTCTGCGTTCTTTAAATTTTCAAGTGCATCCATTGCTGCCATAACTGTATTTCTTGGATTTGGTGATCCTAAGTTTTTTGTAGTTACGTTGTGTATTCCTGCCATTTCGCAAACAGCACGAACTGCTCCACCTGCTATAACTCCGTTACCTTCTGGAGCTGGCTTTAAAAGTACTCTACCTGCACCGCTAATTCCTACAACTTGGTGTGGGATAGTTCCGTCAAGTAATGATACTTTTACTACCTTTTTCTTAGCATCTTGGATACCCTTTCTAATAGCCTCAGGGATTTCAGCAGCTTTTCCAGTTCCTACTCCTACGTGGCCGTTTTGGTCGCCCACTACAACTAGTACTGAAAATCTGAAGTTTCTACCGCCCTTTACTACTTTTGCTACTCTATTAATCGCAACTACTCTGTCTTCGAGTTCCATTGCGCTTGTGTCTACATAATTTTTACGCATGCTTCCTCCTTAAAACCTTAGGCCAGCTTCTCTAGCAGCATCGGCTAATTCTTTAACTTTACCGTGATAAATATAGCCACCTCTATCGAATACTACTTCTTCGATTCCTGCTTCTAGTGCTTTCTTAGCAACAGCTGTTCCAACTGCTTTTGCAGCTTCAATGTTGCTAGTGTGTTCTAGTCCTAGGTCTTTTTCAAGAGAGGATGCAGAAACCACTGTAGCTCCCTTAACATCGTCTATGATCTGTGCATAAATATATGAATTTGATTTAAACACAGCTAGTCTTGGGACTGTAGTAGTTCCGGATATTTTGGTTCTAACTCTTTTATGTCTTGCTATTCTATTAGCATTTCTACTGACTTTTTTTCCCAATTAGATTCTCTCCTTTCTACTTACCAGTCTTTCCAACTTTTCGTAATACATATTCGTCTTTGTATCTTACGCCTTTACCTTTGTAAGGTTCTGGTTCTCTGTAAGACCTAATTTGTGCTGCGTATTGTCCAACTGCTTGTTTGTTGATTCCTTTAACAATAATTGTTGTAGCATTTGGAACTTCTACGTCTATTCCTGCTGGGTCTTCTAAATCCAATGGATGAGAAAATCCTAGAGTAAGACTTAAAGTTTTTCCATTTTTTGCAGCTCTATATCCTGTACCTATTATTTCTAACTCTTTTGAATAACCTTCAGTAACTCCCACTACCATGTTTTGGATAAGAGTTCTGTAAAGTCCGTGCATTGATCTATTTTGAATTGAGTCATTTGGTCTTTCAACCATTAGTTGACCGTCTTCCATAGTTAATTTAATGTTTTTTTCGATTTGTTCAGAAAGAGTTCCTAGGTTACCTTTTACTTCTACAAGATTATCAGGAGTGATTTTAACTTCAACGCCTGATGGTATTTCAATTGGCATTTTTCCAATTCTTGACATTATATACCTCCTAGTCCAATTACCAAACGTAGCAGACTACTTCTCCGCCCACTTGTTGGTTTCTTGCATCTTTATCAGTTAGAACTCCTTTGGATGTAGAGATAATTGCAATTCCTAAACCTCCCAAAACTCTTGGTAGTTCAGTAGATTTTACATAAACTCTTAGTCCAGGTTTAGATATTCTCTTGATTCCACTGATAATTCTTTCTTCGTTCTCTCCGTATTTCAAATCTATTTTTAAAATTCCTTGTTTTCCATCTTCTTCAACTTCATATCCTTTTATGAAGCCTTCATTTAGCAAAATCTCTGCTATATCTTTTTTGATTTTGGAAGCTGGAACATCAATTGATTGGTGTTTTGCGCTGTTGCCATTTCTTATTCTCGTTAGCATATCAGCAATAGGATCTGTCATCATAGTATTTTATCTCCTTTCCAGCGGTATTACCAGCTAGCTTTTCTTACTCCAGGTATTTCTCCTCTATATGCTAGCTCTCTAAAGCAGATACGGCAGACTCCGTACTTTCTTAGATATGCATGTGGTCTTCCGCATATTTTGCATCTTGTATAGGCTTGAGTGCTAAACTTAGCCTTTCTTTTTTGCATGGCAATTTTCGATTTCTTAGCCAATTTAATCCTCCTCGTTATTGTGCCGCTTTTTCAAATGGCATACCTAAAGCTTCTAATAATGCTTTAGCTTCTTCATCTGTACTAGCTGTTGTCACTACAACAATATCCATACCTCTTATTGCATCGATATCATCGTATTCTATCTCAGGGAATATAAGTTGCTCTTTAATTCCTAAAGCATAATTTCCCCTTCCGTCAAAGGATTTATCACTAACACCTCTAAAGTCTCTAACTCTTGGAAGAGCTATGTTAATCAGCTTGTCTAGGAAATCATACATTCTGCTACCTCTAAGGGTTACCTTACATCCTACATTCATTCCTTCACGAAGTTTGAAATTCGCAACAGATTTTTTTGCTTTAGTTACAACTGGTTTTTGTCCAGCAATTGTCGTTAAGTCTCTTACTGCAGATTCCAATGTCTTTGGATTTTCTTTCGCTTCTCCAACTCCAATGTTAATGATAATTTTTTCTAGCTTTGGTACTTCCATAACATTGCTAAAGTTAAATTTCTCTACAAGATTTTTAACGACTTCGTTATTGTACTTTTCTTTTAATCTGGAAGCCATATTTACCTCCTCCCGTCTTAATCTATTTTTGAACCAGTAGATTTCGCTATTCTAACTTTTTTGTTTCCTTCTACTTTGTATCCAACTTTAGTTGCTTTTTTGCTACTAGAGTCGTAATACGCTACATTAGAAACGTGAATAGGAGCTTCTACTCTTTGTATTCCACTTGGTAAGTTTGGTCCTCTCATTTTCATGTGTTTAGTCACCATGTTAAGATTTTCCACAATTACTCTATTCTCTTTTGGAAGAGTTTTGAGAACCTTACCTGTTTTTCCTTTTTCTTTTCCTGCTATTACTATAACAGTATCACCGGTTTTTATTCGCATGTTCTCCTCCTATAGTACTTCTGGAGCCAAAGAAATAATTTTCATATAGTTTTTATTTCTTAGTTCTCTTGTAACAGGCCCAAAAATACGTGTTCCTACTGGACTTTTATCTTCTTTGATAATAACTGCTGCGTTATCGTCAAATTGTATGTGAGTACCGTCAGGTCTATTAATTCCTTTTTTTGTTCTTACTACTACCGCTTTAACTACTTCACCTTTTTTTACAACTCCACCTGGTATTGCATTTTTAACAGAACAAGTTACTACATCGCCGATGTTGGCATATCTTCTATTTGTTCCACCAAGTACTTTGATTACTAAAACTTCTCTAGCACCAGAGTTGTCAGCTACTTTCATGCGGCTTTCTACTTGTATCATATAGTTCCTCCAATCCGTGCGATAGGCTTATTCTGCCTTTTTGATTATTTCAACCAATCTCCATCGTTTATCTTTGCTTAGTGGTCTAGTTTCCATAATTAATACTTCATCACCAATACCACATTCGTTATTTTCGTCGTGTACTTTAAACTTGCTAGTTTTCTTTATATGTTTTCCATATAATCTATGAACTGAGTCAGTATGAACAGCTACTACTGCAGTCTTGTCCATTTTGTCGCTTATTACCTTACCGATTCTGGTTTTTCTTTGATTTCTTTCCATTTACGATTAAGCCTCCTTCCTGATGCCCAATTCACGTTCTCTCAAGATTGTTTTTACACGGGCTATATCCTTTTTAACTGATTTTATATAGCTAGGATTATCAAGTTGTCCAGTGGCTAATTGGAATCTTAAATTGAATAATTCAGATTTTAAATCAATTGCCTTTTTTTCTAGATCTGCTTGTGACAATTTACGAATATCATTAGTCTTCACTAGTTCCACCATCCTCTTGTACCTGGTCTTCTTTTTTAACAAACTTAGTTTTGATTGGCAACTTCATAGCTGCAAGTCTCATCGCTTCTCTTGCTACAGCTTCTGATACACCACTCATTTCAAACATTATTCTTCCAGGCTTAACTACTGCTACCCAATATTCAGGTGAACCTTTCCCAGAACCCATACGAGTTTCTGCAGGTTTTTGTGTAACTGATTTATCAGGAAATATTTTAACAAATATCTTACCACCACGACGCGTATATCTAGTCATCGCACGTCTTGCTGCTTCGATTTGATTTGATGTTATCCAGCTAGGTTCCATAGCTTGAAGTCCGTATTCTCCATAGGTAATTGTGTTTCCACGAGTTGCCTTACCCTTCATTCTACCTCTGTGTACTCTACGGTATTTAACTCTTTTAGGCATTAACATTAAGCATGTCCTCCTTCCCAAAAACCAAATTAATTTCTTTGGCCTTGTTGATCTCTATTACTTGGTCTTCTTTTTCTTCTTTTTCTACGGTCATCGTCTTTAAATTTAGGTTCGATTGGTGGAGCACTCTTTTGTCCAGGAAGAACTTCTCCCTTGTAGATCCAAACTTTTACTCCTAGTTTACCGTAAGTTGTGTCTGCTTCTGCAAAGCCATAATCAATATCTGCTCTAAGTGTTTGTAGAGGTATAGTTCCTTCTGAATATCCTTCAGTTCTAGCCATATCCGCTCCACCAACTCTTCCTGAAACTTGACATTTGATTCCTAACGCGCCCATTCTCATGGTTCTTTGCATAGCTTGTTTCATAGCTCTTCTAAATGAGATTCTTCTTTCAAGTGCTTGTGCAATGGATTCTGACACTAACTGTGCATCTAGGTCAGGATATTTTATTTCTTCTACATTTACTACAACACTTTTGCCAGTAAGTTTCTCTAGCTCTAGTCTAAATTCTTCAACTCCTGTTCCACCTCTACCTATTACCATTCCAGGTTTTCCAGTGAAAACAGTTACTTTTATTTTATTAGCTGCTCTTTCAATATCAATTTTTGAAATACCAGCCATGTATAATTTTTTCTTAGAAAATTCTCTAATTTTATTATCTTCAACGAGCAAATCTCCGAAGTCTTTTTTGTCTGCGTACCATTTGGAACTCCAGTCTTTAATAACTCCAACTCTCAGCCCGTGTGGGTGTACTTTTTGACCCATTGTATCCTCCTTTAATTAATCTATTTCAGCAACTACTACGCTAAGATGGCTGCTTCTTTTTAAAATCGGATAAGCCATTCCCTTTGCTTTAGGTCTAATTCTCTTCATAGTAGGACCATCACTTGCATTGGCATCTTTTACATAAAGATTGTCTCTATCAAGATGTAAATTGTGTTCTGCATTTGCTATTGCAGATTCTAATACTTTCAACAATTCTTTTGCGCCTCTTTTAGGAGTCAACTTTAGCATTGCCAAAGCTTTGTCCACGTGCATTCCGCGAATTTCTGAACAGATATAATTAACTTTAAGAGGTGAAATTCTTACATATTTTGCTATTGCTCTAGCTTCCATTTCTTACCTCCTATTTCATTCCTGTAGTTCTTTCAGATCTAGCATCTTTATCTGCGTGACCTCTGAATGTTCTAGTTGGAACAAATTCACCTAATTTATGACCAACCATGTCTTCTGTTATATAAACTGGTACGTGTTTTCTACCATCATATACTGCTATTGTATGAGAAATCATCTCTGGAAAGATTGTAGATCTTCTTGACCAAGTTTTGATGACTTCTTTTTTATCAGTTTCGTTTAACGCATCTATTTTCTTCATTAAATGATCATCAACGAATGGTCCTTTTTTTAAGGATCTTGCCATTTTATATCCCCCTTATTTCTTTCTTGATTTTCTTTGTCTTACGATATACTTGTCAGACTTTTTGTTTTTCTTTCTAGTCTTCTTAGTATTGATTTTACCCCATGGAGTAGAAGGAGCAGGTCTTCCGATAGGCGCTCTTCCTTCCCCACCACCGTGAGGGTGATCAACAGGGTTCATTGCAGATCCTCTAACTGTAGGTCTAATTCCCATATGTCTGCTTCTTCCAGCTTTACCAATTGTAACTAGTTCGTGGGATGCATTTCCTACCTCACCAACTGTAGCTCTACAATCCATTAAAACCATTCTCATTTCGCCTGATGGTAATCTTAAAGTAGCATATCTTCCCTCTTTAGCCACTAATTGTGCTGAAGTACCAGCACTTCTAGCTAATTGGCCGCCTCTACCTACCATTAGTTCTACGTTATGAACTGTAGTACCTACTGGAATGTTTCTAAGTGGTAGAGCATTTCCTACTTTAATATCTGCAGTTGGGCCAGATTCGATTTCGTCTCCAACTTTTAGTCCTTCAGGAGCTAAGATATATCTTTTTTCTCCATCTAGATAGTTTATCAAAGCGATATTAGAAGTTCTGTTTGGATCGTATTCAATTGATGCTACTCTTCCTGGAATATCGTCTTTATTTCTTTTAAAATCTATAATTCTATATTTTCTTTTAGCGCCGCCACCATGGTGACGAACTGTAATTCGTCCTTGGAAGTTTCTTCCAGCTTTTTTCTTTAGAGGAGCAGTTAAACTTTTTTCTGGTTTAACTTTTGTTATCTCTTCAAAAGAAAGTACTGACATATTTCTTCTACCAGGAGTCGTTGCTTTGTAATTTTTAATCGCCATTTTCGTAACCTCCTAGCTATTACATTCCTTCAAAGAATTCGATTGTCTTGGAACCTGGTGCCAATTTTACAATTGCCTTTTTCCAATTCGGTCTTCTTCCTGAAGTTGCGCCTTGTCTTTTAATCTTACCACGTCTATTTTGTGTATATACTTTTTCAACTTTTACATCAAAGATATGTTCAATAGCTTTTTTGATTTCAGTTTTGTCAGCGCTTTTGCTAACTTCAAAAGTATATTTGTTTTCTTCCATTTGATCTACGGATTCTTCTGTGATAATGGGTCTTTTAATTATGTCGTAATATCTTTCCATTATGCGAATACCTCCTCAATTTCATCTAAGGCATCCTTAGTAATGATTAATGAGTTGTACTTTAGAATGTCATAAACATTTAAAGTGTTTGCATTTGTAGTCATTACAGTAGGAATGTTTCTTGCGCTTTTAATGATGTTCTCGTCTGGTCCATTAATTACGATTAAAGCTTTTTTGTCAGCTTGGATAGTATTTAAAATGTTAACCATGTCTTTAGTCTTTGGACTTTCAAGTGTTAAGCTATCTAGTATGATAAGTTCTTTTTCTTGAACCTTAGAAGTTAATACTGATTTTAGTGCTAATCTTCTAATTTTCTTAGGAGTAGTATAGCTATAGTCCCTTGGTTTTGGCGCAAATACAACTCCGCCGCCTTTCCATTGTGGTGATCTAATACTTCCTTGTCTTGCTCTACCAGTACCTTTTTGTCTCCAAGGTTTTCTACCTCCACCACGAACTTCCGCTCTGGTTTTAGCTGAATGAGTACCTTGTCTTCTGTTAGCAAGAAGGTTCTTAACTACTGTATATACAGCATGCTCATTTATTTCTACGTCGAAAATTTCTGGATTTAATTCTATTTCACCAGCGCTTTCGCCCTTCATATTTATCATGTTAATTTTAGGCATTTAGATCCTCCTTCCTTATTTTACCGTTGTTTCTTTAACGTACAAAATTCCTTTTTTAGGTCCTGGTACGGCACCTTTAACTAAAATGAAATTATTTTCAGCATCTACTCTGATAACTTCTAGATTTTGTACAGTAACTCTTTTATTTCCCATTTTTCCAGCTTGTCTGTGGTTTTTGAAAACTTTTCCTGGAGTAGCACTTGCACCCATACCACCAGCTGTTCTGTGCATTTTAGAACCGTGTGACATTCTTCCTCTAGAGAAACCATGTCTTCTAACTACACCTTGTGTACCTTTACCTTTAGAAGTTCCAGATACGTCTACGAAATCTCCAACTGCAAATACGTCAGCTTTTAATTCATCTCCGATGTTGTAGTCTTCTGTACTAACAACTGGCACTTCTCTTAAATACTTCTTATAATCAACACCAGCTTTGTCGAAATGTCCGACCATAGCTTTTGTCATTTTGTGTTTTCTTCCTTGTCCGAAACCAACTTGTAATGCTTCATATCCATCGCTCTCAGTGGATTTCTTTTGAACAATTACTTGTGGCTCTACTTCTATTACTGAAACTGGAACAAACGTGCCCTCTTCAGTAAATATTTGGGTCATACCCAATTTTCTTCCAATAATGTACTTCACTTCGCACCTCCAAAATTATAGCGGATTACAATTTCTTGCAATCATATAAAGGAATAATTTTATTTCTAAATTATAACTTTATTTCGATATCAACGCCCGCAGGCAAATTCAATTTCATCAAAGAGTCAACAGTATTTTGATTTGGGTTTATAATATCCACTAATCTTTTATGAGTTCTTTGTTCAAATTGCTCTCTAGAATCTTTGTGTTTATGAACAGATCTTAAAATAGTAATAATTTCGATGTCTGTTGGCAGTGGAATTGGTCCCGATACTTCAGCACCTGTAGACTTAACAGCATCTACGATTCTTTGTGCAGAAGAATCCACTAATTCATGGTCATAAGCTTTCAATCTGATTCTAATTTTTTGTGTGTTTGACATTTTTTCCTCCTATCGCAAGTTACACTTACGACTTAGTTTTGCCGATACACTTAACCGGGTGTTTACACTTTACCGATTAAAAAAACAGCAATACATAAGTCGCCCGATTTTAAATCGAACATACTCGGCAGAAATTCCCCTGAAGTAGGATTAACCTCTCTTTGCTGTTAGTAGAGAACCCTATATCAAGCAACCTCCTGCGTCATCGCATAAATTTTTACGCAACGATAATTATACAACAGAATTAATTATAAATCAAGAAGAAATTTTACATTTTTTCAACTCGATTTCCGTTATAAACACCGCTGCTATGGTATAATAACACATATCCATAAGAAATCAATAGTCTTTTTGGAAAAATTTTAAAAATTTATAAATTTTATTTTATTTGAGGTATATATGATGGAAGAAAACAAAAAAATACGAAATAATAAACTAATTCAAATGGCAGGAAGAATTATTTTAGGCTTTGGCATAGTTATGTTAATTTCATCTATTATTAATATGATGCAAACGGGAATTGGAAATTTAAGTTCTATGGCATTAGGTTTGGTTTTAGTTTTTGTAGGAAATACTACTAGACTTGTTGGTAAAAACCGATTAGAAAAAATATTTAATTCGAAATAAATAAAAGCACGAAGATTTTAGTTTTCTGATCCTTCTTCGTGCATTTATTTAAATCAGCTATTTATTTTATTTCACTGCCCAAAACATATACAAATTCCAATTGACTATCAATACTACAGAGATAATTGCAAAGTAAGAAGTAAGATAATATTTCCATTTTCCCTTTTTAACATTGTCTTTTCCTACTGTTTTTATCAGTAGTAACAGACCCAGTAATATTAAAAGAATTCCAAGGGCTATAAATATTATATAATGTATCTTTAGCTCTTCACCTGGAACAAAGGAATAGATTTGTAAAACGAGAAATACAATATTTACAAAAACACCTATAATGAGTGTTGATATAAGAGGTTGTAATTTACTTATTTCCTTCTCTTTTGAATTATCTTTTTCTTCTTTAAATATTAAAAAAAACTTTTTTAACAAAATAATCGCAGAATAAAGCACTCCTATTATAAAAGACAGCAAAGTTATAATTATAAATATTCCTTCACCTGTTGGAACTTTTAATAATGCCCAGTGAGTTTGAGTTATCCTTTCTTGGCCATCCACTATCTCCCTGATCCAAAATTTATCCACATCTCCTTGTCCTATTGGCCTATATCCCATAATTTTAAGGAATTTATACGGGCCTTCTTCTATAGTTCTAGTCCACTCATATAATACGTATTTAGGCTTTTCTAATAATTTAGAATTTTCTGAATCTTCAAATTTTCCAAAGACCAAATCTAGCATATCTTTGTTATATTTTGTTTCGCTTAGTTGATTTGTCATTACCACAACTCCAACTTGACTTTTTGGATCAAATACAAAAAACGAAGAACTGCCAGCAGTATTGCCTCCATGACCTAGCGTTTCTACTTTAAAATGATGAGCCCATAATCCGTGGTAGTTAAGTCCTATACCTGTGTCTCCATAATATTTAGTTGGAGTCAACATCATATCTAAAGTTTCCTTGTTCTTAAAAAGCTTTGATGCTTTTCTTTCATTTTGTAGAAATTCCGTTCCAAATTTTCTAAAATCTGATAATGTACTAGTCGCCATACCTGATGGATACAATTCTATATTATATGCTACTCCCTCTAGGAGATCATTTTTTGTGGAGTAATTTTTTAAAAGAACTCTTCTTTCTTTTACTGATTTATTATCTGAAAGATCTGTAAAGACAGCCGTATCATTCATATCCAGTGGTGAAAATATATTTTGATGAACATAATTAGAAAAGCTCATTTGGCTTACATTTTCTACTATATGAGCACCTAAAGACGTACTCCAATTGGAATAAGCTGTGGCATACCCAGGAGGATAAATTTGGGGAGGTTGAACTTCTTTTAAGCTCTCACCTAAAGACTTATCATTTGTGTCTTTTAGAGTAAAAAGACCTACTAGGTAATCTTGGAATCCAGCTTCGTGATTGAATAAATTATTTATAGTTATGGGATTATCGTATTTCAGTTTCCCAAGATATCCTGATGGCAAATATGAATTTATATCTTCGTTAAAGTCTACTTTTCCATCTTCCCAAAGTTGCATTAAACTTACCCATACCAGCAACTTCGTCACAGAGCCCCATTCTATAACAGTATCTTTATCTACAGGTAGTTTATTTTCAATATCTCCATACCCAAAGTAATTCTCATAAATTATTCCATCTCCACCAAATACGGAAACAGCCATACCAGCAGTTGTCTTTTCATGTTCTTTCACATAAGCTTCTATTTCTTCTCCTATTTCACTGTATGATATCCCTGATGGTAGCACAGAATTATTAGAGGCTAAAGCAATGGTATTACTACATAATATAATTTGTAGACATAAAATAATTAATAAAACTCTTTTTTTATTCATAATATTGACCACCTTATTTAATAATTTTATTTTATCAGATTAATATTAATGATGGGTTATTCTGTGTATTGATTTTGTAAAATATATGTAAATTCATTATAAAAGGACTTACGTTACCCATAAGTCCTAAAATGTATTACATATATTTTTCTAAATATTTTTCCTTGCTTACTTCTTTTAATCCATCTTTGTCTAAAATATATAGATAATCCACCACTTCTTCTAAATACTTTCTATCGTGGCTAATGGAAATTACACAACCTGAAAAGTTTTTAAGAGCGTTTCTGATTTCTGGTCCCGACAATGGAGAGAGATTTCTCGTAGGCTCATCTAACACTAGCACTTGATACTCGCCTGAAGTCATATTTGAGAAAAATAGTTTAGCCACTTGACCTCCTGATAGTTCAGAAATAGGTCTTTCCATTTCTTCTTTAGTAAATTTTAAACTTCCTAGGTAAGTTCTCACCCTGGTATTCTCGTCCTTTGTTTCATTTTTCTTCAAATAATCTATAGGTGTCAGTGTGGAGTCCATGGTCTCCACATAATTTTGTGACATATAAAAATGTGTCACATCATCTTTTATTTCTCCTAAGATTTTTCGAATCAGAGTCGTCTTTCCTATTCCATTTTCTCCCACTATACATATTTTCTTAGCCCCTGTAATTTCTAGATAAATGTCTTTGCTGAGAATTTTATCTTCTATTTTAAGCTCATCCAAATGAAATTCCAAAACCTTTTTGCCGTTGGGAAGCACATTTTCTTTTCCAAATTTTATGGAAATAGACTCCTCAAAGTCTGGCCTTTTAGTGAGATTTTCTTCCTCTTTTTCAAATCTTCTGCCCATACTCTTAACAGTATGCATTTTGTCTTTTAGATTTTTCCCTGCAGCTGGATCTTGTCTGGAGACTTCTCTTTGTGCCCTTTCCACTTTGTCGTAAATTCTCCTATACTTATCCATTTTTTTATCCAATTCTTCTCTTTCCTTATTGGCTATACGCTCGGTAGTAGAAATCTGATAATCCCTTATTGATAAATATTCTTGATAAGTTTGCCTAGAAATTGTATATTTAGGCTCAGACTTTCTCATCAATTGCTCAATGTGAATAATCGTGTTAGCACATTTTTCTATTAACACTTCGTCATGGGAAACAAACATTATTGGGATTTTAGCATTTTTGATAAATTGTTCTAGCCCAATTATGGATTCCATATCCAAGTCATTTGAAGGCTCATCCAATAGTAAAACCGTGGGTTCTTCTAGCATAAGCTTTAACAACTGAATTTTTATTTTTTCTCCACCAGACAATTCACTTATCCTATTTTCTCTGTATGCCAATTCCTCTTCAATATTTAATTCTTTCAAAAGTTCATAGAAAAGATTGTAGTCGAAATCCTCTTTATTATCCATGATGTAATCATTTACATTCATATTTGAGATCTTTTCTTCCAATTTTTGTGGCAAATAACCTAGTATCTCGTTTTGCTTAAATATTTCTCCTTTAAGTTCAATATAATCTTCTACAAGATTTGCGTCGTATATGGCTTTTAATAATGTGGATTTCCCATTTCCTTCTTCTCCAATCAAAGCGACTTTGTCCCCTGGATTCAAAGAAAAGTTAAAGTCTTTTAATAAAACTCGCAAATCCTTTTTCATATATAATTCTAATTTCTTAATAACTAACATAGTACCTCCTATTTGCCCAATAAAAAATCTACCTGCCGGTAGATTATCATACAAAAACAAACAGAAAAATATTCTGTAAAGGTTAGGTAGATTTAATCAATAGGGCAACAAAACTAATCCCAAAAATGGGCTCAATAAATTTTCGTTTTTCCATATTGATTATATTCTCATCCGTCTCCTCCTCTAGTTAATAAATATATTATACTACTAGAAATTATTTATTTCCACCCTTTATCTTCAAATCTTTTCGAAGTTAATTCTCTGCGAATTGTGCCCCAGAATTTATCCGATGTCGCGTAGAATTTTTCCATATCTGCTCGCTTAATAGTTTCTCTTGCTGATTTTTCTGCTCCATCTAAAATACTTCTTCTGTCTTCCAAAATAGTGTCACCTTTGTGATATACGAATTTTCCATTTACCATCGTAGCTTCTACATCTTCGCCTGTTCCCATTCCCATAAATTTTCTAAGGGGCATTAAATTAGGCGTAAGATGAGGCTTGTCCAAGTCTACAAAAACTAAATCCGCTTTCTTTCCTGCCTCTATGGAGCCGATTTCATCTTCCCACCCCAAGGCCTTAGCTGCATCTATTGTAATCATCTCTAGCAGTTTTCCTGCTGGAAAATAGAAATTGTCATTTAAAAATCCTCTGTGCACTAGAGCCATGTTTTGGGTCTGGCGAATTAAATCAAATGTAGAGGAAGGAGCCGTGCCATCAGATGCTATAACTACATTGGCACCCATGGTCATGAGTTCAGGTACGGGGCAACGGTTACTAAATTGTCTAGAAGAAGCAGTGCTGCTGACATGGGTTTTGGTATCAGCTAAAATTTTCGCCTCATCCAAAGATATTCCTGTACAATGTTGAAGATGAACATCTTCTCCTAGTAATCTTTCTGATTCAGGTGCTTGCATAGCCAGTCGAATCATTCCACCAAAGGCTTCTGTATGAATTCTAGTATTGCAATTTCTGGCAATTTCTCTGATAGATTTCATCACATATCTATCCAAGTCAGTAAGCTCTACAGCCACATCGGCTGCCGTCATGGAAGATTGGTTAAATGAAAATAACAAAACAAAGGGAGCTGCAAAAGCTCTGATTAAATCTCCATGTCCATGATTGAGTTTTGAAATAAAATCCTCCGTATTGACAAACAATTCGTCAAGTTCCTTGCTAGTTTCTAGCACTTCCCCATTGGTCAAGTAGTGATGATTCACCCTTGGATATGGCGGACCTGATGGCCCAACAGCTAAAATTTCCCTAGCTCCCAGTTTTGCATATGCATCTGAATGGGCTTTTAAGATTTCAAAACGATCCACTCTTTGGCAATTTGAAATTACTGAAAGTCCCGTAGTTACTCCATAGCTAAGTCTAGTGAAAGCTGCAAGTCGTCCCTCATTGTACCAAAATTCGTCATCGGTATTGTGATGATAGATCTCTGTCATCATAGGCATCCAATTTGTAGGTGTAGCTTCACCTAGCATAGTCAAAAGTGTATGTCCCGCATGGGCATGAACGTCTATAAATCCAGGTAGAATCATTTTTCTCCTCGAATCTATTTTTGCTATGCCTTCTTCATGTTCATATTTTTTCAATAAATCATCAGTCGATCCAACTTCGATAATTTTATCTTCCTTAACTAAAATAGCACCATCTTCAAAAATATTTCTACCTTCATCTACTGTAACTACAGTCGCTCCGGTAAATAAGTATCCTTCGTATTGACCATTGTCATTGATTACATTTTTTATATTCAAATTTCTCACCCCGTTATATACTATATCCATTCTACCAAATACAAGGATTTTGTCATAGTTTATATTTTACAAAATTCTTTTATTTTTATGCAATTTTAAATAAAAAATTTTAAAGTTTTAAAATATGGATATATATAATTCATAAGGATGTGATTTTTTTGGCAAATAATAAAAATGATTATGATGAAGAAAATAAATCGACTGAAATTCCAGAATGGCGAAAGGGAATGTATTACGGTGGTATGATACTTAGTGGAATTGGTTTATTAATGTTTTTAAGTACATTTTTTTCAATAGCAAATGGAGATCCATTTAATCGTACTGGCAATCCTTTTTTATTCGCTTTTATAGGAATAGTTTTGGTGGGTATTGGACAAAAAATTTCCATTATCGGTAAAAAAGGCACAGCAGGATCTGGTCTAAAACTAGACCCAAAAGCAGCCAGAAAAGACCTAGAACCATTTACCAGAGCAGGTGGCGCAATGATAGCCGATGCTTATGATGAATTCAAATCAGAGAACAAAGCAGTAGACAATACAGTTATAAAAATCAGATGTAAAAATTGCGGCGAGCTAAATGACGAGAATGCAAATTATTGTGACAATTGTGGCGAAAAATTATAAATATTAAAAAAATATGCCCTTTGATTTATTTCAAAAGGCATATTTTTTATGTTATATTATTGAATGCTTATTTTATTCTTTCAAAATTTACTGTTCGTCTTAGTGATTCATTTACTGTATTTATTAAAAATGCATATAGGGGCATATTAAATGCCTGTCTAATAAAAGCACTTGATGCAAAAAATATAAATGTATTTTCACCGTATAGCATAACTCTAAAAAACGGAACCATTATTACAGATGTTAGCATCTGACCAACAAATATTCCTGCAAATAGTTTTGGGAAATTATAATTGGGATACTTTTCTCCCAAAAGTCTAGTTACAACTACCGGAATAAATCCCGTCAATGCAGAGGTCAAGATAAATAGTGGATTAAATCCTCCACCTGCAGATGGTCTAATTATATATGCAATAACATCTGCCAAAGCTCCTACAATAAATCCGTTGATAGGACCTAGGAAATATCCAGATAATATTATTGGAAATCCTCCAAAACTAATACTTCCCACTCTTGCAGTATTTATCGCAACACTTAAAGCTACAAACATCGCAATGTAAGTAATTCTATTGGTAGAAAATTTATTCGTTCTCTCTTCTTTGGTAATTTCACCCACTGCTCCTCCTAGAAGTCCTATCAGTCCTCCTAGTATGATGAACAAAATAAAATACTGACTTAAAAATTCATTATAAGCATTGTATCCTTTTAAGAACGCCTCCAGTTTTTCTCCTGTAAGTTTGCTAACCTCGGGATAATATCCTCTTAAAATAAATCCACTCCCAATGGTCAGCACACCAAGTATTGCACCGATGACTTTGTTGGAATTAAATCCAATAAACAACACGCCAATCATAGCAACTACTAATCCTACATACAATTTAGGCCTAGTATTAAACCTAATTGCAACAGCACTTAAAATTGCCAAGATTACAATAGTAATCCAGCTTTTCATAGATAATTTATATCTATCCATATACATCCTCCTTTTTTTACTGCTCAAAAGGAAGATCCAATTAAGCTGTGAACGCGGTAACTCGATCGCAAATAATTTTCGTACTAAGACAACGTCCCATTCTTAGTCACTTAACGCCAAGTTCCTACCCTGTTATAATGATAATTATACCATATTGCGGTTAAAAGTGTACCTCTATTTCTAGTGCATTCGCTGCATATCTAAAAGGCAGCATTGTAGTGTTCTTTTGAATTTAAAAAGCCAATCAGTATAAGTAAATTGATTGGCTTATATTTTAAAATAATATTTCTTTAACTTTTGGCTTTGTTTTTGTTATGACTTTTCCGTTGTGTATTGAGTAGAGTATTTCTGATCTTTCGTTTAATGCGTTATAAAAATTGTTGTTGTTCATAATTATTAAATTTGCTGGCTTGCCTACTTCAATTCCATATCTATCAGAGATGTTTAAAGTCTTGGCTGCATTTGTGCTGATGAGTTTGTAGCTGTTCATTATTTCCGAATAGCCCATCATCTGCCCTACGTGTAATCCCATGTGTACTACTTCTAGCATATTTCCATCGCCCAGTGGATACCATGGGTCGAAAATATCGTCGTGTCCAAAGGAGACGTTGTTTCCATTTGCTAAAAGTTCTTTTACCCTCGTCATGCCTCTGCGTTTTGGATATGTGTCTACTCTGCCTTGGAGGTGAATATTTACAAGGGGATTTGCTACGAAATTTATATCTGACATTCGAAGTAATCTCATGAGTTTTTGTACATAGGCGTTGTTATAGCTGTGCATAGCAGTCGTATGAGATGCAGTGATTTTATCTTTCATTCCCGTTTCGTATGCCAGACACGCTAGAGTTTCTAATCCTCGTGATTGGTCATCGTCGATTTCGTCACAGTGAACATCTACAAGGGCGTCGTATTTCATTGCCAAGTCCACTGCATACTTTAAAGATTCTACACTATATTCTCTTGTAAACTCAAAATGTGGAATCGCTCCTACCGCGTCTGCTCCCATCTTCATAGATTCTTCCATTAGCTCTTTGCCCTTTGGAAAACTTAAAATTCCTTCTTGAGGGAATGCTACGATTTGTATTTCTACAAAATCTTTTAATTCTTCTCTAAGTTCTATCATAGCTTCCATAGCTATAAGCTTTGGATCTGTTGTATCTACGTGGGTTCTTACGAATTGGATTCCGTTGGATGCTTGTTTTCTAATTGCTCGATTGACTCTAGTTTTTACATCTTCTTTTGTGAGACTTTCTTTTCGAAGTGACCAGGTTTCTATCCCTTCAAATAGGGTTCCTGATTCATTCCATTTAGGCTCTCCTGCTGTTAGGCAAGTATCTAGATGCACATGAGATTCTATAAAGGGTGGAAGTGCTAATTTCCCATCTGCATTTATTTCTTCTTCATTTTCTTTTTTATATAAATTCTCCCCGATTTCTTCAAAGATACCGTCTTTTATTCTTATATCTAACTTTTTGTCTGAATTTTCTATATATACGCCCTTTATTATCATTTTATTCTCTCTTTTGTGATTTCTAAAAATATTTTGTAAACTATTCCTGCAACTAATAAGCTGTTAATCGGTGTAATCCCTACCTTAACTACTAATCCAAAAATAATTCCAATTATTACGGATGCTATCGCTCTAAAATCCCATTCAGGATTATTTTCTACTTCTTGGTATTTGTCTTTGAAACTCAAATAGTGAATGATTATTATAGCTCCTACTGGTGGGATCATAGATCCTAGTAAGGATAGATATGCCACGAAATTATTGTATAAATAAATCGCAGTTAGAGTTCCGATTACTCCTGCTACAACTGTTGTGAGTTTCATAGGTTGTCTTGTTACGTTGGTAAGCGATAGTCCAGATGTGTATAGCGCGTTATTATTTGTAGACCAAATATTAAGTCCTAGAGAAAGTATCGCAGGTATTGCAAGACCTTGTAGGATTAGTATATCAAATATATCTGCTTTTCCAAATACAGCAGCGCCTGTTGCACCAATGGCAAACATCATAATATTTCCTGCAAAAAATGCTATTACCGTTGCGACGATTGCGTTTTTACTTGAGTTTGCAAATCGTGTGAAGTTCGGTGTAGAAGTTCCGCCACTTATAAAGTTTCCAATTACTATACTTAAAGCCGTAGCCATAGTCATAGGATTAGCAGGGTTTTCTTGAAATACATTTCCTACTCCTCCTGCGGTTTGAATAGAAATATAAACTGAATATATTCCCAACACTGCTATTAATGGCACCGCAATGGAGCCAAAAACTGCAAGTGCCTTTATTCCTATCATAGATGTAATAGTTTCCTATCATAGATGTAATAGTCATGGCAAGTCCTACGATGATTACTAGCATATATGCGTTAATTCCGTACAGATTTGAAACTGGAATAGCAAACATCGCAACACCGACTCCAAACCAGCCTAGTTGTGTAAGTCCTACTAGGAGTGATGGAAGATGAGAACCCCTATCTCCAAAGGATTTTCTAGCTAGCAAATCCAAATTCATTCCTGTATTTTGTCCAATATGAGCTAGCGCTCCTGTATAAAATGCTAAAAATAAATTTCCAAGTATAACAGCAATAGCAAAATTTTTAAAATTAAGTCCCAATCCCAGATTTCCACCAGATGTCATACTAGGTGAAAAAAAGGTAAATCCTACCATAACTACCAATAATTGCCAAAAATTTTGTTTATTTCCTTTTACTTTTTCTTTGGCAAACTCGTTATCTACTATTTCTACTTTTGTGTTTACAGTTTTGTCCATAAAAAAACTCCTCCCTATACCGTCTCATACATAGAGACCGTCGGAAGAAGTAATATATCTTCGTCAAAATTTGCACTCTATCTTTTTCATCTCTCTGGATGAATTTAAAGATTTCGGTTAAATACATTATAGATGATAGTGTAGATTTTGTAAATTAGATTTCATTTTTTATATTTCAAATATTTTCAAAATATATTTTCTTCATAAAAAAACTCCTCTTAAATTTAATATTCAAAAGGAATTTTCTAATTTTATTTTTTTCTTCTTCTACTTGGGGCTACGTGAATAGCTTGGTCGTAAATGCCTGCCACAGCTTCGGTAAATGTCTCTGCCAAGGTGGGATGTGCATGGATGGTTTTTAAAATATCTTCTACTTTTAAATTATTTGCAATCGCCAAAGTAGCTTCTGCTATCAATAAATTGGCTTCTGGTCCTATAATGTGAACTCCTAGAACCTTTCCATCTTCATCTCCTAAAACTTTTACAAAACCATTGATATTACCAACTGCTAAGCTCTTTCCATTGGAGGCGAAGTTCGCTTTAGAAACTTTATATTCTACGCCAGCTTCTTTAAGTTCTTCTTCAGTCCTTCCAACATACGCCACTTCATCTAGTGTAAATACGCAATTTGGATAATTTTCAAAGTCTTTGTTCCCTGCATCTCCTAAAAGATGCTCCATAACAAATTCTCCTTGGGCTGATGCCACGTGGGCTAGTTGCACTCCGCCGTTGACATCTCCAATGGCATAAATGCCACTTATGCTAGTCTCAAAATTTTCACGTACTGAAATTCCACGATTAGAATATTCAATTCCAATTTCATCGAGGCCTAGGGCTTGAAAAACTGGTCCTCTGCCACCTGCGATTAAGACGTAATCTCCCGTTACTTCAATTTCTTCGTCTTTATTTTTATAAGCAGCAGTAACTTTCAATACTCCATCTTCTTTTACAATTTTCGTCGCACGGATGTCGTTGTAAAGTTCGATTCCTTGTTTTTTCAAAAGGGGAATCATTCTCTTGGAGATTTCTTTGTCCGCATCTTTTAAAATCCTAGAAGATAGCAGCACAACCTGGCTACCCAAAGCTTGGTAAATACTTGCAAATTCCAAGCCTACTACTCCACCGCCAACTACAATTAATTTTTCAGGAATGACATCCATTTCCAACAATGCATCAGAATCAATTACTTCATCCAAGTCCATTCCAAGAACATCAGGCATAAGAGGTTTAGATCCAGTTGCAATAACTATATTGTCAACTTCTATTTCTCTTTTTTCTCCATCTTTCAATTCCACAACTAAATTGTTTTTGTCGATAATTTTTCCAGTACCGCGTAGTAGTTCAATATTGGGATAGGATTTAAGTAGTTGCTCTATTCCCCCTACTAGATTTTTTACGATACCATTTTTTCTTTCTAACAACTTCTCTCCAGAGATGCTAACATTTTCCATGGAAATTCCAAATTCTTCACTGTGTTTAGCGTAGTTCATTATTTTAGCATTTTGGAAATAAGTTTTAGTGGGGATGCACCCGCTGTTTAGGCAAGTTCCCCCCACTTCATTTTTTTCTATTAGAAAGATTTCTCCACCAAGCTGGGCTCCTCTTATGGCAGCAACATATCCGCCAGGTCCCGCGCCAATAATAGCTATTCTCTTGGTCATAATCTCTCCTTTATTTATTCTTTTGTATATTTTAATACCGGATTTCTAGCCGCTTTTACTTCATCTGGTCTTCTAACTACTGCGTTATGAGGAGCTCCTTTAACCATTTCTGGATCTTCCTTCGCCTCTTTTGCAATTTTATGCATAGCGTCTATAAATCCATCCAGAGTGTCCTTGCTTTCAGTGTCAGTAGGCTCGATCATAATCGCCTGCTTCAAATTTATAGGGAAGTAAACAGTCGGCGGATGATATCCATAGTCAATAAGCCTCTTAGCAATGTCTAAGGTAATTACGCCATTTCCATCTTTTAAGCCATCTAAAACGAATTCATGCTTAAATAATGTATCATATGGCAAAATGTAATCGTCTTTCAATTGGTGAGCTACATAGTTAGAGTTTAGAACAGCACTTTCTGCTACTCTCTTAAGTCCATCTCTTCCCATAGAAAGTATATAGGTGTATGCTCGTACCAATATTCCAAAATGTCCATAAAAATCTTTTATTTGTCCTATGGAATTTTCGATATTGTAATTTAGCTTGTACTTATCTCCATCTTTTTCCACATAAGGAGCAGGTAAAAATTCTTTTAAAAATTCTTTTACTCCAATAGGTCCAGCTCCAGGTCCCCCGCCTCCGTGAGGTGTAGAGAATGTTTTATGAAGATTAAAGTGAACTACATCAAATCCCATATCTCCAGGTCTAGTATATCCTAGTATTGCATTGGCATTAGCTCCATCATAATAACAAAGTCCGCCTACACCGTGAATAATATCTGTGATTTCTTTGATATTAGTTTCGAAAATTCCAAGGGTATTTGGATTTGTCAACATCAATCCCAAGACAGAATCATCCACTACATTTTTTAAATACTCTACGTCCACTTTTCCATCTTCAGTAGAAGGTATTTGCAAGATCTCACATCCCACCATAGCTGCAGTTGCAGGATTCGTTCCATGGGATGAGTCAGGTACTACGATTTTATTTCTATTAAAGTCTCCTCTAGATTCGTGATATTTTTTTATTGTCATCATTCCCGCTAGCTCTCCGTGAGCTCCTGCTGCAGGATTTAAAGACATCTTATCCATTCCAGCTATTTCAGCCAGAGATTTATCTAGGTTGTAAAGTAATTCTAAAGCACCTTGGATGCAGTCGTCACTTTGTAGAGGATGAAGATTTGCAAATCCATCTAGTCTGCTGGTCTTTTCATTTATCTTGGGATTGTATTTCATTGTACAACTACCCAAAGGATAAAATCCTGCGTCCAGTCCATAATTTTTCATAGAAAGATTAGTATAATGTCTTACTACGTCTAATTCAGATACTTCAGGGAGATTTAATTCTTCATCGGACAAAAATTCTTTGGGTATAATAGTTTCAATATCCAGCTCTTCAACATCCAATTCTGGCAGTTTGTATGCAATTCTGTTTGGAGTGGACAATTCAAATATTAATTTATCGTAATTTCTCATTCTATTCCCTCCAATACTTCTACAAACTTATCCATTTCTGCCTTAGTTCTCTTTTCAGTAACGGCAATTAAAGCAGAATTTTCTAAATTTTCATAATCTTTGGACAGATCATATCCGCCAATAATTCCTTCTTCTATAAGTTTTTTATTTATTTCTCCAATATCCTTGTTCAATTTAACAGGGAATTCTTTGAAAAATGGTTTGTCAAATACTGGTTGGAATTTCCCACTCTCCATTAGCTTATTGTAAAGATAATGAGCCTTTTGGGTACTTTGAAGAGCTACTTCCCTTAGACCCTTTTTGCCCATAGTCACCATATAGATAGTGGCAACCAAGACGTTTAGTCCTTGGTTTGAACAAATATTGGATGTAGCCTTTTCACGACGAATATGTTGCTCCCTTGCAGTCAATGTTAAGACATAAGATCTTTTGCCATCTAAATCGGTAGTTTCTCCCACGATTCTTCCAGGCATTTTTCTCAAATATTCCTTCTTAGCGGTAATAAATCCTAAGTAAGGTCCTCCAAAAGACATTGGAATTCCCATACCTTGGCTCTCGCCAACTACTATATCTACATCATATTCAGATGGTTTTTTCATTATACCTAAGGAAATAGGATCCACTGAAGCTATCATGCTGCACTTTTTAACGGAATGGACAATTTCTGTAGTTTCTTTCAAGTCTTCCAATATCCCAAAGAAATTAGGTGTTTGAACTATTACAGCTCCTACTTTGTCAGTCAGTTTCGATTTTAAATCTGAAAGATAAGTTACGCCATCTTCCATTTCTACTTCCGTAACCTTCAAGCCTTGAAAATGAGCGTAAGTTTTTAATATTCTTCTTGAAGATGGATTTACAGTTTTAGAAATCAAAACTTCTTCTTTTCTGTTGGTGTTAAGAGCCATTAAAGCTGCTTCAGCAACAGCAGAGCCACCGTCATATAGTGAAGCATTTGAAATATCCATCCCCGTCAATTCGCACATCAAGGTTTGATACTCAAATATATATTGTAGTGTGCCTTGGCTGATTTCAGGTTGGTATGGTGTGTAGGAAGTGTAGTATTCACTTCTTGAAATTATTGCATCCACTATTGTAGGGATGTAATGATCGTAAGAACCTGCACCTAAGAAGCACGTCAATTCAGAAGTCGCACAATTTTTATTTGCCAACTCCTTTAAAATACTCAATACTTCTAGCTCACTCTTTGCAAGAGGCAAATCCAGTTCCCTGTTTAATCTTAAGTCTTTAGGAATGTCTTCAAAAAGCTGACCAATATCAGTCATTCCCAAGGACTGTAGCATTTCTTTTTCTTCTTCTGGAGTTACAGAAATGTAAGGATACATCTTATTCCTCCTCTGCTAACAGTTCTTTATATGCCTCTACATCCATTAAGTCTTCAGGTTCTTCGTCAAGTTTAATTTTTACAATCCAATTATCATATGGTTCTTCATTTAATAACTCTGGTGCTTCTTCCAATTCTTCGTTGATTTCTACTACTTCACCAGAAACCGGAAGTAATAAATCCACAGCAGCTTTAACTGATTCAATAGCACCAAAAGCGTCCCCAGCATTGAATGTGTCTCCTATTTCAGGAACTTCCACATACACAATGTCACCTAAGTTAGACTGTGCAAAATCTGTTATTCCAATAGTAGCTATATCATCTTCAATTAACACCCAGTCGTGTTCATCAGTGTATAATAATCCTTCCAAAACTCTTGTATCCATAAAACATTCCTCCTATTTACTTTTAGTTCTTTTGCTTAAAAATCTTTTGCTTATAACTTTTGCCTTCGCCATTTTATTTCTAATTTTTACATAGACTTCTGTATCTAAGTCTTTGTATTCAGAATCCAATAAGGCATTCGCTATTGATTTACCCAATGTCGGAGATTTATAACCTGTAGTTACATATCCGATTTTAACATCGTCTTTGTAAACTTCGTATTCCTCTCTCATAATTCCTTTATCCACCAATTCCAAACCACACAGAATTCTCTTAAGTCCTGATTCGTATTGTTTAGTTAAAGTTTCTTTTCCTATAAAGTCTTGAGGCTTATCTAAATCTACAAAGAATTTAAACCCGCCTTCCAGAGGATTTACATCTTCAGAAATCTCGTGACCATATAGAGGAAGTCCTGCTTCGAATCTCAAGGTATCTCTGCATCCTAGACCGCAAGGAAGTAAATTGATATCTTTTCCTTCTTCTAGAATCGCATCCCAAACTTTTACAATTTCTTCCCAAGGACAATATACTTCGAAGCCATCTTCTCCAGTGTATCCAGTTCTAGAAATTAAACAATTTACCCCTGCCACATTGACATCTCTTCTCAAATGGAAGAACTTAATTTCACTTAAGTCATAGTCTGTCAGTTTTTGGAGGATTTCTTGAGCTTTTGGCCCTTGAATGGCTATTTCTCCAATGGTGTCAGAAATATTTTCAACTTCTACATCGAAGTTTCCTTTGTTTTCCAAAATCCATTCGTAATCTTTGTCGGAATTGGAAGCATTAACTACTAAGAAAAATTCTTCTTCGTTAAATCTATAAACCAGTAAATCATCTACCACAAAGCCATTTTCTCTACAGAAAAATGTATATATTATCTCATTATCTTTCAAAGAGCTAATATTATTTGTGCATAGATACTCTAAAAATTCCAACGCATCCTTGCCCTTAACTTGAATTTCTCCCATATGAGAAACGTCAAATATACCTGCTCTTTCCCTTACGGACACATGCTCTTCGGTGATACCAGAGTATTGAATCGGCATAAACCACCCTGCGTAATCCACTACCTTTCCACCAAGGGCATTGTGCCTATCATAAATTGGCGTTTTTTTACTTTCCAAAACATAACCTCCTTTTAATAAATACTAGCAAATGGTACTCTACTAATTAGAATTATATATACATTCACCAGTCTATGCAATTGTTTTAATTAATATAATTCCAATTTATAATTACCGCTATGATTATCATCTTTGTGATACAATTACAATATTAAAATAAGGAGTAATACATGAAATATATAATTTGTAAAACAACTGACCCAGAATATAATTTGGCCTTTGAAGAGTATTGTTTTAAAAACTTACCTATTGATGAGGATGAATTTTTTTATTTTTGGATTAACGAACCCTCGATTATAGTTGGGAAAAATCAAAATGTGCATGCAGAAGTGAATTTGGATTATATAAACGAGAATAAATTAAAAGTAGTCCGTAGAATAACTGGCGGAGGTGCCGTCTATCACGATTTGGATAATATAAATTACTCGTACATTTCCAAATCCAAAGGAGCGAAAAAACTAGACTTCAAAAACTATTACCAGCTCATAGTAGATGCGTTAAATAATATGGGAATAAATGCAGAACTTTCAGGAAGAAACGACATCACCGTAGATGGTTTGAAAATAGCAGGTTCTTCCCAATCTATCTGGAAGGATCGAGTCCTTAGTAACTGTTGCATATTGTATAATGTAAATTTAGAGGAACTTTCTAAAGCTCTTAATGTGCGTCCGGAAAAATTGATAAGCAAGGGTGTAAAAAGCGTAAGAGCTAGAGTCACCAATATAAAACCACTAATAAATCTGAATCTATCTACCGAAGAATTTTTAAATAAACTCCAAGGAGAGATTTTTAAAAATTTAAATCTAGAAGGAGAAGAGTATATTCTCACACCAGAAGAGTTAAAGGGCGTAGAGGAAATTTATCAAAATAGATTTAGTCTGAGAGACTGGAATTATGGAAAAGTACATGACACAAAATATTATAAGTACAAGAGATTTCCAATTGGATTTGTGGAATTTTTTTTTGATATAGAAGATGAAAAAATTAAAAATTTAAAAATAATGGGAGATTTTTTCGGAACAAAAGACGTATCAGAATTGGAAAGTCTACTAGAAGGTAAAATTTATAGCAAAAGTGAATTTGAAGATATTCTAGAAGAAGTCAATTTGACAGAATATTTTGGTGATATTAGTCTTGAGGAATTTATAAATTTATTTTTTTAGCTTTCAATTAAAGACGATTTAAAAAATTGTAGGTGCCCTTTGTAATAGCACACCTACAATTTTTATTTTCAAATAATATTGTACCTATATAATTTTCTATAAAGGGTTGATAAGTTCATCCCCAACTTTTCTGCTATTATCTGCTTTCCATTCGTTGAATACCCATATTCTTTTAAATATTCAATCAATACACTTTTTTCAAAACTTTCCGTCAACTCTTTAAGGTTTTTATCCCTTTCGATGTAATTACTAGACATCTCCACTTCAATATCTTTTCGATTGTTCAAGTTAAAAGATCTAGGCAATAGGTCAGCAGAAATTACTTTTTCTTCAGATATATTTACCAAAAATTCTATAATATTTTCCAGTTCTCTAATATTTCCACTCCAATTGTGATTACAAAATATATCTTGGAGTTCCTTCGAAAACTCTTTCGTTCCTTTGTTAAGCTTCAAACAGTAATGTTCCAACTTGTTTTTTGCAATTAAGTGAATATCCTCTCTGCGTTCTCTTAAAGGTGGAATATTTATGGGTATGACGTTTAATCTGTAATACAAATCTTCTCTAAATGTATTATCTCCAATCATCTCTTCCAAATTTTTATTAGTGGCAGTTATCAATCTAAAATCTACGTCGATTTTCTTACTTCCGCCCAATCTCATAAAAGATCCATCTTGCAATACTCGGAGCAATTTCGGCTGTAAATGCAGTGGAAGATCACCTATTTCGTCTAGAAATAGTGTTCCACCATTTGCTAGTTCAAACCTGCCAATTTTCCCCGTGTTGCTAGCATCAGTAAAAGCTCCTTTTTCATATCCAAATAGTTCACTTTCCAATAAGTTTTCAGGAATAGATGCACAATTTATCGCAATGAACATATTATTTTTCCTAGAAGATGAGTTGTGAATAGCTCTGGCAAATAGTTCCTTTCCCGTTCCACTCTCCCCCCTAACCATTACGGAAGAATCCCCTGGCGCAATTTGTTTCGCTAGATGTATGGTGCTTTTTAAGACATAGCTATTTCCTAAAATTTGTTCAAAGCTAATGGTATCCTTGTTTTCCAAAATATCATAGGCATTTTTTAAAACCTTGGAGTATTTTGATAATTCAAATAAATAACTTTTTATATCTTCGTCTACCTTGTTTTCGATAACCTTAACCATAAATTCATTGTCGGTATTGGTAAGTTTAGATTTAAGGGGTAAAATTCGTTTTTTATCCATATCTGTAACGCTAATATTTTCAAATATATTATAGATTTTTTGTTCTTTAATATTTATAAAGCTCGTTTTCAACAATTTCAGCGCTTCCTCATTTACACTGGTAATTCGTAGATTCTCATCTGTAATTATGATTCCGTAGTCTAGTGAATTAATTAAGTTTTTCATTTCCTTGTTTTTTAGATAGAGATCTCCAATGGTGTTTTCGTAATTTAAATTTCCAGCTAATAAATCACTTAATTTTTCTAAAAAAGTATTCACCGCTTCATAGTTACTGTATATGTAGTCCTTTTCAGCTTCATTAAATGCAATCAGCCCCATGACACCTAGTAAGTCTCCATTATTTGAAACGATAGGATACCCCACAGTAGCCAACTCCTCGCAGATGTCCACTGATTTACAATTTTTGCACTTTTCTTTTTCTACTAGGCTATCTAAAGTGTTTAACTTGTCGTTTTCAAGTATCATGGAATAATAACACCCATCTGGTAGTCTAGTTCCTATCTGAGATTTATATTTACCTGTAGCAGCTATCCTCTCTAGATTAGTATTAACTACTGTTACATCTACAGAAAGTATCGCACTTACTGCTTCACATACTTCTTGCACTGAATATTTTATACGATCAATTTTATTTATCACACTATCACCTCCTCCCATGATAATATACATTTCTTATAAATGCAAAATTAAATTCTCATTTTTGCAAATATGAGAATTGGTTTTGTCTCAAAGGGCTTAAAATCGCAAACATTTATTGGCATCTTTCTTGCTTAATATATTAGTATCGTAATAAATTTTTACATAAGGAGGATATTATGAAAAAGAAAGGTATTTTTGACAGTTTATTGTTTAAACTGGTACTAGGTATTATTTTAGGTATTGGAATTGGTAGCGTGGTTGGAGAATCTGTAATAACAGTTATCAGCACTGTTAAATCAATTATGGGTAATTTAATTGGTTATATTGTTCCTTTAATTATTTTAGGTTTTATTACACCTGCAATCGTATCCTTAAAGGAAAATGCTGGTAAAGCTTTATCAACTACTCTAATTATTTGCTATCTTTCCTCAGTAGGAGCGGCTTTATTTAGCTTTATCGCTGGTAGAATGATTATCCCATTTTTAAACATATCATCAGCAGTTGGAGAAGGAAAAGTTCTTCCTGAACTTTTATTCAACATAGAGATTGCTCCTATTATGCCAGTAATGTCAGCTTTGGTTACTGCTGTACTTATCGGTTTAGCTGTAATTTGGACTAAATCAGAAGCATGGGAAAAGTTATTAATGGAATTTAATAACATCGTATTGGAAGTTGTTAACAGAGTTGTAATTACAATATTGCCATTTTATATTGCAACAACTTTTGCAGAATTAGCATACGAAGGCGTTATAATTAATGAACTTCCTGTATTCTTTAAAGTTTTACTTATAGTAATAGTCGGACACTATATTTGGCTTGCTCTATTATATGCAATCGGCGGAACTTTATCTAAGACAAATCCCTTTGAAGTTCTAAGACATTATGGACCTGCATATGTAACAGCTTTAGGAACTATGTCATCAGCAGCTACACTTTCTGTTGCTCTTAAATCTGCTAGTAAAGCAAAGACATTAGATCCCCAAGTTAGGGACTTTACAATTTGTGGATCAGTTCTAACTGAAACATTTTTTGTAATGGTAGTATCCCAAATACTATACGGTAAAATGCCTACAACAGCGAATATGATTTTATTTATTTTCTTGCTAGGTATATTTGCAATAGGCGCTCCTGGGGTTCCCGGAGGAACAGTTGTAGCTTCTCTAGGATTGATAATTTCTGTTTTAGGATTTGATAACACAGGAACAGCTCTTATGCTTTCAATATTCGCACTACAAGATAGTTTTGGAACAGCTTGTAATATAACAGGAGACGGCGCAATCGCACTTATGATAACAGGACTATTTAACAAAGTTCCAGGCAGAGGAAATAATCCTCCATACGTACCACCAACAGAAGAAGTATAAAAAGGAGTTATTATGAATTATATTGATTTTTTAAAAGAGGAGTTAGTACCGTCTTTCGGCTGTACTGAGCCTATTGCAATTGCACTTGCAGCTGCAAAGGCGAAAGAAATTTTGGGTAAGAATCCAGATAAAATAATTACAAATCTGTCAGGAAATATGATTAAAAATGCTCACAGCGTTAAAGTTCCAGGCACAGATGGACGAAAAGGCATAGAAATTTCAGTAGTTGCCGGCGCACTCTTGGGAGATCCTAGCAAAGACTTGGAAGTTCTTGCTAATGTCGACAAATCCAAATTGGAACACTGCGATGAATTAATTGAAGATGGATTTGTAGAAGTCAATCTAGTTCCTGATGTGACAAGACTTTATATCGATATCGAAATGTTTTCTGGCGATGAAAATGCTAAAGTAGTAGTCAGTGATGCTCACACTAATATCGTTCACATAGAAAAAAATGGTGAAGTTATATTCGAAAAAGATGTTGAAGATGAAGAAGGACGTCATATAGATTTGTCCTTTGATAAAATCTATGACTTTGCAAAAAACGAAGACTATTCGGAAATAAAAGATATCCTAGATACTCAAATACAATATAACTTGAGCATTGCTAAAGAAGGACTGGAAAATAATTGGGGTTCCAATATAGGCTCTGTTATCTTAGGAATGAATAGCCAAGACTACTTCGACAAGCTAGCAGCTTATGCAGCTGCAGGATCAGACGCTAGAATGAGTGGATGTGAGATGCCAGTCGTAATAAATTCGGGAAGCGGCAACCAAGGAATAACCACAGCTGTGCCAGTAATAGTCTATGCAAAAGACAACAATTATTCAGATGAAGAATTATATAGAGCTTTAGTGTTTTCTAACTTGATGTCACTTTATATAAAAGAAAGAATCGGAAAGCTTTCAGCTTACTGCGGCGTAGTTTCAGCAGCATCCAGTGCAATTGCAGGAGTAGGATTTTTGGCAGGAGATTCCAAAGAAGTATTAGAAGGAACAATTTCAAATGCCCTAGCCACAAATTCCGGAATGATTTGCGACGGAGCAAAACCATCTTGTGCAAGTAAAATCGCATCTAGCATAAGAAGTGCTTCTGTTTCATACAGACAAGCACAAGCTAATAAAGACTTTGATTCAGGAGACGGAATCGTAAAATCAAACCTAGACGAAACCATAATCACAGTGGGCAATATAGCAAAATGCGGCATGAAAACCACTGATGAAGTGGTATTAGAAGAGATGTTAAGAAAATGATAAATATATAATAAAACTTTAGCGACTAATTCGGAATTCAATTCCAGATTAGTCGCTAATTTATTTTGTCGTATTTTCTTGTTCGTTGAATATTAGTCTTTAAAAAATAATTGTTAATCTCCATGATAGACAGCCAATAGAAATTAGTCACTTATTAAGTAAATATTCTTATCGTCAAAGTATATCTGAGAAGTATAATTGTAAATTTTAATCATTTCATCCATCTTATTTACAAAAATTCCTGTTCCAGGATTGCTTATATTTGCAAATGATCTCACTGCTTTCGTTTTCATTCCATATACATTTTCTAATAAGTTTGTTCCTTTTTCTTGAAGTAATTCGTCAATTGATCCTTCTTTTATAATAGGAATTTTACCAATAAATTTTCCAGCAGCCTTTCCAGCAGTACCAATTCCTTTTAAAACATTTATATCCAAAGCAGAATTACCAATTTTCTCAAGACGTATTGAAGATTCTTCAAATAAATTTCTATAGTCTTCAGACATTTTAATTATCTCAAGCTTTATTCCTTTGATATATTCTTCCATAAAATTTCCACTCAACATAATTTCCATAAATGATGCTAAAGAAAATGTATAAAGAGATAATCTATAATATTTAAACTTTTTTTCCAAGTCTTCAAAAGTAGAATTTACTTTATTCTGTGCTATAAGGAATTGCTTTGATTTTAGCATATTATTAATTTTCTTCTGGAAAGAATTTATATTTTTTCTAGCAGTTCTTTGAATATCCAATACCAATTTATGGTTACTTGATACAAAGTTTTCATTATCCCAATTAAATTTGTATTTATTGATGATATTCATTAGGGTTTCTACATCAGCTTCAATTTCAGATTCTCTTCCTATTTCCAGAAATGATATTATCTGTCTCCCCATTTCAGATATATTGCTTAGTTCTTTCTCTATTGAAAATAATGCTACAGCCATAAGTATCATTGCTGGATTAATAGGTACCACAGTTGTTGAAGAAGTTAATGTATCCACTGTTTTGAAGTTTGCTAATTTATTAGATTTTGTATAACCAACGTGATTACCATTCTTTACAGTTTTAAGTCCTTCCCCATTTATTAGCTGATATAATCCATCTGTAGCAAATGTAGTTGTCTGGGTTAGAGAATTTAATTCAGGAACAAGTGATGAAACTCCTGCTCCAAGCGCTGACAATTCTGCAATTGGAACACTTAGTTTATTTCTATTATTTATTATGGAGCCAGCGTCCAATAACATTTCTTCTGTAATACTCATTAAATCATCTTCAGTTTGAAAATTTTCTAAATTCTCAGAACCATTTGTTTTTACAATATCTTTCATGCTATCCTCCAAACTATTTTTTATTCGAGTACTAAAGTACTTAATTATTGTATTTGTTTTTTGTGCTTACTGGATTGCCTTTAAAAATTAATACGGTCAATAAGTATATTATAAGCTTTACACTACATAAAATTAAGTTTATAAATATCTTTGTCTATTTATCCAATTATTGACTAACTATTAACATCAAATTTGGAAGATTGTATCTTTCTCAATTGACAAGAGCTTATATGTCGTCAAATTATTCCTCACAATTTTTGTATTTTGATAAATGTATTTATTTACTATTTTGCAAATCTTTCAGTAATTTAACTCCATAAATCGTGGCTGGAATTCTGCTGTTGGGTGATATATTTGAAAGGATAACTACTCCTAACTGTTTGTCTTTATCAAATCCTAGATAGCTATTAAAGTTACTTGTTCCCCCATTGTGCCAAATGATATTATTTCTTTCATCTATCATCCATCCCAATCCGACACCATCAATTATTATTCCCGCTACTTCATAGTCTTCAGAATTATTTTTTACATCAACTAGTTTTTTGTGTGTATCTGCTAAATATGAAATTTCTTCATTTATGTGGAGTTTTGTATATTTCATCATATCTCCAATAGTAGAAATAATTGCACCCGCTGGGATGTAGTAATCATTTTCATTCCAGAGCCAGTAGTTATTTAAGTCGCCAGTTCCATCAGAGATTTTAGTATGTTGTAAATCTAAATCATTTTTAATAAAATCTGTCATTAATTTCGTATAAGTTGAACTTTCATTTATTCCCATGACTTCTCCTATTGTAGCTATTCCTAAATTTGAATATAAAAATGGATGAATTTCATTTCCCTTTGAATTATTCTCCAATTGTTTGTAAATAGATTCTCTACTCAATCCAGATAATGCATTAATTCCAGATATCATATTCTTTCCCATTTCAAAATTAAAATAATAGCTTTTCAATCCTGATGTGTGTGTAACTAAATTCTTTAAACTAGGAAATTTTTTATCTTGTGAAAGGGGCAAATATTTGTTAATAGGATCATCTAAGTCATACTTCTGATTTTCTATTCCTTTGGATAGTAATGAAGTAGTAAAGGTTTTAGTAATGGATCCAATTTCATATTCGTGTTCTTTTTGGGACAGAATTTCTCCATTATTTCCATATACGACAAAGTCCATATTCTCCCCATCGATAATACCAACAGTAATAATTGCTTCTTCATTGTCCTTGAGAGTAAATTCTAAAACTTCTTCAGTAGTCATATTGGGGATTTGTTTCATCCTATTAGAAATGAACCATTTCAAACCAAAAACTCCAATAATTCCAGCAGTTATTAAAAAAATCAATATCCTAAAAAATACCTTCTTCATAAATCACCTCGGTACATTTATTTTAACACTAGTTAGATTTTTTGCCATTAAAAGGATGTAAATATTGTCATATAAAAGACCTCTAATTTTTTTAGAGGTCAAATTTATATCTTACTTATTCTTTTTTTCCAAATCCAATAAAAATTCTTTTTTGTCTAAGCCTCCACCAAATCCAACTAGTTTTCCATCTGATCCAATAACTCTGTGGCAAGGTGCTATTATTGAAATTGGATTTTTATTGTTGGCAAGTCCCACTGCCCTATATCCTTTTGGACAGTTTACAATTTCTGACATATCCTTGTAAGATCTAGTCTCGCCGTATGGGATGGTGGTTAATGCGTTCCAACATTTTTGTTGAAATTCAGTGCCATAAAACTTAAGTGGTAAATCGAAGGATTTTCTTTTGCCTTGAAAATACTCTTCCAATTGTTTTATTCCTTCTTCAATGATTTTTGATTTTTCCTCTTTACCTTCTATTTCAACTTTTCCAAAATACAATCCAATTAAATGGTCTTCTTCAGAAATAAGTGTTAAAGTTTCAATCGGGCTTTCATAATAAAAATAGCTTTTCATACTTCCTCCTAAATTATTCCCATACTCGACAGAATTAATATCGCTAAGAATACAGTAATTGAATTAAATATCGTCGTATACACTATAATCATAGCACAAAAGTCTCCTTTGGATGTATATATTATACTCATGGCATGACTCGATACTGCTACAGGTGCTGCAAAAAGAATTATCATTACAAACATTTCAGGTCCAGTAAGTCCCAACAGCGCAAAGATTGTCAGTGTAATTATAGGAATTATTATGGCCTTGGAAATTACTGCTGTAAATAATGCTTTTTTATCTTCGCTATCTTTCGCAAATTTTATAGAACCCCCAACACACATAAGACCTAAAGGTGTTGCAACTGATGCTAAATCCCCTGCCGCCTTCATTACTGGAGTGTAAATGCGTATATTCAGTGCATTAAATGCCAAACCAAAAATCGCAGCTATTAATATTGGATTTTTAAAAACTGAAATCAACAATTTTTTGTAGTTAATTTTAGTTTCTTTCGAAGTCAGAACTTCATAAATTAATATTGCAAATGCATTTGATGCTGCGGCGATTAATCCAATATAAATAGTTACAAGTGCAACTCCATCAACATCAAAATAGTTTTGTGCAATAGATAGTCCAAACAGTACAATGTTAGATCTATTCATTGTTTGCAACATAACTGCAGTAGTTTCGTTATCAAATCCCATCCTACTGTAAATTGCATATCCTACAAAAATCAAAATCATTTGGCCTACAAATGCATAAATCACCACCGTAGGATTTACCAAATCAAATCCAGAAGCATTATAAATATTAAAGAACATATTAATTGGTAAAAAGACTAAAAATACTATTCTACTTCCAGCCTTTACAAATGCTTCATCAAAAATATTTAACTTCCTTGCAATATACCCAAACAATACAAGTAATACTACAGGAAGCACAACCTCAAAAATTCTAATAAAATCTCCCATAAATTTTCTCCCTTTTAGACATTATAACAAATTTTATTCTTTTATAGTAGTTACGCTAAAAAGAAAAAACCTGCAATCTGAATTTTTATCCAGATGCAGGTGGAAATATTTTTTTAAATGAAATGTAGACTTTAAGTCGCATAAAATGCGGACAGCTACAATTCTATTATTTAATGTCCAGAATTTGCATTATTTTCTTCCATGCAATATCTTTATTGGTCTTGTCTTCAGAAGAAAACATTACAATATTATTTATATCTTCTACACCTAATTTTTTCTTGATAATACTTAGATGCTTTGAATGTTGTGACTTTTTTACTTTATCTACTTTTGTAGCTATTACCATTCCACTAAAGCCTGCGTCAAGAATGTAATCATACATCATCTTATCTTGATTTGTAGGTTCGTGGCGAAAATCTACTAATAAAAATATTTCTTTTAAATTATCCCGATTCATAAGATAAGTATTTATGGCATCTGCCCAGTCTTCCCTAGCCTTTTTCGAAGCTACTGCATAGCCATAACCTGGCAAGTCAACGAAACGAAATTTTTCATCTATATTATAAAAATTAAGTGTTCGAGTTTTACCTGGCTGGGAACTAGTTCTTGCTAGGTTTTTTCTATTTATAAGGGTATTTACAAATGAACTCTTACCGACATTGGACCTACCTGCTAGAGCAATTTCCGGGAGATTCTTTCCCGGATATTGCTCCAAAGTAAAGGCTACTTTTTCTAAGGTGGGATTATTTACTTTCATTTTCTTTTACCAATGCTTCGTCAAATACCTCTTTGATATTTTTAACAGAAATAATTTTCAATGGCCTTTTGATTATATCTTCAATGTCATCCAAATCCCTTTCATTCTCAAATGGAATTAAGACTTTTTTGACACCCATTCTGTTAGCCGCTAATAATTTTTCCTTTAAGCCACCTATTGGAAGAACTCTACCTCTTAAAGTAATTTCTCCAGTCATAGCTATATCATTTTTAACTGGTTGCTTAAGAAGTGCTGATAAAATAGCTGTAGCAATGGTTACACCTGCTGAAGGACCGTCTTTAGGAGTTGCTCCTTCTGGTACGTGAAGATGAATGTCTTTTTCAGAACTGAATTTCTCATCTATTCCGTATTCAGAGGCAACACTTCTGATATATGTTATAGCTGCATATGCAGACTCTTTCATAACATCCCCAAGTTTACCTGTAAGCTGAACTTTTCCTGAACCTTCTGTAATATTTGCTTCTACTTTTAAAGTAGTGCCGCCTACACTAGTCCATGCCAGTCCATTTACTACTCCAATTTGATTTTCTTCATCTAAAACATCATATAGGAATATTTTAGGTCCTAGATATTTGTGAAGATTTCCTTCTGTAACTCTTATTGAAGCTTTGCTATCTCTTACTATTTGTACTGCTGCTTTTCTAATTACTTTTTGCACATTTCTTTCCAGATTTCTTACCCCAGATTCTCTAGTATAGGAATTTATTATTGAAAGAAGTGCATTATCCGAAATGGATAAAGTTTCCTCTTTTATATTCGCTTCTTTTAATTGCTTTGGAACGATATATCTCTTAGCGATTTGAAGCTTTTCAAATGGAGTGTATCCATCTATTCTAATAACTTCCATTCTGTCCAAAAGTGGCGCAGGAATGGTGTTTGTAGTATTTGCAGTGGTTAGGAACAATACCTTGGATAAATCGTAAGGTACATCCAAATAATGATCTGTAAAAGTATTATTTTGCGCTGGGTCCAACACTTCCAGTAATCCAGAAGATGGATCTCCTCTGTAATCACTTCCCAATTTATCTATCTCATCAAGTAAGAATACTGGATTAACATCTCCGGCTTTTCTCATAAGGTTTATTACCCTACCAGGCATAGCGCCTACATAGGTTCTTCTGTGCCCTCTGATTTCAGCCTCGTCACGAACTCCACCTAAACTCATTCTAACAAATTCTCTACCTAAAGCTCTAGCTACAGATTGGGCAATAGATGTTTTACCGACTCCAGGAGGTCCTACCAGACAAAGAATAGGTCCTTTGGGAGATTCGTTTAGTTTTCTTACTGCTAAGAATTCTATTATTCTTTCTTTTACGTCTTTTAATCCGTAGTGGTCTTCGTCTAAGATCTCTTGGGATTTGCTTAAATCTATTTCATCTTCACCTTCGTATTTCCAAGGCAAAGAAATTATCCAATCTAAATAATTCAAAAGCACTCCATATTCTGCGGAGTTTGGATTTGTTTTTCCTAATTTTTTTGCTTCTTTGATTACTTTTTCTTCTGTCTCTTCTGGCATTCCCAAAGCTTTAATTTTTTCTATATAGTTTTCTTCTTCGTCGCCAACATCTTCATCACCTAATTCAGCTTGGATAGCTTTTAATTGTTCTCTTAGGTAATATTCCTTTTGAACTTGTCCCATTTGAGTTTTAACTCTTTGGTTTATTTTATTTTCGATACCTAATAGCTCTATTTCACGTTGCAAAATCGCATGAAACTTCTCTAGTCTATTAAATCTATCGGTTATCTCCAATAATTCTTGAGCATCTTCAATTTTAAGAGGCAGATATGACGCCACCATATCGATTAAAATATCTGGCGTATCCATCTCGTGGAACATCTCTATGGCAGTTGTATTTATTTTGGAATTAGTCGTTATATACGTTTCTAAATCTTGTCTAATTAACCTAAATGCCGCTTCTTCACTTACATTCAATTCACTTTCGTCTGTTTCGATTACTCTATATGTGGCTGACATCATGTCGTTGGACTCTATGATGGATTTTACTTCAGCCCTTTCTTCACCCTCAATAAGAACCCTCATCTGCCCGTGGGGTAATTTTAAAATTTGTCTTATTATTGCAATAGTTCCAAATTTATATACATCATCCGCTTGGGGGTCTATTTCTTTAGCATCTTTTTGAGTTAAAAGCAACAGTCTAGAGTCATTTAATTCAGCTTTTTCGATAGCCTTTATTGACTTGTCTCTACCTACATCGAAGTGTGTCACCATTTGGGGAAACACTACTATATTCCTTAGGGGAATTACAGGAAGAGTTTCAAAGGTCTCAAAATTGTTTTCCATTGTTTCCCTCCATTAATAATTATTAATAATATAAGTCCACAACAAAGTGGACTTATCTACTGTATTTATACCATTTTATATTCGTTCTAAACATTTGAAGTCAAAGCTTTGTTTTCTTTGTTGATTACGATGGGTTCTTCATCACCTTGGATACTTTCTTTTGTGATTATAACCTTTTCTACATTAGTTCTAGACGGCACCTCAAACATTACATCTAGCATTGCATCTTCTACAATACCTCTAAGTCCCCTTGCTCCACTCTTTCTTCCCACTGCTCGTTTTGCAATTTCTTTTAGAGCGTCTTCTTCAAATTCCAGTTCTACATTGTCCATTTTCAATAAAGTTTTATATTGATTTACCAATGCATTTTTGGGTTTTGTTAGGATTTCTATTAATGCGTGCTCGTCTAATTCTTCCAAAGTTACAAGTATAGGTAATCTTCCAATAAATTCAGGAATTAACCCATATTTTTGTAAATCGCCTGGTTCCAGTTTCTTAAGTGTTTCTCCAATTTTTTCTTCGTTAGGAGAAATTATCTCTGAACCAAAACCTATACTTTTTTGATTAGTTCTATCTTGTATAATCTTTTCCAAACCTACAAAAGCTCCACCCATGATAAATAGGATGTTTTTAGTGTCGATTTGTAAAAATTCTTGGTGGGGATGTTTCCTTCCCCCTTGGGGTGGAACACTTGCTACTGTTCCTTCTATCATTTTTAAAAGTGCTTGTTGTACTCCTTCACCACTTACATCCCTGGTTATAGATACATTTTCACTTTTTTTAGCTATTTTGTCGATTTCATCAACATAGATAATTCCCTTTTCTGCTCGCTCTATATCGTAGTCTGCTGCTTGGATTAGTTTCAATAAGATATTTTCCACATCTTCTCCAACATATCCTGCTTCAGTCAATGTAGTAGCATCAGCAATTGCCAAAGGAACATCTAAGATTTTTGCTAAAGTTTGTGCTAGCAATGTCTTACCCGAACCAGTAGGTCCACACATTAATATATTGGACTTTTCCAGCTCTACGTCTGTGTAAGTTTCATTGTAAATTCTTTTGTAGTGATTATAAACTGCTACAGAAAGACTTTTTTTTGCGTCTTCTTGCTGAACCACATACTCATCCAAAATAGCTTTTATCTCAGCCGGTTTCGGCAATTCCATTTGAGATTTTATCTCTTCTTGCATATCCATAGAGATTATTTCTCCACTCAATTCAATACATTCATTACAAATGTACACATTTGGTCCTGCTACGATTCGGTCTACTTCATTTTGACTTTTGCCACAGAAGGAACATCTGAGGATGTCAATATCATCTCTTCTATCTTTAGACATATTTCTCCTTACTTTGATTCTATTACTTTATCTATTATTCCGTATCCTACGGCTTCTTCTGCACTCATATAAAAATCTCTATCTGTGTCAACTTCTATTTTTTCAAGATCTTGTCCAGTTTTTTCTGATAGAATTTTATTTAAAAGTTCTCTTGTTTTCAATATTTTTTCTGCTTGGATTTTAACATCTGATGCTTGTCCTTGAGCTCCTCCTAGAGGTTGGTGAATCATTATATCTGCATTTGGTAGGGAAAATCTCTTTCCTTTTTCACCAGCTGCTAATAAAAACGCACCCATTGAAGCTGCTCTACCTACACAAATTGTAGATACTGGGGATTTAATATATTGCATCGTGTCATAAATTGCTAACCCTGCACTAACAGAACCCCCAGGACTATTTATATATAAAGATATATCTTTATCTGGTCCTTCGGCTTCTAAAAATAATAATTGAGCAACAATTAAATCTGCTAAGTCGTCAGTAACTTCTCCGCTTAGAAATATTATTCTATCTTTTAATAATCTAGAATATATATCGTAAGATCTTTCGCCACGGCTAGTTTGTTCGACGACCATTGGTATTAAGGCCATATTACTCCTCTTCCGTATTAGTTTCTTCTTCTACTACTTCTTGTTCTATTTCTGGCTCAACATATACTACATTTTCCATCAATTTGTCCACAGCTTTATTAAAGACAAATTCATCTTTTATAAATCTAGAGTTTTCGCCTGAATAAAGTTCTACAAACTTATCTCTTTGGGCTTCATCTTCTGGGAAGTATTCTTCTGCCAATCTTTTAATTTCTTCAGCAACTTCTTCATCAGTTGCATCTATTTCTTCTTTTTCAATAATAGCTTCCATAATTAGTTGGACTTTTGAATTATGATATGCTGTTTCTCTGAAGTTTTCTCTCATCTCTTCTTCATTTCCGCCAGTCATTTCCACATATTGTTCAAAATCTAGTCCGTAACCTCTTATTTGGTTAGCGAAATTATCGATTTCTCTATCTATTCCACTTTCTATAATAGCTTCTGGAACTTCGAAATCTGCAAAATCTGCTACTTTACTAAGCAATACTTGTTTAGTGTCAGCTTTTGCTCTTTTTGCAAAATCTTCTTCCATTTTTTCTCTGATGTCAGCTCTGTACTCATCTACTGTATCGAATTCAGAAATGTCTTTAATGAACTCGTCATCTAATTCTGGATATTCTATTTCTTGAATCTCATTTATATGAACATCAAAAATAGCTTCTTTTCCTGCCAAATCTTCATGGCCATAATCTTCTGGGAAAGTTACTTTAACTTCTACATCTTCGCCAGAGTTTTTGTCAATTAGTTGTTCTTCAAAACCTGGGATAAATTGATTTGAACCTAGCGTCAGTGAATGTCCTTCAGCTGATCCACCTTCAAATTCTTCTTCGTCCACAAATCCTGTGTAGTCAATTACAACCACATCCCCTTCTTTAGAAGGTCTGTCTTCTACAACTACAGCTCTTTTAGCTTTTTCTTTTTCAGCTTCTAGTTGATTGTAAATTAATTCATCAGTAACTTCGTATTTAATTTCTGGTATTTCTATTCTTGAATAATCTTTAAGCTCAATTTCAGGCAAAACTTCAACTTCTACATTTAATACTACATCTTTTCCTTTTTCATATGGTTCTGACAATGAAATATTAGGTTGTCCTGCTAGTTTAAGTTTAAGTTCGTCAGCTTTAGCTTCGTAAATTTCTGGAATTAAGTCATTTACGGCATCTTCAAAAAACAAATCTTCTCCGTAGCTAGATTCCAATAATCTTCTAGGAACTTTACCTTTTCTAAAACCTGGCAGCTGAAATTGGTGTTTCTCCTTATTAAAAACTGCAGTCATTGCTTCTTCTATTCTATCGCTAGGAATTGTCATATCAAATGATACTATGTTTCCTTCTTTTTTTATCTCTTCGGTCACGATTACCCCTCCATGTAAAATATCCAATATATTATATCATAAAAGAGAACTATTTCATTAGTTTTCTTTATAATTACACAAACTATTCTTAAAAAAGAGCCGATATCGCAAAATTTCGACCCTTTATCCACAAATAATGGATGACTATACTCTTTTTATAAACTCATTACCACAATTTTTACACTTTATTTTTATTTTACCGACACCTTTTGGAACCCTCATAACGTTTTTGCATTTATCGCATCTAACATATTTAAAATCATTTCTATCTTGCCATCGCATCTTTAAAAGTTCCGCTTCTGCTCTTATAGGCTTCGTCATCTTTAAGAATTTAATGTTTTCTTGATATCTAGCATTAATATTTCTAGACATCATTCTGAAAATTACAAAAAGCAATACAAAAATAGTAAAAGTACTAGTAATAGTTCGGACTTCTCGATTTTTCAAAAACATAAGTACAATATTCAAAATTATACCAATATAAATTAGGGTTTGATTCAGTCTATCGATTCCATATCGTCCCGTCATTAATTGTCTTAAATAATATTTTATTCTCTCCATAACTACTCCTATCTCTATATAAATAGAATATACCCTTGACCTTATAAATCTATCAACTTCATATTGTTTTCACTTTTAAAAAGAAAGCGGAGTGCAGTTTAGCACTCCGACGTCCAAGTTTATGGAGCGGAAAACGAGATTCGAACTCGCGACCCTCGCCTTGGCAAGGCGATGCTCTACCACTGAGCCATTTCCGCAAAAATCCGCAATGACGTAGCCATTAGTTAATTCAGACCCGCCCTTGTATAGGTGGGTATCTCGTTGGTTGACACTGACTTCCCCCATTGGGGGCATGTCATATCTCGCAAACACTAAATTCCCGTGTCTGATATGTCGGTTGAATTAAGCACAGGCCGTCGTGCATCGCAGATATCTTAATGTAAATACATTATACACTTTTTGTACTTTCATTTCAAGGGATTCAATCCATATGAAAGAGCTTCCAAAACATCTCATTAATAAATATACCACATTTTTAGGTTAATAAACTTTTATCGTCACAATTTTTTCAGTTTGCCTTTATTAATTTTTCAGTGTATATTATCATTGAAAGAGTAAATAGAAAGGCAATCTTTATGAAAAAAAAGTTAATTAATGTAGTATCTAATACAAATTATGAAACCAGAAAAGTCCGAAGCGACTTAATAGATAAATTAAATGAGAGAGGATACTCAATATCGAAAGGATTCGATCACGACGCAGAACTGACCATCTCAATTGGAGGAGATGGTGCTTTTTTAAAAGCAGTTCACAACAATCGATTCCCCAAAATGCCAATAATGGGAATTAATACTGGAACCTTGGGGTTTTTTCAAGAAATTAGCCCTGAAGATATGGATAAATTTTTGGACAAATACGACAGCGGCGATTATAGAATCGAAGAAATTTCCATGGTTAAAGGCGAAATTTACACTAAGAATCGTAAATTTACAGTCCATGCAGTTAATGAAATAATTTTAAAGGGAAAAAACTCAAAAGTTATTCAAATGGATGTACTTATAGATGGCAATCATCTTCAGTCTTTTGCAGGAGATGGCATAATGGTATCTAGTCCAGTGGGAAGTACGGCATATAACTTCTCCCTAGGTGGATCCATCGTATACACAACACTTCACTCACTACAGTTAACTCCCATAGCGCCGTTAAATTCAACTGCTTATAGATCATTAAAGTCTAGTCTAATAGTACCAGGAAGTACAAGAATTATGCTAGACCCGCCACCCAGATACAAAAACTCTTCCCTCCTAGTTGTAGATGGAGAAGAGATGGAATATTGGGATTTAGAAAAAGTAGAACTAACTATGTCTAATAAATGGATTAAGAGACTTTTATTCAACAAGGATTTCTACTGGCATAATTTAAAAGATAAATTCTTATAAACAAAGCGCGACCACCCAGGTCGCCTTTTTATATGTTATCTATAAAGTATCTTCTACATATTTTATTAATTCTTCTAAATTTTTATTATCAAAAACCTCTAATGATTTACCATAGCTTTCTTTTAGGGAAATTAAATCTGGCGTGGGGTTTTCTTTCAATTGTTTTCTAATTAAAATATTTATCATAACCCACATCATCATCTTATGCTTCAAACTCATTTTTGTGTAATCAATGCCGCCCATTAAATGGAAAAATTTTATTTTTTCTTTATCCTTCGTTGAAAAGTTTCGATTAACAACTTCTTCATAGTCTGTATTTTTAGGATTAGCCAAACCTACAGTAAATATTATTAATTCTTTTTCGATTAATTTGGAAATCTCCTTAGACTTATTTATATTCCCTGCATATAAACTGCTGCCATATATAATAACATCCACATCACTAAGTTTTTCCAAATCAGTATCTTCGATATTGTTGGCCTTTACATTTAGTCTTTGTGCAATTAATTCTGCGTATTTTTTTGTGTGTCCGTATTTTGATGAATATAGTACCAATGGATTTTTATTCATTTCCTTCCTCCAGAAAAGTTGCTACAGATTTTATTATAACCACGCTACTAGCAAAGCTAAAAAATTAGTATCAACTTAATTTTTTTCATAAATTTTATCTAGCCTTTTATAAAATTCATTTAAAACATCAGATACTATTTCAATATACTCATTTGAAATTCCATCAAATAGCATCTCAATAAACATTTGAGCATTCTCAGCATTTCTCTCTTCCCATTCTTTTATTTTGTCAGTTCCACGGATTCTAATAGACCGTTTATCTATTGGATCTTCCTCAAATCTTACAAAACCTTTTTCCTCTAGTTTATTTAATAGCTGTTTTGTATTTTGATGAGAATATCCAAGTTGATGTGAAAGTTCTTTTAATGTAGGAAAATCTTCAAAATACTCTAAAACCCCTAAAACAAACCACTGTTTAGAAGTAATTTCGTCCATCTTTTTATCCATAGTTGCTTGTAATTTATTAGAAACTCTAAATAAATTAGCATAAATTTGTAATCTCTTGTCTATTTCATAAAAATTTATACCAACACCTCCTATTAGGTAACCTATTACCTAATTTTATTATATCTTTTATTTGCAACAATGCAATGGTTATTTAGATTAAAATTAAAAATAATCCCCATTATTCCAAAAGAAATAAAAGGGATTAATTTATTAAATTTTATTTGCGAAATAAGCTAGTCTATTGTATTACGCTTATATTGTTTAGAACAGAAATGATAACGTCTCTGCCTATTGGTGCAGCGACTTCTCCACCGCTTCCACCTTGTTCAACTATTACCGCTACGGCTACTACAGGGTCTTCTGCAGGTGCAAATCCCACATACCATGCGTGAGTTTTTCCCGTTTCATTTTCTGCCGTTCCTGTCTTACTGGAAACTTGAATATTTCTTATGGAAGCACTCTTCCCAGTTCCTAAATTCGTAGTTTTAATCATAAGTTTATTTATTTCTTCTGCCAATTCTGGAGAAATAGCTTGACTTAAAACTTCTGGTTCTGTGGTTTTAAAAACTGTATTATCTGGTTTAATAATTTCACTAACCAAATAAGGCTTCATAATTGTTCCATTATTTGCAATCGCTGATGCCATTAAGGCCATTTCCATCGGGGTTGAAAGAACTCTTCCTTGGCCGATTGAACTAGCTGACAATTGATTTTTATTAGTCGAGCTTGAAAAATTTAAAGTTGATTTAGATATTGGTAGCTCAAATGGAATCGTCTCTTCAAACATAAATCTACTAGCAGTCTGTTCGAACTTACTCTGGCCCACCTTTTGAATTTTGTCTACAAAATAGGTGTTCAAGCTTCTAATAAAAGCTTCTTCTAAACCAATTTCTCCATATTGTCTACTTGTGGCATCTTTATATTCATATCCGTCTATTACTTGAGTTCCAGTATGAGTGTAGTCTAAAGGAATTTTCTCCTCCAAAATTGATGCTGTGGAAATTACCTTCATTACGGATCCTGGAGGATACAAACCATTTATTGCTCTATTAAATAACGGAGACTCACCACTTTCATTTATCTCTTTCCAATTTTCCCTGAGGTTCACTGGATTGAAGTTTGGTTTACTCACCATTGAATAAACTTCACCAGTTTTTGGATTTAATGCTACTATAGCTCCTTTATTATCTCCCAATAATTCAGAAGATTTAAGCTGCACTTGAGTATCTATAGAAAGTCTTATAGAGTGCCCTGTACTTTCTCTTTCAAAGTATTTCTTTATAGCTTCTTCGATACCTAAACTATGCCTATTTGTAAGATATTCATCCATGGTAAGTTCTAATCCTGATTTGCCTAAATCGGGAAAAGTATAGCCTATGACATGGGAATACAAATGGGGATAACTATATGATCTAATCTTTTTTCCATCTTCATTTATAATTGTTTGAGCTAGTACTTGATTGTCTCTGTCATAGAATGAGCCTCTTAGTATATTTGCACTTTCGATAGTATTTCTTCTATTTTGACTACTAGATCTATAGGTTTCCCCTTCAAAAATCATAAAGTAAGTCAAATAAACCATCAAGGCTATTAATAAAACTACAACTCCACTTAACAATACTAGAATTCGCCTTTTTTCTCTATCACTCATAGTCTGGCTCCGATTCTATTGGTTTGTGTTTTAATTCTTCAGAGCATACTTGTAGTACGCCCAAGGACAAAAAGCTGGCCACCATTGATGAACCTCCATATGATACGAAGGGAAGTGTTATGCCTGTCATGGGAATGAATTTTGTAACTCCACCAATCGCTAAAAATGTTTGTATTCCAAAAGAGATACCTATTCCCAAGGCTAAAATTCTATAAAATGGATGTCTTTGAACAAGGGCTATTTTGAAACTTCTGTATATTAACAATACAAAAAGCATGATTACACTTATGCCAGATAAAATTCCCATTTCTTCACAAATTGCTGCAAAAATAAAGTCGCTATTTACAACAGGGATTAATTTTGGATATCCCAGTCCAATTCCAGAACCTGTAAATCCGCCAGAACTTATAGCAAATAGTGATTGTAAAATCTGGTGACCTTTTTGATGACCCCAAGGATCTACCCATATGTCAAATCTTTCCTTAACATGACTAAAAAGAAAATAACTAATAGTCACAGCCAGAATCGTCAATAGTATTGAAAATAATATTAGTTTTCTATTTTCTTCATATATAAACTGAAGTCCCATAAAAATAGCGAGAAACATTACAGCCATTCCTAAGTCTCTTTGCAAAAATAAAAATCCAATAAACAAATACACAATCCCTGTCATAATTATAGAAGAGTATTTTATTCCTTCAAAATAACTTTTATTATAGTAAAAGCAAGCGATTATAAATACTAAAATTAATTTAATAAATTCAGCTGGCTGAACACTCATTTGCCCAGGAAGTTCTATCCAGTTAGTAGCGCCCCATTTTGTCTTACCTAAAAACAAAGTTGCCAAAAATAATGCAACACTTATCAAAATATATGGCGTTAGAAGTTTATCCCAGATATTCAAATACCTTACTAAAAAATAAGTCGAATAAAATCCACCTATGCTCACCAAAGCCCAGGTCAAATGCTTAATGCCTAAAACCTGGTCTATACTAAAGTTGATAATTGCCCCCACAGAAACTAACATGGACACTATCATAAATATATAATTGTCCCCAGAAGTTACTCTCTCAAGTATGATATTAGATACATACAATAGAATAATCAATGCAGAAGCCAGTATTCCCATATTTCTATTGGAAGACGGATCCTTGTAGAGCATAAGCATTCCTATCGCCAAAATATCAAACATCAAAAGTAAATTCCTAGGTTTTCTTAACTTTGTTACTTTATTTATCATATTTACCTATTCACAAACATAAACTGAATCTTACCTACACTAATCAAATCGCCATCTACAATTTCAATGGCATTATTTTCAATATCAGAACCATTTAAATAAGTTCCATTGGAACTACCTAAATCTTCCAAATAATAATATCCTCCACTCAAAAAGATTCTCATGTGGTTTTTGGAAACCACCCTATCTTTTATGTGAACATCATTTCTTGAACCTCTACCTACGGTGATTTCTCCAATTACAGGATAGTATTCTTGCATTCTAAAATCCAATTGGTCCAATCTATTTATTACTTTTAAGTACGCTACGTCCTTGTTAGGTGTCGATGCGCTAGAAGTTTTAATGTCTAAGTATATTAATCTTAAAATATTTAAAATAAACAAATATATGATTATAATAAATACATATCTAAGTCCTAATGAAAGTATTTCGAACATTCCATTCCTCCGTTCCAAGCTTATTCTACCATATATTATTCATAAAATAAATATTTGTATAAATCTTACACCTTATGGTAGTATAATTTGTGAGGTTAATATGAAAATTACAAGAATAGAATTACAAAAAAACGATAATACCAGATTTAATTTATTTTCTGAAGACGAATATATAATGAGTGTCTCAGCTGATAATCTTGCCCCCTACGGATATGGAGAATTTGAAATCAGTGAAGAAGAATTAAATAAATTAAAATCCAAAGAAGAAGAGGGCTTATATTTTAAACAGGCTTTACTCTATGTCTCCAAAGCCCTAAAAACATCCAAAGAGGTTAGGGATTATTTGTATAGAAAAAAAGTAAGTCCAGAATTGCAAGATGAAATTATTGAAAAATTAATAGATTTAAAACTTCTAGATGATGAAAGGTATCTTGAAATCTATTTAGAAGAAAAATTTAATTATTCCACTGACGGGGCAATAAAAATAAAACACAAGCTGTATCAAAAAGGTTTCAATTCCCAAGACGTAGATCCTCATCTATTTAAATATCGTGAATTGGAAATGGCTAATTTAGAAAAACTCGTAGAAGATAGACGAAGAACGAGAAAAAATGAAGATAAACAAAAATTAATTCGCTACCTTATGAATAAAGGCTACGAGTATTCTATGATTTCTGAAGTTATAAAAGAAGAGGAATATTATGAATGATAGATACTACGTCTATATGCTAATTTGCAGCGACGATACCTTTTATACTGGTATCACAAATGATTTAGAAAAACGATTGAAAACTCATAACGAAGGTAAAGCCTCAAAATATACTAGAGTTCGATTGCCGGTACAATTCGTTTACGTAGAAGAAATTGAAGGAAAAGGTCCCGCACTGAGTAGAGAATGGTCAATAAAAAGTTTGAAAAAAAATGAAAAAATAAAATTAATAAATTGCTCAGATAATCTAGTCAATAAAAACTGTAGTGGCCAACTTTAAAGTTAGCCACTACAAAATAAACTTTACTTAAATTCATCCTTTTGAGGATTTTCAAATATTCTTATTACTTTTTCTCCCAATTTGTAAACATCTGCAATATCAAATAAAGTATTTATATTTTCCAAAGGATTTTCATTTAATACAATAAAATCTGCAAATTTACCTGCTTCTATAGTTCCATAATTTTCTTCAATACCTAAACATTCTGCAGAGGATTTTGTGGATGCTACTAAAACTTCCATTGGACTCATTCCTATATCCATCAATAACTTTGCTTCGTAAGGGGCAGATCCGTGATAGTTATACGGAGTTCCTGAGTCTGTACCATTACATATTTTTACCCCAGCTTTGTATGCCTTTTTTACACTTTCTATATGAGAGGCTTGGACACTTTTAGCTTTTCTTACTGCATATTCAGGTATCTCGCCTGTATTACTGTTTTTAACTATTAAATCTACTGCTGCAAGGGTAGGTACTAACCAAGTTCCGTTATCCAACATCATCTGGATAGATTCCTCATCTAAAAATATTCCATGTTCTATAGAGTCAACACCTGCTCTAAGTGCATTTTTTATACCTGTGTTTCCTTGGGCGTGGGTAGCTGTTTTTGCACCTACTTTATGAGCTTCTTCTATAGCAGCTCGCATTTCTGCTTCTTCCATCTGAGGACTTCCAGGTTCAACTCCTTTAGTCATAACTCCACCCGTTGCCATAACCTTTATTAAGTCAGCCCCAGCTCTAAGTTGTTCCCTTGCTCCTTTTCTCGCTTCGTCGACGCCATCCACTTCTCTTCCCATCTGCCAACCGTGACCACCTGTCATAGCAAGATTCTTACCTGCTACGAGCATTTGAGCTCCTTCTACAAGTTTATTGTTTATGGCATCCCTTAAGTCTATATCTACGTAATTCTTTCCACCTACATCCCTTACAAAAGTAGTTCCCATATCTAGATGTCTTTTTGCATTTCTCGCAGCTTTAAATGCGGTTTGAGCTTCTGTCTCAATTTCTGCAAGGGGATTGCCCACTGGGTCCATAGTCACATGGATATGAGCATTTATCAATCCTGGCATAAGAAATTTTCCAGAAAGATCAACTACCTCCCCATCAAAATCAAATTCACCGAAACCCACGCTATCTATTTTTTCTCCATCTACAATTAAATAAGCATTATTTAAAGGCTCATTTCCTGTACCGTCAATTAAAGTAAAATTTTTAAAAAATCTTTTCATAAGCTCCCCCTCAGTTAATAATTTTAATTCATTTTACCATTAATAATTAAAAATATAAAGTATATCCCTTCATCATATTAATACAATAAAAAAAGCTAGACACTTTTGTGCCTAGCATATTTTGTCTTTGTGTTTAGTTTTAATACTCTTCATAAGTTATATCTTTTTCATCTTTTTCGTATTTAGCCGGCCGTTTAAACAACACGCCTAATATCATACCGAAAGCAAGACCTACAATACCCACACCGATTGCTACCATAGAAATCACTACATTTCCTAAATATTCTTTAAGATATAGATTTGGAATTAAACCAGCTAGCATAATTACTCCTATTATTAGGGATATCAAGCCAGGTAAGTATTTTGGAAATCTTATTCTTTCTGTAAAATAATTTACAGCAAAGGTAATGATCAACATCGCTAGTGTAGCGAATAGTATCATCCGAAGATAGTCATCATGGGTTTGTATTAATTCCTTAATCTCTGTCATAGTTTGCACCTCTTTGGTAATTATACATTATTTTAACATTCATAACAAGTCATTTAACTCTTAGGTTCATCAAGGCTTTTTCCAAATCAACTAGTTCCACTTCATTAAACCAAGAGTTGGAAATGATAGAAGTATTTGTATTAAAATTCTTAGTGTATAACTTTTCATACTCTCTAGTAATCCTGTCTAATTTGTATATATCAATACCTGTTTTCGTTATTAGAATATATTGATTTTCCACTGGTGCAGGTAATGCATCTACTATATCAGGAAAAGTAGCTTTTAATTCTTGAAAATTAACTCTTCGTTGAGGCTGATTATTGACATAGGAAAAACTGCTACTTAATATATAGTCGCTATTAAACTTTTCCCCTTCTGCAGAAGAAACTACCCTACCTTTTAAGACTGTAAGACCACTATCTTTTGTCATTCCTATATTATATACGGCTTGGCTAAATGTAGTTTCTGAATTGGATTTTGTAATAGCATCCATAACCCTTTCAGTACTGTAATTTACTATATTATCGATTTTCAATTGATTTAATCCCCCTTTGGACAAGGTGGTATAAGTACTAAGAGTATTCAATCTCGATTTATCCGGATAAATATATTCGATAGTCGCATATCTAGGAGAGATATAATTCAATCTAAAAATGTTAGATTGTCGCAAACCATCATGGTCGAAAATTCCTAACTCTTTTCCATTTAACGTAATCCTATCAAAACTGCCGCTTTCACTGGAAATTCTAACGGAATCATATATGTCCAACATAGAATCGTTATTTATGACAATTCCATCTAGGTTATCTACTCGCAAGCCTTTATTAGAAAATCTAAGTAAAATTGTATTGTAATCGTACTTAGGAATGTTACTTCCATTATCTTCAATTAAATTTCTAACTCCTAAAGCTAAAGCCCAAGAATCTCCTGAACGAAAAACTTTTTCTCTTTCAGAATAAAACATTTTAAGCTCATTTTTTTCTTCATTAGTTAAAACATCCGTTTCTCTTTTAAGAATTACTAATTCATTACTTATATTCAATAAGAGTTCGTTATTATTTAAAGGAATAGCTTCAGCAATAACTAAACCGTCCTTTTTTATCTCTACAACATTTACTTTTTCACTGATAAAAAAATTAGAAATATCTACCTCTTCGTCAATTTCTCTTAAATAACTCTTCCAATTTACATTTATTATTTCAAAATCTGGATTTAAATATATCTTATCCGTGGTAGCAAAAAAATCTATATTAAAATAAAACTTATCCCCTTTTTCAAAGGAATATCTGCTGTCGCTATCAACTATTTCTTCAAGATTCCAAATTCCATTTATTGGAGAAGCGTGAAGATCTGGTTTATGAGTTTCATTGATTATTTTTGAATCCACAAATTCACAAGAAGTCAGATTAGCCACTAGTAAGACTAAAAACAAAACTAAAAAGAATCTCTTCATATCACTCCTCCTTCGGTACTGCAGGCAAAATAACAGTTACAGTTGTGCCCTTTCCCATATTTGAATCTATTATTAATTCACCGCCATGTAAACTTACTATTTCATCACTTATAGAAAGTCCAAGGCCAGTATGAGCTTTGCCTAAGCTTCCTTTATAAAACTTTTCTTTTACCCTTTTTATGTCGTCATCAGGAATTCCAATTCCCGTATCTCTTATATTTACAACAATTTGGTTCATTTTATTTCTTCTAGCATACAAAGATATTACACCAGGCTCTTCGGTAAATTTGATTGCATTGTCAAATAAATTAATCAAAACTTGACGAATTCGATCCTTGTCTACTGTCATACCCTCCATATCTTCTGAAATGTCTACAGAAAATACGTGCCCTTCTCTATTAATCCTAGCTCGCATCTGCCTAACTACTTCACCTAAAAATGATGCGGCATCTATTTCCTCTTTTTGTAAAGTGGCTTTACCTGATGCAAATCTGGAGAAATCTAACAATTCTTCTACCATGTCAGATAGTCTATCAGTTTCACTTACTATTATATTTAATCCTTCATCGCTTAGCTCTTTACTCATTTCCCCTGCTGATTGGATGGTAATAGCCCATCCCTTTATGGATGTAAGTGGGGTTCTTAATTCGTGACTTACTGATGAGATGAAGTCATTTTTTACCTGATCTCGTTTAATTAATTCATCTGCCATATGGTTGATGGATTTTGAAACTTGTTCTATTTCGTCATTGGTCTTGACATCACTTCTAACTGAAAGCTGCCCATCTGCTATTTTCATTGCTACATCGTTAACTTCTTTTAGTGGGTCTACTATGCCTTTTGCAAAATAAAGGGAAATAAACAATGCAACTAATACTGTAGCTATCCCTATCATTATAAACATAGCTATGGCTCTGATTATTAATGTATCAAGTCTGTCCATGCTTATGACCATTCTTAATATTCCAATGTTTTGGTTCGTGGAATTATTAATAGGCGTGGACATGGCCATTACTTTTTTATCCGTATAGTCCACATTACCTCTCCACACTCCCCTGTTGCCACTTCTCGCTTCAGTAATATCTGGATATACAATCTCTTCAGTGTATAAAACTCCCAGGGAATCAAAAATAACCATGCCGTTTCTGTCTATTATCTGGACTTGGGCCTGGTCGTTATCGAAGTATTGACGAAAACTGGGATCTAATATTTCTTGAACATCTAAACTATCGGATCTGTAGACAATAGAATTAATGGCGTAATCTAAATTATCCGCCATTATCCTCTCCATATTCTGATATGAAATTTCACTAATTCCGAAGATTACAAAAATCTCCATTAAAATAACTACCAGCAATATGATCAATGTAAAATATATAAATAATCTCTTCTGAATACTACTTTTCAAAATAATTACCTATGCTTCCCAAATATAACCAATGCCCCATACAGTTTTAATAAATTCAGGTCTAGAGGAATCGTCTTCGATTTTTGCTCTGAGTCTACGAATATTTACATCCACAATTTTAGAATCTCCAATAAAATCCTCGCCCCAAACCGTATCTAAAATTTCGTCCCTAGAGATAGCTTGTTTTGGATTTTCTAGAAACATCACTATAACTGAATACTCTGTAGGAGTTAAGTCTATTAGTTTTCCATCCTTGTAAAATTTTCTAGAATTCCTATCCAATTTAAACTTAGAAGTTTCTATAATGTTTAATGCGCTATCCGACTCAGTAGATTTAAGCCTTCTCTCCAAAGATTTAATTCTTAATACTAACTCTTTGGGATTGAAAGGTTTAGAAATATAGTCATCTGATCCAGCTTCTAAACCTTGAATCTTATCTATGTCTTGGTTTTTTGCAGTGAGCATAATAATTCCTAGCTCCCGCTCATCTTGCCTTAAATATCTGCAAACTTGAAAGCCGTCTATACCTGGTAGCATTATATCCAACAGAACTATGTCTGGCTTAAAACTATCGTATAACTCTATAGCTTTTTCTCCCGATTCTGCTTCTGCCACCACGTAATTTTCCATTTCTAAATTTACTCGCACAAATTTTCTTATGGAATCTTCATCTTCTACTATCATAATTTTTGTCATAGCGTGTCTCCTAATGATTTAAATTCATACTTTTCAGCTCTCAACTGTTGGATTATTCTCGGTAAAGTATTTACAGTATTTTGCTTCGCGTTCGTATCGTGCATTAAAGAAAGCAATATATTGTATCCTCTGGAAGTTTCGTTAAATCTTTTAATTAAATAATCCTCAGTTAAATTGCTACCCTCAGCATCTCCATTTAGAACATTCCAGTCAAAATATATATATCCTAGATCTTCAACTCTATTTATAAATATTTCTTTATTTTTTCTAAAGGATCCTCCTGGGAATCTGTAGAGTATCGTATTGAAATCTTCTCCTAGTACATTTCTAATAGATTTTAAACAAGCTTCTATATCCCTTTGAAGAGCATCAGGGCTTGCATATATCTCGTTATAATTATGTGAATAGGTGTGAATTCCTATACCATGCCCTTCTTCGTGAATTCTTTTTAGTATTTCAGGATAGTTTTCTACATTTTTTCCAATTACAAAAAAAGTAGCCTTGACATTTTCTTCCTTTAAAACGTCCAAAACTTTTTCAGTAACTTCAGATGAAGGTCCATCATCAAAAGTCAAGAAAACTTCTTTTTTCAATAAACTTTGTCTCGGGCCTTTTCCCATAGATTGATCTCTAATGGTTTTCAATCTGTATGGGCGAAGTTTATATGAAGCTAAATTATCTGAAATATTCTTTTCGCTGTTTTCAAAAATATTCAGAGTAGTAGTTCCCTTTACTAATTTGTCTATATCGCTTTCGTCCAATTTTATTTCACTGGTAGTAAGAATTTTATCTTTAGTTTTTCCATCTGCATCTTTTCCACTAGTTGAAAGGAATATCTTTCCTATTAATGCTATTAAAGCTATCAGCACAAAAGAGGATACGATTATGGCTACTATCCTTCTACGTTGGTATATTTGTCTTGAATTTTTTTTATAATTATCCATTCTATTCTCCATTTATTTTGCATTGAAATCTATTTATTAGTATATACCAAAACATAAAAAAATTCCTTACAAATGGTTGACAATTCCCCATTTTTTAGAAAAATTTTATATTTGTAAGGAAAAACTAGCTGAAAAAACACAAAAGCACTAAATCTCAAAGAAAATTAGCCAAAATGTTGACAAAGGTCTCCATATCATTCTTTTTCGAGTACCCTCGGGCCGGCGGGCCATATACGCTCGAAAAAGAATGATATTCCGACCTTAATAAAATGATTCCCATCAATCTAAAAGCACTAAATCAAAAAAGATTTAGTGCTTAAACTATCTATTATTTTGTTTTAGGATTTAGAACTTCTATTCCACCCATGTAAGGTTGTAATGCTTTAGGGATTCTAACGCTTCCATCTTCTTGAATCATATTTTCCAAAAATGCAATTATCGCCCTTGGGGTTGCAATTACTGTATTATTTAAAGTATGTGCAAAGTAATTTCCATTTTCTCCTCTAAGTCTGATGTTTAATCTTCTAGCTTGAGCATCTCCTAAGTTAGAGCAACTTCCTACTTCAAAGTATTTTTGTTGTCTAGGTGACCAAGCTTCTACGTCTAGTGACTTAACTTTTAAATCAGCCAAATCTCCAGAACAACATTCCAAAGTTCTCACTGGAATTTCCAAGCTTCTGAAGAATTCAACAGCATTTTTCCAAAGATCATCATACCAATATGGACTATCTTCAGGTTTACAAATTACTACCATCTCAGCCTTTTCAAATTGGTGAACTCTGTAAACTCCTCTTTCTTCGATTCCATGCGCTCCCACTTCTTTTCTAAAACAAGGAGAATAGCTTGTGAGTGTCAAAGGCATTTTATCTTCATCTTCGATTGTATTAATAAATTTACCAATCATAGAGTGTTCAGATGTTCCGATTAAGTATAAATCTTCACCGTCGATTTTATACATCATATCTTCCATCTCTTTGAAACTCATTACACCAGTAACAACTTCAGATCTAATTAAAAATGGAGGAATGTGATATACATAGCCCTTGTCAATCATAAAGTCTCTAGCATAAGCTGTCATAGCTGAATGTAGTCTAGCCACATCTCCTACGAGATAGTAAAATCCGTGTCCACTTGTGTTTCTAGAAGATTCCAAGTCCACTCCTGCTAAAGATTCCATAATGTCGATATGATGAGGAATTTCATAATCAGGCACTACTGGCTCGCCAAATTTTTCCAGTTCCACATTTTCAGTATCATCTTTTCCAAGAGGCACAGTTGGATCCATAATTTGCGGAATTACAATCATGATGTCATAGATTTGTTTTTCCAGTTCAACCTCTCTAGCTTCCAATTCTTCTAGTTCTTTATTGATTTCTCCTACTGCAGCTTTAGCTTCTTCTGCTTTGTCCTTTTCGCCTTTCGCCATAAAGCCGCCGATTTCTTTGGAAACTCTATTTCTATCTCCACGAAGTTCATCTGCTCTAGTTTTTTTCGCTCTGAACTCTTCGTCTAGTTCTCTAACCTTGTCCACAAGTTCTAACTTTTCGTCTTGGAACTTTCTTTTGATATTTTCTTTTACTACCTCTGGATTTTCCCTAATCAACCTAATGTCTATCATATATTCCTCCCATAAAATAAAAAATTCCCATCCCCAAAAAAGGGACGAGATTACCCGCGTTGCCACCCTAGTTAGCTAAATAGCTCACTCAAAATTACATATGCTCAAGGACGGATTCAAAATCTTCTACCTATTAGCTTTCACCAACCGCTAACTCTCTAAAGGGCTCCAATTCATACTATTTCCTCTCAAAGCAATATTCAATTACTAAAAAGTATATCAGATATTAAATAAATTGCAAGTTAAAGATTTATTTGATGATTGATATGGTAAAATTAAGCATAGAGATAATCAAAACTTATAGAAAGATATAATTGGAACTAATTAAAATTGAGGTGCTTGTTGTGAAATTAAAAGATAAAAAAATATTATTAGGAGTTACAGGTGGAATTTCCATATATAAATCCCCTGGAATTTGTTCTATTCTAAGAAAACAAGGAGCCAAAGTAAAAGTCGTCATGACTAAATCCGCCACAGAATTTGTGAAGCCCATTACATTTCAAACTATGACGGACAACTACGTTTATACTGAAATGTTTTCTGATCACCCAGTTACTCCAGAAGTGGAACATATTGAACTGGCTAAATGGGCGGACATTATTGTAATCGCTCCGGCGACGGCAAATACAATTGCAAAGTTTGCAAACGGAATAGGAGACAATTTGCTATCTAGTATTTTTTTGGCACATCGCTCTCCTGTCATTCTTGTTCCTGCGATGAATACATTTATGCTTAACAGTGACGCCAATAGAGAGAATATGCAAAAACTTAGAGACAGAGGCATTACGATTTTAGGAACTCATACAGATTTACTAGCTTGCTTAGACGTGGGAGATGGAAAAATGTTGGAACCTGAAGAAATAGTTGAAGAAATAGACTTTGTCCTTAGAGAAAAAGATTTGGCTGGCAAAAAGTTTACTATAACAGCAGGTCCGACCCAAGAAGCCATAGATCCTGTAAGATATCTAACAAATCAATCCAGCGGGAAGATGGGATATGCTTTAGCAGAAGAAGCATCAAAGAGAGGTGCTCTAGTAACTCTTATTAGTGGACCAACAAATCTAAAACCACCAAAAGTCGAGAGGTTTATTCAAATAAGTTCTACACAGAAAATGTTTAACGCAGTTAATGCACAATTTAAAAATACCGATGTATTGATAAAATCAGCTGCCCCTGCAGATTTTAGACCAGAGAAGTATATAGACGAAAAAATAAAAAAAGAGGGATCTAAAGACAAAATGTCCATTTCCCTCGTACAAAATCTCGACATCGCAAAGACTATGGGAGAATTAAAAGAAAAACAAATCATAGTAGGATTCGCTGCAGAATCGCAAAATGAAATTGAAAATGGATTGAAAAAACTTAGAGCAAAAAACTTTGATATGATAGTAATAAATAATATAAAAAGATCAGACGCTGGGTTTAAATCCGACGACAACGCCGTAACTATAATAGACAAAGATGAAAATGTAGAAGAATTAGAATTGATGTCAAAACTAGATGTAGCCAATGAAATTTTAGACAGAGTAAAAGAATTGTTCTAGATACAAAAATAAGGTGCCAGTGGAGACTGTAAAATAGTTTGTGTATGAAGTTCCTCCTGATTAAGATAGAATAAACTTAATCAGGAGGAATTTTTATGG
>CANRJQ010000004.1:0-93862 GCA_947630985.1 uncultured Clostridia bacterium | reverse complement strand
ACAGAAGTTAAGCCTTTTAACGCCAAAAGTACTGATTTAGAGATGAATTGGGAGGATAGGAACTTGCCAGTATAAAAGAGTACAGTGTAAATAAAATTTTACACTGTACTTTTTTTTTATAAATATTAGTCAGGGCATACACTTATAATGGGTGTCCTGACTTTTCAAATCATATTATCCAAGGTTTAAAAAAATGAAGGGCAAATAGAAAAAATGTTACCCGTGCTAATATTCGGTGATATTTTAGAAAATGTTTTTTCTTTATTCTATAAAATATTATTCCAAATATCACAGTTGCTAGAATAAAAAAGAATAATATAGTTCCTGTATGAAGTTTAAATACAGTACCAAGTATCATACCACCGTGAATATATGATGATATAACGAATAATAATCCTGAAGGTTTGTGTATACTTCTAAAAAATTTTAAAACATTCATATAAGTTTTGTTAGATGTCTTAAGAACATATTTATTTAATCTACTCATTATTAAAGGTAGCAAAACTATAGTTAGAAAAAGTACACTAGTCCATGCAAAAAATACATAATTCATATTTATCACCCATTAGTCTTCTAAGGTTCCAACAGGGCTTAATCTTTCTATTACTGAATCTTTATGTGGAGATTTTTCCATTAATTCAGTGGTAAGATCTTTACCTGCTTCGAATCCGTTATGTTCTCCTTCATTCCATAAATTTGAATCAGTGACGTCATAAATTATACCGTCTATTGCAATATAAGCTGGTTTTCCATCTTTACCATTGTACTCTGCTAATTCTACTGAACTTAATACTAAATCATTTTCCGTATTTGGGTCTGATTGAAGAGCTTCAGTAGTACTTTGTTCTTCAATACTAGGTTGTTCTTGTGTTGTTTTTTCTTTATTACATGCAACAACACTTAAAGTCATAATTATAATTAATAAAACTAATATTTTTTTCATAAATACCTCCTAAAATTGTAATAATTATTTTTATTTTAATACCCAAAGATTTTATTTTAAATTATTTTTTTAAATAAAATCAATTTGCTTTCGGCTTGAATATTATTAGTTAATATGATAATATAATCAAAATACTTTAAATCAGTCCAGAGAGACTGGAAAGGAGAAAATAATGAGTGATCACGTATTAAGCAAGTCTACAGTTCAAAGTAGTGCAATTCTAAGAAATGGTACAAAATTTATACTTGCTCTTCAACATTTAATTGCAATGTTTGGAGCAACGGTTCTAGTACCAATATTAACAGGTATCAATCCAACAGTGGCTATATTTACTGCAGGTGTAGGAACTTTAATTTTCCATTTTTGTACAAAGGGAAAGGTTCCTGCTTTTTTAGGTTCATCTTTTGCCTTTATACCAGTAATTATAATGGTTAAGGAAATGTATAATGGAGACCTTGCATATGCGCAAGGTGGCATGGTAATAGCTGGATTAATTTATGTAATTATGGCGGCTATCATTTATAAAGTTGGGGCTGAAAAAATTAGAAAACTATTGCCTGCTCAAGTTGTAGGACCAATGATTATAGTTATTGGATTAAATTTACTTCCTGTAGCTTTAGGGATGGCAACTACCAATTTAATATTAGCTGGGGTTACTTTAGGAACAGCTTTGTTAATAAAATTTAAAGGTAAAGGTATATTAAACCAAGTATCGATTCTTATAGCTGTTTTTGTAGGATATACCTTATCCTTAAGCATGAATCTTGTTGATACAAGTGTTATAGCAAATGCACCATTACTATCAGTGCCACCTTTGAGTTTTCCTAAGTTTGACTTGGGAGCGATAGCGATAATATCGCCTGTTGTTTTAGCAGTTTTTATGGAGCATTTAGGAGATATTACTACTAATGGACAGGTTGTAGGGAAAAATTTTATTAAGGAGCCAGGACTACACAGAACTCTTTTAGGCGATGGACTAGCAACAATGTTTGCTGGATTTGTAGGAGGACCTGCAAATACAACTTATGGTGAAAACACAGGTGTCTTGGCAATAACAAAAAATTATGACCCTTCAATATTAAGATGGACTGCAGTTTTGGCAATTGTTTTATCTTTTATAGGTAAAATAGGAGGAGTTCTATTATCCATTCCAACAGCAGTAATGGGCGGGATTTCCGTGATGCTTTTTTCAATGATTGCAATAATTGGAGTTCAGACAATACAGAGAGAAAAAGTTAAATTTAACTCGAAAAATATAATTATTATGGGAACAATTTTAATTTTAGGACTTGGTAGTGATTATATCGGTGGCAAATTAGGAATAAATATTGGCATTAGATTAAATGAAAGTGTTTCTATTAGCGGATTGAGTTTTGCTGCAATAGTAGGAATTGCATTAAATTTAATACTTAATAGAAAATAATTTTAAATGATAAGAAGCGTCCTTCGAGGCGCTTTTTTAAATTATTATGTAGTTATTAATCTGTGATGTGGTAAAATATAAATATTAATAGGCGAGGCGGTAAAATGATAAAAAGCATGACTGGGTTTGGAACCCATACGATAATAAATGATGAGTTTGATATTAAAGTTGATATAAAATCTGTTAATAATAGATATTTAGATGTTCAGATAAAAGGGCCTAAATCTTTACTATTTTTAGATGATGACCTGAAGAAAATAATTACAAGTTCTACAAAAAGAGGAAAAGTTGATGTATTTATTGATATAAAATCAAAAGGCAATTACGATATGAATCTAGAAATAGATTATATTTTATTGGATTTATACAAAAACAATTTAAATAATTTAATTGAATATTTAGAAATCGATAAAAATTTTCAAATATTTGACTTACTCTCTTATGATAAGGATATATTAAATAGCAAAAGAATAGATTTAAGTGAAAATGAGCTATTTGTAGCTTCTTGTATAGAATGTGTCACTAAAGCTTCATCAAATTTCCTTGAAATGAAGCTTCAAGAAGGTTATAATATAGAGCACGACTTAAATATAAAGTTAGAAGAATTATCTATAATTATTAAAGAAATTGAGTTAGTTGCAAAAGATGTTGTCAATGCAAATGTCAACTCTTTGAAAGAAAGAATATCAGAGATCCTCACGCAAGAAGATGTGAAGCTTGATGAAGATCGATTAATTAATGAAATAGTATTTTATACAGATAAACTATCCATTGATGAAGAGATAGTAAGATTGAAAAGTCATATAGATTTATTTAAAAAAATATTAGCTGACGAAATTTCATCTGGTAAAAAATTAGATTTCTTAATTCAAGAAATGAATAGAGAAACTAATACTATTGGAAGTAAATCTGCTAGTATTGATATTACAAACTTTATTATAGAAATGAAGTCGATAATAGAAAAAATGAGAGAACAAGTTCAGAATATTGAATAAACATATAAAAGATTTAGGATGGTGGCAAATTATGTCAGAGGGTTTCTTACTGGTCCTTTCGGGACCAAGCGGAGCTGGAAAGGGTACTGTTAGTACGGCGTTAATGGAAGAGTCAGAAGATATTATTTTTTCTATTTCCTTAACGACTAGAAAACCAAGGCCTACAGAAATAGATGGAGAAAATTATTTTTTTGTAGATGAACAGGAATTTGAAAGAATGGTCAGAGATGACGAACTGCTGGAATATGCTAAAGTACACAATAATTATTACGCCACACCAAAAAAGTTTGTTTTTGAACAAATAAAAAAAGGCGAAATAGTGCTTTTGGAAATAGATGTCCAAGGTGCTCTCCAAATAAAGAAAAAATATAAGAATGCTATATTCATTTTCTTGCTTCCTCCTAATATGGAAGAACTAAAGAGTAGAATCGTAAAAAGAGGGACGGAAAAGCCTGAAGACATAGATACTAGATTTAATAATGCTTTCAAAGAATTGGACTTTGTTGGAGAATATGATTATTTCGTTGTTAATAATACGGTTGAGCAGGCTGTTCTTGATATTAAGAATATTATAGCTGCTGAAAGATTGAGAGTTAAAAGACATAAAGATATAAAAGCGAATGTAACAAAGGGGTGGGATTAAGTTGTATATACCTTCATTTGAACAAATAAAAAAAGTAGATAATAGTAAGTACAGACTAGCGTTGATGGTAGCGCAAAGAGCAAGACAATTGAATGACGAAAATGTTGAAGTCTATGTAGATTCTGATGACAAAAACAATGTCACTATTGCTATGGAAGAAATTATCGAAGGCCATATAGTGAGCGATAAATGATAAGCTAGAAAAATTCTAGCTTTATTTCTATTATGAGAAGATTTATAGATGTAGTAATTTTTAAAAATGTAATTAATTTAGACAAACTGTTTACTTATGGTGTTGATTTTCATGTCACTGTTGGGCAATTTGTAATTATAGATTTTAATGGATCCTTAGAAATAGCATTAGTTTTAAAAAGCTATGAGTCTAAGGAAGATTTGGATGTAAAAAATGCATTTCAAGTTATAAAAGAACTTATTCCTTTAGATGAGACAAGATTGGCTTTAGGAATGTGGATGAAAGAATTCTATATTTTAACTTACGCTAAGGCTTTCGGTACAATTTGTGACTTCAATAAGATAAGTAATTTATCATATCGATATGAAATTGAAGCTTTAGTGCCTGGAGAGATAGAAGAAATAGTTTATAAAATCAATTCTAACAATGTAGTTGCAAAAGGAGAACTATCACTTTTAGATAAATTTATAGAAGATGATTTAATTAGTAAAAAAATTATCTATAATGTAATGCATGGGGAAAAAATAGAATTTTATAAATTTTCCATGGATTTAAATGAAAGCTTGAAGTTAATTAGAAAAAATTCAAAGCGTCAAATAAATTTAACGACGATAATATTTGAAAAATATAATTCAAATGGATTTTTTTCTTCAGAAGATTTGGCTACACTTAGTGAATACGAAAGAAATGTATTTAATGAACTTGTAAATAAAGAGATTTTTGAAAAAATAGATAATATTGAAAGGGATATATCTAGTCCAAATTTAATTTTAACCCAAAGACAATCTGAAATTACAAATGCTATTAAGTCCTCGGATGAGAACAAATTCCTTATTAGAGGTGTAACAGGCTCAGGAAAAACTGAGATGTATTTTAATTTAATAGAAGATACACTTGCTAGTGGGAAAAATGCAATATTTCTTGTTCCTGAAATAGGCTTAACTCCACAAATGGAAATAAGAACTAAGGAACGATTCGGAGATTTGGTAGCGATAATACACTCCAAATTGACTCGAAAAAAACGTTTAACCGAAATAAATAAAATCGAATCGAATAAAGCACGAATTTTACTAGGTACAAGATCAGCTATTTTTTCTCAGATGCCAAACCTAGGATTAATAATTATTGATGAGGAGCATGATGATAGCTATAAATTAGACAATTATAATAAATATGATGTAAGAGAGGTAGCTAGATTTATTATAGAAAGAACCAAAGACTCTAAATTAGTCTTGGGTTCTGCAACACCTTCTATAGAAACTTTTTATAAATCCAAGAATGGAATTTACGAATTACATGTCATTGAAGAAAGACCTAATGAAATCAAAATGCCGAAGATTACAATAACAGATATGAGAGAAGAACTAAATTCAGGAAATAAAACAGCTTTCTCCCTTGATTTAATGGCAAGTATGAAGGAATCTTTAAATAAAGATAAACAGGTATTGTTGTTTTTAAATAGAAGAGGGTATTCTACCTTTGTTACCTGTAGAAGTTGTGGATACACTTCAAAGTGCCATAAATGTGATGTATCATTGGTTTATCATAAAAAAAATAATTTATTAAGATGTCATTATTGTGGACATATGGAAAAGGCACCCAGAATTTGTCCTAGTTGTGGAAGTAGAGATATTAGACAATTTGGAATGGGTACAGAAAAGTTAGAAGAAGAAACCATCAAATTATTTCCAGATTTTCAAGTTATGAGGATTGATTCTGATACTACATCTAGAGCTGAAACTTATAAGGAGAATGTTGAAAGAATACTAAAAAAAGAAGTATCTATAATTATAGGAACACAAATGATTTCTAAAGGTTTTGACTTTCCAGAAATTGATTTAGTGGGAATAATGGCTTCAGACCTATCATTGAATATACCAGAATATGATGCGGCTGAGAAAACATTTCAATTAATTATGCAAGTATCTGGAAGATCAGGCAGAAGTAATGAACAAGGAAATGTAATAATTCAAACTTACAACCCTGACCACTATTCCATCAGGCATGCAAAGAATAACGACTATAACAGTTTTTTTGAAGACGAGTTAAAAATTAGAAGAGCTTTTGCTTATCCTCCCTTTAGGAGACACTATACAATTACTATATTAAATAGAGATTTAGATGATGGGATAAACATTGCAACAAGTTTTTTTGACATTTTATTAGATGAAATTAAGAAATATAATATAGAAGAGTATGTGGATATTATAAGCCACAGAGATAGATTATCGATTTCTAGATTAAATAATCGATATCATATAAGCATATTATTAAATTCTACTATTAGACATGAAAAGTTTATTAAAAATATTATTTATGAAATTTTTATAAATAATAAATACAAAGTTAATTTAAACCAAACCCATATAGACGTGGTAACACGTTAGTGATTTTAAAAGGATTTATGTGGGTATTTGATAAGCTAGGAGGAGCAAATGGCAATAAGAGTAATAAGATTAGATTCAGATCCTATTCTTAGGAAAAAATCTAGAGAAATAGAAGATATAAACCCTAGAACTTTAGAGTTGTTAGATGATTTAGTCGATACGATGTACGATGCAGAAGGAGTGGGTCTAGCAGCACCTCAGATAGGAGTTTTAAGAAGAGCAATAGTTGTAGATATAGGTGATGGTCCAATTAAGATGATTAATCCTGTTATAGTTTTAGAAGATGGAGCAGAAATTAAACCAGAAGGATGTCTATCTGTACCTGGATACACTGGACTGGTAGAAAGGCCTTTTAAAGTTAATGTAAAATACACTGATGAGAATGGTGTTGAAATAGAACTAGAAGCAGAAGAATTGCTTGCAAGAGCAATTTGTCATGAAATCGATCATCTAAATGGAATATTATACACTGACAAGGCTACTGAAATTCAGAAATTACAAGAGATGGAAGAATATGAATAAAATTAATATAATATTTATGGGTACCCCAGATTTTGCTTTACCATCCCTAAAATTATTAAACGAAAGATTTACAGTCTCCTTAGTAGTAACGCAGCCAGATCGGATAAATAGACGCGGAAATAAAATCACTTATAGTCCTATTAAGGAATATGCTATAGAGAATAATTTAAATATTTACCAACCACAGAATGTAAATAGTGAGGAATCAATAAATAAAATCAGATCGCTAAATCCAGATTATATAGCTGTTGTCGCTTATGGACAAATAATTAAAGATGAGATTTTAGAAATACCTAAAAAAAATATAATAAATGTGCATGCATCATTGCTTCCAAAGTATAGAGGTGCAGCACCAATCCATAGAGCGATAATGAATAGGGATGAGACAACTGGTGTTTCAATAATGAAAGTGGGTCCAGGACTAGATAAAGGTGAGGTTTATATAACGGCTGAAACTAACATTAATAATAAAAAATTACCAGAATTGCATGATGAATTGTCCATCTTAGGGTCAGATTTATTAGCAGAATATATTGAAAAAGATTATGAAAAAACTATAGTTGGGAAAACTCAAGAAGAATCTTTAGCGACATATGCCCATAAAATAAGTAAAGAAGATGGATATTTAATTTTTGAAGACGTTGAATCTGAAATTGGAAAAATTAATGGATTATATCCTAGACCTGGAGCTACATTTAATTACTTTGGAGAAAGAATTAAAGTACTTGAAGGGGAAATTTATTCCAATGAAAAAAATGAAGGAAAAAATATTTCAGAAATAATAAATGTTGACGACCAAGGAATTTTAGTAAATTGTGGGAATGGGATTTTATTGATAAAAATGATTCAATTTCCTGGAAAAAAGCCGATGAGTATAAGGGATTATTTAAAAGGTAACACTATAACTTTAACAGAATTAAGGTGATAATATGTTTTATGATGGAACGTGGTTTATATATATGCTTCCTGCTTTAATCTTTTCTATGATAGCAACAGGAAAAGTACAATCTGCTTATAATAAGTATAGGCAGGAAATGTCTATGTTAGGCATGACAGGACAGCAAGTAGCAAAACAAATATTACAAAATAACGGTATAATGGATATCGCTGTAATTAGACATGAAGGAGTTATGTCAGATCATTATGATTCTAGAAAGGGAATTATTGCATTGTCGAGTGATGTATTAGGGGGATCTACTATAGCTAGTATAGCAATAGCTGCCCATGAAGCAGGACATGCAGTTCAATTAGAAGAAGGTTATTTACCGCTTAAAATAAGACATGCTTTAGTTGGTGTTACAAGCTTTGCAACAAGTGCGTCTTATATCTTTATTCTTCTTGGGTTGTTTTTCGACAATTTTTTTGGACAAATAGGTATAGCTCTCTTTTTGATAATATTTATATTTCAAGTTGTGACTTTACCCGTAGAATACAATGCTAGCAAAAGGGCTCTACAAGAGCTAGAATCAGTAGGTGCGACGCAATCTGATGTTTTGGCATCTAGTAAAATGTTAAACGCAGCTGCTTTGACTTATGTAGCTGCTATGCTTACAGCATTGGCACAACTATTGAGACTATTAAGTTTATTTGGAAGAAGGAGAAGATAAAAAGGATGCTAAAGCATCCTGATTTTATGATTAATCAAAGAGAAATAACATTAGAAATAATTAAAAAATCACAAAAAGGTGAAGATTTAGTTGAATTAGTAGAAAACCAAAAAAATCTGGAACCTCAAGAATATGGATTTATTAAAAGCATTAGCTTCGGTACTATTAGGTATATAATGAGATTGGATTATATTATTAAAAAGCTATCTAAAATTAAATTTTCAAAAATCCATATTGATATCCTAAATATTATGAGAATGTCCCTATACCAATTGATATATATGGGACATATACCGGAATCAGCAGTAGTAAACGAAAGTGTTAAACTTGCAAAAAAATATGGAAATAAAGGTTCTGTAGGATTTGTAAACGGAAGTTTGAGAAATTTCATACGCAATAGAGAAAAGTTTTTAGAGATCGATTACAAAACTGATTTAGATAGACTTTCAATTGAGCATTCTTATCCAATTTGGATTATAGAAGAAATTGAAAAAGCATATGAATCAGAAAACTTGGAAGAAATTTTAATAAAATTTAATGAACCCAGCAAATTTGTTATCAGAGCCAACAGTCTTAAAATATCTAGAGAAGATTTAAAATCCAGATTAGAAAATCTAGGATTTAAAGTTGAATTTACGAAGGTTTCAAATGATGGATTAGTTATAGAAAACCCAAGAGGTATATTTGAGTCAACCCCTTATACAGAGGGGTTATTTTACGTACAGTCTGAATCCTCCCAACTAGTGGGTCAATTGGCTGTAGAAAATGCAAAATTCGAAAACATATTGGATTTATGTTCATCTCCAGGTGGAAAAATCTCCCATATCTATGAAGTACTAAAAGGCAAAGGTAACTACATTGCTGCTGATGTAAATGAAGAAAAGATAAGAATAATTGATGAAAACTTTAAACGACTAGGCATTAGTGATGTTAGATTGGTAGTTAATGATGGGACTATTTTAAATGAAAATTTAAAAAATGATTATGATTTAATTATTTTAGATGTTCCTTGTAGTGCTTTAGGGTTAATGTCGAAATTTCCACAAATTAAATATTCAAAATCATCTGATGACCTAATGGAATTAAGTGTAATTCAACAAAAGATATTAAACAATGCAAAAGAATATCTAAAGCCAGGGGGGAAACTTATCTACAGTACTTGTACTTTTACCTTGATAGAAAACGAAGATGTTTTATATAAATTTTTACAGGAAAATAAAAATTTCTCTATGGAAAAAGAAATAAGTAAAATTTCTCCATTGGATTTTGATTCGGATGGTTTTACGATAGGGGTGATGATAAAAGATGAATAAAACGCATATAAATAACCTAACTTATGAAGAACTTGAAGAATATGTGACTTCCTTGGGTTTACAAAGATTTAGAGCTGATCAAATCTTTCGGGCAATTCACAAAAATGGAATTGATAATATTGATAAAATATTACAAATACCAGAAGACAGAAAAAAATTAATTGAAAAATCTTATATTAAAAAAATAAATATTTTAAAAACTTTTAAGTCTAAAATGGATAATACAAAAAAACTTCTTTACTTGTTAGATGACAATAATATTATCGAAGGTGTTTTAATGGAATATTATCATGGAAATACTTTGTGCATATCTACCCAAGTAGGATGTCGAATGGGATGCTCATTTTGCGCATCTACAAAGAATGGGCTTGCAAGGAATTTGGATTCCAGTGAAATAGTTACACAAGTTTATGCTGTGGAGAAGCATTTTGATACTATCATCAAAAACATTGTTTTAATGGGCAGTGGTGAACCCTTTGACAATTATGAAAATGTCATAAAGGCGTTAAAGATTCTCAATAATGAAAAGGGAAGAAATATCTCCATGAGAAATATGACGATTTCTACATGTGGCATAGCTGATAAAATTATTGAATTTGCAAATACTCAAATACCTGCAACTCTAGCAATTTCTATTCATAGTTTCAATGATGAAATAAGAGGGAAAATTATGCCAGTAAATAAGAAATATAATGTTCAATCATTGATGGATGCAATTCGTGAATATGGAGCAATAACTAATAATAGAATTTCTTTTGAATACACGGTAATACCTGGTGAAAATGACAGAGATGAAGATGTTGAATTAATTAAAAAAAATCTTTCAGGATTGAATTATATAGTAAATTTAATTGCTTTAAACCCAATTAATGAATATAATAAGGTAAATTCAAAGGATGCGGCAATGCATTTCAAGAATAAATTGGAAAAAAATAATATTAATGTGACTTTAAGAAGAGAATTAGGTAGTGATATTTCTGCTTCTTGTGGTCAATTAAAAATACACTACTTAGAAGAAGGTGGACTTGATGAAGTTTGATGCTGTATCAAATGTAGGCAAAGTTAGAAATAATAATGAAGATAGCTATTATATCTCTGATGAAGAAAATTTTCCTCTTTTTATTGTGGCTGATGGAATCGGAGGACACAATTTTGGAGAGATAGCTAGCAAAATGGCTGTAGATGTAATTAAAAAGTCTATCAAATCTATTGATCATTATGAAAATTTAGACGAATTAGAATCTGACATGATAAAAGCTATATCCAATGCTAATAATGAAGTTTACAATATGTCTAATTCAGCAGATGAATATGCTGGGATGGGCACTACTTTAACTGCACTATATGTATATTATGATTCTATACTTATTGGCCATGTAGGAGATAGTAGAACATATGCAATTAACAGTAGGGAAATTAGACAGCTAACTGAAGATGATACCATAGTAAATAGACTACTAAAACTCGGTGAAATTACACAAAGCGAAGCACAAAATCATCCAAAAAAAAATATTATTACAAATGCCATAGGAACTGATTCTAGTATAGATATCAGTTTGATTCAATATAACTATGGTAAAGGCGAGTACATACTAATGTGTACAGATGGACTTACTGATATGGCAACAAATGAAGAGATACTGAATATAATCAACGAACATAAGATACCATCAAAAATTAGTGCAAAGCTTTTAGAGATTGCTTTGGAAGCTGGCGGAAAAGATAATATTACGTTGATAATAATTCAAGTTTAAGGTGATGAGATGATAGGGAAAACATTAAGCGATAGATATACAATTCAAGAGCGCATAGGCGGAGGTGGGATGGCCAACGTTTATAAAGCTCATGATAATAGATTAGATAGAGAAGTAGCAATTAAAATTTTAAGACAAGAATTTGTTGACGACGAAGACTTTGTAGAAAATTTCAAAAAAGAATCTCACTCTGCTGCTAGATTGAATCATCCTAATATTGTGGGTGTATTTGACGTAGGATATGATGAGATAGAAGGTCAAAGTGATTATTATATAGTCATGGAGATAGTAAAAGGGAAAACTTTAAAAGATATAATTATAGAAAAGGGAAAGTTAAATCTTTCAGAAACGTTGAATTATGGTATACAAATATCTGAAGCTATTCTTTGTGCTCATGACAATGGAATAATACATCGAGATATTAAACCACAAAATATTATTATTAATAGAGACAACTTACCAAAAGTAACCGACTTTGGTATAGCTCAAGGAGCAAATAGAAATACTGCTACTGAGCGAGACATTATGGGATCAGTTCATTATTTTTCTCCTGAACAAGCAAGAGGTGAGAAGTCTGACGAAAGATCCGATATATATTCCTTGGGAATAGTTTTGTTTGAAATGCTCACAGGTGAATTGCCTTTTGATGGCGAAAATCCAATAAGTATAGCATTAAAACAAGTTCATGAAAAAATTAAATTGCCATCTAATTTGAATCCGAATATACCTAAACAAATGGATGAAATTATTTTAAAAATGACAAATAAAAATCCATCAGATAGATATAATAACTTACTAGAAGTAATTGATGATCTTAAATCTTTAGAAAAGAAAATTGATCTTGAAATGTCTGATACTATGGTGCTACCTATAAATAAAATTAGAAAAGAAAACAATATATCTGTTGATGACCAAAGAAGAATACGTAGAACTGGTATAGAGACATCACACCAACCTAGATCCGAACAAAGAAGTAATTCTCGTGGAAATAAAGGAGGGGGCGCAGGTCCTATTATCGGTGGAATTCTAACAGCTTTAGTCGTGGCTAGCTTGTTATTTTTTGTTTTTACAAAGTTTCCAGTTTTGGGTCGAAGTAGTGCAAAAGAAATAAAAGTACCAGATATTATCGGAATTCCAGTAGAAGACGCTAAGCGAATTATAGAAGCAGAGGGTCTACGATTTGAAATTTCAGGTGAATCCATAAATCATGATTTTGAGCCAGGTGATGTAATTTATCAAAATCCTGAAAAGAACACAATGGTAAAGAGTAATTACATCGTAAGAGTTACAGTAAATTCAGAATCCACTACTGAAGAAACCATCCAGGTTAACAAGTATGTAGACTTAAGCTTAGAAGATGCTGTAGAAAGAATCCGATTAGATGGTTTTGATTATGATCTTAAATTTGAAGATGTAGAAGATGAAAAAGATTTTAATAATGTTCTAAGGCAAGAACCTAGTTCAGGATCACAACTAGAAAAAGGCTCTATAATAACTATATATGTGGGTAGAGAAATAGATGTGGAAACCGTGCCCATGCCGGAAGTTATAGGACAAAGCCTTAAACATGTTGAAGATGCTTTAGAAGCAGTTGGATTAGTGGTAGGAAAAATTACTGAATCTAAGACGGATAGATTCTCACCTGATACGATTGTTGATGCATCTTTTGATGCTGGCGAAGAATTGGAACTAGGAACAGTTATAAATCTTACTAAAGCAGTTGCGCCAGATCCTATTAAGGAACCGGAAATAAAAGAAAAAGAACCTGAGCCAGATTTGCCACCTACAACCATTCCTGACCAACCACAGCCCCAAAATCCGCCAGTTGAACCTACTCCTCCTACAGATGTAGGGACAGGTACAATGACTGTAGATATAGATTTTCAAGTTCCTGAATCAAAGGGACACGCTTTAATAACAGTAAAGCGTATTGAGGGAAATACATCAGAAAATATATATAGCAATACACATTATTCATCTGAAGGACCAAGAGTTATTTCATTTACTGGTTCTGAAAATGCTGTATATCAAATATTTATAGATGGAGTTTTGGATAAGACTAAGCCATGATAGAAAAAGGTAGAATTTTAAAGGGAATTGGAGGATTTTACTATGTAAAGTCCAAGGACATAATTTATGAATCTAGAGCCAGTTCCCTATTTAGAATTAGAAATTTAACTCCAACAGTGGGAGACTATGTAGAGTTTGAAATAACTGATGACAATAAAGCTTACATCAAAGATATCATAGATAGGAAAAATTTATTTTTAAGACCACCTGTATCAAATGTAGACGAAGTTTTGTTAATAGTAAGCATCAAAGAGCCTAATTTTAACACTCAGCTTATTGATAGGATGATACTTTTATCCCGTTATAACGGCGTGGAACCTAAATTGATTATTAATAAATCAGATTTAGATTCTTCAGGAGCGAGCCTTTTAGCAAAAAATTATGAGGAAGCTGGTTTTGAAGTCCACATAACATCTTTTGATGACAAAGAATCTTTGGAAGAAATAAAGAATTTGATATCTAAAAAGACTATTGTTTTTATGGGCACAAGTGGAGTAGGTAAGTCAACATTGATTTCTCATCTAACAGACTTAAAATTAGAAACAGGCCAAGTTAGTAAAAAAACTAGTAGAGGTAAGCATACCACGAGACACGTGGAGCTTTTAGAATATAATAAAGATTCATATATAGTAGATACGCCGGGATTTAGTTCATTGGCCTTGGACTTTCTCTCGGATATTTATGAACTAGAAAGGCTATATTTTGAATTTGATCAATTTGGCATGTGTAAATTTTCTAATTGTATTCATATAAATGAACCTCAATGTGCTGTTAAGACAGCATTGGGAAATGGAGAATTAAAAGAATTTAGATATCAAAATTATTTGTATTTTAACGAAGAAATAAGCAATAGGAGGTAATTTCTATAATGAATATTTTATCGCCATCAATAATGACAGCAAATTTTTTGGCTTTGCAAAGTGACTTAGATGCCATTGAAAAGGCAGGTGTGAAATTTTTACACCTAGATGTAATGGATGGTAATTTTGTACCTAACATTTCCTTTGGCCCTAAAATAATATCTGATATAAGTAAAAGATATAACTTTACTTTTGATGCGCATTTGATGGTAAACAATCCAGAAAATTTAATCGAAGATTTTGCAAAGGCAGGGTGCGATTATATTACTATTCACCCTGAAGCTACTTCCCATGTCCATAGACAAATTCAGCTAATAAAGTCACTTGGAAAAAAAGCAGGAATTTCTCTTAATCCAGCTACTCCAATAAATAATTTAGAATATTTATTAGATGATATCGACCTAATCCTAATAATGAGTGTCAACCCAGGATTTGGAGGACAAAGTTTCATTCCTAGCATTATTGAAAAAATCAAACAGACTAGTGAAATGATAAAGAATAAAAATATCATTCTAGAAGTAGATGGGGGCATTAAATTAAATAATGTAAAAGAGGTAATAGAAGCAGGCGCTACTGCTGTAGTTGTTGGTTCTGCTATCTTTGATGGAATAAAACCTGAAGAAAATGCAAGGGAATTTTTAAGGATTTTAAATGATTAATACAGTTATAGTTGCTGGAGGTAAGTTTCCCAAAGATGATATTTTCAATGAAGTAGCTAAAAATGCTGATTATATAATCGCTGCTGACAGCGGCTATGATTATTTAATTAAGCAAAATGTAAAAGTCAATTATCTAATTGGAGATTTTGATTCTATTGAATATGACATTACCAAAGTAAAAACTCCTGATATCATTCAGTTCCCTAAAGAAAAAGATTTTACTGATTTGCATATAGCAATTAATAAAGCCATTGAAATTGGTTCCAATAAAGTCACAATTTTGGGAGCTACTGGTACGAGACTAGATCACACTATTACGAATATTTTTTTGTTAAAAATATTATTCGATAGCGGAATAAATGGAAAAATTATTGACGATAATAATGAGGTAATGCTTGTTAATGGCAAAGTAGAAATACTAAAAACCCATTACAAATATCTTTCAGTTATACCTTTATCAGATAATACAGAAGTTAATATCTCGGGTGTAAAGTATCCATTGAAAAATAAAAGAGTATCCTTTAACGACAGTTTATGTATTAGTAATGAAATCAATGAAAAAACTGCTACTGTTGAAGTTAGCAGTTATTCTTTAGTAATTCAAAGTAATGACTGAGAATTAATTATAATATGAATGGATTTGTAGTGAAATCCTTATATAGAGATTCATCATTTATAATTGAGAATAAATTTGAAGCTTTAACTTCTATTTTTGCAATATTTTGTATAGAAGTTGAAGCTTTTTTTATTTCTTTAAAATTTGTAATGTAGTTAGTTTTTAAATTTTTTATATAACTTCTTCCTTTATTATCAAGGGCTAGAACTCTAATGTAATTATCATTATCCAATGCACTGAATATTTGCTTTTTATTTACTCTTATCAATGAATTTATTATTATTCTACGCACTCTAGATTTTGTTATTCTTTTATTGGATACTAAATTTGCCAAATCTTCTATTGAATTACAATCATCTAAAAAATTAATAATTCTATTTTCTATACCCTTTTCATATTCAAGAGTGTTTTTTATATTATAATCTGAATCCAATGCATCAAATTTAAATATGTTATAAAGTGTTTTATCGCAATAAATATTACTGTTTAGTAAATGTTTATATGTTTCACTCGGAACAAATTCCTTTACTTCACTTTTGCTTATGAAAAGTCTCCTAATATTTGATGCAGATGTAAATCCTTCAACTGCATCTGTCGTATCATGGAATGATTTATGTCTTTTAATTGAATTATAAATTAAATTAGGATTTAGTTTTAGTCCAGCTTTTATATATTCTACAGCGAGTATATTGTTAGATTTAGAAAGAAGATCAATGTCAGAGCCATTCAAATAACCTGCTTCTAAATAAGCTTTATTTCTGGAAGTTATATAAGAATTACCTTCATCTAAAAATTTTCTAATATTATATTTTATATTTTCATCTTCAAGTAAAAGAATTTTTGATATTCTTTTTAATGTTTCTATATTTTCATCTTCTGCACCAAATGCTAAATCTGTGATGCCACACGAGTTTAGTATTTTTAATGCACCTTTAGCAAAAACCTCTGCGTTTTGACATGCAAATACAAAGGGCAACTCCAATACGATATTACTTCCGTATTTACAGGCAATCTCTGCTCTTTGCCACTTTGAAAGAATATTAGGCTCACCTCTTTGCACAAATGCAGAACTTAAAACGGTAATAATTAAATCAGGGTTATGTTTATTTTGTACTTGATCTATTAAATACTTATGACCATTATGAAATGGGTTGAATTCTGAAACAATACCAAAAATCTTCATGATTTATCCTTTTTCATTTATTGACTAATTTTGCTTAATAATATACTATAATAGAAGTTAAAAGAAATCAAATGGAGGAGTTAGAAATGAATGTATTAGTTATTAATTGTGGTAGCTCTTCACTTAAATTTCAAGTGATCAATCCACAAAACGAAGAAGTAAAGGCAAAAGGCCTAGTTGAAAGAATAGGTATTCCAAATTCAAGAGTTAAATACGAACCTGCTGGCGGAGAAAAAATTGAAATCAACACAGATATTCCAAATCATAAAGTTGGAATAAAACTTGTAATCGATGCATTGACCGACCCAAATCATGGAATAGTTAAATCAATGGACGATATAACTGCAGTTGGACATCGTGTAGTTCACGGTGCAGAAGATTTCAATCAGTCAGTAATTATTAATGATGAGGTAATGGATGCACTAGAAAGAAGTTCAGAACTCGCTCCACTTCACAATCCTGCTAATATCCAAGGAATAGAAGCTTGCAAGGAATTGATGCCAAATACTCCTATGGTGGGTGTATTTGATACAGCATTTCATCAAACTCTAGAACCTGTAAACTTTATATATTCTTTACCATATGAATATTATGAAAATAATAGAATTAGAAGATATGGTTTCCATGGAACATCTCACAAGTTTGTATCTGAAAGAGCTGCAGAACTATTAGGACAGGACACAGCAAATGTTATTGTATGTCATTTAGGTAATGGCTCTAGTATTTCAGCTGTAAAAGATGGAAAATGTATAGATACTTCTATGGGCTTTACTCCTCTTGAAGGTTTAACAATGGGTACTAGATGTGGCGATATAGATCCTGCTATAATTCCATTTATTGGAAAAAAAGAAAATCTTACTTATGACGAGATGGATAATTTGATGAATAAAAAATCTGGAGTCCTTGGAATTTCAGGTATATCGTCTGACTTTAGAGATCTTGAAGATGCAGCTAGCCAAGGAAACTATAGAGCACAACTTGCATTAGATATATTTGCATCCAAAGTAATAAAATATATCGGACAATATATGACTGAATTTGATTATATCGATGGGATTGCTTTTACTGCTGGTGTTGGCGAAAATAGCGCAGATATGAGAAAACAAATAATCGATGGATTGAAAATTTTTGGAATTAAAATAGACGAAGAAAAAAATAACATTAGAGGTATCGAAGCAATTGTAAGCACTGATGATTCAACTGCAAAAGTTTTTGTAATACCTACTAATGAAGAATTAATGATTGCAAGGGATACGTACCAATTAACAAAATAAGAATCCCTTGACAAAGTAAGCTTGTAATTATATAATTAAGAGCGTTGTTAAGAAGGGGAATTATGTATATTGATATTTCAGATTTCATTGCAAATGAAAGTGAACTAATTTATGAAGATTCAGGAAACTGTTCCATAAGAAGCATTGATCAATCTTTGGAATTTATAGGAGATGTATCCTATGATATTCTAATCAGCAAAGCTGATAGAGAGTTGATATTAAACTTAGACATAGAATATGAGTATAAAAAACCATGTGACCGATGTCTAGTTGAAGTATTAAATACTGATTATGTGGAATATAGTGGAAAACTAACTAATGAAATAGATGTGGAAGATTCTGGACATACTTCAGATATCGTATTTATGGAACAAAATAAGATAAACATTTGTGATTTAGTAAAAGAACTTGTGACTCTATCAATTCCCATGAAAAACCTTTGTAAAGATTCATGTTTAGGAATTTGCCCTAAATGTGGTAAAGATTTAAACAAGGGAGAATGCGACTGTGAAATAGAAAGTGGCGATTTGCGATTTTCTGTATTAAAAGATTTACAAATCGACGAGGAGGTGTAGGGAATGGCTGTACCAAAGAGAAAAACATCCAAACAAAGAAAAAACAAAAGAAGAGCTTCATCTTACAGATTAAACAAACCTACTGTTACTACATGTCCTAATTGCTCAGAGCCTAAACTGCCGCACAGAGTGTGCAGAGCATGCGGATACTATGATGGAAAACAAATAATTGAAGAAGCTTAATATTAATGGTTGCCAATCTATGGCAATCATTTTTATTTTATCTTGCAATTTTATATTTCATAATATATGATAATTTAGAAAAGGGAGGTATCTATGAAAATTATTTACGACGCAATGGGTGGAGATTATGCGCCATTGGAAATAGTAAAAGGAGCAGTCCTTGCTAAAAAAGAGCTAAATATTGAACCAATACTTTCAGGAAATCGCGAAGCTATTGAAAAGATTTTAAATGACCTGAATGAGAAAGTGGAAGAATATGAGATTTTGGATGCAAATACTATTATTGAAAATGATGAAGAACCTGTTGTTGCCCTGAGAAGAAAAAAAGATTCTTCATTAGTAGTCGGCTTAAACTATCTAGCCGAGAATAATGGAGACGGATTAATTTCTGCTGGCAGTACTGGGGCTTTATTGGCAGGTGGACTTTTTATTATTAAAAGAATAGACGGAGTAGAAAGAACGCCGATTGCGACTTTGATTCCAACTAAATCCAAACCATTTTTATTAGTAGATACAGGAGCAAACGTAGACACTACTCCTGAATTGTTAAACCAATTTGCGATTATGGGTAGTATTTATTCAGAAAAATCCTTAGGTAACGAAAAACCTAAAGTTGGACTATTAAATATAGGAAAAGAAGAAGGAAAAGGCAATAATTTATATAAAAAGGCATATACATTGCTTGCAGAAAATAAATACATCAATTTTATTGGCAATGTAGAAGCTAGAGAAATTCCTTATGGCGTGGTAGACGTTGTTATTGCAGATGGTTTTGATGGGAATATATTTTTAAAAACATATGAAGGCACTGCTTCTATGATAATGGACCTATTCAAAGAAAACTTGGCCACTATAGAAGATAAGCAAACAGCAGGTGCTTTAAAAGATTTACTATACAAGACATTTGCTCACTTCCAATATTCAAATCTAGGAGGTGCGCCATTATTAGGGTTAAATAAACCAGTGTTTAAAGCCCATGGAATATCTGATGCGCAAGCAATTTTAGGTGCATCTAAACAATTAAAAAACTTTGTAGAAAATGAAGTTATAGAAACCATGATAAAAGATATAAAGGAGTTAAATGAATAATGAAAGACAAAATACTTGAAATCATCACTGAACAGTTTAATGTAAATATTGATGAAATTGGTGAAGATACATCTTTTGCTGATGATTTAAATGCTGATTCTATTCAATTAATGGAATTGGTAATGACTATAGAAGAAGAATTTGATATAGAAATTTCTGAAGACGAAATTCTATCTATAGAAACTATTGGAGATGTAGTTGACTATATTGAAAATTTATAATGATAATGAATTCAAGTCAAATATACACACTCATATAAAAAATGTTATGAACTATGAGTTTAAGGATCCTAATTTATGCGTTGAGGCCTTAACTCATAGTTCGTTAAAAAACGAATTAATATATGCAGATATTTTAGACAATGAAAAATTAGAGTTTATCGGAGATGCTGTTTTGGATTTGATCGTCTCTAATTTTTTATTGGCCCAAAATGAATATTCTAAAACAGAAGGAGAGCTCACTATCAATAGGGCTAAGCTAGTTAACGAAGAATCTCTATATAAATTTGCCATGCATATTTCTCTTGATTACTATTTGAGAGTTTCTAATTCTGCTAAAAAGATGTTGATACACCAAAATTCTGGAGTTTTAGCTGATGCATTTGAAGCATTAGTTGGAGCTTTATTTTTAGATTCCGATTTTAAAACTACAAATAGAATTGTATTGAACATTTTTGAAGATAAATTTCTATCGATTCTATGTAATAATGACTTAAACTATAAAGGATTATTAAATGAATATGTAACTAAAAATAAACTTTCACACCCAAACTATGAAATAATTGACATCTCTGGACCTGATCACGATAGAATATATACTTCTAGATTAAGTATTGAAGGAAAAATTTTATCTATGGGTAAAGGAAACTCTATAAAAAAAGCTGAACAAGAATCAGCAAAATATGCATTTGAAAGAATAGAGGCTGAAGGTCATGTCAAAAATTAATATAATTCCTATTTTTGTACCTCACTTAGGATGCCCAAATGATTGCGTATTTTGTAATCAAAGACGGATAACAGGTGTTTCTGATTATCAAAAGAATGAATTCATTGAAAAATTAAATTATTTTAAAGAAATATTTAAAAGTAGTACTAATGATATAGAAATTGCATTTTATGGAGGTAGTTTTACAGCCATTGATAGAAAAATTCAATTTGAACTGTTAGAGATTGCCAAGGATGAAAAAGACAAAGGCAATATTGATCGAATAAGAATTTCCACTAGACCTGATTTTATAAACGAGGAAATATTACAGTATCTTAAAAAATATGAAGTTGATACAATTGAATTAGGAGTTCAAAGTCTAGATGAAGAGGTATTGCGACTTTCTAAAAGGGGACATTCCAGTGAAGTTGTTTATAGATCATCTGAATTAATTAAAAAAAATAATTTTTCTCTTGGATTACAACAAATGGTGGGATTGCCAGGAGATGACGAAAAAAAATCCATTGACACGGCTTTAAAAATAATTTCTATGAAACCGGATTTTGTTAGAATTTATCCAACTTTGGTTATAAAGGATACGGAGCTTGAGGAACTTTTTAATAAAGGCTTATACGAGCCACTTACGCTAGATGAAGCCATAAGTACAGTTACTAATCTTATGTTCTTATACGAAAGTAAGAATATCCCAATAATTAGAATCGGGCTACAATCTGCTCCTGAATTGCGATATGACAAAGACGTAATCGCAGGACCGTTACATGATGCTTTTAGAGAACTATGCGAATCTAATAAACTATTTAAGATTTTAGAATCTGTTGGATCGAATGTAATAGATCCAATTTCCATTACGTCTACTGGAAGGAATATTTCATTACTGGTTGGTCAAAAGGGAATTAGCAAAGCCAATATAGAAAAATTATTTAAAACAAATAAAATTTCATTTGAGATGGACAAAAAAGTGGATGAGAATACAATAATAATTAAAGATGATAAATCGATTTTTACCGTCAATATAAATGATGAAATTAAAAAAATTGTAGAAGGATGTAATAATGTACTTAAAGAGCATTGAATTATATGGATTTAAATCCTTTGCCGAAAGAACTAAAATTGAATTAAATGACAATATCACTTGTGTAGTCGGACCTAATGGAAGTGGTAAAAGTAATATAACAGATGCTATTAGATGGGCCTTGGGAGAACAAAGCTATTCTGCATTAAGAGGATCTAAGATGTCTGATGTAATTTTTTCAGGTACTAGTTCAAGAAGAGCACTAGGGATGGCTGAAGTAATTCTTACATTCGATAATAGTAGTAATTTTTTGAATGTAGACTATAGCGAAGTCCAAATAAAAAGAAAGCTCTATAAAAATGGAGACAGTGAATATTCAATTAATAATAACTCTTGCAGACTTAAGGATGTAAGAGAACTTTTTATGGATACTGGTATAGGTAGAGATGGTTATTCAATAATTTCACAAGGAAAAATTGATGAAATACTGAGTAGTAAGCCTATTGAAAGAAGAGTAATTTTTGAAGAAGCTTCAGGGATAAGCAAGTATAAATCACAAAAAAATGAAGTCGAAAGAAAATTAAAAAGAACTAATGAAAATCTAATAAGAATTTCTGACTTACTTGTAGAGATAAAAAACCAAAAAGATACGTTAAAAGAAGAATCTAAAATAGCATTAAGATATAACGAATTATTCGAAAAAATCAAGGTTTCTGAGATATCAAAAAATTACGAAGATATAAGAAATTTTAAAGTAGTAGACTTGGAGCTAGAAAAAAATTACAGTGAGGCCAATGAGAGTAAATCTAAATTAATTGAAATAATTTCAAAACATGAAGACAATTATAAAAATATAGAAGACCAATTAAATGAAATTGAATTAGAAATAGCAGAGCTTCAAGGACAAAATATAGAAAACATTAGAAATGAAAAAGATTTAACTAACAAAATAAATATTAACAGAGAAAAAATTCAAAGTAAAAAAGATGATATAAACGATTACGCTGCAAGATTGAAAATCAAAGAAGAAGAGATAGTCAGTAGAAAATCAGAATTAGACGCAGCTTTAGATGATTTGGAAAAATATAATTTAAACAGATCCAAATCCTTGGAAGTTGTTTTACAATATAATATAGATAAAAATAAATTAGATGAAAATATAAACAAATTAGAAGAAGAGTCCAACGGATATTTATCACAAATAGCATTGGAAGAAGATAAACTTAATAAAAACCAAATTAAAAGAGATACTTTGCATTCGTTAAATTCCGAGAGAAAAAACGCTCAAATAAAAATAAACACTCAATTTGAAAGACTTGAAAAAAACAATGAAGATATGATTTTTTCCCTCAATAAGCTTGAACAAAGTATCAAAGACATTGAAGCAGAAATAGACAAAAACACCCAGTTAATTGACTTAGAACTTCAAGGGAAAAATATAATTGAAACTAAGACAGCTGAATATGTACAAGAAAAGGGTAAAAATTTTGAAGCACTTAATGGTAAATCAGCTAGACTGAGTACACTTATTAACATGGAACAATCATATGAAGGCTATAATAAGTCTATAAGAGATTTTTTTAGAGTTGTCAATAAGAGGGATTTATCATTTCCAGAACTCCACGATACAGTCGCAAATTTAATTGGCGTGGAAGAAAAGTATGAAAAAGCAATAAGTACAGCATTAGGTGGAAATACTCAAAACCTTATAGTAGATACCTTTGCTTCTGCTCAGAAGATAATAAATTTTTTAAAAAATGAAAAGTTAGGTAGAATTACGTTTTTGCCTTTAGATAATATTAAGAATTATCGTAAGAAAATTCAAATAAATCATCCTGGATTTATTGACTTTGCATCAAACTTAATCAAATTTGATAAGAAATATTTAGAAATATTTGAATTCTTATTGGGTAATATAGCAATAGTAGATTCTTTGGATAATGGAAATAAAATTGCAAAAAGTGTAAAACAATCTATAAAAATAGTTACATTAGATGGGGATGTCATAAATCCAGGAGGATCCGTAAGCGGCGGTTATATCAATACTGCTGGAAATATATTTAATAGAAAGAATGAATTGAAAAGCTTAAAAAAAGAAGTGGATTTTCACAAAGTAACAATTCAAAACCTTGATAATAAAATAAGTATAGAAAGATCTAAAATACTTGAAGTAGAAAATAACTTAAACTTTATCAAAGAAAAAGTTGCCTCTCTAAATGAGGAAAAGACGAAAACAAACTCCAGATTAATTGAGTTAAAGTTAAGCAATGAAAGTAATAGAAATAACATACTAGAATATGAAGAACAAGTAAAAAATTATGACTTACAAATTCTAGAAACTAAAAAAATTATAGAGAATTTAACTGCCGAAGAAGAAAGTTCTTCTAATTCCATTTCAGAACTAGAATCAAAAAAACAATTAATAGACGAAAAAGTTTCAGAGCTACAAAAGAAAAAAGACTCTGTTGTAGAGTTCATTACAAAAACAAATTTGGAATTAGCAAATATAGATTCTGAAATAGGATTTACTAATAGAACTATCACCAGACTTAAAGAAGATTGTAGTAAAATTAAAAATGAAATTAGTTCATTGAATCAAAAAATAGAGGATTATACTAAAGAAATTGATGTTTTTGAAAAAGAAAACATATTGGATGAAAGCACTTTATCTAAATTGATATTAGTTAATGGACGTTTTGATAAAGTAAATCTAGAATTGCAGAAAAAAAGAAAGTTAATTTTTGAGAATTACAATACATTAACGCAAGATATCAATGAAAATAAAGGGAAACTATTGGATTTAGAAAAAGAGTTATACTTTGTTAATACGCAATTAGAAAATAGTAAAGAAAAAATTGATAATCTAATTATAGATATACAAGAAAGTTATAATTTTACAATAGAGCCTGAAATACTTCTATTTGATGACTACAAAACTAAGATTACCAAAACAGCAATTAAGAATATGAAACAAGAAATAGGAAATCTAGGGAATGTAAATTTAGGTGCTATTTCATCTTATAGAGAAGCTGAAGAAAGATATGCTTTTACTAAAAACCAACACTTGGACTTAATTCAATCAGAAAAATCATTAAAAGAATTGTTGAAAGAAATTGAAATGACAATGGAAGAGAAATTTAATGAATCCTTTAAAGAAATAAATAATAATTTCAATAGAATTTTTAAATATTTATTTAACGGAGGGAGAGCTGAGTTAGCATTAGAAGAAGCTGAAAGCTTTGAAGACTCAGGCGTAGATATAATTGCTCAACTCCCTGGCAAAAAAAGACAATTATTAGATGCTATGTCTGGAGGAGAAAGGTCTTTGACAACAGTGGCTTTGTTATTTGCACTATTGGAGACGAGACCTGCACCATTTTGCTTATTAGACGAGGTGGATGCCGCCTTAGACGAATCCAATATAAAAAGATTCCTATCGTATTTAATAAACTTAAGTAATATTCAGTTTGCGATAATAACCCATAGAAAAACAACAATGACAGCTGCCGACTATTTATACGGAATAACGATGGAGGAAGCAGGTGTGAGCAAAGTTATATCATTAAAATTTGGAGAAAGGAATGAAAAAAATGTTCAAATGGCTTAAAAATGTATTAAATCCTGAAGATAATGAAAAGAAGGATGATATTATTGATGAGGTTTTTGAAGACGAAGATATTATTTCAACTGAAGAATCTGAAATAATATCTGAAGAAATTGAAATAATAGAAGACTTTACCCAGGATGAAATAATAGAAGAAGTAATTGATGTAGAAGAAATAGTTGAAGATATTACCTATGATGAAGACACTTATGAAGATGATAAGTACATTGAGATAGTAGAAGAAGTTTCTGTAGACGCAACTTATGATGGGGAAGTCATTGATGATTTCACCCAAGAAGATGTGATTATTGAAGAATCTGAAGAAGAAATTATAGAAGAAGAAACTAATAATGACGGATTCTTTGGATTTTTTAAAAAAGTATTTACTGGATTAGAAAAAACCAGAAACAACTTTACAGACAAGATAAATGAAGTTTTAGGAACATATTTAACCATTGATGAAGAGTTATACGAAGACTTAGAAGACATATTGATAACTGCTGACGTGGGTGTAGACACTACAATAAGCTTAATAAACAACTTAAGGGAAAGAATAAAAAACGAAAAGATAACTGATCCAAATTCTGTTATACCTTTATTAGCCGATGAAGCTAAAAAGATGATAACATTAGAGGAATCCAAAAAAACATTTGATCCAAAAAAAGAACCTACTATTGTATTAGTTGTAGGTGTAAACGGAGTTGGTAAAACTACAACTATAGGAAAGCTTGCTTACAAATACAAAACCCAAGGTAAGAAGGTTCTTCTAGTTGCAGCGGATACTTTCAGAGCTGCTGCAACAGAACAGCTGCAAGAATGGGCTAAAAGGGCGAATGTGGATATAGTACACCATAGTGAGGGATCAGACCCTGCTGCGGTTGTATTTGATGCAATCCAAGCTGCAAAAGCAAGAGATATTGACATAGTTTTATGTGATACTGCGGGAAGATTGCATAATAAGGCAAATTTGATGAATGAATTAGAAAAAATGTATAGAATTATAGATAAAAATTTCCCAGAAGCTAATAAAGAATCTCTAATTGTTCTAGATGCAACCACAGGACAAAATGCACTTTTACAAGCCAGAGAATTCAAAGAAGTAGCTAATGTAACTGGAATAGTTATTACAAAATTGGACGGAACTGCCAAGGGCGGAATAGTTTTACCACTTATTCACGAGCTTCAAATACCTGTAGTTTATATTGGAGTAGGGGAGAAGATTGACGACTTACAACCCTTCGACTCAAATTCCTTTATTAACTCCATATTTGGAATCGAAATTGACGAAAACCTGAGTTGAACTCAGGTTTTTATTATTTTTCTTCTTGAAGTTGTCCACTTCTATATGCTGATAACAAATCGGTCAAATCAGTTATTCTTTCTTTTATATTCATACCTAAATCTGTAGAGGCAACTCTTCTTCTACTTTTATACTCTAGTGCAAATTCAGTGTTACTAGTTATATCGAAATTATTATCAATAACTTCATCTAGGGGCTTCAATGGTTCGTGAGTAGCAATAAGTAAACCGTATGAATTCGATATCAGTGTGTATCCTGCAATTCCTGTAGTACTTTGATATGCTTCAGAAAATCCTCCATCTATAGCTATGAGTTTTCCTCCAGCTTTTATAGGATTTTCTCCATGGGTGGCTTTAACAGGAACATGTCCATTGATTATTTTGCCAATTTCACTAGTAATACCAAACTCTGTTAATATCCTTTCCATAACTTCTTCTTCGTCTCTAAAATCGTAATAATGATTTTTAGGTTCGTTGTGAGTCTCCTTATCAGCTATAAAATATCTTTCAAATGTAGTCATTTTAGTTTTACCAAATAGAGGCGAATCTTCACCGCACCACAAATACCATAATACATCATTGTAATAGGTTTTATCTTTGTCATTTTGGGTGTAGAAAGCTTTTTTAACGGTATTGTTTAATACGTCTAAAAGCTGTTTGCCTTTTAATTTTGAACCCATAAAGATTGTTTCTGTAAAACTTCCATCAGAATTTAATGGTATACATCCATGGAACAATAGATTATCATTAAAAATATTATAGATGTCTCCCTTGTCTGCTAAAAATTTCATATGTTCTCTCATACGGGTACTATTATTAAAAGAATCTACTAATTTTTCTATTACATACTTTTCCTCGTCTGAATACTCTATACCATTTTTTAATGTAGGAAAATTGTCATCTAACATATCATATTCTATACCATAAGCTGTTACTCTCTTATTATCTGATGAAATATTTCTTATTAAATCTCTGTCTTTCATATTAAATTCTGGATGCCTGGAGATTATTTTTGATTCCGCTTTAAATTGAATTATAGATATGGCTTTGTGAACTTTTGAGAGCATGTCATTCTCGGATTCTGTGACTTTTCCTTTGGGAATAAAACGCTCACATGGATCATCTTTATACGTTTCAAGAGCAAAGGTTACTAATGGGAGTAGATTTATTCCATAACCATCTTCTAATGTAGATAGATTGTTATATCTAACTGCAATTCGAATAGCATTGGCTATTAGCGCTTCTGATCCAGTATAAGCTCCATACCATACTATATCGTGATTTCCCAACTGTACATCCGCATCGTGATGATTAACCAAATAGTCCATTACTAGCTCTGCTTGATTCCCCCTGTCGTAAATATCCCCTAGCACGTGTAGATGTTCTACGGCAAATCTTTTAATTAAATTTGAAAGTTCTATAATATATACTTTGGATGTATTCATTTTAATGATTTCAGAAAATATTGTCTTATAGTACTGCTCTTTATGTCTATTTTCTGGGCTTTCAAATATTAATTCCTGAAGAATATAAGAAATATCAGAAGAAAATGCTTCCGTGATTTTTTCTCTATTATATTTTGAACCTACTCTTCTGGTCATTTCTATCAATCGCCTTAGAGTGTCATTTAACCATGAGTTAGTAATTTTGCCATCTTTTTCAAGTCTAGCTAATTTTACTTCAGGGTAGTATATAATTGTAGCAAGTTCTGCTTTTTCTTCTTCATCCATTTCGTCATTAAAGAGTTCTGTAATATAATTTTTTATTACTCCAGAAGCATTATTTATTACATGATAAAAAGCTTCGTACTCTCCGTGTATATCTGATACGAAATGCTCTGTTGCTTTGGGCATATATAGAACACTTTTAAGGTCAATAATTTTTGAAACTACAGAATTGACATTTTTATATGACTTTGATAATAATTTAAGATATTTTAAACGCTCTTCGGAAAATAATATATTATTCAATTTAATCACCTCGGTTTTATTATATCATAATCTTATTCAAATCCTTGTAAAAATGGATAGTAAGAAAAATATTATTGTGGTATAGTTAATTTATATAAAAGAATTTTTGGATATTTCTTACTTAATTTAAAAGTAAAGATTTTAATCCGTGGAGGTTAATATGAATTTAAAAGACAAGATTAGAGATATTTATGATTATCCAGTAGAAGGTATTATTTTTAGAGATATCACTACTTTATTGAGGGAAAAAGATGCGCTTCAAGAGGCTATAAACCAATTAACAACAATAGCTAAAAAATATAATCCTGATCAAATCGTTGGGGTTGAGGCCAGAGGATTTATTATTGGCGCTTGTTTAGCTTATGCGTTAAATTGTGGGTTTGTGCCTGTCAGAAAACCTGGAAAGCTACCTCATAATACTATTGGAGAGTCGTATGGCCTAGAATATGGAAAGGATGTTGTAGAGTTACATATTGATGCTATTAAAGAAGGGGAAAAAGTTTTAATAGTTGATGATTTGTTGGCTACAGGAGGAACATGTAAAGCTACTGCAAATTTAGTAGAAGAATTGGGCGGAGAAGTACTGGCGTGTATCTTTTTAATTGAATTAGTAGGATTAGGTGGACGTGACAAACTTTCTGAATACAAAGTAGAATCTTTGTTAAAATATGAAGAAAATTAAACATGGAATATAAATTTTTAGAAAGAACAGAAGGTCTTATTGAAAGAGCAAACTTAGAAAAACTATTGAAATCTAAAGTGGCTATATTTGGGACAGGTGGAGTTGGGAGTGGTGCAGTAGAGGTTCTAGCAAGATCAGGTATTGGAGAATTTTTACTTTGTGATTATGATATAGTGGACATAACAAATATCAATAGACAATTAATTGCAACAGTCGATACTATAGGACAAGATAAGGTCAAGGTACAAAAAGATAGAATACTATCTATAAATCCAAATGCTAAAGTTAAAATATTTAAAGAAAAACTAGACAGCACAAATATTGAAATTTTCAACTTAGATAATTACGACTATGTAATAGATGCAATAGATTACATAAGTTCAAAAATCTTATTAATAAAATACTGTAAAGAACGAAATATTAAAATAATTTCAGCCATGGGAGCTGGTAAAAGATTAGACCCAACACGTTTGAAATTAGCAGATATTTATGAAACGAGAGGATGTCCTCTTGCAAGAAGGATGAGAAACAGATTGAAAAAAGAAGGTGTTAAGGATTTAAAAGTAGTCTATTCCGATGAAGAAGCTATAGAAAGAGATTTAGGTTTTATCCCAAGTATTGCTTTCTTACCACCTGTATCTGGCATGATAATTGGAGGAGAAGTTATCAGAGATTTGATAAATATTGTAAGAAAATAAAATATTTTACTATGTCAAGGATTTCCCTTGACATTTTTATTTTGTTTGTATATAATCAATCAGTCAATGTAAAAACTTGATAGCATAAACAAAACGAGGAGGTAATTTTGATAAAAGATATAGTCAGACTAAATTCTCTTTATGATTATTATGGTAAATTACTCACAGAGAACCAGAGTAGATCTTTTTACTATTATTATAGATTAGACTATACTTTGTCTGAAATTGCTGAAGAAATAGGTATTAGTAAACAAGGAGTTTCAGAAAATCTCAAAAGAGCAGTAAAGGAATTAGAACGATTTGAAGAAAACTTGTTACTTAAGAACAAAAGTAATCGCATTAAAGAATTGATTGGTATTATTAAAGACGATTTATACGAAGCATGTTCTGATAATAAAGACATAATTATTCTTTTAGATGAAATTGTAGAGGAGTTGGATGCTTAATGTTTGAAAACTTATCAGAAAGATTACAAAATGCATTAGGAAAATTAACTGGCAGAGGAAAGTTGACAACTGAAAATGTAGATGAAGCTATGCGAGAAGTAAGATTAGCTCTGCTGGAAGCTGATGTAAACTATAAAGTTGTGAAAGACTTTGTCAAAAAAATTAAAGAAAGAACCATCGGTTCTGAGGTTATGGAAAGTTTAACTCCAGGACAACAAGTCATAAAAATAGTTAATGAAGAATTAACTATTATGATGGGTGGAGAAGCAGAAAAACTAGATTTATCTGGAAAGCCACCAACAATTATTCTCATGTGTGGTCTTCAAGGCGCTGGTAAAACTACAACGAGTGGTAAATTAGCACTAAATTTAAAAAAAGAAAATAAAAAACCTTTATTAGTTGCAGGAGATATTTATAGACCAGCAGCAATAAAACAACTAGAAACAGTTGGAAAACAAGTAGATGTTCCAGTGTTCACTATGGGCGACAAAATAAATCCTGTAGATATAGCAAAAGCTGGTATAGAATATGCTAAGAAAAATGGAAATGATGTAGTAATCATAGACACAGCGGGTAGACTTCACATAGACGATAGTATGATGGAAGAAATAAAAAATATAAAACTATCAACTAATCCCAGCGAAATATTGCTAGTTGTAGATGCTATGACAGGACAAGATGCTGTTAATGTAGCAAAAAGCTTTAATGACAATTTGGAAGTTACAGGTATTGTACTTACCAAATTAGACGGAGATGCAAGAGGTGGAGCTGCTCTATCAATTAGAGGAGTCGTAGATAAACCTATTAAGCTTGTTGGTATGGGAGAAAAGTTAAATGATTTAGAAACTTTTCATCCAGACAGGATGGCATCTAGAATATTAGGGATGGGAGATGTTTTAAGTCTTATTGAAAAGGCTGAGTCTGCTATCGATGAAAAAAGCGCAAGAGAATTAGAACAAAAACTCAGGGATCAATCTTTCACATTAGAAGATTATTTAAGCCAATTAGAACAGGTTCGCAGTATGGGTCCACTAGAGGACATAATATCTATGATACCTGGAGTAAATAAATCGGCTCTTAAAGGAGTCAGTGTAGATGAGAAAGAATTTGATAGAATTGAAGCTATTATTAAATCCATGACTTTCAAAGAAAGGGAAAAACCTGAAATAATTGATAGATCAAGAAGAAAGAGAATAGCTGATGGTAGTGGTACGCAAGTAACAGATGTAAACAAACTGCTAAAACAATTTAAAGAATTGAAAAAGATGATGAAGCAGTTTGGCAGCATGGAAAAAACCATGAAAAAGGGAAGAGGTAAATTTCCTTTTTCACTATAATACGGAGGTGCATTATGGCAGTAAAGATTAGATTGAGGAGAATGGGAAGCAAAAAGAATCCTTTCTACAGAATAGTAGTAGCAGATTCAAGAGCTCCTAGAGATGGAAAATTCATTGAAGAGATAGGTTATTACAATCCATTAACAGAACCTATCACTTTAAAAGTAGACAACGAAAAAGCGAACGAATGGATTAAAAAAGGCGCTAAACCTACAGATGTAGTTAATAGACTTTTTAATAATTTCGATGTTTACGGGAATTACACAAATTCTACAGAAAATAATATAGAAACTGAAGAAGTTATACCAGAGTCAGTTGAAGAAGTAGCTGTAGAAGAAACTGAAACTACAAACTAGTTACAGTGACTTTGATGAAAGAATTAGTAGAATATATTGCAAAACACATTGTCACTAAACCTGAAGAAATTAGGATTGTAGAGAATCAAATAGGTGATAAAGAAGTTTTGCTTGAACTTTATGTAGCGGATGAAGACTTGGGTAGAATAATTGGCAAGAAGGGAAAAATTGCTAAGAATATTAGAAATATTCTAAGAGCTATATCATTACGTAAAGGCATAGAATATAATTTGAAAATAATGGAAACAAACTGATGTTTACATTAGTGGGAATAATAACTAATACACACGGAATCAAAGGCAATGTTAAAGTTTTTCCTTATACATTTGATGTCAGTCGATTTGAAGAATATGGTCAAGTATATTTAGGTGAAAATAAAGAACTTGTAACCATTGATAAAGTATCATATTTCAAAAACTTAGTAATTTTAGAGTTTAAGGAATATTCTGATATTAACGATGTGATGAAGTTTAAAGATTCTAGAATTTACATTAAATCAGAGGATGAAGCTAAACTTCCAGATGGAAATTATTATCTTTCGGATATTCTAGGATGTAGTGTTTATGATAAATCGGGAAAATACCTAGGTACTGTCACTGATATAGTACAAGGTGCTTCTAATGATGTCTACGTTGTAGAATCAGAAAATTTGCGTGGCTCGTTGCCTGCGGTCAAGGAATTTATTGTAAATGTTGATATAGGTAAAAAAGAAATAATAGTATCTCCAATAAAAGGGATGTTTAATGAAGTTTGATATATTGACACTCTTTCCAGAATTTACAGACTCAATTAGAGATTATAGTATAATCAAAAGAGGAATTTCGGAAGAGCTGATAGAAGTAAATTCAATAAATATTAGAGATTTTTCTTTAAACAAGCACAAAAAAGTTGACGATTATCCCTACGGTGGCGGACCCGGCATGGTGATGACACCACAACCCTTGTCAGATTGTATTAAGTCAGTACAAAAGGAAAACTCCTATATAATTTATCTATCTCCTAGAGGAAAGGTTTTTAATCAAGATATTGCAAGAAATCTTTCTGAAAAAAAGCACATAGTATTAGTGTGTGGTCATTACGAAGGGATTGATCAAAGAATCATAGATAAGTATATAGACGAAGAAATTTCCATAGGTGATTATATCTTGACAGGCGGTGAATTAGGGGCATTAGTATTAATCGATTCCATCAGTAGATTGCTGCCTGGGGTTTTAGGTAACGAAGAATCTTCTATGGACGAAAGCTTCTCAAATGATTTGCTTGAATATCATCAATACACCAGACCGCCAGTATTTGACGGACTGGCAGTCCCAGAAGTGTTATTATCAGGAAATCATAAGCTGATAGAGGAATATAGAAAACAAACGGCTATTGACATAACTATGTCAGTTAGACCAGATATGATAAAAAAAGAATAGTATACAAATTAGGAGGTTAATATGGACATAATTAATATGCTAGAACAAGAGCAATTAAAAGAAGAAATTACCCAATTTAGAGTTGGGGATACAATAAGAGTTAATTATAGAATTATCGAAGGAACTAGGGAAAGAATACAAGCTTTTGAAGGTATTGTTTTAAAGATCCAAGGTAGTGGAGTTAAAACGACTTTTACTGTAAGAAGAATCTCATACGGAGTTGGAGTAGAGAGAACTTTTTTACTACATTCACCAAGAATTGCAGGAATTGATGTAGTGAGAATGGGTAAAGTTAGAAGAGCAAAATTATTCTATCTAAGAGACAGAGTTGGCAAGAGCGCTAGAGTTAAAGAGAGAAAATCTTTTTAAATTGAACTGTCAAAAGGATTATGTTATAATTTACTACGTAAATGAATCACATGAGCAGATGAATTAGGAGTTGCCTATTGGTCCCTATTTCAAGAGACGCTTATGGCAGAATAAAAAACACAGGAGGAAATATGTCAGTAATATCTATGAAAGCCCTGTTAGAAGCAGGCGTACACTTTGGACATCAAACTAGAAGATGGAATCCAAAGATGGCTAAATATATCTTTACAGAAAGAAATGGTATCTACATCATTGACTTACAAAAGACAGTTGTAGAAATCGAAAAGGCTTATGCTTTTATGAGAGAAGTTGTAGCAGAAGGCGGAGAAGTTCTTTTTGTTGGAACAAAAAAGCAAGCTCAAGAATCGATTGAATCAGAAGCTAAAAGATCAGGAATGCACTATATAAACCAAAGATGGTTAGGTGGACTTTTGACAAACTTTGAAACTATTAAAAAGAGAATCGAAAGACTTCACGAGTTAAACAAGATGGAAGAAGATGGTTCCATTAACGTATTCCCTAAAAAAGAAATTTTGAAAATGTTAGCTGAAAGAGACAAACTTGAAAAATTTCTTGGCGGAATAAAAAACATGAAAAGAGTTCCTGATATTTTATACATTGTGGATCCAAAAAAAGAAGATATCGCAGTTAAAGAAGCACAAATCTTGGGAATACCCACAATTGCTATAATTGATACTAATTGTGACCCAGATGAAATAGATTATCCTATTCCAGGAAATGACGATGCAATTAGAGCTGTAAAATTAATTACAAAAACAATTGCTGATGCAATAATTGAAGGAAAAGATGGAGAAATCTTTTTTGACGAAGATGAAGAAACTGAAATATCTGAAGAAGTTTTTGACGATGAAGAAATTGAAGATGAGGAATTAGAAAGTTTCTCTGAAGAAGATACAGAAGAAGCTCAAGAATAATTAATTAAGAGTTCTTTTATTAAGAACTCTTATTTTATAGTAAATAAGGAGGATAAAATGGAAATAACTGCTGCATTAGTAAAAGAATTGAGGGATATAACAGGAGCTGGAATGATGGATTGTAAAAAAGCTCTTGTAGAAAATGATGGTAATCTAGAAAAAGCAATTGATTGGCTTAGAGAAAAAGGAATATCCAGTGTTCAAAAAAAATCTGACAGAATTGCTTCAGAAGGTTTAGTTGAATCTTATATTCATGGTGGAAGAATTGGGGTAATCGTTGAGGTAAACTCTGAAACTGACTTCGTTGCTAAAAATGATGAGTTCAAACAATTTTGCAAGGATATAGCTATGCAAATTGCTGCAGCAAACCCTAAATATCTTACAAGAGAAGAAATACAAGCTGAAGAATTAGAGCACGAAAAAGAAATTTTAAAACAACAAGCATTAAACGAAGGAAAACCAGAACACATTGTAGAAAAAATGGTTGAAGGTAGACTAGATAAGTTTTATGAAGAAATCGTATTATTAGACCAAAAGTTTATTAAAGATTCTGACATTACTGTAGGAGAACTTTTAACCGATTTAGCTGCAAAAATTGGCGAAAATATTAAAATCAGAAGATTTGTTAGATATGAATTAGGAGAAGGTCTACAAAAAAGAGAAGAAGACTTTGCAGCAGAAGTAGCTAAACAAATTGGCAAATAATCGAGGTGTTCCAATGCAGCCAATATTTAAACGAATTGTACTAAAACTGAGCGGTGAAGCCCTAGCTGGCGATAAGCAAATGGGCGTTGATATCGACACTATGACTACCATAGCAAATGAAATAAAAAAAGTGGTAGATTTAGGAGTAGAAGTAAGTATAGTAGTTGGCGGTGGAAATTTCTGGAGAGGCAGAGATGCTAAGTTAGATGACAGGGCTGCATCAGATTATGTAGGGATGCTAGGAACTGTTATGAATGCTATCGCTCTACAAGACTCTTTGGAAAAAATCGGCGTAGTTACAAGAGTTCAATCAGCAATTGAAATGCGAGCTGTCGCAGAACCATACATTAGAAGACGTGCTATACGTCATCTGGAAAAAAAGCGAGTAGTAATATTTGCTGCTGGTTCTGGAAATCCATTTTTTTCAACAGATACTACTGCGGCACTAAGAGCGGCAGAAATTGATGCTGATGTAATTCTTTTAGCTAAAAAAGGAACAGATGGTATTTATAGCTCTGATCCTAATGTTGATCCTGATTCTAAAAAATTTGATAAATTAACTTACAAAGAAATACTAACCTTAGATTTAAAAATAATGGATGCAACAGCAACATCCTTGTGCATGGATAATAATATTCCACTGATAGTCTTTGGAATTGATAACCCTAGCAATATTGTAGACGTAATAATTGGAAAAAATATTGGAACCATTGTAAAAGAAGGAGTTTAAAAATGAATACCTTTTTGAAACCATTTGAAGAAAAAATGAAAAGAAGTGTTTCAGTTTATACTGAAGAGTTGAAATCCGTAAGAGCTGGAAGAGCAAATCCTGCTATTTTAGATAAAATTACAGTTCCTTATTATGGCGTTGATACACCATTAAATCAAGTTGCTGGAATTTCCGTTCCAGAAGCTAGATTGATGACTATTCAGCCTTGGGATGCAAGCTTGATTGGCGAGATAGAAAAAGCTATCCAAAGATCTGATATTGGTATTAATCCATCTAATGACGGGAAAATTATACGTTTAGCAATTCCTCCTCTAACAACTGAAAGAAGAGAAGATCTTACTAAACAAGTAAGTGGTTATGGCGAGAATGCAAAAGTATCCATTAGAAACATCAGAAGAGATGCTATGGATCAAATTAAAAAAATGGAAAAATCCAGTGAAGTTTCTGAAGATGAACGAAGAAACATCGAAGGAGATATCCAAGATCTAACAGATAAAACTATAAAAGAGATTGATGAGATAACTTCCAAAAAACAAGAAGAAATAATGGAAATTTAAAGGATAGCCAAGATGAACTTGGCTATTTTTTATGGAATAAATCAAATGAATGTATTATAATTAGAATATGAACAAAAATGAAAAAATTTTAAAAGAAATTGATATACAAAATTTACCTAAACATATAGCAATAATTATGGACGGCAATGGTAGATGGGCCAAGAAAAAAAATAAAATAAGATCATATGGACATCTAGAAGGTGCAAATAGGGTTGTGGAGATAGTTAGAACTGCTTCAAATTTGGGGATAGAAGTTCTATCATTATTTGCATTTTCAACAGAAAATTGGAAAAGACCAGTTGATGAAGTTGAAAAAATTATGTTCTTAGTGGTCAAATTTATCGAAAAATATATAGATGAACTGAATAGTAACAATGTAAAATTACAAGTTTTGGGAGAACTTTCAGAGTTGCCAAAAAATACATTATCAAAGGTTCAATACGCCATCGATAAAACAAAAGACAATACAGGCATGACTTTAAATATTTGTTTAAACTATGGTAGCAGACAAGAAATTTTATCTGCTTGTAAAAATTTAGTTAGAGAATATCAAAATAAATCTGAAGAAGAAATTAATAGCATCACAGAGATAGAATTCGAAGAAAAACTATTTACAAGAGGAAATTCAAATGTAGATTTGCTAATCAGACCCAGTGGTGAATTAAGAATTAGCAATTTTTTATTATATCAAATAGCATATGCAGAATTATATTTTAGTGATGTACTATGGCCGGATTTCGACTCTTATGAGTTTTATATTTCAATTATAGAATATCAGAAGAGAAATAGAAGATTTGGGGGAATTTAATTGTCAGAATTTTGGATAAGAGTTATAGTTGCAATATTTGGAATAATTATTTTAAGTGCTGTTTTGTATATTGGTGGCATTATAATTAATATTGCAGTCTTTTTTTTAATACTAATAGGACTTTTTGAATTAAGAAAAGCTTTCTTGAAATTAGACATAAAGCTAAAATCTGAATATTTATTTTTAATTTCTATATTTAATTTTTTAGAGGTGTATTTTTTTAATTCTATAATTTTTACAGTTTATTTTATTATGGTTTTAAGTTTATTTGACTTATTATTTTTGAGAAATAACATAATGAATGTATCAATTCTTACTTTTTCATTATTTTACGTTATACTAGGATTTTCGTCCATTGCATTGATTCAAAATTCAGCATTTATAGGATTGATTTTTATAATTGCATTTTCTACAGATAGTTTTGCCTATTTAGTTGGAATATCATTGGGTAAACATAAACTGATTCCTGATGTAAGTCCAAAAAAATCTATTGAAGGAGCAATTGGAGGAATTGTCGCAACAGTTATCATAACAACTCTCTACTTATCGTACTTTGGTATTGGAATACTTCCAATTGACTTGATATTGGGCTTTACAGGATCGATCATAGCACAATGTGGAGATTTAGTAGCATCTAGAATCAAAAGAGATACAGGAATAAAAGATTTTGGGCATCTGATCCCAGGCCATGGAGGAATAATAGATAGATTCGATTCTGTGATATTAGTTGCACCTGTGGTACTGAATTTATACTTTTATTTCTATTTTTAAGGAGTGAATTAATGTCAATTATATATTCAATATTAATATTCTTATCAGTAATTCTTGTCCATGAATTTGGACATTTTATTATAGCTAAAATTAATAATATTCAGGTAAATGAATTTTCAATAGGTATGGGACCAGAGATTTTTTCAAAAAAAGGCGAAGAAACTCAGTATTCTTTCAGGGCACTTCCAATTGGTGGTTACGTCGCCATGGAAGGAGAGGAAGAAGACTCAGATAATCCTAGAAGCTTTAATAATGCTTCTCCTCTAAGGAGAATAGCTGTTATTATAGCAGGAGCTGCTATGAACTTTTTTTTGGCTATAATCTTATTTTTTATAGTTTATTCAAACTTAGGAATACCAAGTACGGAGGTTGAAAACACAATATCCAATTCCCCTGCAGAATCTGCTGGAATTTTACCAGGCGATATTATTATCTCTATAGATGATGTTCCTATTTTAGAATGGGGAGATATTTCAAAAACATTAAACGCAACTAATAAGGATTCAGTCATTGTGAATATAGATAGAGGTGGAGCTCCTTTGGACATTGAAGTGCAACCTATCAAAGAAGGCAATAGCACAGTGATTGGAATCTCTCCCAAAAGAAAGCCGATGAGTGGAGTCTTCGGAGCATCTGTTAAACAGACAATAGACGTAGTAAAAAATGTATATTCATTTATTGGAGATCTCATTTCTGGAACAGCAAGTGTATCAGAACTGAGTGGCCCGATCGGTATTGTAAGGGTTATAGGAAGCCAAGCTAATGGTGGAGTAATGTCAATGTTATTTATTGCTGGCGTAATAAGTGCAAATCTAGGAGCATTTAATTTACTTCCGTTTCCTGCACTAGATGGGGGCACAATAATAATTAATTTAATTGAAATGATAACCAAAAGGGAAGTTCCAGATAAAGTGAAGATGGGTTTAAATATTGTAGGTTTGACATTGTTATTTGGGTTAATTTTATACGTTACAATTTTTAATGATATATTAAACCCTAGATTATAGAAATAGGAGAAAAAATGAGCTTATCTAAAACTATAGAAGTAGGTAATGTTAAGGTTGGAGGAGATAATCCAATAACCATACAGTCCATGACTAATACAAAGACCATGGATGCAATTAGCACAGTAAAACAAATACAAAGTTTGGAAGAACTAGGATGTGAACTCATACGCGTAGCGGTATCAAGTAAAGAAGACGGAGAGGCACTTAAATCAATTAAAGAACAAATAAATATTCCTTTAATTGCTGATATTCAATTTGATCATAAATTGGCATTATTAGCTGCTGAAAATGGAGCTGATTGCATTAGGATTAATCCTGGTAATATTGGATCAGAATTAAAAGTAAAAGAAGTTGTAAATTCTTGTAAGCACTTTGATATACCTATTCGTATAGGAGTAAACTCAGGTTCTATTTCCCATGAACTTTTGGATAAATATAATGGAGTCAATGAACAATCTTTAGTGGAAAGTGCTTTAAATGAAATACAACTCCTTGAAAAATTTAACTTTTCTAATATAAAAGTTTCAATTAAAGCTAGTGATGTAAAAATGAATATCAATAGCAATATTCAATTGAGGGAAAAATGCTCTTACCCCATACACTTAGGCGTAACCGAGGCAGGTGGATTATTAAGAGGTTCAGTCAAGTCTTCCATAGGTATTGGAACTCTTTTATATATGGGTATTGGTGATACTATAAGAGTTTCCCTAAGCGAAAATCCCTTAGAAGAAATTAAAGTTGCTAAATATATTTTGCAATCCCTTGGACTTAGAAAGTTTGGGGTGGAAATTGTTTCATGTCCGACTTGTTCTAGAACTGATATTCAATTGATTGAAATGGTTAAAAAATTAGAATCTAGAACTAATGAAATTAAAGGCAATAAAAAAATTGCAGTTATGGGTTGTGTTGTTAATGGACCTGGTGAAGCCAAAGAAGCAGATTTTGGAATAACTGGTATGAATGGCGAAGGCATCATATTTAAAAATGGGAAAGTTATAGACAGAGTTATTGAAGATAAGTTGATAGATAGGCTAATTGAGCTAATAAATGAAGAAGAGGAAGGTGCTTAAAAATCTAAATGGAATTAAAAAACAAAATAATCACCGATGTGTTTCCAAATCTTAGTCGAAATTTTTCTAATATTTTTATCGACGATGTCAAAATATTTAAATCTATGGAAAAAGTTTTGATTAGTTTGACATCAAAAAATTCAATAAAAGAAGATCAAATATTCGAAATCAGAGAAAACTTTCTTAAAAATCTTGAAGAACTAGATGTAGAGATAGAGTTCTTCAATTTTGAATTGGAAAGTAAAGAAGAAGAAATTAAAAGTTTTATTTCTAAAGAATTTTCTATGAAAGATTACCAATTCAAATTAGATATTGAAGGAATGGATGTAAAATTAAAACTTTTTGAATCAATAGATAAAGAAAAATTAGAAGAACTATCCATGATATGCAACAATCTAGAATGCAATCTCATAATTGAGGAGAAGTTTGAAGATAAAAACATTGAAGATTTCTTGGATAGAATCGAAACTGAAGAAAATGAAATTGAAAGTAAAATTCAAACAGTCAAAGAACCAATAAAGAAGAAAATTAATCTAGTACCAACAGAAGATGATGGACCTTTAATATATAAAAAACTTCCCAAAAATATTCCTCCTGATGTAGATATAAAAGATTTAGATACAGTTTATGGCAATTGCTCTACTAGTGGCATAATTTATAATATTGAATTCAAAGAAATACTCAACGGTGAAAAGGAAATATTGACAATTAGTTATACTGATTACACTGAATCCACATATGTCAAAATATTTTTAAATAAGGAAGATGTAGATAAATATAAGAATGGAATAAAAGAAGGAATGGGAATAAAAGTAATTGGGGAAATGACCTACGATACATTTGTTAAATCCAATTATATTAAACCTTCATATTTTGAAATATACGATGTCAATCCCCGCGAGGATCTTAATGACGAAAAAAGAATTGAGCTTCATCTTCATACTTCTATGAGTGCACAAGATGGAATAAATGGAGCAGAAGACTATATTAAACGTGCAAAATTTTGGGGTCATGATGCTATTGCTATAACTGACCACAGCGTAGTACAGGCATTTCCCAGTGCTATGTATGCAGGTTTTAAATATGGCGTCAAGATTTTATATGGCATGGAAATAAATTTAGTCGACGACTATGATGGAATAATAAAAGATAGAGAATATTTAGACAATTCATTGGATAGTTTTGTCATATTTGACGTGGAAACTACAGGATTTTCTGCCAAAAATGATAAAATTATTGAAATAGGTGCTATTAAAATACAAAACGGAGAGATTATAGATAGTTTTAATATTTTAATTAACCCCAAGGAACCATTAAAAGACGAAATAATTGCACTAACAGGAATTACTGATTCCATGTTAGTAAATCAACCTGAAATTAATGAAGTAGTAGATGATTTTAATAAATTTATATCTAATTCTATTTTGGTTGCCCATAATGCATCTTTTGATATAAGTTTCATAAAAAACAGTTTTGAAAGATACGGATTAGAATTTAAAAAACCTTATATTGACACACTAGAGTTGTCGAGGATTTTCTATCCAAATGTAAGAAGTCATAGTCTAGGAAATGTAGCTAAAAGACTGGGAGTTTCTTTAGAAAATGCTCATAGGGCTGTGGATGATGCAAAGGCTACAGGGGAAATATTTGTTAAATTAATAGAAGAAGGGTACAAAAATAATGATTTCAGTGATACTTTAAAATATATTGAATCGCTAATAGATAAGCGAGAAAAGCATATGGGACAGGCTTATCATGCGGTAATTTTAGCTAAAAATCTAACAGGATTAAAAAATTTATATAAATTAGTATCACTTTCACATATTGACCACTTTAACTATACTCCAAAGGTTCCTAAATCGGTTTTTGAAGCTCATAGAGATGGATTATTAATAAGTAGCGCATGTCAAGATGGAGAATTATATCAAAGTATAGTTAAAAACTACTCAAGTGAAAGGATTAAAAAAATCGTAAATTATTATGATTATTTAGAGATTCAGCCTACGAAAAACAACATGAATTTAATCCCAGAGTATTTTAACACTGTAAAAGAACTAGAAGACATTAATAAACAAATTTTAAAATTGGGAGATGAGTTTGGCAAATTAGTTGTTGCTACAGGGGATGTGCATTATTTGGATGAAGAACTCCGAGAATCTAGAAAGGTGCTAAAGCATTCGGTAAAAAACAATAGAGGCGAATATGACAATGATTACCAATTCTTAACAACTGATGAGATGCTAGAAGAATTTTCATATCTAGACAGCAGAGCGTTTGAAGTGGTCATACGAAATCCTAAAAAAATTAATGAACAGATAGAGGAAATCACCCCTATACCTAAGGGAACTTATCCGCCTATAATAGATGGTTCAGATGAAATGTTAAAAGAGATGACTCTTAAAAAAGCTCATGAAATTTATGGAGATCCTTTACCTGATTACATTGAGAAAAGAGTTTATAGAGAGTTAGATGCAATAATAAAAAATGGATATTCAGTTATGTATATCATTGCTCAAAAGTTAGTTCAAAAGTCTAACGAAGATGGCTATCAGGTGGGATCTAGAGGTTCAGTAGGATCAAGTATAGTTGCTACACTAACAGGTATTACTGAAGTAAATCCATTAGCTCCTCACTACTCTTGTCCTAATTGTAAATATTCAGAACTCATAGACATGCAAAAACTTCAAGTGTTTTCAGGAAGCGACCTTGTAGATAAAAATTGTCCCAAATGTTCAACACCTTTAAATAAATATGGGGATGACATTCCATTTGAAGTGTTTCTTGGTTTTGATGGAGACAAAGAGCCGGATATAGATCTAAACTTCGCTGGTGAATATCAATTAACTGCTCACAAATACACAGAAGAATTATTCGGTGAAGGAAAAGTATTTAGAGCAGGAACCATAGGAACTGTTGCGCAAAAAACAGCTTTTGGATATGTTAAAAAATACCTTGAAGAAACGAATAAATTTTATTCAAAATCTGAAATTGACAGATTAAGCAAATCTTTAGTAGGAATAAAAAGGACAACAGGACAACATGCAGGTGGAATAATGGTTGTTCCAGAGTACAAAGAAATACACGATTTCACTCCAATACAAAAACCAGCAAATTCAGCGGAAAGTGATATAGTCACAACGCATTTTGACTATAATAGCATCAGTGAAAATATACTGAAGTTAGATATACTTGGACATGATGTGCCTAGTATGATTAAAATGATTGAAGAATTGACCGGTACTGACTTTATGAAAACACCATTAAACGATAAAAAGGTACTGAGTATATTCAGTTCTGCTGATGCATTGGAATTGGACTCTAATATTTGTGATTTTGAAATAGGAACATTAGGTGTTCCAGAATTTGGTACAAACTTTGTACAAAGGATGTTAAAGGCAACTACTCCATCTACATTTGCAGAATTAGTTCAAATTAGTGGACTATCCCATGGTACTAATGTATGGACTGGAAATGCTGAAGAGTTAGTTAATAGTGGAAGTGCTACGTTAAAAGAAGTTATATCTACGCGAGAAGATATTATGCAAGATTTAATAAATGTAGGAGCTGAGAAAAAATTTGCCTTTTCAATAATGGAAAAAGTTAGAAAAGGAAAAGGGCTGACACCTGAAGAGGAAGAAATTATTGGGGAACTGGATTTACCAGATTGGTATATCAATTCTTTGAATAAGATTTCCTACATGTTTCCCAAAGCTCATGCAGTTGCATATGTAACTATGTCAGTTAGGCTAGCATATTATAAAGTCTACTATCCAGACGCTTTTTATGCTACGTTTTTAAGTACAAAACTAGAAAACTTTGATTTAGCAACTATATCTCAAGGACCTGATGCTATTATAAGAAAACTAAAAGAGATTAAAAATGAAGTAGACCTTACTGCAAAAGAAGAAAAGGATATACCAATATACGAGATAGCTTTGGAGATGTTTGCTAGAGGATGCGAGCTGGGAAATATTGGACTGTACACTTCTGAAGCAAGTAAATTTACTATTATTGACGGTAAAATAATACCCCCATTCAGGGTGGTACCTAATTTGGGTTTAAATGTTGCCGAAGCTATTTCAGAAGAAAGCGATAAGGAAGAATTTCTTTCTATTGAAGATTTAGTTAAAAGAACTAGATTATCTAATACTTGCATAGAATATTTAAAGGGCATAGGAGTATTAGAAGGTCTTAGCGAGAGTAATCAATTGTCATTATTTTAAGAAAAGTAAGGTTGAAATTATAATTAACTTTATTTTAAAAATGTCTTATTAAATGTCGTAAAGTCTTGATTTTAAGACATAAAAGTGGTATTATATATAAAATAATGTTTAAGGGGAGAGAGTGGTTAAGACCACTCTCAATTTTTTGGAGTGAGATATGAATAGACAAGAATTGACAAATAAAATAAATGAGATAGTAATTGCAAACGAAATGGAATTAGTAGAAGTGAAAATACAGTCTAAGACAAATCCAATAATTGAAATAATTATATTCAAAAAAGAAGGAGTCTCCTTAGACGATTGCACGCAAATTAGTAGAGCAGTGGAAAGTGAAATTAATTTAGATGAATATTTTCCAAACAACTACAATTTAGAAGTAGCCTCACCAGGATTGGACAGAAAGCTTACTACTTTAGATGACTATAGAAGAAATCTTGGTAATAAAATAGAGATTAAACTCTATTCTAAAGTTAATAACCAAAAAGATTATGTAGGTACACTAGAAGATTACGATGAAGAAAAAATTTATTTAAAGGTAGAGGATAATGTATTAGAAATTGAAACAAATAATATTGCTATCATGAGGCAATATATAGATTTCGGGAGGTAATCAATTTTGAATAAAGAGTTTATTATGGCTTTGGAAGAAATTACAAAAGAAAAAGGCATTTCAAAAGATGTGATCTACGATGCCTTAGAGGCTGCGTTAGTATCAAGTTATAAAAAAAATTACGGTACAAATCAAAATGCAAAAGTTGAAATTGATAGAGAAACTGGAAATATATCAGTATATACAGAATTAAATGTAGTAGAAGAAGCAGAAGACGAATATAAAGAAATAAGTGTAGCAATGGCCAAAGTAGAAGATCCATTTTTAGAAATTGGAGATGTTTATAGAAAAGAAATAACACCTTCAAAATTTGGAAGAATAGCAGCCCAAACAGCTAAACAAGTTGTGATTCAAAGAATAAAAGATGCTGAGAGGGACGTTATTTATCAAGATTTTGTAGATAGAGAAAATGAACTGATTACAGGACAAATACAAAGAATCAATAAAAATGTAATATTTTTTGACTTAGGAAAGACAGAAGCTATTCTTCCCCCTTCAGAACAAATTGAAGGTGTGGAATATAATCAGGGTGACAGATTAAAATTATTTGTTTTGGAAGTAAAAAAAACTACAAAAGGTCCGCAGATTATTTTATCGAGATCCCATCCTTCTTTGATAAAGAGGTTATTTGAGTTAGAGGTTCCTGAGATTCAAGAAGGCATAGTAGACATATTTTCTATCGCAAGAGAAGCTGGATCTAGAACCAAGATAGCAGTATTCTCAAAATCAGAAGATGTGGATCCATTGGGAGCTTGTGTAGGTTTCAAGGGATCTAGAGTCCGCGCTATAGTTGATGAACTAGATGATGAAAAGATAGATATAGTAGTTTGGGATAAAAAAATAAGAAACTTTATAGCAAATTCACTCTCTCCATCAAAGGTAGTTGAAGTAGTAGTGAATGAGAAAGAAAAGTCTGCGCTTGTAATAGTTCCTGACTATCAATTGTCTCTTGCAATTGGAAAAGAAGGTCAAAATGCAAGACTAGCAGCTAAATTGACGAATTGGAAAATAGATATAAAATCTGAAACACAATTTGACGAGTATTACGATAATTTATCCGAAGAAGAACAAGAAAAATTAAACGATTTAATGAATCAAGATCAAGAATATTATGAAGTAATAACATATGACGAAAATGCACCAAAAGGCATAAGTATTGAAGACAAAGAACATTTTGAGGATATATATAATGCCGATGATAAATATTCTGTTGTTAAAGAAGAAATATAAGGTGTAGTTATGAAAATAAAAAAAACACCCACAAGAAAATGTGTAGGATGTGGAGAAAATATTGTCAAAAAAGATCTCATCCGAATCGTAAAAAATAAAGAAGGTGAAATTTTCGTAGACACTACTGGAAAGGCAAATGGAAGAGGCGTATACATTTGTAACTCTATCGAGTGTTTTGAAAAGGCAAAAGTAAATCGAGAATTGGAAAAGAGCTTAAAAAGTAAAATAGGCGAGGATATATACGATGATTTAAAAAATATGATAGCAAAAGAGTAAATACACTATGGAGGTGTAGCATTTGAGAGTACATGAACTAGCAAAATCATTAAAGATTGATAATAGAGAAGTGGTTAGAGTTGCAAAAGAATTAGGTTTAAATGTTGCTAACTCGATGACGAGTTTAGAGGAAAATGAAGTTAATACTATCAGAAACTACTTCAATAAAAATACGACTAAAAAAAATCCACCAAAAGATGTGGCAAAACCACGTGTTAACGTAGATGAAATAGAAAAAAGACTGGCACAACAAGCTAAAGAAAAGGAACAAAAAGAAATAGAAGAGAAGAAAAAATCCGAAGAGGCCAAAAGACAAAGAGAACAGGCTAATCGAAATAGAGAAAAAAGAGAAGCAACCAAGCCTAGGGAAGAAAGAGCAGGGGAAGTTAAAAGAACAAGTGAAAAAAGTGATTCAAAAGATAAAGGTCAACGTAGCGATAGAGCAGCAAGACCCGATAGACGTGATTCAACTACACAAAAAGATAGATTTGTTCAAAAAAATTCGTCCCCTAAAGATGGTAATAAACCACCAGCTAAACAATTCAAAAAAGATGCACCACAAAAGGAAACTGCAGCACCTACAGCTGATAGAGGAAATAAGCCCTATAACAAAAAAAGAACAACACAAAAAAGCAATAAGCGTGAAGATAAAACATTTAATGAAAGAGACAATAAACCAAGTACTTTTAGAAGGGATCTAACTAAGAAAACAGGTCTAGCAGCTTCTAAACAAAAAGCTGCTCAAAGAAAAGATGACAAAGTTCAAGATGGTTCAAATGTATACTCAATCAAGTATCCAATAACTGTAAAAGAATTTGGAGAAGCTATAAATAGAACTACTGCAGAAATCATTACAAAATTAATGGGTCTTGGAGTAATGGCAACAATTAATCAAAATTTAGATGAAGAAGTTGTTGAAGTTTTAGCAATAGAACTAGGTGTTGAAATTGAAGCTCCAGAGCCAGAGGTTGAAGTTCCTATATCAGAACAATTTGGATTAGATTCTGATGACAAGGAAGAAGACTTAGAGAAGAGAGCTCCTGTAGTTACTGTAATGGGTCACGTTGACCATGGTAAGACATCATTACTTGATAAGATTAAATCTACAAAAGTTACTGCAGGCGAAGCTGGAGGAATAACACAACATATCGGGGCATATACAGTTAGAGTTGAAGATGAGAAAATTACTTTCTTAGACACTCCGGGCCATGAGGCTTTCACTATGATGAGAATGAGGGGTACCCAAGTCACAGACATAGCTATACTAGTAGTAGCTGCTGATGATGGTGTTATGCCTCAGACAATAGAAGCTATTGCTCATGCTAGAAGTGCAGAAGTTCCAATAATTGTTGCAATAAATAAAATGGATAAGCCAGAAGCAAATCCAGAAAGAGTAAAGCAAGAACTAGCTGAGCAAAACTTAATTCCTGAAGACTGGGGTGGAGACACTATCGTGGTTCCAGTATCAGCTCACACAGGTGAAGGTATAAACGAATTACTAGATATGGTTTTATTAGTAGCTGAAGTGCAAGAACTTAAAGCTAATCCAAATAGACTTGCTGTAGCTTCTGTAATTGAAGCTAAATTAGACGTTGGTAAAGGTCCAGTAGCAACAGTATTAGTTCAAAAAGGAACATTAAAAGTTGGAGATAATGTAGCATCGGGAGTTTCTAGTGGTAGAATTAGAAATATGCTTAATGACAAAGGAAAGCCTGTTAAAAAAGCGGGACCATCTATACCTGTGGAAATTCATGGTTTGTCAGAGGTGCCTAATGCTGGTGATTTATTATATGCTTTTGCTGACGAAAAAGAAGCAAGAACATATGCAGATGCGATAAATCAAAAAGTAAGATCAGAACAATTGCAAACTACAAAAGTTTCCCTTGACGACTTGTTCTCAAGAATAAGAGAGGGAGAGTTGAAAGAACTAAACTTAATTGTAAAAGGTGATGTTAAAGGTTCTGTAGAGGCATTGGTTCAATCTATATTGAAAATACCAACTGATGAAGTAAAAATAAACATCGTTCATACTGGAGTAGGTGGAATCGTTGAGTCTGATATTTCATTAGCTTCTGCTTCCAATGCTATAATAATAGGATTTAACGTTAGACCTAATAACAACTCTTTAGACATTGCGAAAGAAGAAAAAATTGACATCAGAACGTATACAGTAATTTATAAGGCTTTGGAAGATATTGAAGCTGCAATTAAAGGTATGCATGCTCCTAAATTTGTAGAAAACTTTATTGGACGAGCGGAAGTTAGAGATACATTTAAGCTTCCAAACGGAACTATAATAGCTGGTAGTTACATGATTTCAGGGAAAATAACAAGAGAGAGTAAAGTTCAAATATTACGTGATGGAATCATTATCCATCAAGGCGATGTTCAATCTTTAAGAAGATTTAAAGATGACGTAAAGGAAGTTTCAAGTGGATATGAATGCGGTATAGGCATTGATGATTTTAATGATATACAAGTTGGAGATATTCTTGAAGCATCCATTATGGAGGAAGTTGTAGATGAGCGATAAAAGGATTAGAAGAATTGCAGAAGAAATAAAAAAAACTGTATCTAGTTTAATACTAAAAGATTTGAAGGATCCACGCATTGATCAAATGGCTAGTATAACTCATGTAGAAGTATCGAGAGATTACTCTATAGCTAAGATTTACGTATCTACCTTTGATCAAGATTTAATGGAAGGAACTGTAGACGGCTTAAATTCTGCAAAAGGATTTATTAAAAGAGAATTATCTAAAGACTTAAAACTGAGAATAATGCCTGATTTAATATTTTTATCAGATGATTCAATTGCAAAGTCCTTTGAACTTTATGATATTTTAAATAAGGTGCAGAAAGAAGAAAAATAACGATGATAAAAGAATTAATTACAAAAGCAAATACCATTGGAGTTATATCACATATAAATCCAGACGCAGATAATTTAGGTTCATTAACTGCACTTTCAACTTCTTTGAGACTATTAGGTAAAGATGTAAAAAGTATTTGCATAGATACAATTCCATATAATTTACAGTTCTTACATGATGTTGGTAAGCTTACGAGTAATTATGATATGGATTTAGACATGCTCTTTATCCTAGATTGTTCAAGTGTTGACCGCTTAGGCCATGCTTCAAGTCTAATTGAAAGAACAGATATTGTAATTAACATAGATCATCACATCTCCAATAATATAGAAGCAGATTACTCGATTGTTGAAGTAGCTGCTTCTTCTACTGGAGAAGTACTTTATAAATTTTTAAAAGAAATAAACTTGCCTATAGATGTCAATGTAGCTGAATCATTATTCACAGCTATTTCTGGAGATTCTGGTAGCTTTAGATATGATACTGTAACTAGTGAAACATTCACTATAGCCTCAGAATTATTGGATTTAGGTGTTAATAATAAAAAAATCAACAATAATCTATATGCTATGAATAAAATAGCTAAAGTTCAAATGCTAGGTCTAGCAATTGATAGATTAAAAATAATTCCACAAAAAAAACTGGGAATAACATACATTCTCATAGATGATTTTGAAGAATTAGGAGCAGCAGATGCTGATGTAGAAGGTATAGTTGAATATATCAGAGACATAGACGACATTGAAATTGCTATTTTATTAAGGCAAAACTCAGCGGGCTTCAAAGCTAGTACAAGAAGCAAAGAAAACTACGACGTCTCAGAGCTTTCCTTGAAGTTTGGAGGAGGCGGACATATAAGAGCTGCTGGTTTTTCAATTAAAGATCTCAACTTAGAAGAAACAATAGAGGAAATATTAAAAAGAATATGAACTATAATGGCTTAATAGTTGTTAATAAAAAAAAGGGAATTGGATCAACTGATTGCGTAAGAAAAGTAAAAAAAGTTTTAAATCAAAAAAAAGTTGGTCATTCTGGTACATTAGATTTTCTGGCAACAGGTGTCTTGGTAATTTGTTTAGGTAAAGCTACTAGACTTATTGAATATTTACAAAAACAGAAAAAAACATATATAGCAGGAATGCAATTTGGGGCTGAAACTGATACTCTTGATATTGAGGGTGAAATTATCTCTACTACAAAAAATATAGTACAACTTGAGGATTTAGAAAGTAAAATTAAAAATTTTACTGGCACAATTACTCAGATACCCCCCATGTATTCAGCATTAAAACAAAACGGAGTGAGACTATATGATCTTGCTAGAGCAGGCATTAATGTCGAAAGAAAGTCAAGAAATGTAACCATATATAATTTAGAGATAGTTGATTTCGACTTAAATAAACAAAATGCTATTATTGAGACCACTGTAAGTGCTGGCACGTATATTAGATCTCTAATTGACGACTTGGCTAAAAGTGTAGATAGTTTGGCATATATGGAATCACTGGTACGAACTGAGAGTTGTGGATTCAATATATCTGAAGCTATAGATATTGATAATATAGAAAAAGAAGATCTAGTAAAATCCATAATACCTATGGAAGTTGCTTTATCTAATTTTGACAAAATTATAGTTTCTGAAACAGAAAAAGCAAAACTATTAAATGGAATGACTGTACCCGTGAACATTGAAGTTATTGAAAGTGAAGTATTAGTAATGGATATCTATAATAATATTTTAGGAATAGGCAACTTATTTGAAACAACGAAAGGAAAAATGCTTAAATTGAAAAAGCATCTTTATATAAATGAGAATAATTGATTTAGATAATAAACAAGAACAAATACCAAAAAATAACTTCATAGCACTCGGGAATTTCGATGGAATTCATATAGCTCATGCCTCAATTCTAAAAAACTTAGTTAAAAAAAGTAAAGAGCTAGGATTTAATTCTTCAATTCTTGTTTTTAAAGAACACACATTAAATTCTTTTTCTGTACCAGAACCTAAGCTATTAACTACTCTAGAAGAAAAACTCAACATCATAGAACGATTTGACATTGATCAAGTATTTTTAGTAAGTTTTGAAACTATAAAAACTATGGAATCAAATATATTTATTGAAGAGTTTTTAATAAAGTTCCTCGATGTTAAAGGAATTTTTGTGGGTTTTGACTATAGGTTTGGGAAAATGGCTAAGGGCAATATAGAAGACTTAAAAAAATATGATAACAGTGGCTTAATAAATTTATGGGTAGAGGACTCCATTCAACATGATAAAGAAACAATTTCCTCTACACTCATTAAAGAATTAATAGAGTCTAATCAATTGAAATTAGCAGAAGAATTGCTAGGTAGATTTTATTTTTTAACTGGCGTTGTAGTTAAAGGAAAGAAACTAGGATCACAATTAGGTTTTCCAACTGCAAACATACAACTTGCTGCCAATTATGTTCTACCCTCTGAAGGCGTTTATTATACAGAATTAATAGTAGACGGTGAGTCTTATAAAGCTGCAACTAGTTTAGGTGTAAATATTACTTTAAATGAAAAGGTACCTAAAATAGAAGCCCATATATTAAATTTTGATAGACAAATTTATGGCGAAACAGTTAAAATTAGATTTATTCATAAATTACGAGACATGGTTAAATTCAATAACCTTGATGAATTAACTTCTCAGGTTAAAGAAGATATCGCAAATGTAGAGATGTTAGAAAACAAATTCAATAATAAGTCAGTATAAGTAAATATTTAATTTATTTATTTTGTTATATTTCCCTCAAATTTGGTATTATTATAATATAGATATATAATGGGAGGTAAGTATGAAAATAGAATCTGGTTTGGATATGTTTTATATAGGTGAAACTGAGGAAGAACCTCTAGCGAAAGTCAATTATAGAATTGAATATGAAAAACTCTATATAGACCACGTTTTTGTAATGCCTCAACTGAGAGGTCAGGGTATTGCAGCTGATTTAGTTGAAGCTGTAATTAGTTACGCAAAGGACAAAGAACTACAAGTAGTTCCTATCTGTTCTTACGCTAAAAGTTATTTGAATGATAGAATATAGTTTAGAACATTAAAATTTAGGAGATGTGATAATATGACTACAGCCCACAATACTGCCAATAAAGGACAAATAGCAGAAACCATACTTCTTCCAGGTGATCCTTTAAGAGCGAAATACATTGCTGAAAATTATTTAGATGATGTAAAACAATTTAATTCAATTAGAAATATGTTTGGTTACACAGGTACTTATAAAGGCAAAGAGGTATCCGTTATGGGTACTGGTATGGGACTTCCATCCATGGCAATATATAGTTACGAATTAATTCATTTCTTTGGTGTAAAAAATTTAATTCGTATAGGTTCATGTGGCTCTTATGACGCTGATGTAAAAATTCATGATATAATATTATGCCAAGGCTCTTGTACAGATTCCAATTATGCTTATCAGTATGATTTGCCAGGAACTTATTCTGCAATTGCATCTTTTAATCTTTTGGAAAAAGCAAAAAAAGTAGCTGATGAAAAAGGATATCCAGTCCATGTAGGTAATATTCTATCGTCAGATGTATTCTATGATAACAACCCTGACATGTGGAAAAAATGGGCTGAAATGGGAGTACTAGGAGTAGAAATGGAATCTTATGCTCTGTATTGCAACGCTGCGAAAGCTGGCGTAAATGCATTAACCATTTTGACTGTATCTGACTCATTAGTTTCAAATGAACAAATTTCAGCAGAAGATAGAGAAAATACATTTACTAAGATGATGGAAATCGCTCTTGAACTAGCTTAAAAGCAAGTTTTTTTCGAGGCATTACTTTAATAAAAAGTAGTGCCTCGTTTTAATTTGCACTATTATATGGTAATATTAATGATGAATGTAAAGGAGATTTTATGGAAAATTTTTTAAACGAATTAAATGATGTACAATATAAATGTATTACAGAAACCGAAGGTCCTCAGCTTATATTAGCAGGAGCTGGTAGCGGTAAAACCAGAGTAGTTACTACCAAAATAGCATATCTAGTAAAATATGAAAAAGTAAATCCCCAGGAGATTCTGGCGTTTACTTTTACAAATAAAGCAGCAAAAGAAATGAAGGATCGAGTTTCTAAACTATTAGAATCAGATGTAGAACGAATGTGGATTGGTACTTTTCACTCCATGTGCGTAAGGATACTACGAAGGGATTTAAATCTTCCTAACTATACAAAAAACTTTTCAATTTTTGACACTACTGATCAAAAGACTTTAATAAAAGAGTGTATTAGAGAATTAAATTTGGATGATAAAATTTACACACCCAATTATGTTCAAAATAGAATTAGTGGCTTAAAAAACGAAGGGATTACACCCTTAGAATTTGAAAAGTTTGCCTTTTCACCAATTGATAAAAAACTTTTAGACTTATATAAAATCTATGAAAATAAATTAGAAAGTAATAATGCCTTTGACTTCGATGATCTAATAATAAAAGTAATAGAATTATTCAATAGCGACAATATGGTTAAAACTTATTATCAACAGAGATTTAGATATGTATTTGTAGATGAGTATCAAGATACTAACAATATACAGTACCAATTGATTAAGTTAATATCGGGATTACATAAGAATATTTGTGTAGTCGGAGATGCTGACCAATCGATTTATAAATGGAGAGGCGCTAATATAAATAATATATTGAATTTTGAAAAAGATTACAACAATACTAATCAAATTATTCTGTCTCAAAACTATAGATCAACTCAAAATATATTAAATATTGCAAACTCAGTTATTCAAAATAATACTGAGAGAATAAAAAAAGATCTTTGGACATCCAATTTAGAAGGTGATAAACCTACTTTATATGAAGCAGGAAATAGTACTGAGGAAGCAATACAAGTAGGATCCACTATCGAAAAATTAATTCAAGAAGGAAAAAGTCCTTCTGAAATTGCTATATTGTATCGTTCAAATTACCTTAGTAGGGAGTTTGAAGAGCAGCTCATAAAAAGAGATATAAAATATAAAGTAATTGGTGGTATTAAGTTCTACGATAGAGCAGAAATAAAGGATATTTTAGGCTATTTAAGGTTAATAATTAATGATGATGATGACATATCCTTCAGAAGAATAGTAAACTCTCCTAAACGTGGAATAGGAGATGTTACAATAGATAAACTAGCGGAGATTGCAATAGAAAAAAACATATCTTTATATAAGGCTTTGGACTATGTAGAGGAATATGACAAATTATTTGATGCTAGAGCACAAAAAAATCTAATTGGCTTTAAGAATTTAATCGATAATCTCAAACTTAAATCTACAAGTAATTCTATCAGTGAATTACTAGATTTTCTGTTGGAAAGAGTAGAATATATCACTGGACTGGAAAAAATTGATACAGTGGAAGCTAGATCTAAAATAGAAAACATAGAAGAATTTTTAAGTTCGGTAAAAAATTTTGAAGATAGTGAAGAAGGTACCTTGCATGAATTCCTAGTCGGAGTTTCCCTCCTTTCTGATGTTGACAAAACAGAAAACCTTGACGAGGCTGTATCTCTAATAACTGTTCATTCTGCCAAAGGATTGGAATTTGGACATGTATTTATAGTTGCCTTAGAAGAAGGTGTATTTCCGTCAGCTTATGCGGAACTAGACGAGGATATGGAAGAAGAAAGACGACTTATGTATGTGGCTTTAACTAGAGCAAAGGATAATCTTTATTTATCATCTGCAAAATCTAGAATGAGACACGGTAAGATAAATTATCAACTGCCTTCAAGCTTTATAGATGAAATGGGTGACAATCTTATCAAAATTAGTCCAGTGAACTCTAATAAAGTCAGATTCCAACCTAAAGAAACAACAAATAAAAACTACGTATATACTTCTAAAAAAGGTGTAGATTCAAAGACCAATATTCCAAACTCAAACATATATAATACTGGTCAAAAAATAAAACATTCAAAATGGGGAATGGGGATAGTAACACAAATTATAGAATCGCAAGGAGATCAATTGGTGACAGTTTTATTTGACAATGGGGAACTTAAGACATTAATTGGTTCTATGGCGCCCATGGAGGTAGTTTCTTGAATAACATAGATGAACTGAAAAAAATTGTAAAGCAGTTAAACGATTGGGCTTATCATTATTATGTCTTAGATAATCCCATAGTTTCTGATGCTGAATATGACAAGCTATATGATAAGCTTTTAGAAATTGAAGAAATTACAGGCATTGTTTTACCAGATTCTCCCACCCAAAGAGTTGGAGACGTAATTTTAGATAAATTTGAAAAGCATAATCACATAAATAGACTTTATAGTCTGGATAAGTCTCAGAATTTTGGGGGAATAATAAACTTTGATGAAAAAAACAAACGTTTATTAGGCGTTGATACAGTAGAGTATGTTGTAGAATTAAAATTTGATGGTTTGACTTTATCTTTGACATATGAAGATAAAAATCTAATTGTTGCAGCAACTCGCGGTAACGGTTTTACAGGTGAAAATGTGACTGAAATCATTAAACGAATTGACTCAGTTCCATTGTCTATTAAAGAAGAAGGATTATATGAAATTATTGGCGAAGGATATATGCCAATATCTGCATTTAACGAATACAATTTACTTGAAGATGTCGAGGTTTTAAAAAACCCTAGAAATGCAGCTGCAGGTGCTATTAGAAATTTAGATACCAATACAGTTAAAAAAAGAAAAATAAATACGTATTTTTATAATATAAACACCTATCCTAGTGATAAATTTCACTTTGATACTGACATAAAAGATTTTTTAAAAGAAAATGGATTTAGGGTGTGTGAATACTATTTTAAATGCGAAAATATAAATGAAGTTATAGAGAAAATTCAAGAAATTACAAAATTAAGAAAAACTCTAGATTTTATGATTGATGGGGTTGTTATTAAAATTAACAGTTTAAAATTTAGGGAACAACTTGGGTTTACTAATAAGTTTCCGAGGTGGTCAATAGCATATAAATTTGAGGCAGAAGAGAGATTTACAAAACTTATTGGCGTACAATGGAATGTAGGTAGAACTTCTAAAGTTACTCCTACAGCTATTTTAGAGCCTGTAGAAATTGACGGGGTGACTATAGCTAGGGCAACCCTCAATAATTACGATTTTATAGAAAAAAGAGACATAAGGCTTAATTCAGAAGTTTTAATTCGCAGATCTAACGATGTAATTCCTGAAATACTATCAGCAAATAATACGTATGGAGATACAGAAATAATAAAAAAACCAGAATTTTGTCCTGCTTGCAATAGTGAGCTACAAGAAATTGGCGCTCATCTATTTTGTCCCAATACATTATCTTGTGAGCCACAATTGGTGGCTAAATTGACACACTTTGTATCAAAAGAGGCTATGAATATTGAAGGATTAAGCGAAAAGACAATTGAAAAATTAATTGACATTCATGATATAAAACAAATTTCTGATTTCTATACACTGACTTATGAAGATCTATCCAATTTAGAAGGATTTAAAGACAGGCGAATAAATAATACATTGCAGGCAATAGAATCAAGTAAGACAGTAAATTTTAATAATTTTATTAATGCTTTGGGAATTCCAAATGTGGGAATTACTACAGCGTTCGATTTGTCAAATGTCTTTGAAAACTTTGATGATCTTTTGAATTCTACGTATGATGAGTTAATTAATGTACCAGATATTGGACCTAAAACAGCAGAGAGTATAGTCGCTTTCTTTGATAATGATTCTGTTAGAGAAGTGATAAATAATTTGTTTGCATTGGGAGTTCAAATAAAATACAATACTAAGATAGAAAATAAAAGTTTAGAAAATCGTACTTTTGTCATCACTGGATCTTTCGAAAATCATAAAAGAAGAGATTTAGAAGAGCTAGTTAAAAGTCAAGGTGGTAAAGTGTCAAGTACTGTTTCAAAGAAAACAGATTTTTTGGTTCTAGGAGAGAACCCAGGCTCAAAACACGATAAAGCGTTGGAATTAGGAACAAAGATAATTAATATTGAAGAATTTATGAAGATTATTGAGGGGTGACTATGAATAAAATAAATATTTACGAACTGGCAAAGGTATCTAATATTGGAGTCAATACAAATGAAGAAGTTATATATAGAGAAGAAATTCAAAAAGTGATGGACTTTATCGGCGAATACGAGAAACCTCATGATTCTTTGAAAAATGATAGAAAAATTGAATTTGATGATTTGAGAGAAGATATACCTGAAGAATCCCTAACATTGGAAGAAGCTCTTATGAATACCTATAAGAAAAAATATTCATATTTTCAAGTAAAAGAATTTGTAGAACAATAATGGTGGTAGACATGGAAAACAATAAAAACTTTAAAAAATCTATCGTTAAGCTAGGAAAAAATATAGCTATAAAAAATAAAAAAATGACATGTGAATCTGATATTTTGCAGTGTTTTACATCACCGTATTCTGCAACTATAGTGGAAATACTAGAAAATGCTAATATTAATTATGAACATGTTCAAAATGATTACGAATTTGGTGTTAAAGGGGTATTGAGTAGTGTAAAAAATAATAATACTCAAGAATTTCCAATGATATTGCAAGATTTCAGTGGAACTCCTAGAATGGATGCTTGCTACAATTCGGTATTCTCTTTTAAACCCACTTATGGGACATTTAGTAGATACGGGGTTGCCTCTGTTGCAAATTCTTTTGATCAGCTATCAATAACTAGCGACAATTTAGAAGAAATATATAATTTAGCAAATATTTTGGCAATTAAGGATAATAAAGATCAAAATTCTATCAACAATGATTCCTTTGGATTAGAATTTCAATCCTTAATTAATTCTGATATGAAAATAGCAATACCAAAAGAAATTTATTCATTAGTAGAAGACTCAAATATAATTTCAAATTTTAAGAAGAAAATAGATGAATTAAAAAATAAAGGTGTAATTATCGAAGAGATTGAAACTGAGTTTTTAGAAGATAGCCTTAAAACGTATATAATTTTATCAAATATTGAGATTAGCTCCAATATGTCGAGATATGATGCACTAGTTTATGGATATAGAACTGAAGAATATGAAACCATTGAAGAAATGTATGAAAAATCTAGACAAGAGGGTTTAGGTATAGATATTAAAAGCAGAATTTTACTAGGTAACTATTTAATAAATGCTAATCAAAAAGAAAAACATTACGATGCTGCAATTGAAATTAGAAAATCTATTAATAGCACATTAAATGAAATTTTTGAAGACTATGATCTTATAATGATGCCTACTGTTTTATTTGATTATGATAAATATTCTAAGATAAATAATCTTACCGACTTATTTAAAAGTGAAATATTTGCTCATCTACCTAATTTATTGGGTAACCCAGCCATCCAATTTCCAATTTCTAAGGGTATTGGTTTACAATTTATTGGAAGAAAACTTAAAGATGTGGATGTATTTAAAGGATGTAAACTCATGGAGGAGGTAAAAAATGAATATTAAAACTATTGTTGGTTTAGAAATTCATGCACAATTAAATTCCAAGACAAAAGCATTTTGTACTTGCCTCAATGATAATAATCTAGAGCCCAATACTGCTACTTGTCCTGGGTGTTTGGGGATGCCAGGTGCATTGCCAATAATCAATAAAGAAGTAGTTAGGCTGGCGATAAAGGCAGGATTAGCATTCAATTGTGATATCAATAAAGAATCCACCTTTGAAAGAAAAAAATATTTCTATCCAGATTTACCAAAAGGATATCAAATAACCCAATCTGAAATTCCAATTTGCTCTGATGGATATATTGAAGTTGACGATATAAATGGTAATATAAAAAAGATTAATATTGAGAGAATCCAAATTGAGGAAGATACTGGAAAATCCCTTCATTCCAATGATGGTTTTGTGTATATGGATTACAATAGAAGTGGTGCTCCACTTATTGAAATTATAACTAAACCAGATATAAATTCTGCCAAAGAAGCAAAAGAATTTTTAATAAAGCTTAGAAATACTCTCACTCATCTAGGAGTTAATGACGGCAAAATGGAAGATGGCTCTTTAAGATGTGATGTCAACGTAAATATTGAAAATATAGATAATAGTGAGAGAACTAGCATAATTGAAATTAAAAATATTAATTCCTTTAGCGCTGTAGAAAAAACAATTGAATTTGAAATAAACAGACAAATTAAATTATTGGAAAATGGAGAGATGGAAATTAGATCCACTAGAAGATGGGATGATTCAATTGGCGAAACTGTACTTATGAGAGAAAAATTATCTGCAGATGATTATATGTACTCACAAGACGGAGATATTCCAAACCTAGTAGTATCTGAGGAATTGGTAGATGAAATAAGAAAAAGTATGCCTGAACTAATAGATGAAAGAAAAGAAAGGCTAGTTAGAGAATATAATATAACAGAGTATGAAGCTAATATACTAAGTTCCGATACTCATCTATCTAATTACTTTGAAGAAGTCGCTAAAAAAATAGACAATTATGAATTAATATCTAATTACATTATAAATGATTTATTAAGACGTATGAACGACGGAAACATTTCTATAGACGAATTAAAATTCACTCAAGAAGAGTTTGCAGATTTATTGAATTTTTTAGATAAAGATGAAATTAATAATAATACTGCAAAAAAAGTTTTCAGGTTGATGTTTGAAGAGGGTATTAATCCATCAGTATATATTAAAGAAAACAACCTGATACAAATAGCTGATACTTCTGAAATTGAAAATTATGTAATTGAAGTCTTGTCAGAAAATCCTGATTCTATAAAACAATACCTTGAAGGAAAAGATAGGATACTTGGATTTTTGGTTGGACAAGTTATGAAAAAATCTAAAGGAAAAGCTAATCCCGTTTTAGTAAATGAATTGTTAATAAAAGAAATAAAAAACCACCAATAACTGTACATTTTTAGGGATTTGTGGTATTATAATACAGTCGATTACTTTGTGTTGCGTACCTCGGCGCCCACTAGGTAATACGAGAAAATCAATAATATTTGGAGGAAAAAATGTTAACTAAAGAAGAAAAGAAACAAATTATCGATGAGTATAAAATTAATGAAAATGATACAGGTTCAGCAGAGGTTCAAATTGCTATATTAACCCATAGAATCCGTTTATTGACAGAACATTTACAAACACACAAAAAAGATCATCATTCCAGAAGAGGACTTTTAAAAATGGTAGGTATGAGAAGAGGACTTCTTAAATATCTAAGAGAAAAAGACGTTGATGGTTATAGAGAGCTTATAAGTAAATTAGGATTAAGAAGATAAGAGTGGGGAATCCCACTCTTTAATTGTAATGGAGGATTTATGGAGAAAAAATTTTCATATGATTTAGCAGGTAGGAAACTAGAAGTTTCAATAGGCAAAGTAGCTGAACAAGCATCAGGAGCATGTTTAGTAACTTATGGAGATACTGTTGTATTAACTACTGCAACTGCTTCAAAGGCGCCTAAAGAAGGAATTGACTTTTTTCCTCTTACAGTTGAATACGTCGAAAAATCATATGCAGCAGGGAAAATTCCAGGTGGATTTATTAAAAGGGAAGGCAGACCAACAGAAAATGCAACACTTACTTCCAGATTGATTGATAGACCTATTAGACCACTTTTCCCAGAAGGTTATAAAAATGATGTTCAAATAATATCAACTGTTTTATCAACTGACATAGATAATATGCCAGAAGTTGTTGCTATGAATGGAGCTTCAATAGCATTGTCTATATCAAACATACCTTTTCTAGGCCCAATTGGGTCAGTAGTAGTTGGATATATAAATGGTGAATATGTAATTAACCCGACATTTGAGCAAAGAAATGAATCTGAAATGCAATTGGTTATTTCAGGTACAGAAAAAGCGATTATGATGATTGAAGCAGAAGCTAATATTCTAGATGAAGAAATAGTATTAGGTGCTATATTAGCAGGTCATGATGAAATCAAAAGAATTTGTAAGTTCATCGAAGAAATTACAAAGGAATTTGCAATAGAAAAATCGGAAGTTATTACTCAGGAATTCAATGAAGAATTATTTAAAAAAGTAGAAGAATTCGGTAGAGAAAAAATTTCTCTAGCTATGAAAAATAGCGATAAAATGGCTAGAGTTGAATTAACTGACAAAGCAAAAGATGAAATACACAGCCAATTTGACGAAGAGTATGAAGATGAAGTAAAAATAATTAGTCAATACGTTGAAAATATAATTTCAGATGTGTTTAGAGAACAAATTATAAATGATAAAGAACGACCAGATGGTAGGGGTTTTGATGAAATTAGAAATATATGGTCTGAAGTTGGCATTTTACCAAGAGCTCACGGCTCAGGACTATTTACCAGAGGACAAACTCAAGTTCTATCAGTTCTTACATTAGGTTCAGTTGCTGATGAACAAACTCTAGATGGATTAGATGGTGAAGAAAACAAAAGATATATGCACCACTATAATTTCCCACCTTATTCAGTAGGTGATACTAGACCTCTTAGAAGTGCTGGTAGAAGAGAAATAGGACACGGTGCCCTTGCTGAAAAAGCATTATTACCCGTAATTCCAAGTGAAGAAGAATTTCCATATGCAATAAGAGTAGTATCTGAAGTATTAAGTTCTAATGGTTCATCATCCCAAGCGAGCGTTTGTGGATCTTCGTTAGCTTTAATGGACGGAGGAGTACCTATCAAAGCTCCAGTGGCAGGAATAGCTATGGGACTAATTAAAGAAGAAGACACTGTAGCAATTCTAACAGACATCCAAGGTTTAGAAGACCATTTAGGTGATATGGACTTTAAAGTAGCTGGTACAAGAGAAGGCATAACCGCTATTCAAATGGACATCAAAATTGATGGAATCGATGAAGATATTCTTAGAGAAGCTTTGGAAAAAGCAAAGATAGCTAGACTTCATATTTTAGATAAGATGAATGAAACTTTATCAGTACCACGTGAAGAATTATCTAAATATGCGCCTAAAATTTACACTATGATAATTGATCCTGAAAAAATAGGAGAGGTTATAGGCTCTGGCGGTAAAACTATCAACAAAATCATCGACGAGACTGGTGTTAAAATAGACATAGAAGACGATGGTAGAATATTTATTATCTCAGATGATAAAGAAAATGCTGATAAGGCTATGGAAACGATTGAAGCTATTGTAAAAGAAATAGAAGTAGGCGAAATTTACAAAGGTAAAGTAGTAAGACTTACTAATTTTGGTGCTTTTATAGAGTTGGTCAAAGGCAAAGAAGGAATGGTTCACATTTCCAAAATTGCACATGAAAGAGTCGATAAAGTTGAAGATGTTTTAAAAGTTGGAGATTATATCGATGTTAAAGTAATCGAAATAGATAAAATGGGCAGAATTAATTTGTCTAGAAAAGCTTTACTTCCAAGACCCCAAAAAGAAGATAATGTAACAAATAATTAATTTTAACAGGTTATATAGTAAATTTGGGGTACATTAACTATATAGCCTTTTTTATTGATAGTTGATTAAATTTATTTTAAATATATAAATGGAGGTACTTATGGCAGTGCGTATTGAAAACGAACTAGGTACTATTGTGATCGATCCAGAAGTAATTTCTACTATAGCAGGTTATTCGGCTTTAAAAAGCTATGGAATTGTTGGAATGGCCTCTAAAAACACAAAAGAAGGATTCTTCGAGTTATTAAAGTTAGATTTTATTTCAAAAGGAATCGTAGTTAATATTGAAGACGATATTATTACAATAAATCTAAATGTTATACTAGAATACGGTATGCAAATAGAGGTAGTAGCTCAAAATATTGTGGATAACGTAAAATATAATATTAAGAATTTAACTGGATTGGATGTTGAACATGTAAATGTAATTGTTCAAGGAGTAAGAATAGATTGATAATGGAGGAATGTAAGTGCACGAAATTGATATAAGTATGTTAAAAAACTCCATCCTTGCAGCTTCGAACAATTTGGCAATTAATAAGACTGAGGTTAATAATTTAAATGTGTTTCCTGTGCCAGATGGTGATACAGGAACAAATATGAATATGACCATTAAGTCTGCAATTAAAGTGGCAAATGAAAGTAATGCTGGCACCATCAAGGAATATATGGAAAAATATAGCAAGGGCTCCTTATTAGGAGCAAGGGGAAATTCAGGAGTAATCCTTTCACAATTAATTAGAGGCTTTGTAGAAGCTATACCAACAGAAGCGACTACATTAAAAGTTTCTGATTTGATTAAGTGTCTAGCAAGATCTTCAGAAGTTGCATACAATGCTGTAATGAAACCAACAGAAGGAACTATCTTAACAGTTGCAAAAGACATCGCAAAAGCATCAAAAAAATTTCCTAAAAACAACAAGGACGTATTGGAGTTTTTAGACTTTGTTTACAATGAAGGGGAAAAGTCATTAGCTAGAACGCCCGACTTATTACCAATATTAAAAGAATCAGGAGTTGTAGATGCAGGCGGAAAAGGATTATTATGTCTGTTCGAAGGAGTATTAAAATATCTTCATGGGGATATTAGCATTTTAAATACAGAGTATTCTGATGAAGTAGTTCAAAGTATTACAGCAACCAAAAAAGGTACCAAAGAAGAAAGTATCGAATTTGCTTACTGTACTGAGTTTATTTTAAATATAGAAAGTAATAATTTTACAAATATTGAATCCCAACTTAAAAATCAGTATTCTAAAATGGGAGATTCTGTAATGGTAGTAGCAACTGGAGACGTTGTAAAAGTTCATTTCCATACAAATAATCCTGGAACTGCATTGGAAAAAGCTCTAGAATATGGAATGTTATCTGATATTAAAATTGACAATATGAGAATACAACATAACGAGCATATGTTTACTACAGAAGAATATGAAAAAAACAGAAATGAAAGTCACCTTGAAAGTTCAATTTCTGAAAAACCACACTATCAAAATGCCTTTATTACAGTATCATCAGGAGAAGGGTTTGATGAAATTTTTGAAAGTTTAAATGTGGCAAAAATTGTTTCCGGTGGTCAGACGATGAATCCTAGTACAGAAAATTTACTTTCCGCAGTGAATGAAATTAACGGAGAAAATATATTTATTTTACCTAATAATCCAAATATTATACTAGCAGCAGAACAGGTAAAATCTTTATCAGACAAAAATGTATTTGTCATACCAACAAAAAGTATGCCTGAGGGTATTACTGCTATTTTTGCAAGTATGAATGAAGAAGATCCTAATAACGTCGTATCCAATGCATCTGAAGCGATTTCGATGATGAGAACAGGTGAAGTTACATTTGCAATTAGAGGCACAACTTTTAACGGAGAAGATATAGATGAAGGCGATATAATAGGTATTACTGAAAAAAATATTATCTCTAAAGGAAAAAATATAGCTTCGGTTTCAAAAAAATTAATTGAATATATGAGTAGTGATGAATATACTCTATTATCTATTTATTATGGCAAAGATACTTCAGAAGAAGATGCAATAAATTTAAAAGAAGAATTGGAAAAAGCGTATCCAAGTATGGACATTGAGTTAACTTATGGAGGACAACCTCTTTATTATTATATAATATCTGTTGAATAATGAATAATTTAAGAAATACTAAGGTTTCAGTACTAAAGGGAGTTGGTCCAAAAAAGGAGCAACTCCTAAACAAATTAAATATATATTCAGTCTTCGATTTATTGACTTATTATCCCAAAAACTATGAAGACATGAGTCGAATTTCTAAGTTAAAAAACTCCTTAGACGAAAAGGGGTTATTTCATTTGGAAATTATTTCACCGCCAAATGTTAGGCAAGCTAGAAGAGGTTTTAACATATTAACTGTGAATGTAACAGATGGCATTACAACTGGAGAATTAGTTTTTTTCAATCAGCCTTTTATGGAAAAATACTTTAAAAAAGGTTATAAAATATTTATATATGGCAGTGTTAAGAAAAATGGTTTTACATATCAAATTCCTTCGGGAAAATTAATGAGAAAAAATGAAATAGGTTTTCTAAATCCTGTATATGGACTTACATCTGGTTTATCTAATAACGAAATATCTAAATTTGTAAGCATTGCAATAGAAGACTATAAAAATGAAATTGTCGATATGCTTCCTGTTGAAATAAAAAATAAATATGAATTATTAGATTTAGATATTGTAATTGAAAAAATTCACTTCCCAAATTCTACAGAAATGTTAACAAAATGCAGAAATAGATTGGCTTTCGACGAGCTACTTATTTTGCAAAGCGCAATAGAGAATAATAATTTTAGAGATAAACTAAGCTTTAGTCCCAAAATGAAAAATAATTTTGAAGATGAAATTTCTGCATTTATAAATAATCTTAGTTTTGAATTAACTGGAGCTCAAAATAAAGTTGTAGATGAAATTATCAAAGATATGAGCTCTCCTATGGGTATGGATAGACTTCTCCAAGGGGATGTAGGATCAGGAAAGACCGTAGTTGCTTCAATAGCATTGCTGTTTTCTAAACTGAATGGATATCAATCAGCTTTAATGGCACCTACAGAAATATTGGCTAGGCAACATTACTATTCAATTAATTCTTTATTTAAAGATATGAATATTAATGTAGAACTTCTCACAGGAGATATAAAACCAAAAGAAAAAGAAATAATCGTAAATAAATTATATAATGGAGAAATTGATATCATCATTGGAACTCATGCTTTAATCCAAGAAAATGTTAAATTTAATAATCTTGCATTAACTATCATTGATGAGCAGCATAGATTTGGAGTTAATCAACGAAAAGATTTGTACTTGAAAGGAAAACATCCTCACAATTTGGTCATGACAGCTACTCCAATTCCAAGAACGTTGGCATTAGTAATTTATGGTGATATGGAATTATCTATTATTGATGAACTTCCACCTGGAAGAAAACATATTGACACCTTTGTAGTTGACTATTCCTATATGGAGAGATTAGATAAATTTATAATAGAACAAATTAAAGATGGAAGACAAGTTTTTGTAGTTTGTCCATTAATAGAAGAGGGAGATATGCCCTTGAAATCTTTAGATGAGGTTTATAAGCATTATTCATCAGATAAATTTAGTAAATTAGATATCAAGTCCCATTTTTTACATGGTAAAATGAAAAATGAAGAAAAAAATTCTGTAATGGAAAAATTTTTGCAAAACGAAATCCAGATATTGGTTTCTACAACAGTTATAGAAGTGGGGATAGATGTGCCTAACGCATCGCTGATGGTAATATATGATGCTGACCGATTTGGCCTTTCTCAACTACACCAATTGCGAGGTAGGGTAGGTAGAGGTTCTAATAAGGCTTACTGCGTATTAATCAACAATAATAAGTCCGAACAATCATACAGAAGAATGAAAGTCATGCAACAATCAAACGATGGATTTTATATTGCTGAAACTGATTTAGAACTTCGAGGGCAAGGAGAACTAATGGGCACTAGACAACATGGTGTTCCTGATTTGAAATTTATTAATTTAAAATTAGACTTTAAACTTATTGAGTTGATAAAACGTGATTATAAAGAGATTATTAACATTATAGACAATAATCCGGTATTATCAAAAGAATTATATAAATACGTTGAAGAAGTCTCTAAAACTTTTAATTCAGAAGAAAATTAGCTTGTTAAAGACTATTTCTTGTGCTAATATCATATTAAGGAGAATTATGAGGATAATTACAGGTAAGAAAAAAGGTCTTAAATTAATTAGTCCAAAGGGAGATTATACGAGACCAACTGAATCTAGAATCAAAGAATCATTATTTAATATTCTAGGAAATGTCACAGATTCAATAGTTTGCGATTTATTTGCAGGCTCCGGTGCTATTGGCCTAGAGTTTTTGAGTAGGGGAGCCAAACTAGTATATTTTGTTGAAAACGATATTAATGCATTGACTGCTTTAAAAAGTAATTTAAAGAAAGCAAATCTACCAAATTATAAGGTAATTGAAAAAGATTATGTAATTGCTTTGAATGAGATAGATAGAAATGGGAATTTTTTTGATTTTATCTATGTCGACCCTCCTTATGATTCAATAAATATCTACGATAATTCTCTAAAACTTATAAGTGAGTTAGAGGTTTTTAGAGAAAGCTTAATTATTGTTGAAAGTGATGTAAATACAGAAATAAAGAATTTGCAATTATTTAATATTATAGATAAAAGAAAATACAGAAGTACGATATTGTATTTTCTAAGGAGGCAATAATTTGAAAGTTATTTATCCTGGTAGCTTTGATCCAGTTACTAATGGACATATGGATCTTATAAAAAGAGCATCAGTTTCCTTCGATGAAGTTGTTGTTGCTATACTAGATAATAAAAATAAAACATCTTTATTTACGATAGATGAAAGAATACAGATGTTAACTGAAGCCACAAAGGAATTTCCAAATGTTTCTATTGATAGTTTTGCAGGTTTGTTAGTAGATTATGTTAAATCAATGGATACTAACACTGTAATTAGAGGACTTAGAGCAATTTCTGACTATGAAAATGAAATGAGAAATGCTTTAGCAAATAAAAATCTATATCCTGAATTGGAAACGCTGTTTATGGTATCAAAAGCAGAATATACTTTCTTAAGTTCAAGTATAGTTAAAGAAATAGCGAGTTTTCAAGGAAATGTTAGAAGTTTAGTGCCTGAGAATGTTAGTGAAGCTTTACAAAATAAATATAAATAGATATGCGGGGGTTTATTAATGGATATTTTAAAAACAATTGATGAATTAGAAGAAATTATTGAAACAGCAGGTTCAATACCACTTACAGGTAAAATTGCAGTAGATAAAAATGACCTTTTGGAGCTTATACAAAATTTAAGACTTGATTTACCCAATGAAATAAAAGAGGCGACATGGGTAAAAGATGAGAGAGAAAAAATATTAGGTGAAGCTGAAACAGAAGCTCATCAAAAAATTACAGAAGCTGAAGAAAGATCTAAAACACTATTAGATGAAAATTATATCATGCAACTTGCTTATGAAAAAGCTGAAAAATTGGTAAACGAAGCTAATGAAGAATCTGCTCAGATTAGACAAGGTGCTAGAGACTATGCAGACGAAGTTTTGCAAAATACACAAGAAAATCTATCTGAAGTAATAAGAATAATTAACAATAACAGACAGCAGCTTAAAAATTAAACCGCGAATAAATCGTGGTTTTTCATTTGTATTATTATTAAAGAGAAAACAGAGGAGAATTAAATGAAATTAGGAATCGTAGGACTTCCAAATGTAGGTAAGAGTACTTTATTCAACGCAATAACTCATTCCCAAGTTGAGGCAGAGAATTATCCCTTTGCTACAATAGAGCCCAATATTGGGGTTGTAAATGTTCCAGACGAAAGACTGGAGATACTATCTCATATATATGGCTCGAAAAAGATAATACCAGCAAGTATTGAATTTTATGATATCGCAGGTCTGGTAAAGGGCGCAAGCGAAGGAGAGGGACTTGGAAATCAATTCTTATCAAATATAAGAGAAGTTGATGCCATTGTTCACGTAGTAAGATGCTTTGAAGATTCTAATATTATTCATGTAGATGGAAGTATCGATCCAAAACGAGATATCGAAACAATAAACTTAGAGTTAATTTTTTCTGATTTAGATTTATTAGAAAAAAGAAAACAAAAACTTATTAAGAGTGTAAAAGGCGACAAATCATTGCAATTAGAATTAGATTTGACCAATAAAATTATTGAAGCCTTAGAAACTAATAAGGCTGTTAGATCCATCGAATTTAATGAAGAAGAAGAAAAGATTTTAAGAAGCTATAATTTGCTATCCTTAAAAAAAGTAATTTATGCTGCAAATGTTTCGGAAGATGAAATAAATTCTGAAAACAACGATTTAGTAGAAAAAGTAAAAGAAGTTGCTAAGCTAGAAGGATCTAATGTAGTTCAAATTTCTGCAGAAATAGAATCTCAAATTGCTCAGCTAGATTCAGACGATGCAAAATTCTTTTTGGAAGAAATGGGAATGACAGAATCAGGATTAGACAAATTAATAAAATCCAGCTATTCCTTGTTAGGCCTAATCAGTTATCTGACAGCAGGACCCATGGAAACACGAGCATGGACCATCAAAGATGGCACAAAAGCTCAACAAGCAGCAGGAGAAATACATTCAGATATTGAAAGAGGATTCATTAGGGCAGAGGTTGTTTCTTTTGATGACATAAAAGAAGCTGGTAGTATTAATGTAGCTAAAGAAAAGGGTTTAGTAAGATCAGAAGGAAAAGAATATGTAATGAAAGACGGAGATGTAGTGTTATTTAGATTTAATGTGTAAAAACATTGACACTATAAATATGTAAAAAATATTTGACAATTGATCATTGTTTTGATATACTAATGTTCGTTACTCAAATATGGTGGGTATAGCCGAGTTGGTTAAGGCGCCAGATTGTGGCTCTGGAGATCGTGGGTTCGAATCCCACTATCCACCCCATATAATGCGGGAATGGCGGAATTGGCAGACGCGCTAGACTTAGGATCTAGTGTCATTGACGTGGGGGTTCAAGTCCTCTTTCCCGCACCATTTAAAACCTTTTATATAAAGGTTTTTTCTATTTATAAGCACTCGTAGCTCAGTGGATAGAGTCGCTGGCTTCGAACCAGTTGGTCGGGGGTTCGAATCCCTCCGGGTGCGCCATAAACAGAGTTGTTCGAATTAAAATTAGATTTTGTATTCAATTTTAATTTCATCGGGTGACTCTATTTTTTTTAATTTTATTCCAATTCACAATCTACCGAGAAGTAAACATTGATTTTATATAAGATATTCTTTATAATAAATTAAATAAGGAGATTTCAAAATGAATATAATCGAGTTTAACAACGTTACTAAAAATGTATATAATTTCAAATTAAAGCCTACGTATATTAAAATGAAAAAGGGTGAGATACTTGGTATAGTGGGAAAGCCTGGCTCAGGTAAAACAACACTTCTAAAGTTACTGTTGAATTTCTATAGACCAAAAACTGGTGATATAACTGTATTTGGTATGGACTCTATTAGAGATAGTAAGGAAATAAAAAAAAATATAGGAGTAATACCACAATCTAATTGGTTTGACAACAGCGCGAGACCAATGGCTCTTTTGAAGAATACATTGAGAACAAGAAGAACTAAAAACAATGGAGAAATTGATTTTTTAATTGATTATTTTGAAATGAAACTTGCAAACAAAATTGGAAATTTATCTCCATTAGATAGAAGAAAATTAGCTGTAATTAATGGCTTAGTTTCTAATTCTGAATTAATTATTCTTGATGAACCAGAGTCTATAACAGATTCAAAATCAAGGGTTAAACTTTATGACATACTAGAAGAAAAAAATAGAGAAGGAGCTTCGATACTGATATCTACCTCCAATCTAAAAGAAGCTCAAAGTATTTGTGACAATATTTATTACCTGCATAACAGAGAAATAATCGAAGAGGAAGATCAAAGTAATAAATTATCTAATGATAAGATATTAAAATATTATGATAAAGATGTAGATAAGGGTATCTTCACTGGCATTGGAGCTAAGCTGGTAAGAAGTGGCAACGAAACTGTTTTTTATTATAATTCTTCTTTAGATTTATTGGCTGAGGCTATTTATAAATCTGGTTTAATTGACTTTTCTGTCGAAGACTCTACTTTGAATGAAAAATTGACAATCATTGAAAAAGATATTGTTTTAGGTACAGATAAGAATGAAGAAATTATATTTGAAAAAAGTGAAAATAAAAAACCAGATGAACCTTCTAGCTATATTGTTGAGAGTAAAGTTGAGGGTAGTACAATTGTAATAAAATCTGAAGATATGGAAGAGGCACAGGAGGCTAGGAATGTCGATACTAATTAATGAATACAAAGTCAATTTTGGAAAACAAATAACATGGTTTGTATTTTTAGTAATTATTGTCACCATGTTTCTATTAGCTTTTCCTATCATAAATGATCCTAGTGTACAACCAATAGTCGAGACAAATTTAAACGATATGCCTGAGACAATTAAAAATGTTATTTTTCCACTAGGAGTTGAAGCATTTAGTAATTTGCGTTTGTATTATAATACACTATTAATATTTATTTCTCTTATGGTATCTATATTTGCACTAAATATAGGATTAGGTTCTCTAGCAAGAGAACAAGGATTTGGGACTATTGAATATATTTATATCAATCCTATATCCAGAGGTGAAATTTTACTATATAAACTTATTGCAAACATATCAAATCTTTTAATTTTAGTTGTTGCTCTATTACTAGCTACCAGCTATGCTTATTCTTATGTCGGTGATGTATCTTTTATAGAAACTATAAGGAGTCAAGTTAACGACTTTATAACTATATTCCTTCAAGGATTCTTGTTTCTTTCACTAGGAATTATGATTTCTTCTTTTTCAAAGAGAACAACAGGCCTAGGTGGAGTAGGCACCATAATCATATTAGCACTATTGTTATTAAACGTTTTAGTAAGTGGAAAAATGATAAATATACCCTTACACGAATTTATTCCATTGAGAACTCTTCAAGAAACGTACAACTATGACGTATCAAGGTTAGTAATATCTTGGTTAATAGGAAGTTTAATTCCATCAATTTTATTTTTACTAATCGGCAATGTAAATTATGAAAGAAAAGATTTAATAATATAATAAAAAAGACAAGTTCTATTCTAAATCGTTTTGGTAGAACTTGTCTTTTAAAATCACATCAAATCTCTATATAACCCAATTACATGTCCTAAAATTTCTAAATCATTGGTAATAATTGGATCCATATTATCATTTTCTGGTTGCAGCCTAAAACTTCCATTTTCCTTAAAAAATCTCTTTATAGTCGCAGAATCATCAATCAATGCTAAAACTATATCTCCATTTTTTGCAGTAGATCTTTTTTCAATAAGCACATAATCTCCATCCAAAATTCCTATATTTATCATGCTTTCACCAAAAACTTTTAGCATAAACAAATCTTTATTTTCTGCTAGATTTGTAGGAATAGGAAATGTATCTTCTATATTCTCAGAAGCAAGAATAGGACTTCCTGCAGCAACTCTACCAATGATAGGTATGTCTACTGTTTGTTTTTTTGCTAACATCATATCACTGTCTTGATTTTTTATTATGACAGTTCGATTTTTCATAGCAGACTTTTCAATATAACCTTTTGCTTCTAGTCTTTCTAAATATCCATGTACAGAGGAAGGACTTTTCAACCCAACACCTTTGCAGATTTCTCTAACAGTAGGGGAGAAACCTTGAGTCTCAATTATTTTTTTTATAAAGAATAAAATTTCCATTTCTTTTTGATTTAAATCTTCATACATCGTCATCACCTATCTTTGTAAATATTTTACCACACAAGTAAAAATAAAACAAACATTAGTTCATTTTATTTAAAAAACATATTGACAATGAACATCTGTTCAGTTATTATTAATACAGAACAAATGTTGCGAACCAACGTATGGAGGCTATCATGAAAAATAAATTAAATTTAAAGCATAAAATTAGAATCTTAAGTGTGATAATGATTTTTGTATTATTAAATCTAGGAATTAATATAATTAGAGTTCCTGGACAAGAAATCGATGACTATATATACTTCAGTGATGAAACATTAGATTCAGCTGAATATTTCTTAGTAACTGCAAAAAATGGAGATACAATATGGAATATTGTAAAAGATAATTATAATAGAATTGAAAAACCCAACAATATAGACTTCAGAGACGTGGTGTCAATCACAATGGATTTAAATGGGGGTTCTGATTTGAATATAGGACAAGGTGTCAAGCTACCTAAAAACATAAAATAACGCATTCTGATGCGTTATTTTTTTAAATTTAAGTCTTTAATTGGATTTAAATCGATAGCTTCTCTGATTTGAGTAGAATTTACATGAGTATATATTTGAGTAGTCGAAACACTTTCATGACCAAGAATAATTTGCAAAGTTCTAATATCTACATTTCCGTATTGATATAAAAGGGTGGCAGCAGTATGCCTAAGACTGTGAGGTGAGTATTTTCCACCTAAACCGCATTTTTTCAGATATTTATTTACCATATATTGTATGCCTCTAGGTCCTAGAAATTGATCTCCAGCTTTATTTATAAAAATATTATCTATATCAGAATCTGGTCTAACTTCCATATAATCATTTATTGATTCGATCACAGAATTATTTAAATATATTAGCCTCTCTTTATTACCTTTGCCAATTATTCTAATGGATTTATCCTTGTTTAAGTGACTTATATGTATATTAACAAGCTCTGAAAGCCTCAAACCAGTGTTTAAAAATAGCATTATAATAGAATAGTCTCTAAGCTTATAGAATTCATCATCATTTTCTAAAATTGCATTTAAAAGTCTTTGAACTTCTTCTAATTCTAAATAATGAGGCATCCTTTTTGGAATTTTTGGACCATCTAACAATGACATGGGATTATTATCTAATAGATTAATTATCTTATATAAATAATTAAAAAAACTTCTAAGAGATGAAAGCTTTCGCGATCTGGTGGACGAAGAGTTATTTAAATGCTTATCAGTATAACTAATATAAGCAATTAAATCTCTTATTCCAATTTTTTTTATTATAGATTCATCTAAGTTGCCAATATCTAATTCAGAAATTTCTTCTAAAGAACAATTAGTTAATTCATAACGATGTTTGACAAACTGTAGAAAATTTATAACATCGCTTTCGTACGATTTAATTGTATTGGAAGAGTTTTCCTTAATAGACTCCAAATAATCAATCCAGTCATCTACAATATTATTTCTCATATTTTTGCCTTTCTTCATCCATCATGTCGTATAATTATTATTATACGACATGATGGATTATTTTGCAATTTAATTTATATTAATAAAACCTTCCCTTTCTAGGTTTTTCAATGATATAAGTATGGCTAACTTAATTTGGTCTATACTCAAACCTCCTTGATAATAAACGTAATAAGGAACTCTGAGTGGTCCATCAGCACTCATTTCAATAGATGAACCATCAATAAATCCACCAGCGGCCATTATGATTTCATTTTCGTAACCTGGCATACCGCTTGGCATTGGCGTTACATGAGAATCTACCGCAGAAGCTTCCTGTATTGATCTGCAAAATGATTTTACAATTTCAGGATTATTAAATTCAATTCCTTGAATAATATCTGACCTTGTTGAGTTAATTTCAGGTACTATTTTAAAACCTAAATTCTTATATACTTGACCTAGTAATACAGCTCCTTTTAAACTTTGGTTAACGACTAATGGAGCTAAGAATAGACCTTGCAGCGTTCCCCTTGTAGTTCCAAAGCTTAATCCTACTTCTTTGCCAAGACCAGGAGAAGTCAATCTATTTGAAACTAATTTTATAAGATTCTTTTTTCCTGTAATGTATCCGCCAGAAACTGCAATCCCTCCACCAGGATTTTTTATTAAAGAGCCTGCTAAAATATCTGCTCCTATGTCACTAGGTTCTTTATAATCAGTAAATTCTCCATAACAATTATCTACAAAAATAATTATATTAGGATGTTTCTTTTTAATGAAAGATATTGCATATTCCATATCTTCTATTGTAATAGCTTCTCTATCGCTATATCCAGTAGATCTCTGTATAGCTAAAAGCTTAGTAGAAGGTCCAATTGCTTTCAAAACAGCTTCTACATCGATTCTACCTTCTTTTAAAGGCACTTCCTTATACAAAATTCCATTATCAATTAAAGAGCCTGTATTGTCTCCCCTATTCAAACCTATAACATCTTTCAATGTATCATATGGAGTTCCTGAGATTTCAATCATCTCATCTCCATGTTTTAATAATCCACTTAGAACTAAGTTTATTGCATGGGTTCCTGAAGCTATGGTTGGTCTTACTAAGGAGTCTTCAGTGTTGAATATGGTAGAATATATTGCTTCTACTTTATCTCTGCCAATATCTCCGTACCCATAACCTGTAGTCCAGTAAAAATCTGTTGCACTAAGCCTATTGTCATTAAAAGCTGAAAGTACTTTATATTGATTATACTCTCTAATTTTATCTAATTCCAAGAATCTGTAAGAAATTTCCTTCATGGAATTTTCTACAAATTCTATTTGTTCTTTTGTTACATCATAACGATTTATGAGAAAATCATTTATTTCATTCATCAAGCAAAAACTCCTTTCATCAAGCAAAAACTCCTTTGTTTTTTTTAGCAACACATTGTAAAATTCTTCTTCACTACTATATTCATTTTTATTCAGCCAAATACCTTCGTCTACCCTTTTAAACCAGGTGATTTGTCTTTTGGCATAGTTTCTAGAATGTTGTTTGATTTTATCTATTACGTCATCAAGACTAATAAGACCTTTGAAATAATCTTTAAATTCCTTATAGCCTATGGCCTTAAATGATCTTAAATTGAAATCATAACCCTTTTCTAATAAATTTGTAATTTCTGCTAGTAGACCTTCTTTAATCATTTGGTCTACTCTTATATTAATATTTTCATAGAGCATTTCCCTATTATCATTTATGATAAGATATAAAAAATCATATTTTGATTTTCTTGACCTAAATTCATCTAAATGCTCAATTGGATTTTTACCTGTCACCAGATACATTTCATATGCTCTTATTATCCTATGCCTATTATTAATTTCCAAATAATTAGATAAATTCTTATCGATGTTTATAAGTTTTGTATAAACACTTTGTAAACCAAAGTCATTAATCTCTTTTTCAATCTTTTCTCTTATTTCAGAATCTTTACTGCCTCCAGTAAAATCTAAATCATATATTAGTGAATGCAAATATAAACCTGTTCCACCTGTTAAAATCGGAACTTTTCCTCTGCTGTGAATATCCTTTATTAGCGATTCAGTCCTTTTTTTAAACAAAGCAACATTAAAGTCTTCGTCAGGATTTACTATATCAATATTATGATGGATAACACCACCAGCTTCTTCTTTAGTCACCTTGGCAGTTCCAATGTCCATATATTTATAAATTTGAAAAGAGTCACAGGAAATTATTTCTCCATTGATTTCTTTAGCTAGGCTAATGGAATGTTTAGTTTTTCCTACCCCAGTTGGACCTGTTAATATTATTATTTTATTTTTATCCATGTGTTTGTATTCTAAAAAACTCCTTATCTAATTCGTCTTTTGTAATCTTTATTATAGTTGGTCTACCATGCGGACAAGTATTAGGATATTCGCATTCTTTTAAATTTGCAATTAAAGTATTGACATCGAAGTTGGAGAGATTAACACCTTTCTTCACAGACATTCTACAAGCCATTTTCATTAGTTCATAAGGGTTGACATCATATACAGAAGTGCTGATATCAGGGTTGTCTAGTATATCCCTAATTAATGACTCTGGATTTAAAGACTCTATATACGCTGGTATACTTCTAATAATTATTGAATTATCTCCAAATTCATCAATTTCTATTCCGATGTCTAGAAGTTTGTCTTTGAAAGTCATCACATCGTCAAATTCCTGGCCTGTTAATTCAATAATGTATCCAGACAATAAGTTTTGCATAGGTATATTTTTATTATTATAATCTTTTACCAATTTTTCATAGTTTATTCTTTCATGAGCAGCATGTTGATCCAACAAATATAGGCATTTATCTACGTTATCTTCTAATAATAGGTATTGAAAAAAAATGTTACCAACATATCTATATCCGTTTTTTAAGAAATCCGGATTTTTATTGTTAATGACTATATTTTTAAACTCTTCTTCGACTATGTCAATTGGATCATGTTCTTCAACCTTTGTATCTTGCTCTATATTTACAACATAATCAGTAGATAAATCTCTAAAACTAATTATAGGATTATCAATAGTTTTATTTCCTAAATTCTGACCATCTTCTTCAATTTTTTCTGAATAAATCTCAAAAATTGTATTGATTTTTTCTTCCTTAACAGTTGGTTTGTATTCAGAAATTTTAATATTTGGAAGCAATGCTTCTTTTACTATATTTGAAAATGCTAATTCTAAATCATATATATTTGTGAATTTTATTATATCCTTTTTTGGATGAATATTAACATCAACTAAACTAGGAGAGATATCCATATATATAATAAAAACTGGATATCGATTTATAGGTATTATCGATTGGTATTGTTTCTCTATAATTCTAGAAAGGTCTCTGTCAATTACCGACCTGTTATTTACGAATAAAAATTGATAGTTTTTGTTGGATCTAAACAAATGATTATTTGAAATATATCCCCTAATGCTAAATTCAGGATATTTACCTTCAATATACATTAAATTCTCAGATATTTCCTTTCCTAATACAGAATAAATATTATTCAATAAGGAACTATTGCGATCAGTTTTTAAAATTATTTTATCTTCTTTTTTATATTCAAAGGAAATATCAGGATGAGAAAGTGCAAGTCTATTTATTATATCCGTCGTTTTTTGGAGTTCATATTTTTTTAAGTTTAAATACTTCTTTCTAACAGGTATATTATCAAATAGATTTTCACAAATAATTGTCGTTCCATTATTTGTGACTATTTCATTTAAGTCAAGTATATTGCCATTATGATCAAATTTTGCAATTTTGCCTAATTGATCCTCTGCTTTCTTTGTAATTAATGTGACATCAGAAACATTTGCAATACTAGATAGAGCTTCTCCTCTGAAGCCCAATGAAATTGCATTTTTTAATTCTTCTATATTCGATATCTTTGAAGTAGTATGTCTTTTAAAAGCAATTTTAAGATCTTCAACATCGAATCCATAGCCATCATCTGTTACTTTTATGAGGTCTTTCCCGTTATTTTTTATTTCAATTGATATCTTGCTGCTATTTGCGTCTATAGAATTTTCAACTAGTTCTTTTATCACTGATGAAGGATTTTCAATTATTTCCCCTGCTGCTATTTGAATTATAGTTTCTTCCGATAAAAGTGATATTTTAGTTTTCATCTATCTTTTTAATCATTTCCTTTATTTCTTGTATCTTAATCAACGATTCTATGGGCGACATATTGTTAATATCCAAATCCAATATTGTATCTATTATGGAGTCATATTTCGTATCGACAACTACCTCCACATCAAGATTTTCTTCTGAAATAAATTCCAATTGCTTCATAGATGAAGCCTTGGATTCATAGTCTGCTAAATACATTTTAGCTTTTCGAATAATACTTTCTTTAATTCCAGCCAAAGTCGCTACATGTATTCCATATGATTTATCAGAAGTACCATCGATAACTTTTCTTAAAAATTGAATATCTCCATCTTTCTCTCGAACTTGCATAGTTTGATTTTTTATATTTGAATATTTGTATTGTAAGTCCGTTAATTCGTGAAAATGAGTAGCGAAGATGGTCTTTGCATTGATATTTTCTACTATATATTCTATAAGAGATTTTGCTAACGAAAGACCATCATAAGTACTAGTTCCCCTACCCACTTCATCTAAAATTATCAAACTATTTTCAGTCGCATTTTCTATAATATCTGCCATTTCTTTCATTTCTACCATAAATGTACTTTCGCCCATATAGAGATTATCATGAGCACCTATTCTGGTAAATATTCTATCAAATACTGGCAAAATTGCACTTTCACATGGTACAAATGATCCGATTTGCATCATAATAGAAATTAATGCAATTTGTCTCATATAAGTTGATTTTCCAGCCATATTTGGACCTGTTAATAAAATGAAATTATTTTTTATATCAATATAAGTATCATTATCTATGAAAATGTCTACATTTTTCTCTACAATAGGATGTCTTCCATTCTTTATGTCTAAATATCCTGAATTTGATAAATGTGGTTTCGTATAACTATTTTTTTTAGCTATATAAGCAAAATTAGAAAAAACGTCAATATTTGCAATTACATCAGCTACCTTTAAAATTTTATCATAGTTGTTTAAAACATTATTTCTGATTTCTTCATATATATCGTATTCTAATGAGTCTATTTTGTCCTTTGAGTTCAAGATAGTCATTTCAGTAGATTTTAATTTCTCTGTAAAATATCTTTCTGAATTTACCAGGGTTTGCTTTCTAATGAAATATTCAGGAATTTTGTCTGTATGAGATTTTGTAACTTCGATAAAGAATCCAAGTATTTTATTATACTTTATACGAAGCTTTGAAATACCTGTCTCTTTTTTTAATTCATTTTCATAATCTAGGATCCAAGTTTTTGAATTGATAGTATTGGATTTTAGTTCATCTAATTCTGCAGAAAACCCATCTTTTATAACAGATCCTTCTTTTGGAGAAAAAGGCGCATCCTCAATTAATGAACCATCTAATAGCTGATGTAATTCATCTAAAGGATCAAATTTCAATAAGTTAAGATTTTGATACTCTAAAGTTTCTATTAAATCTTTTAATTTAGGCAAGCTATCAAAAGATTTTTTTAATTGTATCAAATCTTTAGGGCTATTGGACTGTCCAGAAACTTTAACTAAAATCCTTTCAATGTCATAAATATCATTTAGATACTTCCTAATTGAATCTAATACTATTAGATTATTTACTAAGCTATCAACTATATTATGTCTTAATATTATTTGATTCTTATCTTTAAGGGGATGTTCCAAGAAATATCTTAACTTTCTATAACCCATAGATGTTTTAGTCTTATCCAACAAGTGAAGTAAAGTACCTTCCAATTTTTTGTCGGTTTCAGAAAATATATCCAAGCTATATAGAGTATGATTATCGAGAACCATGTATTTATCTAAATCTATAAATTCTAATTTTCTTATATGGTTTACAAAGTCAAATTGAGTTTGTTTTAAATATAAATGTAATTGTGCTAAGGAGAAAATCATGATGTCATTTTTTTCAATTAAAAATTTAACATCATTGTCTAATTCGAGATTTTGATAAAATTTCAAAAAATCTTCATTTAATTCAGTTTGTTTCTTTACATTATTTACTAGTATATTTTTATTTTCAGCTATATCTTTTAAATTTATTTCAGAACTTATTACTAATTCTTTTATTTCTAATATGGAAATTTGATTTCTTAAAATGCTATTTGAATCATTGTAATTGCCCTCAGAGTAAGTTATATAAAGATCTCCAGTACTAAAGTCGACATATGAAAGAGCCATCGAGTTTATTCCAGTATATATTGAACCTAGATAGTTAGAACCGTCATAATCGTGATAATCTAGATTTGTGCCAGGAGTAATAATTCTAGTGACTCCCCTTTTCACTAATCCTTTTGCAAGTTTTGGATCTTCCAATTGATCGCACATTGCAACTTTATATCCTTTGTTAATTAGTCTATTAATATAATTATCTACCGCATGATGAGGAACACCGCACATAGGAACTTTGTTATCCAATCCTGCCTCTCTGCTTGTTAAAACGATATCTAATTCCTTTGAGGCAATTACAGCATCTTCTAAAAACATTTCATAAAAATCACCCATTCTGAACATCAAAATGGAATCTGAATTCTCTCGCTTCAGATCTACATATTGTTTCATCATGGGTGTTAATCTGTCATAATCTATATTTTTCATACAATTGTTCCATCTAATGAAAAAGTTCCAACTTTATTTATCTTTACCTTCACCAATTGTCCAATTAACGAAGAATCTCCTTCGAAATTTACTAGTTTAAATGTGTCTGTTCTTCCACTAAAGATTTTATCATTGTTTTTTGATACTTCGTCAACTAGGACAAATACTTCTCTGTCCAAATATTTTTTATTCTTATTCAATGCAATTTCATTCACTACTTCAGTTAATCTATTAAATCTATCCATTTTAACTTCATTAGATATTTGTTCATCCATAACAGCAGCTGGAGTGCCTTCTCTAGGCGAATATAAAAAGATAAATATTGAATCATACTCGACATATTTCACTAAATCTATTGTTGCTTGAAAGTCTTCTTCAGTTTCTCCTGGAAAACCAACTATTATATCTGTTGTTAAAGCTATATTTTCGTCTATAGATTTTACTTTATCAATTATTTTCTTATAGTCATCACTAGTATATTTTCTGTTCATTTCTTTTAATACTTTATCACTTCCGGATTGCACTGGAAGATGTAGATGCTTAGACAATTTATCTAAATATCCATATGAATCGATTAGTTCATTGGAAATATCTTTGGGATGGGACGTCATAAATCTTATCCTTTCAATACCTTCTATATCATTAATGGATTTGATTAAACTAGCAAAAGATTTTTTTTCATCCAATGTTTTACCGTACGAGTTTACGTTTTGACCCAATAGAGTAATTTCCTTAACCCCGTCATTAGCAAGTTTTTGGATTTCTTCAATTATTTCAAATGCTTCTCTACTGCGCTCTCTACCCCTTGTATAAGGTACTACACAATAAGAACAGTAGTTATTACAACCATAAGTAATATTTACAAAGGATTTATGATTATACATTCTACTGTAATTAAGCTGAGCGCTGTCCAAATCATATTGGTCGCTAATATCAACTATAGTATCTTTAGTAAAATAGGATTTGTAAAGAAGTTCCGGTAGATTATTATAGTTAGCTGTTCCCATCAAAACATCGACATGTCTGTGTTTTTTTATTAAGTTTTCAAATGCATCGTCAATTTTGGGTAAGCATCCTGAAACTACAATTTTAAGATCTTTATTTTTAGACTTTAAATTTTTAAGATTACCCAAAAAACCAAATGCCTTATTTTCTGCTGTGCCACGTATAGCACATGTGTTCATTATTACTATATTTGCATCTTTTATGTCCTCAACTCGCTCAAGGCCTGAATCATTTAAAATGAACTCCACTTGTTCCGAATCATGTTCATTCATCTGACATCCATAAGTTCGCAAAACATATTTATTTTTATTTTCTACTAATTCTCTCAATAATATTTTGTATTGATTCTCTTGCATAATTCCTCTTATCTAAAAAGGACTAGAAGTTATCTAGTCCAAATTTTTTATTCTTCTACAGTTTCAGATTCTTTGTTTTCTTCTTCTGTTGTTTCTTCAGCTTCTTCGATATCTTCTACTGCTTCATTCTCAATCTCGATATCTTCTTCTATTTTAGCAACATCTTCATCGCTAATAACTCCTTCAGGTTCCCCTTCTTCGCCAACAAATGGAGTTTCTTCTACTTTTTCATTTGTTTTTTCTGGTTCTGCCTGTGGTTGTCCAAAACCTACGCCGCTAAGTAAGTCTGACATTGATATACCAAAGCTAGTATCTTCTACAAGTTCAGTACGTTCTCTTTTAACGATTTCAGTTTTTTCTCTTGGCTTTCTTTTTGCCTTATCAACTGTTGATTTAGGCTTGCTTCTCTCTGGGCTAGTGTCTCCTGTTTCATCTATATCTTTTTGATCGTGGATTCTAGCTTCTTTAGCCTTTTTCTTTTCGATTTCTTTAATAGAAAGACTGATTTTTTTGTTTTCTTCGTCAATATCAGTAATTAGAACTTCAACTTCTTGACCAATCTCTAATTTATCGCTTGGTTTTTCTACATGTTCTCTAGCGATTTGAGAAACGTGAAGTAATCCGTCTACACCACTATCTAATTTGACAAATGCACCAAATTCTAGAAGATTTACTACTGAGCCATGAACAATGTCTCCAACCTTATTCTCTTCTACGAAAAGATCCCAAGGTTCCTTTACAAGTTGTTTTAAGCCTAAAGCAACTCTATCTTTTTCAGGGTCAATATCTAAAATTTTAACTCTAACAGTTTCATTTGGTGAAACTACATCAGAAGGATGTTTAACTCTTTGCCATGATAGTTGTGAAATGTGAATTAATCCGTCAATTCCACCAATATCTACAAAAGCTCCGAAGTTTGTAAGTCTTTGAACAACACCTTCAATTTCATCGCCTACTGCAATATTAGAATATATTTCTTCTTTAAGGGTATCTACTTCTTCTTGTTCAACAACTTTTCTAGAAAGTATTATTCGTCTTTTATCTTTGTTAAAATCAATTATCTTTGAAGCTAATACTTCGTCTAAAAACACAGATAAGTCTTTTTTATATCCAATAGACACTTGAGATGCAGGCATAAACGCATTTATACCTTCAACTTCACACTTCAGACCTCCCTTTGTCACTTCTGTAACAAAAGCTTCAACAATTTCACCACTGTTGAATTTTTCTTCGATAATATCCCAATTTTTTAGTCTTTGTACCCTTTTGTGTGATAATAATACATTACCATCTCCGTCATCCATTTTTAGAACATAAACTTCGATCTCATCTCCTGCTTTAAACAAGTCAGATGGATTGACACTTGGATCGTCGGATACCTCGTCCTTATTTATAATACCATCAGCTCTGTAATTAACATTTACAGTTATTTCTGATTCCTTTACATAAAGAACTGTACCTTTGAGAATATCACCTCTCTTGATTCTTTTGAAGGAGCTTTCAATAGCTTCCATCATTTCATTTTTGTTCATATCTTCCATCTTTTCAATAGCCTCCTTAATTATCCAATCAGGCGTGGACGCACCTGCTGTAATTCCTACTCTATTATATAACAAAATCTCAGAAATATCCATTTCCTTGATACTATTTATGAAAAAAACATTATTATTATTCATTTTAGCATATTCATATAGTTTTGTACAATTAGAACTTTTCTTATCTCCTAATACTATAACACAATCTGATGTCTTTGCGAGCTTTATCGTCGCATTTACTCTATCTTTTGTTGCGTTGCAGATTGTATCATGAAAGTGATATTTTATTTTCCTTTCATCCATAAGAGATAGTAACTTGTCTAATATTACTTTTTTAAATGTAGTTTGTACCACAATGTGAATATCTTTGTTAGTATTTAATAAGTCTTCAATAATATTTTCTAAATCAACTTCATTTTCAATTATAACGCCATTATAATCAGAATAACTATTTATTCCTATTACCTCAGGATGTGTCTTACTGCCAAATATTATTAAATAATCTTCTTTATGTTTTTTTGCTAAATTGTGTACCACTTTCACATAGGGACACACTGTATCTATTACTTTAAATTTTTTTGCAAATGCATTTTTTTTATCTGTAGGAGTGCCATGAGACCTTAGAATAAGTGTACTTCCATCTAGAGTTTGTTCTGATAATTCTGTTAATCCTAAATCCTTCAGTCTATTTACTTCATCATCATTGTGAATCAACATTCCATCAATATATACATCTCCATTATTCAGAGCTTCTTCTGTTTTCCTAATAGCTCTTTTTACCCCAAAACAAAAACCCAATGTGTCTGCTAATATTATTTCTATTTCTATCACCCATTATAAATTATATTTAATACTTTTCTGGCTTGTTCTTGATATGAATCATCGCCTAAAGCTTTATTTATTACTACATCATACGGCTCTTTAATATATACATTAATTTTAGAAAAAAGTTTATACGTACTTTCAATGTGGACTGGAATTATTTTTGCTTTCCCCATGTTAGCAATTAATATGGGACCTGCTTTTGCATTTTTAGGATCGTAGCTGTCAACTCTAGTTCCTTCAATGAAAATTCCTACATTTTTTCCTTCTCTAAGAAGTTTAACAGCTTTTTTTAATGCTACTATGTCATTTCCAGTTCGATTTACAGGAAATGCATTTAAACCATAGATTATCTTAGATAACAATTTATTTTCAAAAAGCTCCTGTTTAGCCATAAATGAAATCTTTTGTTTGAAGATTACTCCTAATATTATAGGATCCAGCATACTTTGATGATTTGATGTAATTACATACTTCTCATCTTCAATAGGATTGAATTTTCCTATTACTTTTACTCTGAAAAAAATATTTAGAAAAACCCACAAAATAGCTCTTATTATTGTGTAAAACATATTATCCTCCACAATTAGATAGAATTCCTAATATCTTTTCTACCGTCTCATCTACTGTAAGATTTGTACAATCGACTATTATAGCATCCTCTGCCTTTTTTAAAGGAGAGTGAGCTCTATTGCTATCATCGTAATCTCGCTTTCGTATGGAGTCTAAAACAGTTTCATATTGTGGATTTTCACCTTTTTCCTTAAGCTGTTCTACTCTTCTTTGTGCCCTTTTTTCTAAGATTGCAGTCAAATAAATTTTACATTCTGCATCTTTTAAAATAACGGTACCTACATCTCTCCCGTCCATAATTATATCTTTATCAGAAGCAATTTCTCTTTGTTTGTTTACTAAAAATTCTCTAACTAAAGGAAATGATGAGATTTTTGAAGCTAGCATTCCTATTTTTTCATCTCTTATGTTATTAGATACATCCTCTTCATTTATTAAAATCTTTCCATCTATAACATCAATTTTTATTTCATTCAAAAAAGATTTCATGCTTATTTCATCATTATAATTTATGAAGTTATGTTTATTAAATTCCAAAGCCAAAGCTCTATACATAGCTCCAGTATCTAAATATTCGTAACCAAGTCTATCAGATAATTCTTTTGCTATCGTACTTTTTCCTGCACCTGATGGTCCATCTATTGCTATTTGCATATTATACTTCCTTTATCTCTTTACATTCTAAATAATTATATATGAAATCACAAGCATTATCAATTTGAAATTGCATAATGTCCTGCAGCATAGCCTGTGGAAAAAGCAATTTGTAAATTAAATCCACCTGTAAGTGCATTTACATCTATTATCTCTCCACAAAAATAAAGATTTGGAACTAACTTTGACTCCATTGTCTTAGAATTTAATTCTTTTGTGGAAACTCCACCTTTAGTAACTATTGCTTGCCTAATATGATCCAGCGACTTATATTCAAATTTAAAATTGGTAATCAAGTCCAATATTTTTTTTCTTAAAATTTTATCTATTTCATGAAGTTTAGTTTTATTTTTAATTTCAGATTTTTTAAATAAATATTCTCCTAAGCTTTTTGGAAAATATTCTAAAAACAATGTTTTTATCTCTCTCTTGGGATTGCTATTTATATCCTTCAATAATCTTAATTCTAGTTCGTCAATAGGAATAGATGGCTTAAAATTGCAATATAATTTTATTGAATTTGGGTCTATACCTGATATCATATCTGAAATGGTCAATACCAATGGTCCAGATATCCCTCTATGAGTGAATAAAAAATCTCCAAAATGTGTAATTATTCTCTTATCGTCAATGTAAACAGATATTTCTACATTCTTTACAGTAAGACCAGTAACTATTGTCACATCTTCATCATTTAATAATATAGGACATAGTGATGGCATAGGATCTACAATAGTATGTCCGAGATGTCGTGCAAATTTATAACCATCACCTGTGCTACCAGTTCCCGGATAACTTAATCCACCTGTAGCTATAATTACTTTATTGGCTAGATAGGAATCTTTATCTGTAGTTATGACAAAATGTTTATTTTCTTTATCAATTTTAACTACATTTTCATTCAATATCGTTGTAACTTTGGAAATAGATTTTGATAACGCTTTTATTATATCACTAGACTTATCACTTTGTGGAAATACTCTCATTCCCCTTTCTTCTTTGAGCAAAACGCCATGTTCAATAAAAAAATTCATCACAGCTCTATTATCAAAGCTATAAAGAGATGAATATAAAAATTCGGGATTTCTGGTAATATTATCAAAAAATTCTGATATATCCACGGAGTTTGTTAAATTACATCTTCCTTTTCCTGTTATATATAATTTTCTACCAAGTTTTTCATTTTTTTCTAATAATAATACATCATTTTTATTATCTTTTGAAGCAGCATAAGCTGCCATCATTCCAGCTGCTCCTCCTCCAATAATAACAATATTAAATTCTTTCATAAGTTCTACTCTTTTCCCAAAATTCTTCTAGCTCTTTAAAGGAACCTTCAACATCTCTTGATGTTACAGCACTGATACTTAATAATAGGGTATTAATTATAACCAACGGAGAGACCATAGAGTCAAAGAAGGAGTTCATACTACATCTTGCAATTAAAGATATTGATGAAAAATTAAATATAGGAGATGATTCTGAGTCTGTTAGACTTATTATCCTGTATCCTTTATTGTGTATTAGTTTAACACTTTGTATAGTTCGTTGAGAATATCTAGGTAATGATATGCATATAAGTATATCTTCTGATTTCATATTTACTAGATACTCATATGGTTCCATAAATGTTCCTTCTACCAATACTACATCAAAAGTCATCATTCTTAAATAATGAGCTAGATACTGAGTTAAAAAGTTTGATGTTCGAAGACCCAAAATAAAAATCTTCTTACTCCTATCAATTTCTTTAGCTGCATTCATAATAACTGTAGGATCTAAATTTGTGAACGTAGCATTTATGTCATTTACATCACTATTAATCTGAGAATGAATAAGTTCATTTTCTCCCAATTCTCTAGAAACATCTAGTCTTTGTAGAGTAGTTAGAGTATATTTTATGGAATCAAGAAGAGCTCTTTGAAATTCTCTATATCCACTATAACCCAATTTATATGTAAATCTAACTATAGTAGCTTCACTTACGCCACTTTCATCAGCTAACTCACTAATGGGCATTAGGATAGCCTTATCACTATTTTCAAGGATGTAATCAGCTAATCTTTTGTGCATTTTGCTAAAGGAGTCATATTTTTCGTTTATTATATATAATATATTTTCCATTATTAAATCCTTTCTATTACAATTAGTTGTGGAGGATTGTTTTTTTGATTAATAAAACTAGTGTTAAATACATTAAAAGTTTTTTGATCTAAATTACATAAAAAACTAGTAATATTTATTAGTTCTTCTAGGCCTTCTTTATGTCCTGGATAAAAAACTATAATCCCTATTCCTCCTATATTCAAATAAGAGCTTGCTTCACTAACAAATTTTAATGTTGATTTCCAATTAGTAGTAATACTCTTATCACCACCAGGTAGATATCCTAAGTTCATAATAAAAAAATCAATTTTAGAGTTTACGTACTTACTAAATTTCATGTGATTATCCTGAATTAGTTGAACATTATCTCCAAATAAGCCATTATGTTTTAACAATTTTATTGTATTATTTATTGCCTCTTTTTGAATATCAAATCCATAAAATTTTCCCTCTAAAGACAATTTCTTAATTATTTTTAATGCGTCATTTCCATTTCCAACTGTAGCATCTATACAAATCCATTTTTTATTAACTACTTGTTCAATAATATTATCCACAATTGAATGGACGTTGGAAAATCTACCTATTGACACGTTTTAATTTCTCCACATACTGTAACTCTTCTTCGTTGAATTCTCGGTAATCCCCCGGTCTTAAACCGCCTATTTCTAACTCTCCAATACTTATTCTTTTCAAAGCTTTAACAGGATGATTAATTTCTTCAAACATTTTTTTTATTTGTCTATTTCTACCTTCGTCAATGGTTACTTCAATAACAGAATGAGTTTCGTAATTTTTTATAATTTTAACTTTTGCTCCCTTTGTTCTATATCCGTCAATTGTCATTCCACTTCTAAGTAAGTCTAATGATTTTTTATTGGGTCGACCAGTTACTGTTGCAATATAAGTTTTGTTTATCTCATATTTGGGATGTGTCATAATATTAGTCAATTCTCCATCATTTGTAAGTACAATTAAACCCGTGGTGTCTATATCTAGTCTACCTACAGGATAAATTCTATTTTTTGTTTCAATTATATCTGTAACATTTACTCTGTCCTTTTCGTCCCTCGCCGTGGATACTACTCCTATTGGCTTATTCAAAATATAGTATTCAAATTGGGATTTATTCCGAATAACTTTGCCGTCTACTTCAACTTTATCCTTTCTATCGACATCAAAAGCAGGGTCAATAATTACTGAATTATTAACCTTAACTCTACCTAATGCAATTATTTCTTCAGATTTTCTCCGTGAGGCTATTCCTGAATGTGCCAAAAACTTTTGTAATCTCAAATTTCTACCTCTTCTCTTTCAATTTGCGGTAATTCCTCTAAGCTATTCAAATTAAACTTTCTTAAAAATTTACTAGTTGTACTATATAAATTAGGTAAACCTGGCGCGTCAAGTTTATCAGAAATAAAAACAAATTCATCATTAATTAGTTTTGATATTATATAGTCGGATTTAACACCTCGTATATTGTCTATTTCACTTTTAGTTACTGGCTGTTTATAAGCAACTATTGATAAAACCTCTAATGCAGCATTAGATAAATTCTTTGTTTTATCATAATTAAAAAAAATAGATATAGAATCGTAAAACTCATGATTGGTTGTTAAAATCACTTCGCCATCATTTATTTGTAATTGTATTCCTTGATCTGCTCCATATTTTTCCTCATATAGTTCTGATAGAATTCCTAACATTTCATTTTCTCCAATGTTAAAGCTATCAGCTAACTTCTTCACCTTTATGGGTTCTCCTGACACAAAAAGTATTGCTTCAATAATATTTTTAATTTTTTTCATCTGTTTTTGCTATTATTATGCCCTCTTCTACATTTTGTTTTAAAACAATTTTCCCTATTTTAGTCAATTCTAGTATGGCTAAAAAATACGTAACTACTTCCAATTTTGTTGTATTTTCTGAGAATAGTGATTCAAAATTTATTGTTTTAAAAGAAATTAGTTTTTCTTTTAAAAATGCTATACCTTCTTCAACGGTTATTAGCTCGTCTTCAATGTCGAAATCGTATACTATATTATCTATGGTATTTTCTTTTATTAAATTTAAAAATGACTTCGCAAGTTTTGAAATGTCCATTTCTTTATAATCAATTTGTTCAGACATAGCAAGAATTGTTAAATCTTCAGGTTTTTTTTCAAGTTTGATAGACCCAATGTCATAATACCCCAATAAAATTTCTGAAAGATTTTTAAAATAATTATACTCAATTATCCTATTGACAAGACTTTCTCTAGGATCTTCTTCTTCAGACTCATCTTCAAAAATAGGTAAAAGAAGTTTACTTTTTATTTGAAGTAAGGTAGCAGCCATATCTGAGAATTCAAGAAATGATTCCAAGTTTTTATAACTAATTTCTCCCATGGTTGCTAGAAATTTGTCGGTTAGATTAGATATTGGAATGTCATATATGTCAATCTTCTCTTTCTTAATTAAACTGAGTAAGAGGTCCATTGGACCATCATATATATTTTTAATTGAAACATTAATAACACTTTCCATAATCAGAAAAACAATACCTCTACAATTTTAGTTACAATTGGCCAAATGATACTACTGATTCTATTTGTGAAAATCAATATCATTAAAATTAAATAAAAATATCTTTCGTTTTTTGTAAAAAAGTATTCAATTTTATTAGGAAGCAAAGAAAAAAGTATTTTAGATCCGTCTAAAGGCGGAAAAGGCAATAAATTAAATACTCCTAACATAATATTTACATACGCTAAAATAAATAAAAATTGATAAAAATAGCTATTTGGGATAATTGTCAATCTAAATAAAATTGATGCTATTATCGCTATTAAAAAATTAGTTACTATTCCAGCGATTGACACGATAATTGTGTCCCTTTTTCTTTTCTTGAAATACAAGGGATTAATTGGTACACCTTTAGCCCATCCAATTCTAAAAATTAGCATTGCTAATAACCCAACAGGGTCAACATGTGCCAGTGGATTTAATGTTAATCTACCAGCGTGTTTTGCAGTGGGGTCACCTAATTTATATGCTGCATATCCATGTGCATATTCATGGAATACTACGGCAATTATAAATGATATGACATATATTGCTGTTTCAATGGGATTTTTATTCATTCTTACTTCTTTCATTTTTTATTAATAATATTGCAATAATTGTTTTCGCATCTACAATATCACCATTTAATACCTTTTCATAGGCTTCATCAAATGGAATTTCTACAACCTCTACATATTCATGCTCGTCTAAATTCTGTTCTCCAAGTACTAAATCATCTGCTACAAACAAGTGTATTTTCTCAGTGCAATATCCTGGAGTAGGATAAAATTCAGTTATATATCTTAATTTTTGGGCTGAATATCCAGTCTCCTCTTGTAGTTCTCTTAATGCTGTTGACCGAGGTTCTTCACCAATTTCTAATTTACCAGCAGGTATTTCTAGTATTTCTTTTGAAATAGCTTGTCGGTATTGATTAACTAAAATAATATTATCTTTTTTTGTAATAGCTACGACTCCAACTCCGCCACTATGTTCAACAATTTCTCTTTTTGTATATTTTTTATCTGGCAACTCTACTGTATCTACTTTTAGATTTAGAATTTTGCCTTCATATATTTTTTCGGATTTTATAGTTACTTCTTCTTGAATCATTTTTCACCTCTTAAATTATCATCTATCATATTTTTTGCAGTATTGTAAGTGTGATCACTATATTTATCACCTTCAATAATTCGAGCCAGCTCTTTAATTCTCTCATCATATAATAATTCTTTTACGTTTGAAAAAATCTTGCCTTGCAAGTTTTCTTTATAAACTAAAAACTGCTTGTCACCTTTTGCAATAATTTGTGGCAAGTGGGATATACAAATTAATTGATGATTGTTAGATAAGGTTTTTAATTTAGTTCCTACCACATTCCCTGCATTACCACTTATACCCGTATCTATTTCATCGAAAATTATTGTTGGTGTCTTCTCTACCTCAGCCTCTATAGATTTTATAGCTAACATGAATCTACTGATTTCTCCACCAGATGCCACAGAAGAAAATTCTTTTAATGGCTCATTTTTGTTAAAGCTTATCATAAAAGAAATCTCGTCTTTTCCCTTTATGTTAATATCTGTATCCTTGAAATAAACTTTAAAACTTGTATCTTCCATGTCAAGTTCTTTTAATTGTATTTTTAAATTATTTTCGAAATTTATTGTAATTTTTTTTCTATTGTCACTAATTAATTCTGCGATGCTGAATAATTCTAATTTAATTCTTTCTATTTCATCTTCTTTATATTTGAGATTTTTTTCATAATTTTTAATATTATCAACTTGCTTTATAGCATTTTCATAAAATTCATTTATTTCTCCTATGGAGTTTCCGTATTTCCTTTTTGCTTCAAATAGAGTACTTCTCTGTCCATCTAATAAGACATATTCTTCATCATCAAAATTCAAAGTATCGAAATAATATCCTATTTCTCTTTTTATATCCTCAGCTTCAATAAATATTTGTGAAATTCTATTAGAAATTTCAATAAATGTTGAATCAAACCTACATATATCCTCAGAGTATTTGTTTATTCTTCCAAGTCCAGACATAATATCTTGTTCATCTTCGCCTAAAATAGACATGATTTTTATTACACTATCTCTTAAATGTTGTTGATTTTCAATTATTTCTAGTCTTCGATCTAGTTCATCTTCATTAATTTCCAATACTTTTGAAGATTTTATATCTTCAATCTGATACATTAAAAACTCTAAATTCCTACTTACTTCTTCTGGTGTCTTTTTGTATTGATTTAAAGTGCTAATTTTATCTGTGTACTCATTATATAAACTTTCATATTCTAATAATTTCACCTTATGTTCTTTAGAACCCAATGAGTCTATAAAATTTCTTTGCTCCGCTTTAGAAAGTATTGTAATATTTTCAAATTGGCCGTAAATATCAATTAAATATTTAGATATATCTTTAAGAACTGAAGAAGGAACTGGAATATTATTAACTTTAGAA
>CANRJQ010000003.1:0-125856 GCA_947630985.1 uncultured Clostridia bacterium | reverse complement strand
TGTTAGTTTTATCTATGAACTGATAAATTCTGGTACCGATAATAGAGATAGAATTATGTCAGAGTTGAGTAATGAGTTAGAATCTTTGTGCATAATGAAAGGGGAAAATATCGGTGGAGAGTTTTACTTGGATTTATATGATGACAAAGAAAAGGTTTATGAATATATAGACTTTACCTTCAAAGCATATCACAATAACACGATCTACCAAAATAAAGAGAAATTACAGGAGCTAAAGAACATCGAAAAGCTATTTCGATTAATAGACACAAAGAATAACATTAACATCTATAGACAAGCATTTATTCAATTAGTAGCCCTTTTTGATGCATTTGTATTTGATGTTATTAGAATTCACTTTTTAAATAATTTCTTTGTATGGTTAAAACTATTTGAGAACGATACAGTAAAGTTGCATGATATAGCTGAATGCAACACTTTTGTTGATTTTGAGAATTCAATTGTAGAAAAAAAGCTGAAAAGTGTCTACCTAAAAGATTTAATGAATATTTTAAAAAATCATAATCCTGGCTTATTCATTATAGATGGAGAAGCAAAATATGTTAATTTTATCGAGATGATTAATCGACGTAACTGCCACATACATAACAATGGAGTTGTTGATAATTCTTATTTAGGAATAAGTAAGAACAATGAAAAGCCAGCGTTTAATATATATGGATTTGACTTGGGCAGTTATGCAGAGATTGATCAAAGTTACTTGAATATGTGTCTAAATGACTGCTACGAATTCATAACTAAGATATCACAAATATAAAACATATTTTCACTTAAATGCAATCGATATGTTCCCACGAACGATAGTCAATCTTTGATATTTTCCCATCTACGAGTGTGGATATATTTTCCGTAACCATAGGGGTTGAAAAAGCGATATTGATAGCTATCAATTCAACTCAAAACATGTGGAGTGTGTCGTTTTGATGTCAAGGAGATAGACACCAAAATGAAATTTATAGTAATAAAAAGGAGACAAAAATTGATAATATGAGGTATATTCCTGATAAAATAAATGAAATAACAGGCAATCAAACATATGAAAAAAATAATGTTGGAATGTCCTCGTCAGAAGTTTTAATCTACCCCAAGTATGTGTTGAAAATACAGAAACAGACATTAGAAACAGAGAATGAAAGTGAGATGGTTACATGGTTGAAAAATCGCATTCCAGTTCCTGAAATCCTTTTATATTATGTAGAAAACGGAACGGCATATACACTTATGACAAAAATCATTGGAAAAATGCTTTGTGACGAAGAGTATTTGAATCAACCAGAAAAGCTGATTCATTTAGTTGCAGATGGGTTAAAAATGTTGTGGAATGTAAAAATCGATGATTGTCCATGCAATGTGAGTCGGTTGACGGAGCGACTAAAAAGTGCTCGTTGGAACGTGGAGAACAAAATGGTAGACATGGATAATACCGAACCCGAAACCTTTGGGGAAAACGGTTTTTCTGATGCCATGGAACTGTTGATTTGGTTAGAACATAATCAACCAGAGGAAGATTTGGTATTAACACATGGTGATTTATGTTTGCCCAATTTATTTGTAAATCAAAACAGAATTAGTGGGTTTATCGACTTGGGTAAAATGGGTCCAGCAGATAGATGGCAGGATATCGCCATTGCGCTGAGAAGTTTGGAGCATAACTTTGCAGGTAATTATAACGGAGGGAAAAGATATTTTAAATTTGAGCCGCAGATGCTATTAAATGAACTAGATATGAAAATAAATGAGACAAAAAGAAGGTATTATTTGCTGTTAGATGAACTTTTTTGATAAAGAGAGTATATTTTCGAATAGACAAAATTATCGATATGTTTCCAAGAACGGACGAGGGCATTTGACATTCAAGCAATCAACTCGTGCCACGTGGAATTAGTTTGTCTGCCACAAAAATTTTAATAAATTAGACTTTTAAAATTGAGGATTATACGAAATGAAAGGATTGAATTATTGGAATCATAATGTGGCATATTATGATTTAATAAAGAAAAAAGTTAGCAATAGAAAAAAGATTCTTGATGTAGGATGTGGTGATGGGGGGTTAATAAAATATTTGATCAATCCCTATAATGAAATAGTAGGTATTGATCCATCCAACGATTGCATAAGAAAGTCAATTAATGATGTTGCATCCGATGAAAATATTAAATATTATTGCACTTCATTTGAAAATTATTATCCCATAAATGAAGTTTATGATTCGATAATATTTGTTGCTTCAATTCATCATATGGACATGGAAAATTCAATAAAAAAAGCAAAAGACTTATTGAATAAAGATGGGATATTAATAATTATTGGATTATATAAACCTTCAACGCTTTTAGACTGGACCATTGAACTCCTAAGGGTAATTCCATGTTCTATAAGTTCATTTTTACATAAGAATAAGCCTTCAGAGGTTATAGGAATTCCAACATCGTATGATTTTCCTCAAATGTCTAAAGTGAGGAGTATTATACGAAAAAATCTTCCTGGTGCAAAATTAAGATTAGGATTGTATTATCGCTTTATTTTAACATGGACTAAATAGGACTTAGTTTAAAGTAGTATAATAAATTCAGGTCTTTAACCAAATATTATAAATTACTGTTATTGGATTATTAGCAGGGGAGAGATAATATTTCTAAAGATTTTTAATGCATAAGGCACCCTGTTATAATTACATGGGTGCCTTATGCTTAAATTTAAAGGAAAAGTTTATTTTTCTGAATCTCTTTTTCTGAGTTTGTATTTTTCTATTTCAATATTTTTTGGAAGATTTTATTATATTGTGTGACCCACATCTAATATAACTAGCTCTACATTATTGTCAAATCTATAAACCCTTCTTCCTTCTTCGTCTAGTTTATAGTCTGTTTTTTCGCCATTTACAATTTCCTTCATGGACTCCAAGATATAATTAAGAATTTCTGTGCCTTCTACCACTTCATTATGAGAAGCATAAATATAATTTAGATTTTTGTCTTTAATTTTATTTACTATTTTTTCCATACTTTTGACATAAGCCTTAAAGTCAGCGCCTTTTGCATAAGCATATAAAGGAGCTGGGTAATATGCATCTCCTGAGAATAGAATTTTGTTGCCTTCGTCTATTAGCATAATTGAATCTGGGGAGTGTCCAGGCGTGTGGACTACTTCAAGTTTTCGATTACCAAGGTCAATTATCTCACCATCTTTTAGAGTTTTCGTAGGCGCTTTTCCTTTGATAAAAAAGTTTTCATATTTAAAACCTTCTGGCAGTGGTTTCCAAATTGAATCTTCTTCCACATCACGCTTTATTTCCTCATGGGTTAGTCCTTTCTTTAAATCTTCAACAGCCATTTTAGAATCAAAGACATAAATTTCGTCGAACAGAGCATTGCTGCCAATGTGATCAAAGTGAGTATGGGAAATTACTACAGTTATAGGAAGCTCAGTTAATTCTGAAACTACGCTCTTTATGTCTCCTATACCTAGTCCTGTATCCCAAAGTATGGCTTTATTTTGCCCAATAATTAAATAAGATATAACTTCTTGCCATTGTCCATCCTCATAGATTGCATAAACATCTCCCGGCAATTTGTGAACCTTAAACCATGTTTCTTTAACATTCATCTCAGGATATATTGCCCAGCTTGCTCTTGGCAGTGGGTCATACCATTTAGCGTCTTCATTATTTTTAGACATCTTTAATTCGTTGTTATTTATAAAATCTTCTTTGCTACTCATTTTATTCCTCTTTTCTAAGCACCAATTTTTAAACTTGTTAAATAATACCCATTAACAATTATTTTATTCTTTAGCATTTATATTTGTATTTTGAAGTAAGATGTTTATAAGAATATCTATAAAGAAGAAAAGCATGTTACCAAAAGTAATAAAAATTAACAGATGTTTGATGATTTTGGTGTTATAATATAAATCATTTAAAAGTTTAATGAATTTTATTGAGAATTAAAGAGGGAGAAGATATGACTAATTTAGAAAAAGAATTAGAGTTTTCCATTCTCTTAGATGAGATGAAGAGAATTTTAAGAAGAACAAAACATATAGGTCACGATATTTATGAAAATGATGCTGAGCATTCCTTTCATATTTCTGTAATGGCTATGGTATTTCACAGTTATTGCAAAGAAGAAACGGATCTTTCTCATACGATTAAGATGCTTTTGGTTCACGATTTGGTAGAGATATATGCTGGAGATACTTTTTGCTATGACGTTGAAGCTAACGGAGACAAATTTGAGAGAGAATCTGCTGCAGCTGATAAATTATTCGGCATGCTACCAGTAGAAAAGGGAGAGATGTTTCACAATCTTTGGAAGGAATTTGAGGAAGGCAAAACACCTGAATCCAAATTTGCCAACGCCATGGACAGGGTGCAACCACTTCTTAACAATTTAGAGAACGATGGAGGAACATGGAGAAACGATAGCGTGAAATATACTGATGTGGTCAAGAGAATGAAACCTGTGGCGGAATTCTCACAGGAGATATGGGCACATTTGGACGTTAAGGTGAGAGAGGCTTTTAAAAAGATGGGAAAAGATTTGGAATGATTTTAAATTTTCCTAAATATTTTATAAGTATAAACAAAATGTATTGAAATATTTGTGAGGAGAATTTGATGGATTTATTTGAAATTATGATAGAGTATCACAAACACAATGAACGACAAGGCCCTGGCAGTGAAGAAACAACTTTGAAAGCATTAAGTTTCATTCCACATTTGAATGAAAAAACAAAGATATTAGACATAGGATGTGGAACTGGAGCTCAAACAATAACTCTCGGTATGAATACAGATGCTCAAATCACTGCAATTGATATGTTGCCACAATTTTTAGAAGAACTTATGAAAAAGGTTAAAGAAAATGATTTAACAAAACGCATAACAGCTAAAGAAATGCTGATGGACAGTTTAACAATTGAAGATGATTCTTTAGATCTTATATGGTCAGAGGGAGCAATTTATAATATTGGATTTGAAAAAGGTTTGTCCTTGTGGCGAAAACATTTAAAAGATGGTGGTCATATTGCAGTTTCTGAAATTTCATGGACAAAAGATTCAAGACCAACAGAAATTGAAAAATATTGGGTTGATGCTTACCCTGAGATTGATACGATTGAAAATAAACTTTCTATATTAGAAAAAAGTGGATATACTCCCATCACTTATTTCGAATTAGATGAAAAATGCTGGATAGACAATTATTATCAACCACTCTTGGAAAAAACAGAAGAGTTTATTAAAAAACATAATTATAATGATGAGGTTAAAGAATTTATTGAACAGATAAAAATTGAAGCAGATATGTATAATAAATTTAAGGATTTTTATAATTACGTATTTTATATTGTAAAGAAAACTGAACATTAGATTAAATCATAATCTAAAGTATGTAGAAAGGATTTGTCATATGGACATACGCAGCGAAAAATTAAAATCTCTTTATCCAAATGCATATTTTGGAATATTGAAAGTGAAAAATTTTAATCCGAAAAATTCTGAGGGTTTTAATAAAGTTAAACAAAGTGAAATTGAAAAAATTTCTCCAGCATTTGAAAATTATCTGCGTGCCGATTTTGTAAAATCTGAACCTATAAACTATTATGTAAAATTTTTCAAAAAATTAAAAAAACTTATGTAGTATTATTACAAATGGAGTCTATTTTTGTTAAAAAACATGATTTTCCAGAGACGAATCCCGCTATCCAGGCTTTGTTTTTAACAGAATTAAAGTACGGTGTCCTTGCAGCTGTATGTGATATGGACAAGATGAATGAGCCATTTTCTATAGAAGTAGCAGATGGTGAAGAGACGTATATCGGCATGGAAGGGGAATTGACTACACTTAAACGTGGAGATATATATTTACGTGATGCTAATGGGATCGTAGTAAGCATCATCTATGGCCAAGACTTAAGGACTAGGGTTTCTGACTATACAAAGAACATTATGTTTATTGTAAAAGGAGTAGAGGGAGTTTCTTCAGATATAATTAATTCAGCATTGACTGACTTATCTTATTATATAAATGAATTTGATAAAACTGCAGTGATTTCTGAATTTATAATTATTGAATAATGGTGTAGTACTTACAAAATAGAGATTTAGTCAAAAGCTTAAATGCTTTTGACTAAATCTCTATTTTCAATTATATTATTTTAATTTATTCTAAGTGTGGTTTCTGCATCGAAAAAGTGAAGTGCATCTACATCAAAAGAGAAGTTGTGAACTTCATCCATTTGATATTCAAAATGTCCAGGAACACTCATCGTACAGCGAGTGCCATCTTCTAATTCTGTGTACAATAGTTTTTCTTTGCCTAGATTTTCTATGACATCTATCTTGGCTTCGAAGCCATTTTTTTCTTGTTTTTGGGATAGAAATCTTTCACTCCTTATTCCCATATGAACTTTCTTACCTTCAAATGCTTTTAGCATTTCCAAATCTTTTGGACTAGGTTCTACTTCTACTAATCCGGAGTCACTGACAAATCGGCTATTAACCATAGAACCTTCAAATACATTTATGGTAGGTGAGCCAATAAATTTAGCGACGAATAAATTTGCTGGTTCAGAATAAAATTCTTCTGGAGCGCCGACTTGTTGAATTTTACCTGCGTCTAATAAAACTATTTTGGTTGCCATAGTCATGGCTTCGGTTTGGTCGTGGGTTACATATATGGAAGTGGTTCCCAGTTGTTTGTGAAGTCTTACCAACTCAACTCTCATATGCTCTCGGAGCTTTGCATCCAAATTCGACAATGGCTCGTCCATTAAAAATACTCCGGGATTTCGAACCATAGCTCTTCCCAGTGCCACTCTTTGTCTTTGTCCACCTGAGATGTCAGAAGGACGGTTATAAAGATAATCTTCAATTTGTAAAACTTTGGCAGCTTCCAAGACTCTTTCGTGGATAATTTCTTTTCTTTCTTTTTTCATCTTTAAAGAAAAGGCCATATTGTCATAAACTGTCATATGGGGATAAAGTGCATAGGATTGAAAAACCATGGCTATATCTCTATCACTGGGAGCCACCTTGTTCATCAATTTGTCTCCAAATAATAATTCTCCTTCTGTTATGGAAGTTAATCCTGCTATCATTCTTAAAAGAGTAGATTTTCCACAACCAGATGGGCCCAATATTACACAAAATTCTTGATCATCCATTTCTAGGTTGATATTTCTTATGGTGAAATTTTCGCGACCTTCGTATTTTTTTCCTACATTTTTTAAAACAACTTTCATTTCGTCCTCCTAGCCTTTAACAGATCCGGAACTTAAACCAGAAACTAATTCTTTTTGTAAACTTATAAATAATATTATTATTGGAATTGCCGTCAACAATCCTCCTGCTGCAAAAGCTGGCTGATTCATAGTCCTAACATCATCTATTAATGTAAACAACCCAGTAGCCAGCGTATAGTCTTGGGGATTAGTCAGCAGTATGCTGGGGAGCATATAGTCCATAAATGGTCCAATAAATGACCACAAGGCTATAATAGCTAGCATCGGTCTTGCTATAGGCATAATTATCAATCTATATACTTCCATATTAGAGCAACCGTCGATTCTGGCAGCATCGTCTAATTCTGTAGAGACAGAATCTATATAACCTTTTAAGATAAATGTATTGGAAGCTATTCCTCCTGCTGCGTAAATTAGAATTAGCATGGCCTTTCTACTAAATATGGGCAACACTCCAGATATTATAGAGTGAATAGCATAAAAAGCTGTAATCCCTGCAAAGGTGGGAATAGTTTGAATAAGCATAATTCCCATAAGACTAAGTCTTTTGCCTTTGAATCTAAATCTAGAGTAGGCATACCCAGTAAAGGATACGATAATTAATGTTATCAATGCTGTAGCAATTGCTATATAAATAGTGTTTCCAACCCATTTAGCGAAATAAGTTTTATCAAAAAGATACTGGAAGTTTTTCAAAGAAAACAAAAAATTTCCGTCCAAGGAAATATTTCTACCTTGATTTCCATTAAAACTAGAAATTACCATTACGCTCAAGGGCCATAGAATTATAAAAGACCAAGCTATCATAATAATATATGAAATTGCTAAAAGGATTTTTCCCATAGTATTTAATGGTTGTCTATCAGATAAATATAATTTACTATCTTTTTTTCTTTTAAACATTTTAATCCTCCTTGAATGCTTTGGTGTTTCTATATCCTAAATAGGATACGAACATAAGAACTAATGAAATTACAATCGTAATTGCTGCTCCAATACCTTGATATTGATTTTGCACTGTCAATTTATAAATGTACGAAATTAATAAATCTGATGAGCCAGCCAAGTTACCGTACAATGAAGGGAAGAATGGTCCGCCTCGATTAAACAAATATATTATCGAAAAATTGTTGAAGTTAAAGGTATATTGGTTTATCAATAATGGAGCGGTTTGGAATAATACTAAAGGTATTGTAATTCGCAAAGTTTGTTGAAAACCCTTTGCGCCATCAATTTCTGCAGCTTCATATAAATCCTTTGGAATTCCTTGTAGCACTCCAGTAGAAAGTAAAAATACATAGGATGAACCTAGCCAGCCTTGTAGAAGTATTAAGAAAAATCTAGTTAGATTTGTACTATTTTTTATATCTAAATTGACATTAAAAGCATTATTTAATATTTCGGTGAGTGGTCCATTTCTAGCTACCATCAATGAGAAAAACATAATGGTAATAAAAGCTGGCACTGCCCAAGGGAGAATATATATCGTCCTAAATATTTTCTTTCCAATTACTCTATCTTGATTAACTATTAAACTCAAAATAAATCCAATTGCAATTGCAAAAGACGTGGCTCCGAAAGTCCACAATAGTGTCCATCTTAGAATTAACCAAAAAGCTCCACCAGCAATTCCTTCGCCTTTAGCAACTAGAGCATAATTTGCTAAGCCAATCCAATTAAATTTAGTTTGGTGATCGGGATCCATATTGGTAAAGGATATTAAAAATGTGGTTACAATTGGAATTAAAACTATAAATGCAATCAATACATATGCAGGTATAGAAACTAGATATGGAAAACCCTCGCTTTCGATATTTTGAGTCGTTTCAAACCAAGTCTTAACTCTTATTCCTTTGATATTGTTAATTTCTACATTTTTAACATCTTTAAATGATGCAAATAAAATAAACAGAGCTATTAATGAAAATATAATAGCAATAATGCCTTCTATCATAAATATAATTGATCTATCCATTCTAGCTCCACCTTGAGCCAAAGAAATCAGACCAAAAAACCCTTCGCCTTGATAATTGCCATATCCTAAAAAGTAGGGGATAGCTACTATATAAGTGAACAAGGTACCAAGAAAGAATAGTAAAGCTTTGACATACTGTTTATTTAACAGTTGCCCTAATCCTGGGATAAAAGCTGACACTAGTGTATTAATGGGAAATAATTTTTCGATTTCCTGAGGAGTTTTTCTCCTAGCATCTGAAATATCTGATTGCATAACTTTTTCTTGGGTGTCTATATCAATTTTTAAATGATGTTCAAGGTTTTTAATTTCTTCTTCTAAGCTTTTTTTGGGATTCTTATACGAATAGGCTATGATATCTTCTTTGTATCTAGTATTTGCAACTTTGACTTCATTTGTATATGCTTTTGAAGATATTAGGCCAGATTTTTTCTTTTGCTTAATACTTTCGATTTCTTTATTTAAATCTGCCTTGCGATTGTTATTAAATATTTCTATTTCCTTGTTGATTCGATTAATCTCATCAAGATCTAAATTATTTAGATTTATTTTTTTACTCTCTAAAGCTTTGGTAATAGTTTCGTGAGTATTAATCATCTCGGGAATATGCCTTAACTTATGGTTATTAATTCTAACTTGTAAGAGTGCGTCATAGTCTAAATCCACATAGTTGTTATAAAATTCCAATTCTTTCTTGGCTTTCCATAGTTCAACTTTATAATCTTTTATTTTCTTTCCATCAGCTAATGTGATTTCATATTCTTTTAGTTTTTGATTTAAGTCAGAAAAAAATGACTTTTCTTTTTCTTTGTAATTTTTATAGGCAATAATATACGGATGAGAATCTTTATTTTTCTTTAAATTTGAAACTTCTTCATCACTACTACTTGCCAAGTCTAAAAGATATAAGTTTTTTCTAGGGTAAGTGTTTCCTATTTCATCTCTTAGTTCTTTTGAATATCTCATCTTCTTTCCTCCATGCTACTACCATACTTAACGACAAAAATAAGCAATAAAAAATATAAAATTAAAATGATATAGTAAAAAATCGAGTTAATATTAAAGGTCAAAACATTATTAATTAATTTTATTAAAATCATTCCACCAAAAACAATTGAGTATAACTTATTTGGCTTAATCTTATTGTATGTAAAAAATAAGTACAATGATATGGCAATGGGTTCAATAATATTAAAAATATAAGTTAGTAAAATAAAATTTATGTAGTCTTGATTTGAATGATCTGGAAAAGCAACTTTGTAATTATTTAAAGCCTCAATACTTTTGGCATTCACTAGTGCTTCCAAAGAGGCAAAAAGTATTATAAATAGTGTGATAATAAGTAATGTTTTCAAATTTTTATTAACTGTCTTTTTCATACTTCTCCATTTTAAAATATTAAGGGGACTTGATTGGTCCCCTTAGATATTTACTTTAAATTTAATTATTTGATATTTGTCATCATCGCATCGAAAGATGCTTTAATTTCGTTGTATCCTTCTTCTGCTGTTTTAGGCTGTACGCTATTCCATGACAACAATGCATTTTTCCAAGTGTCCCAAACTTGACCCCATTCAGAAAATAGTGGTCTAGCAGGTGCTTTTTCATATGATTCATAAACTGCAGCTATAATCTCTTTTTGTATATCTGTTAAATCAGAATTCTTATAAGTTTCTATAGTCGCATTTTCCAAAATCTTTCCTGTTGCATTAAATAAATCTACTGCATATTCAGGATTTACAATTTCTTTAATCATCGCATATGCAAGATTAATTTTGTCTTCATCTTTTTCTATACGAGAATTAACTGCTAAGCCCCATCCACCTTTCCAGTGTGAGAGTGGATTGCCATTAATAGTGATATGATCAATAGAATTGATGATTATGTTTTCTTCACCAGCTAATTCCGTCATAGTTACTTGTTCCCAAGGTCCACCTAGTCTAATAACTCCATTAGCGCCAGTTCTAAACTCATCGTCTACATAACCCCATCCAGCATCAGTATCAAATAATGGAGTATTAGCAGCATTATGAGCACTCCAGTAATTGTAAATAGCTTCCATAGCTTGTTGTTGATCAGCAGTCAGGTCACTAAATTCTTTGGTCATGTCTGAATAAAATTCGCCATTTTCATTTTTGCCTAGCAATTCAATATCAACTGCATTTGTAACAGCAACTCCAAACCATGCATCGAATAGTGGTAATAAAACTCTAGCTTCGTTATCTTGGTTAGAAAATTCCACTGGATTTGCTAAATCAATACCAGCTGCTTCTGCGTTACTTTTGTTAGCATAGGTGATTAGTGTTTCAATATTAAATGGAAATGCTAGATACTCTCCATCTATATTAAATTGCCCACCAAGACCTGCATTATAATCGCTCCATCCACCTAATTCAGCTGCCAAAGCTTCTGCGTCAATAGGATTTAAAACTAAAGCATCATTTAATCCATAAAGTCTATCTGCAGGTATAGCGAATAAGTCAGCTACGTCTTTGTTTAGCGCATCTGTATTGTCCATAGTATCTAAGTGGTCAAATGCACCAACTTCGATAATATTAATAACTGCATCAGGATTATTAGCTTTAACTCTTTCAGCTGCAGCTTTGTAATACTCAACCCAATCAGTTTCAGCCTGTACACTAATTTCTCCAGTCAATCCACCTTCAGCCGTTTCAGCTGGTTTAGTTGCAGGTGGTGCAGTGCCTTCTTTTTTTCCACATGCAGTAAAGACCAATGTCAATACTAACAAAAGAGCTAATATTCTTCTTACATTCTTCATATATATTCCTCCTAGAATTGATATCTTCAAATGTTATCGTTTTCATCACAAGTATTTATAAGCACAACATTTGAGAATTATATCTTATTCCTCCATATACCCAATTATACTATAAAATAAAAAATTAAACAAAGAGCATTTTATGATGATTTTTATTTAAAGTGTTATAAAAATTTAGACTGAAGGAATAAATAGAATAAGTATATGCTATAATTATTTCATATTGACAATTTAAGATAATTGTAAGATAAATTTAAACATTGAAGGGAAAAAATATAGATTATGAAACTAAAGGAAATTTTGAAAAATAGAAGAAGTTATCGTCACGACTTTTCAGATTATAAAGTAACAAAAGAAGAATTAAAGTATTTGGTAGAGGCAGCTTTTTTAGCTCCAACTGGCTGTAATCTTCAGTCATCGAGGATAATTGGGATACTAGATGAAGAAAAACTAAAAGAGATTGGCGAAATCTTTGGACGTAGTTGGGCAAAGACGGCAACAGCAGCTGTAATTATTGCAACAAAACCAGTAGCATTAAAAGGCAGAGGAGATAGTAGATATAGAGAAGATTTTGGTGCTGCTGCACAGAATTTGTTACTTGCAGTGGAGGACTTGGGCCTTGGGACAACATGGATTCAAGGAAATATAGAATTTGATAAAGCGAAAGAGATTGGTAAACTTTTAAATGTTCCTGAAGATTATACTGTAACTGGATATTTTCCAATAGGACAACCCACAAGGAAAGTGGAAGGACCTAAAAAAATGTCCTTTGATGAAAGATGCTTCTTGGATGAATTTGGAAAAGAATTTTAATAATCCATACTGTTTTTATTTCAACTTCAAAATAAAATTAAAAAAAGAGGTGCCTGTTAGTGTCTAAAGATAAAAATAATTTTCTATTCAATTTAATTGCACCCATCTATGGTCTCTTTTACAATTACCAAAAAGGCAAATTCTTTGAGACGATTGAAATAGCTAAAGAAGTAATAGATTTATTTTCATACAAAACAATTCTAGATATAGGTTCTGGAACAGGTGCCTTATGTTCTGTGTTAAATGACAAAGGATTCGAAGTGACCGGAATAGATCCTGCTATTAAAATGCTTAATATAGCTAGGCATAAACCTGAAAATAATGGGATTAAATTTCTTCAAGAAGACGTGCTCAAAGGTCTCTCATTCAATGATAAAAGTTTTGAAATAGTAATCTCATCCTTTGTGGCTCATGGTCTAAAAGAGGATGAAAGAAGACAAATGTATTTAGAGATGAAAAGAGTTGCGAAAAATTACGTAATTATCCATGATTACAATAAAAACAGAGCGCTTTTAACCAATATCGTCGAATGGCTAGAAGGTGGAGATTATTTTAATTTCATAAAAAATGTTGAATTCGAGTTGAGGGATTGTTTTTCAGAAGTCCAAATCATACAAGTAGACGAGAGGGCGAGTTGGTATATTTGTAAATCTAATTAGAAATATAATTAAGCATATAGATAGGGAGTTGATATGATGAGCCTTAAATGGGATGCAGGTAAATATACTGAAGACTTTTCATTTGTTCACCAATATGGAAATGATGTAATAGAGCTTTTATAGTATGCTGATTACGTTAGACTTAGGATGAAAGCTATAAAGGTTAAAAGTTAAGATCAAATGTCTGTGAGATATTGAATATGAAACAGAAAATCGACTCATACTAAATTTCAGTACAAGTCGATTTTTTTATTATTAATTTTCAATTCCTACTAATCCCATGGCACCCGGTCCGCCGTGACAGGATATTACGGCTCCGGCCTCTACCCATTCGAAGTTTTTTACTCCGTGTTCTTTTAGGATACTTTCTACATTTTGAATATGTTCATCGCTTAGTCCATGAACTTTTATTAGGCGTATCATATCTTTATTGATATCAAATCGTTTGAGAAAATCGTCTATCATTTTCTTATAAGATGCTTTAAAACTTCCTCGGTACTTTGTACCTGCTACTAGATATCCATTTTCTAGATTTATCGTAGGAAAAATTTTTAGAAGCATAGCTCCTAAATAAGAGGCATTTGAAATTCTTCCACCAGCTCTTAGATACAGCAAACTTTGGGGGAGGAACACAAAACGAGTTCGTTCCCTTATATCTTCTACAAAATTTACAATATCTTCTGCTGTTGCATCTGGATTGTTTTCGATAAATTCTGCAGCGGAAATTACTACATTGGCTAGTCCTACAGTACAGTTTTTGCTATCAATTAGATGCACATTTGTAAAATCTTGTGCAGCAATTCTGGCTGAGTTATATGAAACAGTGGTCACAGATGAATAAGCGATATAAATTATTTCTACTCCAGGATATTTTTCATTAATGGAACTAAAAACTTCTGAAAAATCATTGGGTGTAGATCCTGCTGTAGTGGGAAGTGTTTTATTGTTATCGTAATAATTAAAAACATCATTGGCTTTTATATTTGAATCCATAAAACTTTCTTGTCCAAAATTCACATACATGGGAACTATCTTTATATCGTATTTATCTATATATTTTTGTGGCATATCAGAGCCACTCTCAGTTACTAAGACGAATTTACGCATTTTATCCTCCATTATCGCTATTGCAAAATAATTTTTTGAGACAATAACCTTTTATTGATTCCATAATATCATATAGCTTTATAAAATGTATAATAAATTTTATTACATAATTGAAAAAAGTTTTAGCGAAAATTATATTGAGGATTAAATAATAAAAACCGTGATATAATGTAATAGAAAAATAAAATCAAAGGAAATTACTATGCATTTTGTAAAGGTTAAAGGAATTTTATCGCCAAGAAATGGCATGAACTTGTTCCGAGGTTGTAGTCACGGATGTATTTATTGCGATTCTAGAAGCGAATGCTACCAGATGAATCACGACTTTGAAGATATCGCTGTTAAAGAAAATGCATTGGAATTGCTGGAAAAATCATTAAGAAGTAAAAGAAATAAATGTATAATTGGCACAGGCTCGATGTCTGATCCGTATATTCCTGAAGAAAAAAGTTTAGAATATACTAGAAAAGCTCTGGAGCTAGTTTATCAATATGGATTTGGAATGACTTTGATTACGAAATCAGATTTAGTGCTTAGGGATTTGGATATAATTAAAAAAATCAATAAGAAAACAAAATGCGTCATACAAATGACTCTAACTACTTATGATGAAGAGTTATGCAAAAAAATCGAGCCAAATGTCAGCACTACCAAGGAGAGATTTGAAGCTTTAAAAGTATTTAGAGATGAGGGAATTCCTACTGTCGTGTGGCTATCTCCTATACTTCCTTTTATAAATGATACAGAAGAAAACTTAAGAGGAATTTTAAATTATTGTATAGATGCTAAGGTTTATGGGATTATTTGTTTTGAAATAGGTACAACTCTGCGAAGTGGAAATAGGGAATATTTTTATAAGCAATTGGACAAATATTTTCCGGGAATAAAAGATAAATATATCCATACTTACGGAAACAGTTATAGAATTGTAAGCCCTAATAATAAAAAGTTAATGAAGCTATTTCATAAAGTTTGCGAGGATAATGGTATTGTGCATAACAATGAAGAAATATTTAGATATTTGTTTGAATTTGAAGATAAACAATCTGGTAGTCAGTTGAGTTTATTTGATTCATAAAATTGTTACAGATATGGAATTGAAAAGGATTAATATTTAAATCAAATTTGGAGGTATATATGAAAGGGTATTTAGCAAATGGATTGTTTGGATTAGGGGATAGATTAGTAAATTCTTTAATCGCAGAAGAAATTAGAAGAGAAATAGACGGAATAGATTTATACGTTCCTCAAGAAAATGATGCTATAAACGACAAGAGTGTCCATGCTGATTCAATAACCATTGCTCTAGCTGATATGGAGAGATTGGAAGCAAGTGATTTTTTAATTGCTGTAATCGATGGAGTAGAAGTGGATAGTGGTGTGGCTGCAGAAATAGGCGCTTTTTATATGACTGGAAAACCAATATTTGCTTTCTATTCTGATGTTAGACAGTTAGGCAGGGATAATGAAAAGAAAATCCAAGCACTTATAGATGACGGAACAGAAAACCAATTTATGTATAGAAATTTATTTTTAATAGGAATAATTAAAGAGTCCAAGGGAGGAATTTATTCAACCGTGGAAGATTTGGTAAATGCAATTAAAGATTTTGATGTCGGACAGCTTTAAAATCAAAACTGGAAATTATTACGAGGAGATAAATATGAATATTAAATGGATTACGATAATGGTAAAGAATTTGGAAGAGTCAAAAAAATTTTATGAAGAATATTTGGGTTTAGAACAAATTCGATCATTTTCTCCAAGGGAGAATATGAAAATTGTATTTTATGCTGATAAAAATGGAATGCAAATAGAATTAATTGAAGATTTGACGAACAAAAATACTTCTTGGAATTCAAATGCCGTATCAATTGGCATACAATATGATAACTATGATGAGTTATTAGAATTAGCAAGAGATATGAACATTTTAGAATCAGGTCCTATAGATTTAGGAGAAATAGAATGTTTTTATGTGAGTGATCCAAATAATGTTATGATCCAAGTAATAAAGGAAAAATAAATTATGATGACCAGTAAAGTTGCAGTAGTAACTGGAGGCGCTAGAGGGATAGGGAGAGCAATTGTCAAAGCTTTTCGGCAAATTGGTGTTGAAGTTTGTATTATTGATTTGCTTGAAAATGATTATTACGTTGGAGATATATCGAAGGAAGAAGTTTTAATAGAATTTGCAAATAAAGTAATCGCAGACTATGGAAAAATTGACTATTTAATAAATAATGCGTGTTTATCAAATGGAGGTTTGAAGGACTGCTCATTTAATGATTTCAATTATGTTTTAAAAGTGGGAGTAACTGCGCCCTATATGCTTACGAAGTTATTTATGAACCATTTTAATGAGGGTGGAAGTATTGTAAATATTTCATCAACTAGACATTTGATGAGTCAAGAAAATACGGAGAGCTACACTGCAGCTAAAGGAGGAATCACTTCATTAACCCACGCTATGGCAGTAACTCTGGCTGGAAAAATAAGAGTAAATTCCATCTCTCCCGGATGGATTGATACAACGGATAGTACATTTAGTGATTCAGATAATTTACAACATCTAGTAGGTAGAGTAGGAAAACCAGAAGACATAGTAAATGCTGTTATGTTTTTATGTAGCGACAAAAGTAGCTTTATTACAGGACAAGATATAGTAGTTGACGGCGGTATGACAAAGTTAATGATATATAACGACGACAAGGGATGGAAATTTAAAGGGTAATTATGAAAATAAAAAGAATTGAGTTTAATTTCTCAATATGTAAGGTTGCAGATTTCTCACATGTTAGTTTCGACGATGAATTTATTTTCATTGGTAAAACAGATGAAGAAAACTCTTTAGTATGTAAAACAGAAGTTGTTCCTTCTAACGTATTAACACAAGATGATGGCTGGAAAGCTTTTAGAATTGAAGAAGTATTAGATTTTTCCTTGGTAGGAATATTATCTAAGATTTCTACTTTATTGGCAGAAAATCATATAGGAATTTTTGCGATTTCTACATTTAATACAGATTATATTTTAATCAAGGATGAAAATTATGAAAAGGCATTGGGAATTTTATCCCATCACGGATACTTAATCACCAAATAATTGATAAGATAAATAGAGTTTATAAATATTTTTCATAAAGATTTTACTTGCAATTTTTGCGATTTTATGCAATTCTTAATAGTAGAAGAATTTGGCAGTCGAGTTCAACTCGTCTGTCTTTTTTAATAAAAATAGGATGTGTAATATTGAGATTTAATGAATTTGGATTATCGGAAGAAATTTTAAAAGGAATAAAAGAGATGGGATTTGAAGAAGCTAGTCCTATCCAAAGAGAATGTATTTTACCTTTGCTTGAAGGAAAAGATGTAATCGGTCAAGCACAAACAGGAACAGGTAAGACTGCTGCATTTGGTATTCCTATGCTAGAGATGGTAACTTCCGAAAAGAAAGTACAAGGACTGGTTCTTTGTCCTACTAGAGAACTATCAATACAAGTTGCAGATGAAATATCTAAGCTTGGAAAGTATAAAAATGTAAAAGTGCTCCCGGTTTATGGTGGGGCAAGTTTTGAAAGACAAGTAAGAGCAATAAAAGGCGGAGTTCAAATAATTGTAGGAACTCCTGGACGTATAATGGATCACATGAGAAGAAGGATTCTAAAATTCTCAGATTTGAAAATAGCAGTTTTAGATGAAGCTGATGAAATGTTCGATATGGGTTTTCGTGATGATATGAAAACTATCCTCGACGCAACCAATGAAGATAGACAAACTTGTTTCTTCTCAGCGACAATGGGACGAGAAATCACAGAATTTTCTAGAAAATTCCAATCAAATCCCATCGAGATAAAAATTGCACATAAGGAATTGACAGTAGAAAATATTGCTCAGTATTATATTGAGCTCAATGAGTCAATGAAAACTGAAATTTTAAGCCGTATCATAGACATATATGATCCAAAACTTACAATTGTATTTTGTAATACCAAAAGACGTGTGGATAATCTAGTTACGAGTTTATCTTCCAGAGGATATAATGCCGATGGACTCCACGGAGATTTAAGACAAAATCAAAGAGATAATGTCATGAATAAATTCCGCCAATCCAATATAGATATTTTAGTAGCAACGGATGTTGCGGCTAGAGGAATCGATGTTGGCGATGTGGATGTGGTAGTTAACTTCGATATCCCACAAGATGAAGAATATTATGTTCATAGAATTGGAAGAACAGCAAGAGCTGGGAGAACTGGAAAAGCATTTTCTTTTGTAACTGGAAAAGATTTAAACAAACTTCGCACCATTATTAGATATACAAAAGCAGAGATGCAGTATATGGAAATTCCTACAATATATGATATGGATGCTAAGAACATGGATCAACTTCAAAGCTATATCGAAAGAGAGCTTGCTAAAAATGAAGATTTATCAAAATATCGTAAGATAATAGATCAACTCTTGGTAAAAAATTATACTCCAACGCAAATTAGTGAAGTTCTAATAAAATCTATTTTAGAAAAACAGAACAAAAAAAGCCATGAAAAGCTTGAACAAGTTGACTTTGGAAGAAAAACTAAGCAAAAGAAAAGTTATGTCAGAGAAAACTTCGATAAGAATAAGAAAAAAGGGAAATCTACGAGAATATTTATTAACAAAGGTTTAAGAGATGGTTTAAACGAAAAATTAATTGTCTCTTTACTGATGGATAATGCCAATATACCTAAAAATAAAATAGGCAGTGTAATATTAAATAAAAATTTCTCATTTGTACAATTGCCATCTGAGTTTATCAACTCTGCTGTTTCAAAATTAAATGGTAAAAGGGTTCACGGAAAAGTTTTATCGGTAGAAGTGTCAGATAGATAAACAATGTCGAGAAAGTTAGGGTAAGTCTCTGACTTTCTTTTTATTTGAAACTTCTTTGAACTTAGAATTTTGGGAATGTAACATAGGAGACAGAATTACTAGGAATAATTTAGTATAATCTATACATACAAATTATTAGGAGGAGAATATTATGACTAAATTTAAAGAAGCTGTAGAAAAAAACTTTGGAACTCTAGACCAATATGTACCCATAGTTGCGAAGGTTCACGGAGGAACTCATCCTGAATTTCATGATGTAAAAAGATTATATGATGAGATTAATGAAAAGGTAAAAGTGTCAGAAAATCCAGATTTAGACAATGAATTTGCAGAAATAAGAAAAATAACTGAAAATTATACTATTCCTCTAGACGTGTGTGAAAGCTACGAGGCAGTTTACAAAATGCTGGAAGAAGTAGATATTGCATATAAGGGTTAATAAATCGATAGGGGGTTGATATGCAAAGAAAAATACTAAAAAATAAAAATTTAATCACTTTGATAAGCGGTATATTAATTTCCCTTGCTTTTATTATTCACTTTACTCTGCATAATGTGGAGATATCAGAAATCCTTTTAATAATAGCATCTGTCATAGGTTTAACACCCATTGCCATACAAGCTTATCAAGCTATAACGGTGAAGGTTGTTAGTATAGACGTATTAGTTACTATAGCTGTACTAGGTGCTTTTCTAATTAGGAATTTTGAAGAGTCTGCAGTAGTAACATTTCTATTTTTGTTTGGGGCATATTTAGAACAACGGACTCTTAATAAAACACGTTCAGCGATTAAAGAATTGACGGAAATGGCACCCGAAAGTGCATTAAAGCAAATGGATGATGGAGAGTTTGAAGAAGTAGATGTAGACGATGTGGATATTGGAGATATTTTACTTGTAAAAACTGGAGCAAAAGTGCCTGTCGACGGCACGGTGTTAATAGGAGAAGGTAGCATAAATGAAGCTAGCATAACAGGCGAATCTATTCCTGTATCAAAGGAAAAGGGTTCAGGAGTATATGCTGGAACTATCTTAGATAACGGCACAATTCAGATTGTAGCTAATAGAGTAGGAGAGGATACTACCTTTGGTAGGATAATAGAACTTGTGGAAGAGGCGCAAGATTCTAAATCTGAAGCAGAAAGATTTATTGATCGTTTTGCAAAATATTATACTCCGGCTGTTTTAGTAATTGCATTTATCGTCTGGTTAGTAACTAAAGATGTAGAATTGGCCATTACTATTTTAGTATTAGGATGTCCAGGAGCATTAGTAATCGGCGTACCAGTCTCCAATGTTGCAGGGATTGGAAATGGAGCTAAGCATGGGGTGCTTTTAAAGGGAAGCGAAGTTATAAGAGATTTCAGCAGACTTGATACGATGATTTTCGACAAGACAGGCACTCTTACTATTGGCAATCCTTCTGTTTCAGAAAAAATTTACTACGACGATGATATGAATAAAATTTTAGGATATTTAGCTAGCGTAGAAAGGGAATCTGATCATCCTTTGGCAAAAGCAGTTTTAGACGAGATTGGAGATACTACTTTTTCACCAGTTGAGGATACAGAAGTTGTAAAAGGTGAGGGTATTATAGCTTCAGTAGATGGAAGGCGAATAGCAGTAGGAAATGTAGCTTTGATGGAACGTGAAAATGTTTCATTGGATGAAAAAGCTTTAAAAGATATAGCAAATTTTGAAAAGCATGGAAATTCTTTAGTCCTTACTTCTGTTGATGGAAAATTAAAAATTCTCATGGGAGTTAAGGATCAAATTAGACCTGGAGTTAAAGAAGACCTACAAAGACTTAAGAAGCTTGGTGTGAAAAATTTAGTAATGTTATCTGGAGATAACCAAGGAACAGTGGATGTTGTTAGCGAAGAATTAGGACTTACTAGATCTTTTGGAAATATGTTGCCAGAAGATAAATCGGCTTACGTAAAAAAATTAATTGAGGCAGGAGAAATTGTTGCCTTTGTAGGTGATGGGGTAAATGACAGTCCATCTTTGGCTTTAGCGCACATTGGCATAGCAATGGGAAGCGGTACAGACGTAGCTATTGAAACCTCGGATGTAGTATTGATGAATTCTGATTTTAGTAGACTTCCACATGCACTAGGGTTAGTAAAAGCTACTGCACGAAATATGATGCAAAATATTGTAATAGCAATTGGCGTTGTACTGATACTTCTTGCTAGCGTTTTATTCAGCGACTGGATGAACATGTCTATTGGAATGCTAGTTCACGAAGGAAGTATTTTAGTAGTAATACTAAACGGTATGAGACTATTGCAATATAAATTAAGATAATTGGGTATTAACATTATATAAAAATATGCAAGGAGTGAAGATATGAAATCTGCAACGATACAATTAGAGACACTAACATGTCCATCATGCATGCAAAAAATAGAGGGCGCATTGAAGGGCGTAGACGGAGTAGAACAAGATACAATTTCTGTTTCTTTTAATACCAGTAGGGCAAAATTTGATTTTGATGACGAAAAAGTTTCGATTGAAGAACTTGAAAATGCAATTACAAAAGTCGGATATGACGTTTTAAAAAGTAAAGTGAAATAATAAAAACCGTTCAGAAAAAAATTCTGAACGGTTGATTTTATTTTATACCATTTAATGTTTCATCTTGATATGCAAAAAGTACTGGCGATCCACCGGTGTGGATGAACAAAATATTTTTTGCATCTTTAAAATGGCCATCTTTTACTAAATTAATTAAACCATCAAGGGCTTTACCTGAATAGACAGGGTCTACTAATATTCCTTCAGTTCTTGCTAGGAGTTGAACCGCATCAATCATACCTTGGGTAGGATATGCATATCCTTTTCCAACAAATTCATCATAGACAAGAATATCTTCTTTTTTAACTGGATTATCCAATTCCAACTTTTCACTTACCTGAGATGCTAATTTAAAAACATTTTCAATTTGTACTTCTTTTTCTCTTCTAACACTAATGCCAATCAACGGGATGTGAGCATTATTGCCCTTCAGGCCAGCTATCAATCCCGCTTGGGTTCCTGTAGAACCAGTGGCAGTAACAATATAATCAAAATTCGTATTAGTTTCAAACATCTGCTCTAGTATTTCCTCTGCGCAAGCTACATACCCAAGAGCTCCCAGCGGATTTGAACCACCTCCTGGAATAACATATGGATTTCTTCCTTGAGATTTTAATTCTTCAGCTAAGCTTTCTAATTCCTCGTCCATATTACTTCCGCCAGGAACGACTTTTACATCTTCTACGCCTAATAGATTGAATAAATAATTATTCCCACTTGCATCTGGTTTATAACTATTAGGAATTCGCTCTTCCAAAATTAATTGGCATTTTAGTCCCTCTTTAACTGCGGCCGAAAGTGTAAGTCTACAGTGATTTGACTGTACTGCGCCACAAGTTATTATCGTATCAGCACCTTTTTCAATTGCATCGGCCATTAAAAATTCTAATTTCCTAGTTTTGTTACCTCCCATTGTTAGACCTAATAAATCATCTCTTTTGATATAAATATTAGGTGCACCTAATGCTTTGGTAAAATTAGGTAAGAATTCTATTGGAGTTTTATATGGCGTATATCTTCTTCTTGGAAATTTTGCTAAATTCATAGTACCTCCGTTGTTTTTAGATTATTATTCCCACTCTATAGTAGCAGGTGGTTTACTTGTTATATCATATACAATTCTATTAACTCCATCTACCTCATTTGTGATTCTTTGGGATACGATTTTTAATACTTCGTATGGAATTTCTGCAAATTCTGCGGACATATAATCCGTTGTTATTACTGCTCTTAATGCGACCGTATAATCATAGGTCCTTTTGCCATCTCGATTTCCCACAGATTGTATATTTGTAAGTACTGCGAAGAATTGACCAATGGATTTATCTAGTCCAGCGTTTTTTATCTCTTCTCTAAAGATATAATCTGCATCTCGAAGCATATCTAGTTTTTCTTTGGTTAAATCTCCTTTAACTCGCACTCCTAATCCAGGACCTGGAAACGGCTGCCTCCAAACCAAATTGTCATCTAATCCTACTTCAAGTCCCAATTTTCTGACTTCGTCTTTAAATAGATATTTAAGTGGTTCTAATAGGGAGTTGAAATCCACTACATCAGGAAGTCCGCCTACGTTATGATGACTTTTTATAGCTACTTCGTCTTCATCTCCACTTTCAATTACGTCAGAATAGATTGTACCTTGTGCTAGAAAATCTACAGATTCGATTTTTCTACCCTCTTCTTCAAAAACTCGAATGAATTCTTCTCCGATAATTTTTCTTTTTTCTTCAGGGTCTACTATACCTGCTAGTTTTTCTAAAAAGCGCTCCTCAGCATTTACAGATATTAACTCCATGCCAGAATCCTTAAAAGCTGCTCTGACTTCTTCGCCTTCATTTTTTCTCATAAGACCTGTATCTACAAATATGCAAGTGAGTTGATGGCCAATAGCATCTGAAATTAGCTTTGCACAAACTGAAGAATCTACTCCCCCAGAAAGGGCTAAGAGAACTTTACCATTTCCTACTTCTTTTTTTATCTTATCGATAATATAATCCTTATAATTTTTCATGTTCCAATTATTTTTGATTTTTGTTTGACCTAGGAAATCATTTAAATTATTTATCTTATCTAAGCCTATAGCATTTAATAATGGTAATTTAAAGTTATTATATTTTTCAATATACTCTTCAATATTTTCTTTTTTATTTCCAGAAAGAATTATACCTTTTACTGTGTCGTCTATTTTGTCCATAGCTTTTTTGTAGGGATAAATTTCACAATATATAGAATTATTTCGAATTTCTCTAGCCAAGTTTTGACTTTGAAAGCCACCAAAATCTATGATCAATATTTTTTCGTTTTTCATAATTTCCTCCATTTAATAATATGTTTATTTTTAATCTGATGTATTAGCTATTTACATTATAAATTCCAATCTTTCATTATTCAAGTTATTCATAAATATTAAAACATTGAATTTTATAAAGTATTAACTATTTTAAAGGCATCTTTAGGGGTATATTAAATTTGGGTGATGATATGACTAATAGAATCGGAGTTTTCGATAGTGGAGTCGGAGGACTTACGGTCTTAAAGGCTCTAGTAAAAAAGATGCCAAATGAAAAATTTTATTATTTTGGAGACACTAAAAATATTCCTTATGGAATAAAAACTCCTGCAGAGATTGCAAACTTAAGTGTTAATGCTTATAAAAAACTAAAAGATTTGGGTATAAAATTACTTGTAATAGGATGTAACACAGCTACAGTTCATGGATTGGCAGCTATAGAGGAAGTTGCAGATATTCCAGTAATTGGAGTAATAGAACCTGGAGTAATGGCTGCAAAAGAAAATGCTTGTAAGAATATATTAATTTTGGCTACAGAAGCTACAATAAATAGCGGATTAATACAGTCACTATTAAGAAAAGAAATACAAGATGTATCTATAGAGGGGGTGGGAGCACCTGATATGGTTTTGGCAGTTGAAAATGGAAATTCAAAAAATGAAAAGGGAAAAGAGGTGGTAGATAGATATCTAAACGAAATTGAAATTTCTCCAGATTGTGTAATGCTATCTTGCACCCATTTTCCTGCTCTGGAAGATTTTATAGTTAATTATTTTGATTCTATTAATAATCCAATAAAAATAATTAATCCGGCAGAAAAAGCTGCGGAATTAGCTTTTGACAGATTAATGGAGATGGAACAATTAGAAACTAAAGGCGAAGGTGAGATAGACTATTTCACTTCTGGAGATTTAGATAAATTTATTAATTCTGGAAATCTAGTTTTAAGTGGCGATTTAATTATTGAAAGGGCTAGAAATTTATGAGTTTGAAGCTAGAAGAAGTAACGCTCTTTAAGGGTCTCAAGGAAGAAGAAATTGAGAGTATGTTGAATAAGCATGCTCAGAGGCAGACGTTTAAAAAAGGTGAATATATTTTCGTTAAAGGTGATAAGCCCAAATACATGTATATACTTGAAGAAGGAGCTTTGAGTGTATTTAATGACGATGTATTTGGAAAAAGAGAGCTTTTAAGTTCTTTTTCACACCCTGGAGATTTATTTGCTGAAGTTTATTTGTATTTAGAGAAAAGAACATATCATTTTTCTGCAATAGCCGATTCAGATGTGAAAGCAATAGTAATTTCAAAAGATTTTTTTAACCAAATTTATGATTTGGATACAAAGATTGGTAGAATTGTGACTGAAAATTACTTAAATATACTTTCTGAAAAACTATATTATTTTAATCAGAAAATTCGAATGATAAGTGGCTTTACTCTTCGCCAAAAATTATCTAGATATATTCTAGAAAATAGAGATGATGCATTGGAATTTAACTTAACCTATAATAGAGAGGAATTAGCTGACTATCTTGGTTCGACTCGTCCCTCTGTATCTAGAGAACTCAGTAAAATGCAAGAAGAAGGTTTAATTTCTATTGATAGATCCAAGATAACTATTTTAGATCTAGAAGAGCTAAATAATTATTCTTAGTAACATTCGTTACAGAAAAAGAAGTTCCTAATCTTTATAATTAAAATATAAAATAAATATTGGAGGTTTTATATGTTTTGTTTTCAGTGTCAAGAAGCAGCTAAAAATATTGGTTGCGACAAGGTAGGAGTATGTGGCAAAAGTGCAGATACTGCTAATTTACAAGATATGACAATTTGGTTATTAAAAGGACTTTCAGAAATAACTACTAGATTGAGAAGTAATGGCGTAGAAGTTTCTAGCGAGGTAAATCACTTAGTTACTGAAAGTTTATTTATGACTATTACGAATGCGAATTTCGACTCGGATATGTTCATTGAAAGAATTGAAAAAATCATAGATAAAAAAGAAGAATTATTAGCATCTTTAGAAGATAAATCCAATTTATCAGAAGCTGCTTTATGGGCTGATAAGGATCCAGAAGCGCTAAGAGACAAAGCAGTAGAGGTGGGTGTACTTTCCACTGAGAATGAAGATGTGAGAAGCTTAAGAGAACTTACAATATATGGACTTAAAGGTCTAAGTGCATATTCAAAACATGCAAATGTATTGCTAAATGACGATGAAGAAGTTGACGAGTTTATCCAATATGCATTGGCAGCAACCCTAGACGATTCTCTAAGTGTAGATGAATTAGTTAAACTAGTTCTAGACACTGGTTCTCATGGTGTATCAGGAATGGCACTACTAGATAAGGCTAATACTTCAACATATGGAAGTCCTGAGATTTCAACTGTAAACATTGGAGTTAGAAACAATCCTGCTATCTTAATTTCAGGACATGATTTAAGAGATATGGAAATGTTATTAGAACAAGCTGAAAAAGAAGGAGTAGATGTTTATACTCACTCTGAAATGCTTCCAGCAAATTATTATCCAGCATTTAAAAAATTCAGCAATCTAGCTGGAAACTATGGTAATGCATGGTGGAAACAAAGAGATGAGTTCGAGTCTTTTAACGGACCAATTCTAATGACTACTAATTGTATAGTTCCTCCAAAGGATACTTACAAAGATAAATTATATACTACAGGAGCAGCTGGATACCCAGGTTGCAAACACATTCCAGGAGCAATAGGAGAGTATAAAGACTTTTCAGAAATTATTGCTCATGCAAAACAATGTGATAGCCCAACAGAAATTGAAACTGGAGAAATTGTTGGTGGATTTGCTCATGAGCAAGTAATATCATTAGCTGAAACTGTTGTAGATGCAATTAATACAGGAGCAATTAAAAAATTTGTAGTAATGGCTGGTTGTGACGGAAGACATAAGAGCCGAGATTATTACACTGAATTTGCTGAAAAACTTCCAGGAGACACAGTAATTTTAACTGCTGGATGCGCTAAATATAGATACAATAAGTTAAACTTAGGTGACATTGGTGGCATTCCTAGAGTATTAGATGCTGGACAATGTAACGACTCATATTCATTAGCAGTTATTGCAATGAAATTACAAGAAGTATTTGGTTTAGAAGATATAAACGATCTTCCAATCATCTATAACATCGCATGGTATGAGCAAAAAGCTGTTATAGTTTTACTAGCATTATTAGCTTTAGGTGTAAAAAATATCCACTTAGGACCAACTTTACCAGCATTCCTTTCACCAAACGTTGCTAATGTTTTGGTAGAACAATTCGGAATTTCAGGTGTTACTACTGCAGATGAAGACATGGACAAATTCTTCAACTAATAAGAATTAACTATCTCGGACAGTCAACTTTGACTGTCCTTTTTAATTTAATTCATATATAATACTTACAATAAGGGAGGAGAGATATAGTGGAAGATTTTAGTAAATTTACCCTTTTAGCAGATTTTTATGAATTCACAATGAGTAATGGCTTTTACTTGAATAATAAAGCGGATTCCATTGCCTATTTTGATGTATATTTTAGAAAAATTCCAGATGACGGAGGATTTGCAATATTTGCAGGTTTGGAACAAGTTATAAATTACATCGAAAATCTAGAATTCACTGAAGATGAATTAGATTATTTGAAAAGTCATGGATCATTTGACGATGATTTTTTAGATTATCTTAGAAATTTTAAATTTGCTTGTGATATATGGTCTTTTGAAGAAGGGGAGACGATATTTCCCAACGAACCAATAATGGTAATAAGAGGTCCCATTATACAGGTGCAACTCATGGAGACTTTAATTTTAGTAACACTTAATCATCAATGCTTGATTGCTACAAAGGCTAGAAGAATTTGTAATGCTGCTGAAGACAAGTCCGTAATAGAATTTGGTGCGAGAAGAGCTCAAGGATATAGTGCATCAATCTATGGAGCTAGAGCAGCTTATATCGGCGGATGTAAAGGAACTTCTAATACATTGGCTGGTAAAATGTTTGATATTCCAGCTCTTGGTACAATGGCGCACTCTTGGGTACAATTCTATGAAAATGAATATGAAGCATTTAAAGCATATGCTGAAATTTATCCTGAGAATTGTAATTTGCTGATAGATACTTATGACACTTTAAATGAAGGACTTCCAAATGCCATAAAAGTATTTGATGAAGTTGTGAAGCCAAAGGGATACAGACCTACTGGCGTTCGTTTAGATAGTGGAGATATAGCATATTTAAGTAAAAGAGTTCGAAAAGGTTTAGATGAAGCGGGATATGAAGATGTACCTATTATGGCCTCCAATAGTCTTGATGAAAATATCATAAAATCATTAATTAGACAAAATGCAAAACTGGATTCCTTTGGAGTAGGAGAAAGACTGATTACTGCAAAAAGTGAGCCAGTATTTGGTTGTGTTTATAAGCTTGTAGCAGTAGAAGAAGATGGAGAAATAGTTCCTAAGATAAAAATCAGTGAAAATGTTGAAAAGATTACAACTCCTGGATTTAAGCAAGTTTTTAGATTTTATTCTAAAAAAGACGGATCACCAATGGCCGATTTAATATCTATGCATCATGAAGATTACATTGGCACAGAAGAAGTTGAAATTTTTGATCCAATTCACACTTGGAAAAAACAAACACTGAATGACTATGAAGCAAAAGCCATGCTAAAAAGAATATATGATAATGGAAAGCTAGTTTATTCAATTCCAAACATACACGAAATACAAGAAAGATGTACAACGGCTGTAAATAAATTATGGGATGAACAAAAACGTTTAGAATATCCTCACAAATACTATGTTGATTTAAGTTTAGAATTATGGACATTAAAAGACAGATTATTAAATGAAAACAGATAACACAAAAAATCGACTTAAACAAAAAGTTTAAGTCGATTTTAATATTTAAATTTTTAATGTGGAGTAGTGATTGTTTTTATCAATTCCACATTTATAATATCCTTTGGCAATTTATATATTCCAGGTACGATAGATTCCATAAGTCCATTAGATTCCAACAACATGATAAATGATGGAGGGTCTTGGATAAATCCTTTATCTAAAAGTGTTTTAGCAACATCATTGGGAGTATCTTCTGGTTTGATTTCGAAATTTATCATTTCTGTTTCAGCAACTACGCCTTCTTCAGGAGGTATAGTAATGGATTCTATTAGCTCCATATTTTTTATGTTTTCTGGAACTTTATACACTCCAGGGATTATTCTATCCAATAAGTTGCTTGACTCTAGGAGCTTCACAAAGGTATCGGGGTCTTGTATTAATTTTTTATCCCTAAGGGTATTTGCGATTTCAGTAACAGATTGTCCTTCAAAAATTTCAAATCCAATGATACTTAAATCATCCGGATTAATATTTTCGGCGTTTATCGCACTGGCACTATCTTCAGGTTTAATGTCTCCTTCATAGACGATTTTTGCAGGACCTGAATCTACTTTGGCTTCTTCTTCTGGTACATTTGCAGTTATTAATCTTTCAGGGTTAGAAATTGTTTCTCCTATCAAATCCATTTTAAATAATTTATCTATACGACTAAAGATTATAAGTCCTAATACTAAAATTATTAATAAAACGGATAATTTGGAAACAACAGTTGCAAAAAAATCTATTATTTTATTTATTACACTATTCAAATTATCACCTTTCAAAACACAAGAAATTTATTTCATTATTATGTATAATATTACTTGTGAGTTAGATTGTCAATTATTGTAGCATTATATTGTGTAAATATCGAGGAGATAATGTGAAAGAAATTATTATAACTAGCAACGAAGCTGAACAGCGAATTGATAGGTTTTTAAGAAAATATTTGGGGAAATCAACCTTAAGTTTTATATATAAACAAATTAGAAAAAAGAATATTGTAGTTAATGATAATAAAGTAGATGAAAAATATATTTTAAAACTAGGAGACAAAGTGAAATTATATTTTTCAGACGAAACTATTGAAAATTTAAAATCAGATCCAAGAAAAATTCAAAGTAATAGAAAAATGAATATCATATATGAAGACGATAATATTATTTTGATAAATAAACCTGCAGGTATTTTATCCCATAGTGCAAAAGGGAATTACAAAGAGGATAATATTGTAGATGCGATGTTAAATTATTTAATAGAAAAGGGGGATTTCATACCTAGACTATCCAAAACATTCACACCTAGTATCGCTAATAGATTGGATAGAAATACTTCGGGAATATTAATTGGGGCAAAAAACTATGAAACCATCCAAGAATTAAACAAAGCTCAAAGAAGTTCTTCAATTAAAAAATACTATTATACGCTGGTCTTTGGTAAAATAGAAGGAAGTAGCACGGAATATGCTTCAATCAAAAAAGTTGGAGATCACGAAAACTTGGTAAAGGTAAGCAAAAATGAAAATTCTGATGTGAAAAATATTGTAACAGCTTATAAAAGTGTAATTGCTGGTGAGAAATACTCCCTTTTAGAAATAGATTTGATAACAGGTAGGACGCATCAAATAAGGGCTCATCTGAATTTTTTACAAATGCCAGTAATAGGAGATCGAAAATACGGCTTGAAAAAAGCAAACGATTATTTTAAGAAAAAGTATGGCCTTAACAATCAACTTTTGCATTGTTATAAAATTGTTTTTAATGGGTTAGAAGGCCATTTAGATTATTTAAATGAAAAAGTATTTATTGCAAATAATCCAGCCATACTAGATAAGATTATTGGAGGAGAATTTAATGGAAAGAATTAAAATTGAAAAAATACAAAAGTCATTAGGTATAAATACCTATTTAGATTATGGTAAGAAAAACATTAAAAATTATAAAAGATATCCAATTGTGAAAGTAAATGGTATTGTGACTCCTTTAAATGAAGAAATAAAAGAAGGAGCCGACGTTGAATATGAAGATATCAGCACAAAGTGGGGGAGTAGAACTTATGTAAAGACATTAAGTGTCATATTTGCAAAAGCATTTAAAAATCTATTTCCAGATCAACAAGCAGATTTAAATCATTTTATAGGCTCAGGTTTATATATAGATTTTGAAAATGATTTCAGCTTAACATTAGAAGATATTAATAGAATCTATGAAGAGATGAAAGTCATTATCTCAAATGACTTAGATATTGAAACTGATCTTATATCTAAAAGAGAAGCTGAAATAATTTTTGAACCTTTAAATAATGATGTAATGAAATTATTAAATACTTTGGAGGATATTGACATTGGAATCGTCAAAATTGACGGATTTATAGATATTAACTATTCCATCATGGCTCCAAAAACAAGTTTTATAGAGGATTTTAAAATCATGCAATATTATCCTGGAATATTGTTGATCACTCCTAATAACGAGAATAATTTTAATGCTGATAATTATAAAGAAATGCCCAAATTAGCAAAAGTTTTTCAAAAAAGCACTGACCAATATAAGATGCTGGATTTAAATAAACTCAGCTCGATAAATAAAAAAATTATTGAAAATGAAACTGAAAAAATGATAAAGATTTCAGAAGCAGTCTTTGATAAAAGTCTTATAGATATCGCTGAAAAAATAAATGAAGATAAGGATATAAAAATAATATTAATATCTGGACCTACGTCTTCAGGAAAAACCACTTTTACTAGTAGATTAAAAGTCCATTTGGAAGTGCTAGGTTATTCTCCTATCATGATATCTATGGACGACTACTTCTTAAATAGAAAAGATACGCCCCTTGATGAAAATGGAGAATATGACTTCGAATCTCCATATGCAGTAAATTTAGATTTATTTAACGAAGACATGTACAGATTATTAAATCAAGAGACAATACAAAGAAGAAGATTTGATTTTTATACAGGAATAGGATCATACAATAATGAGTATATAAAGCCTACTTCAGAATCTATAATGATGATAGAAGGCATTCATGCACTAAATCCTGTAATATCACATCTGATTCCTGAAAAAAACAAATTCAAAATTTATTTATCAGCCTTAAATCAAGTAAATCTTGATGCTCACAATAGAGTATCTACTACATTTAGCAGATTTATTAGAAGGTCAGTAAGAGACGAAAAATTTAGAGGATATTCTATTGAAGAAACATTTGGATTTTGGGATAAAATTAGAAAAGCTGAGGAATTATATGTATTCCCATATCAAGAAAAGGCTGATACGTTGTTGAATACGGCATTACCTTATGAAACAGGAATATTTAAAAAACATATAAAACCCATGTTGGAAGGTATCAAAGAAGATTCTATTTATTATAATGAAGCTAGAAATATGCTTAGAATATTAGATCACTTTATTTCTATTGAAGATGATAGTTTAGTTAACAGTGAATCAATTTTAAGAGAATTTATAGGTAAATAAGGCAGGTATATGAGATGAAATATGCAATCGGTATTGATTTAGGTGGTACAGGTATTAAAGGTGGAGTTGTAAATGAGTTAGGAGAAATATTAATTAAAAAATCAGTTCCAACGTCTACAGTAAACACAGAAGTTTTAGAAAACATTAAAAACATTATACAAGAGTTAAAGGAAGATTATGAAATTATAGGAGTGGGAGTCGGTTCTCCTGGGACTATAGATTTTCATGAGGGAAAAGTTTTAACAATTGGTGGCAATGTAACGGACTGGGAAGGAACTGAAATTAAAAAATATTTATTGAAATCCTTTCCCAATATGGCAATAAAAATCGATAATGATGCCAATTGTGCAGGTCTTTGTGAAATGTGGATAGGAGCAGGCAAAGGACATGAATCTGCTTTGGCAATTACTTTAGGGACAGGTTTGGGCGGATTCTTATATTGGAAGGGGGATTTAGTTCGAGGCGCTAGATATAGAGCTTCAGAATTAGGTCATACAATTCTATATCCTAATGGACGATTGTGTGCATGTGGACAACATGGTTGTACCGAGAGATATGTTGGAGGAACAGGATTAGAGGAAAATTACTTTCATTTTAGTGACAAAAGGAAAACGGGAGAGGAAATAATGGCCTCGATAGACTATGATGAATTTTCTAAAAAAACTGTTGATAAATTTATCGACGATTTAGCATCATTTTTAGTAACTTGTAAAAACTTTTATGACCCTAGCATATTAATAATAGGCGGTGGAGTTATTAACTCATCAGATTTATGGTGGGATGAGGTTTTAGAAAAATACAAAGAAAAAGTCAATGCCTTTGATGATATGCCTATCGTCAAGGCTCAATATCTAAATTCAGCAGGAATTATCGGAGCTGCATCACTAATATTAAATGAATATGAATAAATTAATTATAAAAAAAACAGGTTATGACTTCCAAAAGGAAAATATTGATTATCTTTCAAGTTTAAGCGGCAGAGAAAGATTGAAGGTATTTTACATCCTTTCTAATTACTCATTGCTTGAAAACACTCGTATGGACTTATTGGAGAAGACTAAAGGTATTCATACAGAAAATATTTTAACCTTTGACGACTTAGTTAATAAATATTCTAAAACAAATAAAGCTTTTATAAATAGAAATGAAGGTAGCTGGATAATTAAAAAAATAGTGGAAATATTAGATAATTTTGATTTTTCCACTTCTTTAGGTACCTCTAAAGAAATATTATCTTATATTTTATTATTGAAATCTAATGAAATTGATAGCAAAACATTTTTAGATAATATTGAAGATTTCTCTGAATTAAAAATAGTAGGTGAAATATATAAGCAATATGAAGAGTTTTTATTTAAAAATAACCTAGAAGATGAAATAGGCAGATATAATTTAGCAAGTAAAAAAATTTACAGCTCTCTGGATTTTGAAGGAATTGAAATAATAATTAATGGTTTCATTGAATTTAGACCCCATGAGTTAAAATTGATAAAAATATTAACAGAAAAAGGCGCCAAAATAATAGTTCAATATCCCTTTGGAATAAGAAGGGAAAATGAAAAAATAAATAAAGTAAAATCTGACTTGGAACCATTAGGATTTAAAATAGTTGAAGATAACTTAACTGATGGTGATTTAGCTTATGATTTACTTTCTAGCAGTAAAGACAAAAAGGACGTTACTATTACTGAAATTTCAGCATCTAATAAGTACTACGAAATACGTGAAATCTTCATAACAATCAAGAAGAATCTTGCAAAAATGCAATTAGACAAAATTTCTATCGTTGCTGATGAAGAATATGAAGAATTGATAAAACGTGTGGCATTTGAGACAAATATACCTATATCGATTATGAATGAAGAAAAGGGTAAAGAATTGCCACTAGTAGGATCGATTATTAATTTTTTGGAATTTGTCTTGAAAGACGAGAAGAAAAAGCTGATTTCATATTTGCACGATGATAATTTAAATGTGGACTTTCATGGTAATAAAAATGATTTCATAGGCAGTTTAAGAGAGATGCGTTATAAAGGCCTATTTCATGAATATGATGTAGACGAAGAGTTGAAAAATTTTCTAGTTAGTATTCGAAATACAATAGAAAAAATTAAGAATAATCCAGCAACAGAATTAGTTGATTTTATTGACGAAAAAAAATTGAAACAAAACATATTAGAGTCTTATGGGATTCATAAAAATATTAATATCTTAAGAAATTCCCTGAACTCACTGGAATTAATAATGGATTCTATAAAAGAAGTTACAAATTTTTCTACTGTGTTAAAGCTTAAAGCAGAAGAATTTTTAGAAATTTTAATTGATACTTTAACAGACTCCAAATACTATTCTAAAGACGAAAGGATTGGAGTTCAGGTCCTCAGACCCATTAACTCTATTGGTACTAGAAGTAAATTGAGATTTATTTGTGGCTTAAATTCCGATTTTCCAGGTACAAATTCCCAAGGGTATTTTTTTAGCAGAAAATTTAAATCATTATATGAAAACTTAGGAATAGATATAGAAGATACACAAGAAATTTATGATAATAACATACTACTATTTTCCCAAACCTTAGCTGGAAGTGACGATGTAGTTCTTTCCTATACTTATAGTGATTCTACACTAGAAGATGATAAGTCCATTTTTTTGAAAGATATTCAAAAGAGAATTAGAAATGGATTCTCCGCAATAAAATGTAAATCTATGACAAAATCTAATGCGGATTTGTACGATAGTATTCGCGATAGAGCTCTAAGTGACATTAATAATAAATTAGATGATGAAATCCATCTGGATTATTTTTCCAAGGAGGAAATTAATAGATTACAAAATATTTTGAGTAATTTTCACAAGAGAAATAAAGGTGAAAACAAATTTTGGGGTTTAGTTGACGAGGAATTTATTTTTAATGAATATTATGCGACTAAATTAGACACTTTTAATACCTGTCCATTTAAATTCTATTTAAAGTACATATTAGATTACGAATCTTTTGTACTGGATTATGTAGATGAATACCATAAAGATAGAGGCAATTTATACCACAACATTCTTAATATATTATATAAAGAAATGGATGTATTTAATACTGAAACGGAAGTACTTTCAAAAAAAATTAGTGAGTTAGTTGAGATTCATACATCCGAAGGGGATGCTGATTTGGAAATCGAAATTCAAAAGAAAATTTATAAAAAAATACTTTTGGACTTTGTAACTGCAGATAAGACTGAACACGAGAAAATAAAATCCGATTTTAAACCAAAGTATTTTGAAAGAGAATTTAGTAAAAACTTTGTAGACTTCAATGTCAGGGGAAAAATTGACAGAATAGATGAAGACAGCGAAGGCAATTTAATAGTGATAGATTATAAATCAAAGTCAACGCCTACTGGGAATCAGGTAAGGAATTTGTACGATTTACAACTTCCTATTTATTCTTATATTTTAGATACTGATAGAGTAAAGGCTGCTTATTATGCATCTATACAAGAAGCATCGCTAACTAAAGGGTTTTACCAAAAAGACTTTGCTCCAGACCGCACTAAAAACAAATTTACTGAAGAAGAATTACAAAATTTTTATGAAGAAGTGAAAGTTTTGATTTTTAATATTCACAGTGATATTAGAAATGGTAAATTTTTAGTAAGACCAAAAACAAAAGATAGTTGTAAGAATTGCGAGTATAAAGATATTTGCAGAATAGAGGAGTTGACGTCTAATGGAATTTAATAAAGAGCAGCAAGTCGCTATTGATACTATTGATAAAAATGTATGTGTTGTTGCAGGTGCTGGAACAGGAAAAACTCAAATTCTGACACACAGATTTATTAATATAATAAAATCCTCTGCTAATCCAAAAGATACCATGACTTCAATTCTAGCTATAACCTTTACTAAAAAAGCTACTAAAGAAATGATTGAAAGAATCGGAAAAGAAATTGCAAAACTTTCTGAAGAAGATAAAAGATATGAGGATTTAGTAAATCATTTGTCTTTTTTAAATATATCTACTATAGACAGTTTTTGTAAAAACGTCATTGACGAAAATAGTTTTATTATTGGACTACCTTCTGATTATGAAGTTGTTGATGAACTTGAAGGAGATAAGATATTAGATGAAGTAATTTCCGAAGTTATAGACGATTATATTGAAAATGAAGTTTTAATAGACTATCTGATTCAAAATAGATATTTTAGAACTAACGATTTTATAAAAGAAATAAAAGGTGCATATAAAAAAATAACACAAAAAGGGTATTCCTATAATGATCTTCTAAGTAAGTTTCCAAAAGAAGAAATTGAGAAGGAGGAATATCTAATTTTTGTTGAGGAAATTGAATCTGCTTGCAATTTACTTTTGGAAAATAAATTCGTAACTAGTAGAAGTGGATTTGTTAAAGAAATGAATAAGGGACTATTCGATGATCTAAGAGAGATGGATGAGTTAGAACTAGTTGAAGAAAAACTTAAGATAATAAAAAATGGTGTGGAAATTGCTAAGAATATACCAATAGATACTAAAGAACAAATTTATAGTTTAATAAATAGTTATTTGGCAAATTACGAATATGAATATTATAAATATTATAAACTGATTAATGAAATTCTATTATTAGTGGATGAAAGGTTTCGAAAAAGCAAATTACAATCAGGGAAGCTTCAATTCAGCGATTTAGTATATTTCACTAGAGAGATATTAAAAAATAACGAAATTCTAAATTTATACAAAGAAAAGTTTCAATATATAATGATAGATGAATATCAAGACACCAATTTGACTCAAAGAGATATTTTCTATCAACTAGCATCCACGGAAAAATTGCTAGGTCGCAATAATTTATTTGTAGTAGGGGATCCTAAGCAATCCATTTACGGTTTTAGAGGATCTGAAATGAGCGTGTTTGAAACTACATTGGAGGACATGAGAAATTCTGATGGAGTTATAGTTGAGCTAGCGGAAAATTATCGCTCTTCAAAGGAGCTAGTTAATTACTCCAATGAATTATTCTCCATAATTATGGAAGATAAATACAATTCATTAAAATCAAATCCTGATATAGCAAAAGTATTAGAAAAAAAGGTTAAATATTATGATATTAGTTCTAGTGAAACTAAAGAAGCGGAGGTAATTGCACGGGAGATAATTAGGCTTCAAGAAGAGGGTAAAAAATTCAAAGATATAGCAATCCTTTTCAGAAGTTCAACCCATTTAAAAGCTTTAGAAGAAGAGCTGAACAAGTATAGAATACCTTTTATCAATCCAAAGAGCAAAGAATTTTATTATAAAAGAGAAATCAAGGATATAATATTATTTTTACATGTGCTAAATTCTGAGGAAGATTCTCAAAGTTTGTACGGTTTGCTTCGTAGCAATTTTTTTCTAATAAGTGATGATGAGCTTTATAGATTAAGCAAGATAGATGGTGATAATCTATTTTCTAAATTGATGAACTATGAAGGAGATAATGAAAAAATAAAATTCGCCAAGAAAACACTTAGAAGTATGTCGTCAATTAGAAACCAAACGAGTATATTTGAGATACTAAGTCAATTTATTGAAGTTACCAAGTACTATGAAACTTTAGCACTCATTTCTAATTCACAGCAACGTATAGAAAACATTAGAAAATTTCAAGAAATCACTTTAAACTTTTCAAAAAATGAATCCATTTATATTAATGAGTTTTTGGATTATATTGTATTGCAATCCACAGTTGATACTGAAGAAGCCTTGGTAGAGGGTGACAGCGATTCAATAAATCTAATGACCATTCATGGATCTAAGGGCTTAGAGTTTCCAGTAGTAATTTTTTACGATTCAAAAAACACTGGAAATATACGAAGTTCTAAAATTGAAGTTAATCGCAATTTAGGTTATGGAATTTCGATGAATGGAAGTTACTTATTTGAACATGTAAAGGGAGCTAATAAATTAGAAGATAAAGAAGAAAGAAATAGATTATTATATGTATGTGTAACAAGGGCTAAAGAAGAATTTATTTTTATAAAGACTACTGAAAAAAACACGGGTTTTATTGAAAAACTATTTTTACCAATGGATTATGAATTTAATATGATGGAAGAGATACCAGAGATAAAGGATGCTATATTAAATGAAATGTCCATTTCCACAGATGAGAGTCTTGTAGGAAGTACGTTTACATTTCCAATTAAAAAGAAGAGAGTCACTAGCAGTATAACAGGCTACAATACATTTATTAGGTGTAAAAGAGAATTTTATTTAAAATATAAGATTGGCATAAAGGGAATAGATATAAAGGAAGAAAAATTTCATGAAGAAAACAATTATGATTACTATTCTTTAGGAATAGACGCAGCCGAATATGGAACTATGGTTCATAGTCTAATAGAAAATTATGATCTAAATATGGACTTGGATATTCAGATTAATAATTTGCTGATGGAAAAAAATCAAATTGACAATATATCTGCTAAAGAAGCTATGTATAAACATATGAATAACTATTTAAAAAGGAAAATAGACGGAGATAAATATTTAGAATTTGATTTTTTATATGAGTTAGAAAATGGAAATATTGTCGGAAGCATTGACCAAGTAATCTGTATTGATGATGAAATTGAAATAATGGATTTTAAAACCAATCGCGTTAGATATCTTGATAATCTTGTGGAAAGATACAAACCTCAATTGCGCATTTATTCTTTAGTCATTGAGGAAATATTTGGTATTCCTCCTAAGTTGGCATTAATTCATTTTTTAGATAGTGGTGATATAGTAGAGATACCATGGGATGAAAATGAGAATAAAAAATTGCTTAGTGAACTAAATATCTTCTTGAGATTTGTATCTGATTTTGATAATATATATAAGTACGAATGTAGCGAAAAATGTCATGAATATTGTGATTTTTTAGAATTTTGCAATTAGGAGAAAAATGGTAAACGAAAATTACTTGGACTATGTCCTATCTATTGAAAATGCCGTAGAAATTGGGGAAGAAATATCCCAGGAATTAGAAATTGTAACTTCTGTAATGAGAGAAAATGTAGAACAAATAGAATTGTTTTTAGAAAACAACAGTCATACTTGCAGATCTCTTGATAAATCAGTTTTGGATTTTGTTACTGAAATTATGAAAAATAGCGAATCTAAGTTAACTATTTTTGAAGAAGAATTGGAAACTTTTTCCAATTACAATTCAGGCGAAGAACTTCTAATGGTAGACAATAAGTTTCTAGAAAAATTGAATTTAACTAATGAATTGAATATATTCTTAAGAATTCAACTGGAAGAATATATTTCAAATTTGGACGACGTAAAGACTATTGTAGATGAAATTACAACTAGTTTAAATAAACAAAGAACAGAACAATATTTGGGTTCTAGAATGTTGATGTAAAAACATCAATTATTCTTTAACTTTTTGTTGTAAAAGCTTTTTTGTTATGCTAATATTTAAGTATTGTATATATATTAAGATTGGAGGAAAACAATGACAACTATTTTGTCTATTTTGGTATTAATATCCAGCTTAGCACTGATTATATCAGTTTTAATAGCAGAACCTGCTGAAAGTAACATGGGTGTAATTACAGGTGGAGCTTCAGACTCGTTCTGGGATGGAAATAAAGGCAGTAGCAAAGATGTTATGTTAAACAAAATTACAATTGCAGCTTCTATTGTATTTGTAATATCTCTTGTGCTATTAGCTAAAATTTAGGAGGTTATATGGAGTTTTTGAATTACTTAGCTCCTGCAGTGGGTGTTGCAGCTTTAATTTTTGCATACACCAGAGCTTCTTTTATTAAGTCAGTAGAACCAGGAACTGAGAGAATGAAAGAAATTGCGGGCTATATTGAAGATGGTGCTATGGCGTTTTTAACTAGAGAATATAAAGTTATCGGCGTTTTCATGGCAGTTATGTTTGCGATTTTACTCGCAATTGGTAGAGGTAGTATTGCTATGCCTTTGACTTTTTTATTTGGTGGAATATTTTCCTTACTTGCAGGTTATATTGGTATGTCAGTAGCAACAAAAGCTAATGTTCGTACTACAAATATGGCTATGATGAGTGGAATGGGCAAAGCTTTGGACATTGCTTTTTCTGGCGGCGCTGTAATGGGAATGACTGTAGTAGGACTTGGAATTATTGGTATTTCACTTTCTTACTTTCTTTCTGGAGGAGACACTTCTATAGTTTATGGTTTCTCCCTAGGAGCTTCATCTATTGCGTTATTTTCAAGAGTCGGTGGTGGTATTTATACTAAAGCTGCTGACGTTGGTGCTGACTTAGTAGGAAAAGTTGAAGCTGGAATTCCAGAAGACGACCCAAGAAACCCTGCAGTTATTGCAGATAACGTTGGTGACAACGTTGGTGACGTTGCTGGGATGGGCGCTGACTTATTTGAGTCTTATGTAGGTGCTTTACTTTCAGGTATTACCCTAGGCTTACTAGCGTATGGTGGACTTGGAGTAACTTATGTACTTATAGTTGCAGCTGCTGGTGTAGTGGCATCAATTTTAGGTACACAAGCTGTTAAGGGCGATAAAGACCCTCAAAAAGCTTTAAATATGGGAACATATGCGGCATCAATTATTACTTTAATAGTAGCAGCAATTTTCTCATTAATATTATTGAAATCATTAAAACCATTTATATCAGTTGCTTCTGGTGTAGTTGTAGGACTTGCAATATCAAAACTAACTGAAATTTATACATCTGCAGATTATGATGCAGTTAAGAAAATCGCTCATGATTCTCAAACAGGTGCTTCGACTAATATAATTTCAGGTTTGGCAGTAGGCATGATGTCAACTGTTGGTCCAATAATTGTAATAGCAGTTGGAATTATAATTGCATTTGTAGGTGGTGGCGGAAACATTACTGCTACTCATGGATTGTATGGAATTGCCATGGCGGCTGTAGGTATGTTATCTACTGCAGGTATGACAATAGCTGTAGATGCTTATGGACCTATTGCAGACAATGCTGGTGGTATAGCAGAAATGTGTGATCTTCCTGAAAATGTAAGAGAAATCACTGACTCATTAGATGCTGTTGGAAATACAACTGCAGCTGTAGGTAAAGGATTCGCAATTGGATCAGCAGCACTTACTGCACTATCCTTGTTTGTATCCTATACACAAGCTGTAGAACTTACATCCATTGACATAACTAAGCCTGGAGTTATTGCAGGTATGTTTATCGGTGGTATGCTACCATTTGCTTTTTCAGCATATACTATGAATGCAGTAGGAAAAGCTGCAAATGCTATGATTGAAGAAGTAAGAAGACAATTTAGAGAAATACCTGGCATTATGGAAGGGGAGGCTATTCCTGAATATTCTAAATGCGTAGATATTTCTACAGCAGCGGCACTTAAAGAAATGATTATACCTGGATCAATGGCAATTATTTCTCCAGTAGTGGTAGGTCTTTTATTAGGATCTGAAGCTTTAGGAGGAATGTTAGCTGGTGGATTAGTAACTGGTGTGTTAATGGCAATATTTATGTCAAACGCAGGTGGTGCTTGGGACAATGCTAAGAAGTATATTGAAGGTGGAAAATATGGCGGAAAAGGTAGCGAGGCTCATGCAGCTGCAGTTACTGGTGATACTGTAGGAGATCCATTCAAAGATACTTCAGGTCCTTCAATCAATATCTTGATTAAACTAATGACAGTTGTAGCTCTCGTAGTTGCACCTTTAATAGTAGGTCACACTGGATTATTTTAATAAAAAATCTTCGCTCTTTAGTACAAACTAGAGAGCGATTTTTTTGTGGAAAATACTGATTTATGTTATAATTTCCTATGAGGTATTTATGGAAATTATTATTGAAAACTTAAAATTAAATTATGTAGATGAAGGAGACTTCTCAAGTACAGTAGTACTATTACATGGATGGGGCACAAGCATTGAGACGATGATTCCTATATCCAATTTATTGAAGGATCGTTACAGAATTGTATTACTTGATCTCCCTGGTTTTGGAAAGTCGGACGAACCAAAAGAAGTATTTAGTTCCTATGACTATGTCAAAGTAGTATTGAAGTTTTTAGATGAAATCAACGTTAAAAATGCTACATTCATTGGGCATTCATTTGGAGGAAAAATTTCATCAATAATCGCATCAAGACATCCAGAAATGGTCGATAAATTAATTCTAGTAGATTCAGCAGGCTTGATACCTAAAAGAGGAATGGATTACTATATAAAGGTATATTCTTTTAAAGTTATGAGATGGCTTTATAAGAATATGCCTTTTGGAAATAAAGAAGAAAGATTAGAACAATTTCGAAAAAAACATGGATCCGATGATTATCAGGCATCTAGTGGAGTAATGAGGAAAATTCTAGTCGTCGTTGTGAATGAAAATATTAGACCAATTTTAAAGGACATTAAAGCAGAAACTCTACTCATTTGGGGGGACAAGGACGACGCGACGCCATTATATATGGGAGAAATTTTCGAAAAAGAAATTAAAAATAGTGGATTAGTAGTACTAAAAGACAGTGGTCATTATTCGTATATTGATGACTACAGAACTTTCAGTGCAGTTATAAATTCTTTTTTATAAGGAGATTAAATGTTAAATATTATATCAGTCGCATTTCTAGTGCTAATAGCTGGAGATTTTTTAAAGCGTTCAGAAAGCGCTTTGCATTTATTACAACTAGAAGGATACGATTTAAAAAAATATAATAATTGGTTAAAAAACAACTCGGGGAAGCTAATGAGTTTGGGGAAATTAATTGAGCCTGATAAATCTCCATTAGTTTATACTGAACGAGCTATACGACTTAAAAAAACTCATTTTATTGTAAACATTATTATGTGTTTTATTTTATTTGTTATAGGCTATTTGCTTCGAAATAGTTTTTTATACTTTTTAATTGTAATTATATATGTTTTTATGTATATGATGGAGCCGTATATTATGAATATTACCGCAAATATTAATGCTCCAAAAGAAAAAGCTATTAATTTAGGATTTTATAAAACTGCTCAAGAAAAAATTTCATCTATGAATAATCTTAAAGTCGTCGGCATCACTGGAAGTTATGGAAAAACTAGTACAAAATTTATAACTTCTACTATTCTTAAAGAAAAATATAAAGTCCAAGATACTCCCAGTTCTTACAATACTCCTATGGGATTGTCTAGGGTTATTAATGAAGAGTTAACGGATGACAAAGAGATATTTGTAGCTGAGATGGGCGCTTATGTTAAAGGCGAAATTAAAGAAGTAGCTGATTTAGTTCAACCTGATATTGGAATTATAACCTCAATTGGACCAGCGCATTTAGAATCCTTTGGATCTATTGATAATATTATTAAAACAAAATATGAAATTATTGAAGCATTAGATAAAGATGGTATAGCGATTTTTAATTATGATGACGAAAATTTGAAAACCATTGCTGATGAAACAAAGCTAAAAAAATATTATTATGGTTTCAATGATGTGGAAAAACTGGATGTATATGCAAAAGACATTTCTGTAAATAGCAGAGGTTCTGAATTCGTTCTTGTAATAAAGGCTACAGGTGAGATAAAATGCAAAACCAAAATGCTTGGTAGACACAATATCGGCAATATTTTAGCTGGATGCACAGTAGGACATATTCTTGGTCTGACTCTGGAAGAAATAGCTACTGGAGTATCTAAAATAGAGCCAGTAGAGCATAGGCTAAATATTATTGATCCAGGCACAGGTGTAATTATAATTGACGATGGATTTAATTCCAATCCATCAGGAGCAAAAGCTGCTTTAGAGGTTTTAAATGAATTCAAAACTGGTAGAAAATTTGTAGTAACTCCTGGGATGATTGAACTGGGAGAATTAGAGTTTGAAGAAAACAAAAAATTTGGAAAGCTAATGGGCGAAGTAGCAGATTTCGTATTTCTAGTAGGAAAAAAAAGAACATTACCTATATTCGAAGGATTAAAAGAAACAAACATATCTATGGATAATGTGTATCCTGTAGATTCTTTAGATGAGGCTACGCAGATATTTGGTAAGTTGCTTCAATCTGGTGATGTTATTTTATTTGAAAATGATTTACCTGATAATTATAATGAGGAGGATTAGTTAATGCTAAATGTAGGTGTATTGGTTGGAGGTAGGAGTGTAGAGCATGAAGTTGCTGTTATTACTGCTATGCAAATGATTGAAAATTTAGATAAGACAAAATATAATATTTTTCCTATCTATATAAATAATACAGGAAAGTGGCTAGTGGGTGAGGGGTTAGATAAGTTTGAAACTTACAAATCTGGTGACTTCGCAAAATTTAAAGAAGTTTTTGTAATGCCATCCCATGGTGATAAAAGCTTCTACACTTTGAATAAAAAATCTTCTGGTGGTGGATTGTTTTCTAAACAAGAGGATTATGAAGTTTTGGAAAAGTATTGTACATTAGATGTTGCAGTTTTGGGTTTACATGGAACTAATTCTGAAGACGGTACTATTCAAGGGCTATTAGATACTATGGGTATTCCTTACACAGGAGGAAATGTACTGGCTTCTTCTGTAGGCATGGACAAAGTTCTAATGAAAGATGTTTATCGTCAAAATGGTATACCTACTGTTGAATACTGCTGGTTTTATAGAGATGAATGGCTATTAGATCCTGAAAAAATACTAATTAATATTGAAAAACTAAAATATCCTTTGATAGTAAAACCTTCAAATCTAGGATCAAGTATAGGGATTACTAAGGCAAAAGATAAGAATAGCTTATTAAAAGCAATTGAAATTGCCATTTTTTATGATGATAAAATAATTATCGAAGAGGCTATAGAAAATCTTAGAGAAATCAACTGCGCAGTACTAGGAAGACAAGAAAATGTAATTGCTTCTATATTAGAAGAGCCTATCGGATGGGTAGATGTTCAAACCTTTGAAAATAAATATGAAAAAGGCGGCGGAGCTACAAGAAAATTACCTGCAGATGTGCCTGACGAGATTAGAATTGAGATTGAAGAATTGGCCAAACAGGCTTTTAAGGTTATTAATTGCGCTGGTACTGCTCGAATAGACTTTTTGCTTGAGGACAATGAAAAGGTCTATGTAAATGAAATAAATACTTTACCAGGCTCAACAAGTTATCATCTATGGGAAAAGACTGGAATTAGCTTCAAAGAACTTATGGATAGATTAATAGAAATTGCATTAGATGAAAGCAAAGAAAAAGAAAAAAATATGGTTACCTTTGAATCTGATTTGTACTTGAAAACTAGTTACGGAACTAAAGGAGCAAGTATTAAATAAATTGAAGTCACATCTTTGTTAAGATGTGACTTTCCAACTATATGGCAGATAATTGTTAACAAAAACATAGAATTGTTAAAAAAGGGTTTAAATAATGTAAAATATATATTAAAATGGGAGTGAAGTATATGAAAATAAAAGTTTTCTCTGATATTGCGTGTCCATATTGCTACATTGGTCTTAAAAGGTTGACAGATACTATTATGGAATTTTATGCAGATGAACTTATTGAAATCGAGCATAAACCGTTTCAACTGAATCCTAATTTACCTAAGATAGAAGATTCTAAATATGATGACTATCTTATGAAAAGTTATGGTATTTCTGAAGAAGAAGTAAGACAAATGCTGGATAATATGATTAAATACGCAGAGGACGATAATTTAGACTTTAATGTTATGGAGATTAAAAATGTAAATACTTTTGATGCCCATAGACTTATTATGTACGCTGAAACTCAAGGCAAGGGTCTTGAGGCTACTGAAAAGCTTATGGAAGCATACTTTACTTTAGGTAAAAACATTGCAAACTATGAGATATTAAGTGATATCGGAGAAATGATAGGTTTGGATAGAGAAAAAGTATTAAAAATGTTGGAATCTCATGAAATGGTAAGTGAAGTAAATGCTGAACTTGTGACTGCAAGATATTCAGGAGTTTCTAGTGTTCCATATTTTTTATTTGATGATTACTATTCATTAAGGGGAGCACAGCCGAAAGAAGTCTTTAAAGAAGTTATAAAAGATACTTTAGCAGGGAAGTTAGAAGGATAATTTGTTCATCATTAAGTTGACATACATTTTCAAACTCCTTATCAATGTCTATATGCAAAGAGAAATGCTTAATTTTGATTACTTCAATAATACGATTATTGTATCAAGCTTTAAATAGAAAAATAAAGATGCTATTTAATTCAATAAGTTTCTATAAAATTCGTTTAAGGAGTTTGTAATTGTTATGTTAAATGTTGTGTTTGTTGAACCTGAAATCCCATTTAATACCGGAGCGTTAGTTCGCACTTGTGGTCTTACTAATTCTAAGTTATTTATTATCAAACCAATGGGTTTTGAATTAACTGACGCTAAGGTAAAAAGAGCAGGACTGGATTACTGGGAATTAAGTAATTTGGAATTATTTGATTCATTTTTTGATCTTTATAATTTATATAAAGATAATCACAATTTTTTCTTTGCAACTACAAAATCAAACAAACGATACACCGACGTAAAATATAACGACGGTGATTTTTTGGTGTTTGGAAAAGAAACTAAAGGATTGCCCAAAGAGATTTTGGAATTAAATCCGGATAATAACATTAGGATTCCAATGCTAAAAGATTATGGCAGAAGTTTGAATTTAGCTAATAGTGCTAATATTATTCTTTTTGAAGCTTTAAGACAAATTAATTTCCTAGGATTGGAGTAGAAAAATGAACATGGTGATTACTACCTTTGGTGGATTGGGTTTATTTATTTATGGAGTGAACCTCATGGGAGACTCTTTGCAAAAAGCTGCAGGGTCTAAACTTAGAGATATTTTAAGTTTTTTAACAAAAAATAAAATAATGGGTATCTTATTAGGAACCATTGTAACTATGCTTATTCAAAGTTCGAGTGGAACTACGGTTATGGTAGTAGGGTTTGTAAATGCAGGCTTAATGAATCTAACTCAAGCATTTAGTGTAATAATGGGAGCTAACGTAGGTACTACCATCACATCCCAAATTATCGCATTTAAATTAACTGATTTTGCACCAATTGCTATTGGAATTGGTGTAGCATCTAAATTAATTTTCAAGTCCAAATCAAAAAAGGATATTGCGGATATTATTATAGGATTTGGTTTGTTATTTGCTGGTATGAATATGATGGGAACAGGTCTTGCTAATCTAAAAGACAATCCAATTTTCTCTGTAATGATGATAAAATTAGAAAATCCGTGGTTGGGAATTTTGGTAGGATTTATTGTTACAACTATTGTTCAATCATCTAGTGCAACAATAGGGATATTACAGGCACTGGCAGGCCAAGGTCTAGTAAGCTTTCCTGTAGCATTTTCAATTTTATTAGGGGAAAATATTGGAACTACTACAACGGCAATTCTATCTAGTTTGGGTGCTAGTAAGAATGCAAAGAGGGCAGCACTACTTCATTTTCTGTTTAACGTATTTGGTTCGTTGATATTTATGGTAGGACTTAGATTCCCAGTAGAGGCATTAGTGACCAAATTTTCTCCTAATGATATAGTAAGACAAATAGCAAATGGGCATACACTTTTTAATTTGACAAATGTTTTAATTCAGGCTCCATTTTCAAATTTTTACATTAAAATTGTAAATACATTAGTCAAAGGAGAAGACAAAGAAGTAGGAATGTCTTTAAAGTACTTAGACAAAAGAATGTTGCAAACTTCATCTGTAGCTACTGTTCAAATTCAAAAAGAAATAGATAGGATGTTTTCTATCGCTAGCAATAATATCGTTTTAGCAAATGATGCATTGGTGAATAAAAAATTTGAATTGGTCGACACTATTCTTCAAAATGAAAAAACATTGAATTTCTTGGCCGATGAAATTACCGCATTCATAGTAGAACTAAACAGAACGGATATTTCTGAGGAACAAAGAAACCTTAACGATATATTTATATATACTTTAAACGATATAGAAAGAGTAGGAGATCATTTAAAGAATATTGCTGAGGCAGCTTTGATGAGTAGTGAGAATAAGATTGAATTTAGTAACATGGCAAAAGACGAATTAAATTATATTTTTTCATTATGCGTCGAAAATCTAAAAAACATTCAAATTGCTTATGAGAAATTTGATACAGAAAAAGCTAAAAGTGTAATAAAATTAGAAGAAGTAATAGATAGACTAGAAGAGGAATACAAAGCAACACATATTCAACGACTATCTGATGGAAGTTGTGAAGTTAAATCTGGGGTTATGTTTTTAGATGTCATAAGTAATCTAGAAAGAGTATCTGATCATAGCTCTAATATTGCATATTACATTATAGACAATAGTATTACAAAAGAAGGAATTTCATAATTTTAAAAATGTATAATTCGGGTATAATTAATATATTAAATAAAGGAGGATGTCGTAGATGTATGATGTAATAATAATTGGCGCCGGTCCAGCTGGACTTACTGCTGGATTATATGCTTCAAGAGCGAAATTAAAAACTTTAATAATAGAAAGACTTGTAGATGGCGGTCAAATTGTAGGAACTGCTGATGTTGAAAACTATCCAGGAGCACCTGAAGATACTACTGGCCCTAGTCTAATCGATAGAATGAGCTTGCAAGCAAAAAATTTTGGGGCTGAAAAAGTCTATGAAAATGTTATAGAGATAGATTTAGAATCCCAACCTAAAATCATAAAGACTGATGAAAATGAATACCAAGCGAAAACTGTAATAATTGCTACTGGTGCAAAACCTAAGAAAATAGGATGTCCAGGAGAAAATCAATTTGCTGGAAGGGGAATTTCTTTTTGTGCAACTTGCGATGGGCCATTCTCTGAAGGGATGCACACATATGTAATTGGTGGTGGCGATGCAGCAGTTGAAGAAGCTATTTTTATTACTAAATTTGCAAAAAAAGTTACTATTATTCATAGAAGAGATACTCTAAGGGCTGCAAAATCTATACAAGAGAAAGCTTTTAATAACGAAAAAATAGATTTTATGTGGAATTCCCAAGTAGTTGAAGTTAAAGGGGAAAAATTTATAGAATCTTTTGTGGTTGAAGATACAGTAACTGGAGAAAGAAGAGAAGTATTTCCAGATGAAGGACAAAAACGTCATTCCATTTTCGTATTCATTGGATTTGACCCTAATAATGAATTGTTTGAAGATAAAATTGATTTAGGTATGGGTTATATTAAAACTAATGACTATATGGAAACTAATATTCCTGGAGTATATGGAGCAGGAGATATTAGAGTTAAAAGCTTAAGGCAGGTTGTAACAGCTACATCAGATGGAGCTATAGCAGCAGTTAGTGCAGAAAAATATATTGAAACATTTAATATTTGATTAATATCGATGGGTGAATTCTCATCGATATTACATAAATAAAACAAAAGAGGATAAAATTTGAAGTCAATTCTTGGGAATTTTTACAAAGGCCTAGGTAAGTTTTTTGAAATACTTACTGATGGAATAATATATATATTGAATTTAATTGTAACCTTAATAGATAATGTAAAAAAACTATTAGGTATTTTTTCTATGTTTTTTATTATTTTACTATTTAATCCATTTTTATTGTATGCTTTACTATCAGATTCAAGAGTAATGTCATTGTTAGTAATTTTATTTATTGTACCTCTATTGGGCAGAGGTCTAATTAACTATTTAAAATATTTACAATTTATGCTAACCGAATTTTTCTATGATAGAGCTGACTATTATTTATTAGGGAAGGATTCCAGAGGTTCCCTTGGAGATTATGGCAAAGAATATAACCGGAGAAAATGGGAACAAGAAAAAAGAGAATCTGAAGAGCGTGCTAGGCAACAGCAACGAATGTGGGAAGAGATGTTTAGGCAGTATTACGAACAAATGGGTAGAGGCGGATATACCACATACGGAAGAGGAACTACACATGAGCGTGGACCTTATGGAGATCCTTTCGGTAATCAGGGAAGTGTCTACAATCCCACTGGAGATTTTATTAAAAAATACGAGGAAAGTTGTAGAATTTTAGGTTTACATCCAACTACTGATAAATATGAAATTAAATTGGCATATAGAAAGCTGGCTAAGCAATACCATCCAGATGTAAATAAGGCTCCAGATGCAACTGAAAAATTCCAAGAGTTAAATGAAGCTAATGAATTTTTATCCGATTCAAATATCCAAAGATACGAACAGTTAAAAAAGCAAGTAAATTAAAACCTTCTCGAGACATTTTTTAAACGTCTCTGAGAAGGTTTTTGTTTATTTAACGGAATTGACCCAAGCTTCAAAGAAATCATATTCTCTTAGGCCATATACCATTTCGCCTATGAACTTACCCTCTGAATCTACGATAAAAGTCGTTGGTACAAATTGAACATGCATCAAGACTTCCTCTATTATATGCTCATTAGGAATTATATTTGAATATTCTACGCCAGTTTGCTCTACTATCTTTTTAGCAGCATCTAAATTGATTTCAGATTCTACATAGGTGTCGCTAATAATTCCAATAACTTGAAAATCATCTCCGCCAAGATTCTCTTGAATTTTTTGTAAATCTGGCATTTCAATAATACAAGGTCTACAATTAGTTGCCCATACATTTACAAGGGTATATTTATTTTCAAATATCGAAGAGTCAATTGGATTACCATTTAAATCTACGGAATTCAAAAGAGATAAATCAAAGAAATCTTCTTTTACATTTGTTTCTTCTTTTGGTAAATCTCCAGGTTGATTTTCTGATAGAGACGATTCCACAACTTCTTCTTTAACCTCTGTGTTTGGTGCAGTATTATTATTGCCACAAGATGAAAATATAATTATTCCCAGTATCAGCAATATAATTTTATTTAATTTCATACATTTCTCCTTTATATTTTTTAAGCTAGTAACAAAAATCTTAAGATTTATTTACAATATCTTACATTATAACATTAATTAAATTTTTATAGTATAATAAACGAGAATGGAGGGAATATGAAAATACTAATAACAACAGACTGGAATTTAACAGATATTAACGGAGTTGCTATTTCAGTTTCAAATTTATTCAATGAACTGATTGAAATGGGCCATGATGTGAGAATTTTAACTCTATCAAAAAGCATCCATTCACACAAGGAGGATCACATATACTACATTAAAAGTATTCCTTTTAATGTATACCCAAATGTTAGAATTAGTGTACTACTTTTTGATGAGCTTTTTGATGAAATAGTTGATTGGAAGCCGGACGTAATTCACAGCCAATGTGAGTTCTTCACGTACACCTATGCTAAAATAATAGCTAAAAGGTCAAATGCACCTATAGTTCACACATATCACACAATGTATGAAGATTATTCCGAGTATTTAAAAATAAAAAAAGAATTGGGAAGATATATTGTAGCATTTATGTCAAAAGCTCGCTTGCGAGATTCTACTTTAGTGATAGCACCTACAAATAAGGTAAGAAATAAATTAAAAAATTATGATATTATACAAGATATTAAAGTTATTCCATCTGGAATTGACTTATCTAAATTTAATATTGCAGTTACTGAGAAAGACATTTTAGAATTTAGAGAAAAATATAACATTCCTGAAAACGCGAAAATATTATTGTATTTGGGTCGTTTAGGGAAGGAAAAAAATATAATTCAGCTACTTGATTATTTCAAACAGCTTGTAAAAGATAAAGATGATATAGTTTTATTACTTGTGGGTGGGGGACCTTTTCAGTCAGAGGTGGAAAACGCAGTTAAAGAACTTGGACTAGAAGACAAGGTTAAAATGACAGGAATGGTAAGTCCATCTGAAGTTCCTAGGTTTTATAAATATGGAGATATATTTGTTTCAGCTTCCCAAAGTGAAACTCAAGGTTTGACTTATATAGAAGCCATGTCAAACGGATTACCCCAAGTATGTAAATTTGATGAATGTTTAGAAAATGTTTTATTAGATGGCGAAAATGGGTATTTTTTTGAAAATGGTGAAGATTTCAAGGAAAAGATATTAGAGATTTTATACAATGAAAAATTGTATGAAAAAATGTCAACAAAGGCTTTAGAAAAAAGTAAAGACTTCAGCAAAGAAGTCTTTGCCCAGAGCATTTTAAATTCATATAAATTGGCTATAACTATGCATAGAAACAAACCAAAAATTATCGATTTAAAAGCCGATGAAATTTGGAGAATCTTCAATTTTAGAAAATATTTAAAAAGAATCAGAAGACTATTTTAAAATAACGGAGGATAATTGATGGAGAATTTTGAAAGAAAGTTGGATGAGTACGCACGACTAATTGTAAATTTTGGAGCTAACGTTCAAAAAGGAAAACCAGTTAGAATATCAGCCCCTATTGAGGCTCAGGATTTTGTCAGAAAATTAGTTAAGTATTCTTATGAAAGGGATGCAAGTGAGGTTATCGTCAAATGGAGTGACGAATATGTTACTAAAGCTAGACTAGTTAATGCTGATGAAGATGTATTAAAAACAGTTCATGATTTTTTTGTTGAAGAATTGGAATATTATTATAAAGAAGGCGTAACAGTAATAAATGTATATGCTGAAGATCCTGGACTATTAAAAGATGTTGATTCAAATAGAATAAAAATGGCAAATGAAGCAAGACTAAAAGCTATTAAACATCTTATGAAATATACTATGAATGATATAGTATCTTGGCTAGTAGTCTCTATTCCTACTGTAGATTGGGCTAAGAAGGTATTTCCTGATGCTACAAACGAAGAAGCAGTTGAAAAGCTTTGGAGCGATATTTTCACCTTCGTAAGAGTTACTGATGATGGTGATGCTGTAGAGGAGTGGGAAGAACATTTAAAAACTCTCAATAGAAGAGCTAAAATATTAAACGAAAAACAATTTAAAAAATTAATTTATAAATCAGATAATGGAACAAATCTAGAAGTAGGGTTACCTGATGGACATATCTGGGGAGAAGCATTTTCTACAAATGCTCAAGGCGTAAAATTTATTCCCAATATGCCAACAGAAGAAATTTTTACTGCACCAGATAGAAATAATATAAATGGAAAATTAAAATCTACATTGCCACTTAGCTATAATGGTGTGCTAATAGACGGAATGGAATTTGATTTCAAAGATGGAAAAGTAATAAAATACTCCTCTGAAAAAGGTGAAGAAAGTCTTAAGATGCTTTTGGAAATGGACGAAGGAGCAAAATACCTGGGTGAGGTAGCGTTAGTACCACATGACTCTCCGATATCTAACACAAAAAGAATTTACTTCAACACATTATTTGACGAAAATGCAAGTTGTCATTTTGCCTTTGGTAAAGCATATCCAACTACAATAAAGAATGGCGAAAATTTATCTGAGGAAGAACTCTTAAAAGCCGGTATCAATGATTCTATGGTCCACGAAGATTTCATGGTAGGCAGTGATAGTTTATCTATAATCGGAATAGAAGAAGATGGTTCAGAGTTTGTGATTTTTGAAAAAGGAAATTTTGTATTTTAATTTAATTTAAAACCTCTCCAAGAAAAAATTGGAGAGGTTGATTTTATATTTGATGATTTTCATAAATTTCTTTAATATATTCTAGAGTATCATCTTTAAATTCGTCAATTGCTAAAGCTCTGTCTATTGTCGCTTTGATAAACCCCATTTTTGAACCTACATCATATCTTTTTCCAGTGAATACTTTTCCGTAGACTTTTTCTTTTGTAGATAAGTTCATCAAGGCATCAGTAATTTGAATTTCATTATCATTGCCGGGCTTTTGCTCCTTTAACGACTGGAATATACTCGGTGTTATAACATATCTGCCTAAGATAGCAAAATTTGTAGGAGCGCATCCTATATCAGGTTTTTCAACCATAGATTCTACATCGAACACATCATCTTCAATTTTTTCTCCTTCTATAATTCCATATTTATTTACAAACTCTGGCAAAACTTCTTGAATGCCTAAAATAGTGGAGCCATATTTATAATGTGCATCGATCAATTGAGATATTGCAGGAGTTTCTCCTACTACTATATCATCACCTAATAAAACTGCAAAGGAATCATCTCCAACAAAATTCTCAGCTAAACTAATAGCATGACCTAAACCTTTGGGAGAATCTTGTCTTATATAATAAATATTAGCTAAATTCTCTATAGACTTTATCAATTCAATATCATCAAATTTGTTCTTAGACTTCAAATGTTCTTCTAACTCTACATTAGTATCAAAATGATTAACTATAGATTCTTTATCTCGGCTGATTATTATTAGAATATCAGTAATTCCTGAGTTGACAGCTTCTTCAATTATAAATTGCAATGTGGGCTTGTCAATTATTGGAAACATTTCTTTTGGCAAAGACTTTGTAGCTGGTAAGAATCTGGTGCCATAACCAGCTGCTGGAATTACAGCTTTAGTTATTTTTTTCATATTATTTTTTCGAAGAATAATCTTTTGCTAAATTATAAAGAGTCTTAACATGTACTCCAGTAGCTCCTTTTGGGTAAGCTCCATACTCCTTGGAAAGATATGAAGTTCCAGCTATGTCCATGTGAATCCAGTTTACGTCTTTTACAAATTCGCCTACAAATTGGCCACCTGTAATTGTACCTGCTTGTCTTCCGCCGGCGTTTAGATAGTCTCCTACTTCAGATTTAAATAGCTCTTTGAATGCAGGATCATTTGGAAGTTTCCAAATTTTTTCATTTGATTTATCTGCAGCACTTTGCAGAGCGTCGAAAGCTGTATCGCTGTTTGTAATTATTCCAGTATATCTTTCGCCAAGGGCTACTATACAAGCTCCAGTAAGAGTAGCAATATCTATTAGTATTTCTGGGTCATACTTATCCGCAGCATAATATACAGCGTCAGCAAGTGTAACTCTACCTTCAGCATCTGTATTATCAATTTCAATTTTTTTTCCGCTAAGTGAGTCTATTACATCACCTGGCTTATATGCTTTACCAGAGATTAGATTTTCGCAAGCAGCTACAATGCCTACCACATTTGCATTTAATTTATTTTTTGCAATTGCACTTATAGCACCTATTACGATTGCTGAGCCTGACATATCAGAATTCATCGTATCCATTCCTACCGTAGGCTTTATTGAATATCCTCCTGAGTCATAGGTAAGTCCTTTTCCAACAAATGCAAGTGGCTTCTCATCTCCACCTTTTAGATATTCCATAACTATGAATCTAGGGTCTTTGTCTGAGCCTTTAGCGACTTCCAAAAAAGCTTTTAATCCCAATTCTTCAATTTGTGTTTTATCATATACCTTAACTTCAACCCCCAAAGTAGAAAGTTCTTCTACCGCCTTGTCTGCTAAAACTTCAGGATATATCGTATTAGATCTCATATTTATAATATCTCTAGAAAAGAACTGAGATTCCAACACTTTTTCCAATTCATTAACCAGGTCATCAATTTTACTATCGACTTTGCTGTAATCAAGATCAAAGTAAACGTCTTTTAAATTATACTTATCCTTTTCATTTTTATAAAAATCAAAAGTATATGTCGAAAGTATTAAGCCTTCTACAATCGCTAAAATATAATCAGCATTATCTAAATCCTCAAATGATTTAGATGAAAAATTAATTGCATCTACCTCTTTATCCTTAAGAAATCTACCTAATTTATAAACTGCATTGGTCAATTTTTCTAAATCGAATTCTTCTTTCTTCCCAAGCCCAAGAAGTATCTTTTTATCATTTTCTAAAGGATATACTTCTCCTAATTTTCCTTCAAAAAACACAAAGTTTTTTTCTTCTTTATTTTCAAAGGCAAATTCAATTATTAATTCGTCGCTTTCTTTAAAATGAAATTTTATCAATTTATTACCTCCATATATTCATTTACTATAATATATCATATATTTAAATTAATTTGCCAAATTGTATCTAATATAATAATATAAATTAAAAAGGGGGAATTTTATATGAGTTATATACCGACGAGAATAGATGCAGAGGAATTGTTTTTACAATACAATAAATCGGATGCATTATATAAACATGCAAAACAAGTAGAAGTAGTTTTGAAGCACTTTGCCAATAAGTATGGTGAAGATGAAGAAAAATGGAGAGTTATTGGATTCTTACATGATTTGGATTATGAAAAATATCCCGAAGAACATTGTAAAATGACAGAGGAAATATTGAAGGAAAACAATTACCCGGAAGAATACATTAATGCTATTATTTCTCACGGATACGGAATATGTACTGATGTAGAACCTAAAAGCCAAATGGAAAAAATATTATATGCAACTGATGAACTTACTGGACTAATAAATGCAACGTGTTTAATGAGACCATCCCAATCAGTATTAGATTTAAAATTAAGTTCTTTAAATAAAAAATTTAAAGATAAAAAATTTGCTGCTGGTGTAGATAGAGATATTATCTTAAGAGGAGCAGAAATGCTAGGTTGGTCCAAAGAACAACTTTTAGAAGAGACGATTATTGCTTTACAAGAAAATGCTGAAGAAGCGTATTTGAAGGGTAATCTGTGAAAGTATTGTGACTTTACACACTCTTTACAATTATTAAATACAAAATTAATATTCATGTCATATTCTACTTGTGAAGAGAATAATGAAAATTCTAGGAGGAAATTATAACATGAATTTAAGAAAGATTGCATCACTATTGATGCTGGTAGTATTGGTATTTGGTCTAGTTGCATGTAACAATGAACAAAAACCAGCTGAAACACCAGCTGAAACTACAACAGAAACACCAGTTGAAACAACTGAAGAATCAACAGAATCAGATTTTGATACATCAAAGGGAATCGACGTTATTTCTAGAGAAGACGGCTCAGGAACAAGAGGAGCTTTCGTAGAAATAACTGGCGTTGAATCTGATGGAAATGACAATACAACAGTAGGAGCTATTATTCAAAACTCTACTAATGGAGTAATGACTACAGTTTCTGGAGACGAAGTTGGAATAGGATATATTTCACTAGGATCATTAAACGACACCGTAAAAGCAATCCAAGTTGAAGGCGTAGAAGCTACATCTGACAATGTAAAGTCAGGATCATATCCAGTAGCAAGACCATTCAATGTAGCTTGGAAAGAAGATAATATTGGAGAAATTGGTCAAGACTTAATGAAATTTATATTAAGCCCTGAAGGTCAAGCTGTAGTTGAAGAAGCAGGATTTGTATCTGCCGAAGTTGGAGAAGACTATGAAGCTGCAGGTTTAAGTGGACAAATTACTGTAGGTGGATCTACTTCAGTTACTCCAGTAATGGAAAAACTAGTTGAAGCTTACAATGTTCATAACCCTAACGTTCAAGTTGATATTCAATCTACAGGATCCTCAGCAGGTATGACAGCTGCAATGGAAGGACAAGCAAATATAGGTATGGCATCTAGAGAACTTAAGGATGAAGAAGCGGCAGCTCTTGAATCAGCAGTAATTGCTATAGATGGTATAGCAGTAATAGTTCATAATGACAATCCGCTTGAGACTCTAACAATGGATGAAATTCAAAAAATCTTCGTTGGTGAAATTACTACTTGGGATGCAGTAATTAAGTAATAAGATTAAATTTAAAGCCTAAGCTAATACGCTTGGGCTTTATTAGAATTTGGAGAAGATATGAAAAATAATAAATATATTTTGGAAAGCATAATGAAGTATGTCTTCTTGGTTTCCGCTCTTATTTCTGTACTAAGCATTATTCTAATATGCGTTTTCATCTTCCAAGGTGGAGTTCCGTTTATGCTTGACTATGGAATAGGTAAGTTCGTATTTGGAACTGTTTGGAGACCCGGAGATAAGATACCTCAATTTGGAGTATTACCAATGATATGGGGTTCAGTTTATACTACTATTTTAGCTGTAATTGGAGGCATACCAATTGGGATATTAACTGCTAGTTACCTTGCAAAAAGTGCTAATAAGAAATTATATAAAATTCTTAAACCTCTTTTAAATCTAATGGCAGGTATTCCATCCATTGTTTATGGATTTTTTGCTTTACAAGTTATAGTGCCATTAATCAAAAAATTGGTAGGCGGACAAGGATTAAGTATTTTAGCAGCTTCATCTTTGTTAGCTATTATGATATTGCCAACTATTATATCATTATCAGAAGCAGCCATCAGAGCTGTTCCTAAGGCATATTATGAAGGGAGCCTTGCACTTGGAGCTTCACATGAAAGAAGTATGTATAAAGTTGTAATTCCAGCAGCTAAGTCAGGTATTTTCGCCTCAGTAGTTTTGGGTATTGGACGAGCAATAGGAGAAACCATGGCTGTCGTATTAGTAGCAGGAGGTCAACCTTGGTTAACGGCAGACGTAACTAAAGGGATAAGAACCTTGACTATGAACGTAGTATTAGAGATGGCTTATGCGCATGGTGTCCACAGAGAGGCTTTAATTGCTAGTGCGGTACTATTGTTTATTTTTATTTTACTAATAAACTTTGCCTTATATATTTTTAAGAGGAGGAGTTCATTATGATGAAGGGAAATAATATTAAACGAGATACTGGTAGTACTATATTTTATATTTTGATGAGACTTGCAACTCTTTTTACCTTTGCGGTATTATTTTTCTTAATAGGATATATATTATTAAGAGGTGTGTCCAGCTTAAGTCCAAGTATTTTTCAATGGCAATATACGACCCAAAATGTATCTATGACACCAGCCATAGTGACGACAATAATAATAGTTGGATTATCTATACTAATTGCTGCTCCCATAGGAGTTTTTACAGGTTTCTATTTAGTGGAATATGCTTCTAAAGGAAGCAAAGTTGTAGAATTGATAAGAATATCATCTGAAACCTTGGCGGCAATACCGTCTATTGTATATGGTTTATTCGGGATGTTATTTTTTGGAATTTTTCTAAATTTTGGATATTCTATTGTTTCAGGAGTTTTGACAGTTTCGATTATGATCTTACCTTTAATTATTAGATCCACTGAAGAAGCTTTGATATCTGTAAGTGATTCTTTAAGAAACGGAAGTTTTGCTTTGGGAGCGGGAAAGCTTAGGACCATTTTTAAAGTTGTATTACCTACAGCTATGCCAGGAGTTGTGTCGGGTGTTATATTAGCAATTGGTAGAGTAATAGGAGAAACAGCTGCTTTGATATACACTTTAGGAACATCTACAAATATGCCAAAAAACTTAATGAGTTCAGGTAGAACTTTGGCACTACACATGTATGTATTGTCCAATGAGGGATTACATGTAAATGAAGCTTTTGCTACTGGTGTTATATTATTGGTAGTTGTAATAATTTTGAATCAGTTGTCCGTATGGCTAAGTGATAAATTGACAGGAGTATAATGTATGGGTAAAATTAATGTAACGGATTTAGATTTATATTACGGTAATTTCCAAGCTTTGCACAAAGTTAATATGGAAATTCAACCGAATGAATTGACTGCTTTTATAGGACCAAGTGGTTGCGGAAAATCGACTTTTATCAAAACTTTAAATCGGATGAATGATTTAATTGAGGGCGTTAAAATAAATGGACAAATTCTCTTGGACGGTGAAGATATTTATGCGCCTGATTACGATGTAAATATTCTTAGAAAGAGAGTGGGAATGGTTTTTCAAAATCCCAATCCTTTTCCTATGAGCATATATGACAATATAGCTTATGGACCAAGGACTCATCACATAAGAGATAAGGCTAAGTTAGATGAAATTGTAGAGCGTTCATTGAGAAACGCAGCCATCTGGGAAGAGGTTAAGGACATCTTGTATAGAAATGCATTGTCACTATCAGGTGGACAACAACAAAGAATTTGCATTGCTAGAGCATTGGCAGTTGAACCTGAGGTGTTATTGATGGATGAACCTACCTCTGCATTGGATCCTATTTCTACAACGAAAATAGAGGATTTAGTAACAGAATTAAAGGAGAAATATACAATCGTCATGGTCACTCACAATATGCAGCAAGCTACGAGAGTCTCTGATAAAACTGCTTTTTTCTTACAAGGTGAAGTTTTGGAATTTGGTGAAACAGAACAAATATTTAATATGCCTAAAAACGAAGAGACTGAACGTTATGTAACAGGAAGATTTGGGTAATTAAAAAGAAAAGAGGAGGGATTTTATGCGTGTGAGTTTTGAAAGACAATTAAATGAAATGCATGATAAATTAGTCGAAATGTTTTCATTTGTCGAAAAATCATTAAAAGACTCTAGTAAAGCTCTTATTACAAAAGATAAAGATTTAGCTAGAGAGATAATAAAAAGAGATAAAATAACTGATGAAATGGAAAAAAACATTGAATCATTATGTACTCAAATAATACTAAGACAACAGCCAGTTGCATCTGACTTGAGAAGAATAACATCTACTTTGAAAATTATTACAGATTTAGAAAGAATTGGCGATCAAACAGAGGATATTGCAGAAATAATTTTGATGATGAGTGACGACCCATTGGATAGGGATTTGCCAATTTTAAATACTATGTATGAAGTTGTAACAGAAATGCTTAAACAAGCTATTGACTCTTTTATTGTTTCAAACTTGGATTTAGCTATGGAAGTTAAGAGAAAAGACGATATCGTAGATGAATTGTTTGATCAAGCTAAAGATAAAATAATAGAATCTATAAAGGATAATACTCAAGATCCGTCTCAGGCAATTGATTTGCTACAAATAGCTAAATATTTGGAAAGAATAGGCGACCATTCTGAAAATATAGTTGAATGGGTAATCTATACACACACTGGAGAACACAAAGACTTTTACAATAATCAATAAGGCGTGATGAAATGATATACTGTGTTGAAGATGACAAGAACATTCAAGATTTAATTGTTTATACACTAGAAGCAAATAAATACGAAGCAATGGGATTTGATAGTGGAAGTGAAATGCTGAAAAACCTTCCAAATAAAGAAGTAAAGCTTATTTTGCTAGACATTATGCTACCGGAAGAAGACGGAATTAGTATAATGAAAAAAATAAGAGGGAATCCAGAAACAGCTGACATTCCAATAATTTTATTAACAGCAAAATCTTCTGAAGTTGATAAAATAGTTGGGCTTGACGAAGGGGCTGACGATTACATTACAAAACCTTTCAGCGTTTTAGAACTAGTATCTCGAATAAAAGCTCTTCTTCGTAGAACTACTCGTCAATCAGAAGATCAAGTTTATAAATTTAAAGGCATTTCTGTTGATATTACAAAAAGGGAAGTTCGTTTAGGGGATGAAAAAATTAATTTAACATTCAAAGAATTTGAATTGTTACTTTATCTTTTAAAAAACAAAGAAATTGTATTGACTAGAGAAAACATCATAAATGAAGTATGGGGGTTTGACTTTGAAGGTGAATCTCGTACAGTAGATGTACACATTGCTACTCTTAGGCAAAAATTAAAAGATTGGTCAAAGTATATACACACAATTAGAAATTTAGGTTATAAAATTGGAGAAACAGCGTGAAAAGAAAAATTTTACAATCTTTAATATTAATGATTGTAATTGGTATTGTTGTAAGCTCTGTATTGTATTTTAATACCTTGTATCAAAGTAATTTGGACAAAGAAAAAAGCTATTTGTCAGAAGCTGCAAATAGCTTTAAATCTTGGGCAGATTTAGGTGAATCAGAGATAGTTTTTGAAGATATTTTTAAAGATTTAAATATATCAAAAAATGTTTACTACTTCTATCTTTCAGAAGAAGGAAATATTATTTATGGGGAAGAGGAGTTACTAGATGATTTACAGTTAGATGCCAAATCCATATCTCAGATACTTAATGGAACAAAGTCATTAGTTTTGTATAATCGTAACAAAGGAAGAGACTATTTAATTGAAGCAAGAGAATTAATGGGCGGAAATTACGTTGTCGTATCTAAATTAATTGACAATCCTTTTGAAGTTTTTAAAAAGACTTTGCCTGGAATATGGGGACTTTTGATTATTGGAATCTTTATCTCTCTTTTTATTTCAGAAAGAACGGTAGATGATTTTATCGGAACTATTGAAGAGCAAGCAAGAGATATAACTGGAGATTATGGTGATATCAATACCAAATACAAAGAATTATATCCATTTATAAGAATTATTAGAGATCAAAAAGAGAATATCAATCACCATATTATGCAAATGGAACATCAAGGTGGAACTTTAGAAACCATTATCTCAAATATGAAAGAAGGTATAATACTTCTTGATACAAATATGGATATCTTAACTATAAACGAATCAGCCATAAAGCTAGGCGATATAAACTACTATGGCGTAAATTATAACGGAGTTAATCTAAAAGGATTATTTAGATCTAACGACTTGAATGAAGTTTTTAATAAAGTAGCAAAAGAACCTAATAAAAGTCATTCTTACGACATATCACTAAATAACAAGATAATTAATGTCCTTGTAAGTCCTGTATTAAATGTAGATTCAAACATTGGATTTGTAATTTTTCTTGTTGATGAGACAAAGCAAAAATTAGTTGAAGCTAAAAGAAAAGAATTTAGTGCCAATGTATCCCATGAGCTAAAAACCCCTCTAACTTCTATAAATGGCTACGCTGAGATGATGATGAATGGATTCGTAAAAGAAGAAGACATGTTACGCTTTAGTGAAATAATTTACAACGAAGGCCAAAATCTTCTCCATATGATTGATGATATAATTAAAATTTCCAAATTGGACGAAGGAGATTCGTCATTAGAACTAGAGGAAATAAATTTTAATGAAATTGTAGAAGAAATAGTTAAGACATTGGATTATAAAATAGAAGAAAAAAATATTAATATCTTCTTAGACTTAATTGCAAATAAAACTTTTAAATATAATAAACAAATACTAAAAGAATTATTTATGAACCTCATTGATAATGGAATAAAATATAATAATTATGGCGGCAAGCTATTTATCAGCCAAAGAGAAATTACTCCACATACTATGGAAATAAAAATTAGAGATACTGGAATAGGAATTTCTGATGAAGATCAGGAAAGAATATTTGAGAGATTCTATACAGTTGATAAAAGTCATAATAAAAAAGACAGTTCAGGTTTAGGACTTTCTATTGTGAAGCACATAGTAAAACTTTTAGGTGGTAGTATTCAACTTGATAGCCAGCTTGGAAGGGGAAGCGAATTTACTGTTATGCTGCCTATAATTAATGATTAAAGGATATATACAATTTGTTTTTTAATTGCATATATCTTTTTTTATTTACGTACTTTATTACAACTTAACTATTGCTATTCTTTACATTATTAGTTAAAATAAACCAAAGGATTAATTTTGTTAATTATTTAGAAGATTATAACCTTTTATAGCAATATTAAGATATTAGTATAAAGTTTATACAAGGATAATCAAATATTGCAATAATTTGACTATAATACTTTCGAAGAGAGGAGCAAGCTTATGAATTATGTATTTATTTCGCCCCACTTCCCAGAGAATTTTAAGTATTTTGTTGTAGCTATGAAAAGACAAGGTATTAAGGTTATGGGAATAGCATCAGAACCATTTGAAGCTTTGGACATTGAATTGAAGGAATCATTGACAGAATATTATAAAGTTGATGACATGGAAGATTACAATCAACTTTTAAAAGCTTGTGGATATTTTATTTCCAAACATGGCAGGATAGACTACATCGAGTCTCATAATGAATATTGGCTGGAAACTGACGCAAGGTTGAGAACAGATTTTAACGTCCCTGGATATAAGATACAAGATATGGCTCCCATTAAGAAAAAGTCAGAAATGAAAAAGATTTTTGAAAAAGCAAATCTTCCTGTTGCCAGAGGCAAAATTATTTCAAATATCAAAGAAGCAAAAAAGTTTATCAAAGAAGTAGGATATCCTGTTTGCGCTAAACCTGATACGGGAGTTGGTGCTGCTGGAACATATGAAATTTCCAATGACCAAGAGCTAGAAGAATTTTTTAGCTATACACATACAGAAGATTATATTTTTGAAGAGTTTATTTTTGGAGATATAAGCACTTTTGATGGGTTGATAGATAAAGATGGAAATATACTATTCCTAAGCTCCTTTGTATATGTGGGTGTAATGGAGATAGTTAGAGATGGCTTAGATAATTTCTATCACAATCAAGTTATTATCCCAGAAGATTTAATGGAAATGGGCTTAAAGGCAGTCGAAGAATTTGGAATCAGAAACCGATTCTTCCATTTGGAATTTTTTAGAACTGAAGATGATGGATTGGTAGCTTTAGAGATAAATGTAAGACCTCCAGGCGGATGGTCTTTGGATATGTTTAATTATGCTAGTGATATAAATATATATGAACTTTACGCTAAGATGATTTTAGATCAAGAAGTAAATAAAATGACAGACATCAAATATCACTGTGCTTTTTTAGGAATTAAATTTGATACAGAGCCAAAACTAAACCACTCACTGGAAGAAAGTTTAGAAAAATTTGGAGACATAATAGTTCAACATGGACCTATGGCTGATATTTTTGCACCAGTTATGGGGAATTATTCATATATTTTGAGATCTAAAGATTTTAAAGAACTTCAAGAAGCTGGTGACTTTATCAAAAATCGTGGTTAAACAAATATTGGAGGAGTAAATGAAGATAGAATTTCATGAATTTTATAGTTCAAACTTAAATAGAATGATGCCATTTAAAAGTTATGGGCATGGTGGTAAACCTGTTATTGTTTTCCCGTCATCTGGTGGTAGATTTTATGAGTATGAAGACTTTATGATGATCGAGGCTGTTAAAAATTTTATTGAAGAAGGTAAATTCAGATTTTATACAGTTGACAGTATTGATAATGAGAGTTGGCTTAATAAAGGTAAGTGGCCAGGAGATATGGCAAGAACTCACAATGCATATGATAAGTATGTCATAGAGGAGTTCATACCCTTTGTAAAAGCTCATTCAGGTTGGGATGGACCTATGGTAGCAACAGGCTGTAGTATGGGAGGCTATCATAGTGTGAATTTTTATTTTAGGCATCCTGATGTGTTCGACACAGTTATAGGTTTAAGCGGAATATACGATGCAAGATTTTTTGTAGGAGATAATGTTTCAGATACAGATGTCTATTTAAACAGTCCAGTGGACTATTTAAAAAATATAAACGATGAATATTATTTAAATCTATATAGAAATGGCAAAATTATAATTTGTACGGGACAAGGAAATTGGGAAGAAGATTCTATCAGAGACACTAGAATCATGGGAGACATACTGCGAGATAAAAATATTCCTGCTTGGATTGATTTTTGGGGACATGATGTACATCATGATTGGCCATGGTGGAGAATACAAATGCCATACTTTTTATCAAAGCTATAAAATTCATATTTAGCAATCATTATTATCAAATATAAAACCTCTAATTCTACACACAAAGAATTGGAGGTTTCTTTGATTTTTATAATTGAATATCATAGATGAGGGTTTCATGGTTTAAATTTTCTTGAAAAAGGTTTATAATGATTTACGGAGGATAAAATATTTATGTATAAAGCTTTATATAGGAAATACAGACCTAAAACATTTGATGATGTTATAGGCCAAGAACATATAACCAGAGTATTAAAAAATCAACTAAAGACTAACACTATTTCCCATGCCTATTTGTTCTCGGGAACAAGAGGAACTGGAAAAACTTCTTGTGCAAAAATTTTAGCTAGGGCAGTGAACTGTGAATCTGATGGCGAGAAACCTTGCAATGTATGCGCAAGTTGTTTGGAGAGCTTAGATGATTCGTCTATAGATATCATCGAGATGGACGGAGCTAGTAATAGTGGGGTAGATCATATACGTAATCTCAAAGATAGAGCATTTTATCAGCCTACTTCATTAAAATACAAGGTCTATATTATAGACGAGGTTCATATGTTAACCAGAGAGGCATTTAATGCACTATTAAAAATACTGGAAGAACCACCTGCTCATTTAATTTTTATTCTGGCGACTACTGAACAAGAAAGAATACCTCTAACGATTTTATCTAGATGTCAAAAATTTCAATTTAGAAGAATAAGCTCAAAAGAAATTAAATCATCTTTACAGTTAATTTCAAAAAATGAGGGAATTACTCTAGATGATAAAACTTATAATTTAATAATTAATAACTCAGATGGTTCCATGAGAGATGCTCAAAGTATCATGGAGCAACTTGTATCTTCAGGAGAAAAAAATATTGAATATAATTTCGCTGCAAATATTTTAGGAGTAGTGAGTACTGATATACTTTTTCAATTAATAAATACAATTCATGAAGAAGAACCGGGAAAATTACTAGAAATATTAGACGAAACTATTTCATCGGGAAAAGACATTGAGCAATTGGGAAAAGATATTTTAAATCATTTTAGAAGTTTAATGCTTGCTAAAGTTTCTAAAGATTCTTTGTCCAGATTAATCCACGCAAACGAAGAACAATATATTGAGCAAAGTAAAAAATTTTCTTTGGAAAATATTCTTTTATTCATGGAAAAAATGATTAATCAATTAAGTGAAATCAAATATTCTCAACAAAAGCGTACGCTTTTAGAAATAGTGATGTTAGAAATTCTAAATAAAAATAATAATTTTATCGAAACAAATAAAGAAAACGAAGTTTCTCCATCTGTTCTTGAAATTAATTCCAATGAAGCTATAATTGATAGTGATGTTGATCTTGTGGATAAAGTAGAAATGCACATAAACGAAACGTCAAATGAGGAAAAAATTAATATAACTCCTGATGAGAAGGTTCCAAAGGAAAGCAAGCAAACTCTTGATCTTAAGAGAATAAAAAATGATTGGAATGAGATACTAGCAGAGGTGAGAAATTCTACGAGAAAACTGTTACATGCATATATAATCGAAGCGAGCCTTATGGATTATAAAAATGGAAAAATAGTTTTGGGATTTTCTAAAGAGTATGAATTTCACAAAAATAATTTAATGAGAATAGAAAATCGTGAATTCCTTGAAAACGTTGTAAGTATGTTTTATAATATGGATATAAAAGTTGATTCTATATTTATTGATGACAAAAGCTACAATGCAATAGAAAAAGACATAGAAACTTTGACCAAGCTTGTAGGGGAAGAAAATATAAAAATACTCTAGGAGGGATTATGGGAAGAGGGTTTGGCGGTATGCCCAAAAACATGAACAATATGATGAAACAGTTTGAGAAAATGCAAAAAGATATGGAAAAAACTCAAGCTGAACTAGAAGAAAGAACTATTGAAACTTCATCAGGTGGTGGAGCTGTAAAAGCCGTGATGAATGGAAAGAAGGAACTTCTAGAACTATATATAGATGAAGATATAATAGAACCCGATGATGCAGAAATGCTACAAGATTTAATAATAGCTTGTGTAAATTCTGCAATTAGAGAAATAGATGAAATGACCAATAAAGAAATGTCTAAATTCACTGGCGGTTTAAATATACCGGGGCTAAGTTAATGGACAGTCCAATAGATAATTTAATAAACCAATTATCTAGACTTCCCGGAATCGGCAAAAAGACAGCTCAAAGATTGGCGTATCATATAATAGATTTGGATAGCAATAGAGTTATCCAATTGACAGATGCTATAACAAAGGCTAAAGAAAATTCAGGCCTATGCAGCATATGTAATAATGTTACAGATACAGACCCTTGTGAAATTTGCAAGGCTGAGGATAGAAACCATCGCGTAATATGCGTTGTGGAATATCCAAAGGATGTCTTATCTATAGAAAAGGCAGAGAGGTATGACGGGTTATACCATGTATTACATGGTGATATTGTAAGTGCTTCAGATGGCGATGTTAAAATTAAAAACTTGTTAGAAAGAATTAGAGACAATGATGTAAATGAAATAATTTTGGCTTTTAATCCTAATGCAAGTGGACAGGCATCAATTATTTATTTATCTGAACTACTAAAACCCCTTGGAATTAAAGTTACCAAAATCGCATACGGTCTACCTTATGGCAGTGATATGGACTTTTTTGACAAAGAAACCATTAATATTGCGATTGCTAACAGAACAGAAATATAATCGCAAAGGATGATGAAAAATGCACAAAAATTCAGAAATTTCAAAAGCAATGAAGATTAAACTAGACGGTATTTTACCAGAATACCCAAAGTTTACACCAGGTATCAGAAGAGCACCAAAAAGAGAGGCGGATCTATCAGAACAAGAAGTGGAACTAGCACTTAAAAATGCACTTAGGTATATACCAGAGGAGTTTCACGAAGAAATGGCTGCAGAGTTTTATGAAGAATTAATGACTCACGGAAGAATCTATGGATATAGATTTAGACCAACAGAAGAACTTCACGGAAAACCTATTGACGAATACAAAGGTAATTGTATTGAAGGAAAAGCATTCCAAGTCATGATTGACAACAATCTTTCCTTTGAAATTGCATTATATCCATATGAATTAGTAACATATGGAGAGACAGGACAAGTATGTCAAAACTGGATGCAATACAGATTGATTATGAAGTATTTGGAAGAACTTACAGATGAGCAAACATTGGTAATCTATTCAGGACATCCAGTGGGACTATTTAATTCTAGAAAAGAAGCACCTAGAACTATCATTACAAATGGATTGATGATAGGAATGTATGACGATTTAGAAAACTTCAACAGAGCAGCAGCAATGGGAGTAGCTAACTACGGACAAATGACTGCAGGTGGATGGATGTATATCGGACCACAAGGAATCGTTCACGGAACTTACAACACACTTTTAAATGCAGGAAGACTAAAATTAGGAATTCCAGATGAAGGCAACTTAGCAGGAGTACTATTTGTAACTTCAGGACTAGGTGGAATGAGTGGAGCGCAAGGAAAGGCTTGTAACATTGCAGGTGGAGTGTCAATAATTGCAGAAGTTGACGACTCTAGAATAGGTACAAGATACGAACAAGGTTGGGTAGACGAAAGAGTAGAAGATCCAAAAGCAGCTTTTGACATTGCAAAAGAATACATGGATAAAAAAGAACCAAGAGCAATAGCATTCCATGGAAATATTGTAGAATTATTGCAATATGCAGTTGATAATAATATTGAAATTCCACTACTTTCAGACCAAACATCATGTCACGAACCATATACAGGTGGATATTGCCCAGTTCGAGTAACATTTGAAGAAAGAACAGAATTATTAGCAACAGACAAAGAGAAATTCAAAGAACTAGTAAATCAAACTTTGAAAGAACATTATGAATTAATTAAAACATTATGTTCTAGAGGAACTTATTTCTTCGACTATGGTAACTCATTTATGAAAGCTATATTCGATGCAGGCGTAAAAGAAATTTCTAAAAACGGTTTAGATGACAGACATGGATTCATCTGGCCATCATATGTAGAAGATATCTTAGGGCCAAGACTATTCGACTTTGGATATGGACCATTCAGATGGGTATGCTTAAGTGGAAAAGATGAAGACTTAAGAACAACTGACCACGCAGCAATGGAGATAATCGATCCAGATAGAAGATACCAAGATAGAGATAACTGGATTTGGATTAGAGATGCAGAAAAGAATAAGATGGTAGTTGGAACAAAAGCAAGAATTCTTTACTCAGATGCATTAGGTAGAAGAGACATAGCTTTGAAATTCAATGAACTAGTAAGAGAAGGAAAAGTAGGACCAATCATGCTAGGAAGAGACCACCACGATACTGGTGGAACAGACTCACCATTTAGAGAAACTTCTAATATTTATGATGGATCCAACATAATGGCAGACCAAGCTACTCAAATCTTCGCTGGAAATGCAGCAAGAGGTATGAGCTTGATAGCACTGCATAATGGTGGTGGAGTAGGTATTGGAAAATCTATCAACGGAGGATTCGGTCTTGTACTGGATGGATCAGAAGAAATAGATAAAGTAATTAAAACAGCAATGCCATGGGACGTTATGGGTGGAGTAGCTCGTAGATCATGGGCTAGAAACGAAAATGCTATTTCAACTTGTATAGAATACAATGAAATAACAGAAGGAAAAGATCATCTTACACTTCCATACATTGCAAGTGACGATGTAATTAAAAATGCAATAAAGAATTATAAAAAATAAGTGAAATTGTGTGAAAACACCCAAAGCTTGGCTATTTTAATGCCGAGCTTTGATTTATTTTCTCCTACTAGGGTAAAATTACTAATACATACAATATATTTAGAAAGAAGGGAAAGATGAAAAAAAATACTAAGATGCCGAATTCATATTTTTATCTAATTGTAATCGGCATTATGATTCTTGTTAACTTTTTTATTCTGCCTCGGTTTGCAAAGGATTCAGTGACGGAGGTCAGTTATGATACTTTTATAAGTCAAACTGATAATGGTGAGATAGAAAAAGCAGAAATCTTAGATAAGCGTATTAAATATACATTAAAAGAAGATGCCGATAATATTTATGCTGTTCAAAAATTCGAATATGGTGAAGATGGCGAGTTGATAGCTAGATTACATCAAAATGGAGTAGAATTTGGAAGAGTATCTGAAGAAAGAAATGCAATACTAACATCTATACTAAGTTTAGTGTTTCAAATATTGTTTTTTGTCGGTATTTGGATGGTATTTAGTAGAGTTTTATTTAAGAACATGGGTGGTGGAGCTGGTGCCATGAATTTAGGCAAATCAAATGCAAAAATTTATGCGGAATCCACTGAAGGAATTACATTTGAAGATGTCGCAGGACAAGATGAAGCCAAAGAAGCATTGACTGAGATAGTGGATTTTTTACACCAACCTCAAAAATATTCTAGTATAGGAGCTAAACTTCCTAAAGGCGCACTATTAGTTGGTCCACCAGGAACAGGTAAAACTTTGTTAGCCAGAGCAGTTGCAGGGGAAGCAAAAGTTCCTTTCTTTTCAATATCAGGTTCCGATTTTGTCGAGATGTTTGTCGGATTAGGAGCTGCAAAGGTTAGAGATCTTTTTGAAGAAGCTAATAAAAAGGCGCCGTGTATCGTTTTTATTGATGAAATTGATACTATCGGTAAAAAAAGAGACTCCATGGGCTTTGGAGGCAATGATGAAAGGGAACAAACTCTAAATCAATTGCTTTCTGAGATGGATGGATTCGACGCTAATAAAGGGGTTGTAATTTTAGGTGCTACTAATAGACCTGATACTCTAGACCCTGCGTTATTAAGACCTGGTAGATTTGATAGACGTATTCCTGTTGAACTTCCTGATTTAAAGGGAAGAGAAGATATTTTGAAAGTGCATTTAAAAAATGTAAGACATGCTCCAGATTTGGATGTTAACCTTATTGCAAGATCAACTGCTGGTGCCAGTGGTGCAGACCTTGCTAATATGGTAAATGAAGCAGCTTTGCGAGCTGTACGACAGGGAAGAAATAGAGTAGAAAATGAAGACTTACATGAAAGTGTCGAAGTTGTTATAGCAGGATATCAAAAGAAAAATGCTGTTATCAGTCCAAGGGAAAAGGAAATAATTGCATATCATGAAGTTGGACATGCACTAGTTGCAGCTAAACAAACTAACTCTGCGCCAGTAACAAAAATTACTATAGTTCCAAGAACCTCTGGTGCATTGGGATATACTATGCAAGTAGATGAAGAAGATAAGTATATATATACTGCAGAAGATGCATTTAACAAAATAGTTACCTTCACTGGAGGAAGATCAGCAGAAGAGTTGGTATTCAATACTAGAACCAGTGGCGCTAGCAATGATATACAACAAGCGACAAAGATAGCTAGAGCAATGATTACTCAATATGGCATGACAGATGAAATTGGGATGGTAAATATTGAAAGTCAAGTAAATCCTTATTTAGGCGGAGATACTGTGATGAATGCATCAGATAAAACTGCCAGAATTGTGGATGAAGAAGTTAAGCGAATCGTAGAAAAAGCTCACGAGACAGCAATTAACATTCTTAAAGAAAATATGGATAAGCTCCATGAGATTTCTAGATATTTATTAGAAAAAGAAACAATAACTGGTGAAGAATTTATGGAAATCTTAAATAAAGTTACGCCACAAATAGAAGACAATATAGATAATAATTTAGATTATTAAATTTAATCAAAATCCCATTACTAAACATAATGGGATTTTAAAATTTTTAGGAGATGAGGAGCTATGAAAAAAGGTTATATACATGTTTACACTGGAAATGGTAAGGGAAAAACTACTGCGGCATTGGGTTTATCTGTAAGAGCTGCTTGCGCTGGATTAGAAGTTTACATTGGGCAATTTTTAAAAGGTATGGATTATTCAGAATTAAAACTTCCTGAATATTTTTCAAATATTACCATGGAACAATTTGGATCTGATTATTTTATAGAACAAAACCCTAGTGAAGAAGACCAGAAAAAAGCAGATATAGGATTTAAAAAAGTGGAAGAAATTTTACTTTCTGATAAGTACGATTTAGTTATACTGGATGAAATATTAGTGGCTGTATCTTTAGGCTTGGTAAATTCAGATGAGTTGTTGAATGCTATCAAAAATAAAAATCCTAAAATAGAACTTGTACTTACAGGTAGGAACGCATCAGAAGAAATAATTGACATTGCAGACTTAGTAACTGAGATGAAAGAGATAAAACATTATTATCAAAAAGGTGTACAAGCTAGAATTGGAATTGAAAAATAAGAAAACGACTAGAATTGCACATAGGTTCTAGTCGTTAAATTTTTTTATTTAAATTGTTGAAAATCATCCATATTAACTGGATTATAAAAATTACCTTTTTCATCCATCAATGTAGGAACTCCTACATAACCACCTTCTTTGATTTTATCAAAGTAGGATTCGGTATCTCTAAACTTTAAAAACTCTTTTAACTCTGATATTGAATTGGAAATGTCGACATTTCTAAATTCTATTCCCTCATTTTCAAGTTTTTCAATTATTGGTGGACATTCTGGGCATTTATTACTAGTGAATAATATCAATTTCTCCATATTACCATCTCCATATATTTATTTTCATATTTATTATTCCCCATTTATGTTATTATTATTCATGGAGGTAATCATGGAATATTTTATTTCTTTTATTGCAGGTATTGTAATATTATTAATAATAACTCTACTATTTAAACTTTCTACTAAAATAATTATGAAACTATTGATGAATGCCTTAGCTGGAGGTGTAGCTATATTCGTAATAAATTTTTTCGGAGGTCCCTTTGGTATATACCTGGACTTGACTTTATTTAGTGCTATAATGGTAGGTATGTTTGGAGTTTTTGGAGTATTATTACTTTTAATTATAGGATAGATGAATATGGATGATAGAAAACAAGTAAGAATTTTCATGGGAGTAATTGGAACGCTGGGCATAATTATGCTTTTTGCTGCAATTTATTTACTTCCTCAGTTAATAGACTTTTCAATTAATACATATCCAGAGATAGCATACTTAGCACGTCCAGTAGGTATTATTGTAGTTGTAAGCGCTATTCCATTTTTTGTTGTATTAATACAGACATTTATGCTTAGCAAATATATTTTAAGTGATGTTATTTATACAGACAAGCCTTTGAAAGCCTTAAGCATTATTTCAATTGCAAGTATAATAATATGCTTTTTATTTTTCGTTGTATTAATACTGTTTTTAGCTAATGATTACTTTACTCCTTTGTTGGCAATAATATTATTTTTAGTGATTTTATCTTCATTAATAATAGGGATGTTTTCTAAAATTTTGCATATCCTAGTAAAAAAAGCTACAATATTAAAAATTGATAGCGATTTGACCATATGAGGTATAATGTATGATAATTATTAAAATAGATGAATTATTAGCTGAAAAAAATATGTCTGTAACAGAGTTATCTCAAAAGGTAGGAATAACAATTGCCAATATATCAGTTTTAAAAAATAATAAAGCTAGAGCTATAAGATTTACAACATTGGATGCGATTTGCAAGGCATTGGAATGTCAGCCCGGAGATATTTTAGAGTATATCGAAGATGAAGAATCAAATGAATAAAAAAGATAGATAACAAATACAATTAATTTGTTAATTAATGTTAGATTAGAGGAGGAATAATGAAAAAAAGATTGTTATTAGTAATTTTGTTAATATTAACCTTAACAGGGTGTAATTCAAAAAGTAAAGAGCGCGTATATGATAAACACAGTTATACTTTTTTTAATACTTTTGATACTGTGGTTAGGACAGTAATGTATGTCGAGGACGAAAAAAAAGCTGAAGAATATAATAATTATATTGAAAGCAGATTTAATGAACTCCATAAAGAATTTAATAAATATGACAAATATGAAGGAATCAATAATGTAAAAACTATAAACGAAAACGCAGGTATAGCTCCTGTTAAAGTTTCTGATGATTTATTTGATTTGATAAAAATTTCTTTGGAATATTCTAAAACATACACTGACGAAACAGACATCAGTTTAGGTTCAGTGCTTGAAGTGTGGAGTAAGTATAGAGACATAAACGAAGATCTCGATCCAAGTAAAGTATATGAAAGTTCAGAATTATTACCTAGCTTGGAAGAATTAGAAGAAGCCAACAAATATGTTGGTGTTGAGAATATAGAATTAGATGAAAAAAATAAAACCGTCTTTATAAAAAATCCAAACTCTAGAATTGATGTTGGTGCCACGGCAAAAGGATATGCAGTTGAAATAGTTGGCAATGAATTAGAAAAAATGGGCTGTGATTCATTGTTAATAAGTGCAGGTGGAAATGTTAAAGCGATAGGACAACCTTTGGACGGATTAAGGGGCAGGTGGGGAATAGGAATTATGAATCCTGACGTGCTATATGGTACTAAAGACGAATCCAATATTGTGGAGACGATTTTTGTAAAGGATCTATCTGTCGTTACAAGTGGTGATTATCAGAGGTATTTTATTGTAGATAATAAGAATTACCACCATCTAATAGACAGGGATACACTACAACCTGGGGAATACTTTAGAGGAGTTACAGTAGTTCATGAAGATTCTGGATTGGCAGATTTTTTATCGACTGCAGTATTTTTAATGCCCTATGAAGAAGGATTAGATCTAATAGAAAGTATTGAAGGTGCCGAATGCTACTGGATATTTTTAGACGATTCAGTTAAATATACAGATGGTATGAAGAAGATGATGCTTTCAGAAGGAGCAACTGGGGCAAAGTAATATGTTCAAAAATAATCTAAAGGTTTTTATTTATTATTTTTTAGTTTTAGGAATAACTTATGGAATTTTAACTGCCTTTGACACCTTATATCGCAGCTCAACAACTCAATTTAATAATCTAGTGATGAAGGTGTTTTTTGCGATTTTTTATGTATTGCTATTTATAATATGTGGGAAGATTGTAAGCATTAAAGAACATCCTTCTAAAGATTTTTTAAATTTTTTATTAGTATTTATAGTTGGACTGGGATTGTTTTTTCTAGCTTATTTGGGAGGCGGAATGGACTTTTCACAAGATATGAATATATTAATGCTACCTGCCCAAGTATTTCTGAGTCCATTCATTCTATTATCAACTATAACTGGAAGGAGATTTGATATATTATTTTATATTATTACATCTCTTTTGATTTCTGTGGTAATAGGGCTTTCTACAAGAAGGACTAGAGTAAAAAGAAGATACAAGTCTAAAATAAAAAGACGTTAAAAAATACCAGAGTCTAGAAAATTTTCTATAGACTCTGGCGTTTTTTATTCTGAAGCAAAATTATCAAAGTATCCTTGTACTAGTACTACAGGTGTTCCTTTGTCTCCACTTCCAGAGACCAAATCACACAAGCTGCCAATTAAATCTGTTAACTGTCTAGGAGTGGTTCCCAATGATTCGGCTCTACCAAATAAATCTCCGTCTTTAGCATAGATTTTTTGTTTTATCATTTTTACAGCTTCTTCGCCATAAACATTTTCCAATTCAGTATCTGCAATGTATTTAATCTTAATCTCATTTGGTATTCCTTTGAGACCCTCTGTAAATGCAGGAGAGACTACTGGATCAGCTAGTTCCCAGATCTTACCAACTGGATCTTTTAATGCACCATCACCATAAACCATTACCTCAAGAGTAACTCCATAAAATTCCTTGAATTTTTTTTGAATTGCCTCTACATAATATTGACCATCTCTGGGAAAAAGTTTCAATTCGTCTTGAGATGCCAAGTTCGATCCTAAGACACCGTATTCAGGATTGAAACCACTTCCATCAATTGAACTAGATAATATATCGTCTAAAGTATAACTAACTTTAGCACCGGCTTCTTCTATAAGCCTTTTTGTTCTCATCCTTGTGTGGACATCAGAAACCAACACCTCATCCGTATAATTCAATATAACTCTTGGGTCATTGGCAAAAATTATTTGTAAGTTCTCTCCTCCAATGTCTTTGTAAAGTTTAACATAATCTATTCCAGTATATTCGTGGTACACCTTATCGCCAAAAAGATTACGATATTCTGTTTCATCTAAAACGGTATCATAAGGATTTATTTTTAATTCATCTAATTTATCTAAGCTCATTAAATGATTGCCTACTTCATCAGAAGGATAGCTTAATAATAATGTGACTTTTTTACCGCTTTCGACAATGCCTTTTAATATAAGAGAAAATCTGTTCCTACTTAATATTGGAAATACTACTCCAATGTGTTCGCCAAATTTTGACTTAATATCTGTAGAGATATCTTTAGTCGTACAATAATTACCTTGGGCTCTAGCTATTAGAGATTCAGTAATTCCAATTATATCCTTGTCTTTTAATTCTATTTTTTCAGATTCTACAGCTAATGCTACTGAGTGAAAGACAATATCAATTAAATTATCACCTTCTCTTATAATAGGCGTTCTAATTCCTCTAGCAATTGTTCCTTGGGTTCTACTCATATTATCTCCTACTTTCATATTCTTCATATTCTGTAATTATTTTATCAACTGGCATATCGTAAATATCAAAATCCACTTTTTCAACGACTTGGAATTCGTAACATATTCCAATTTTAATAGCAGTTAAATTTGGATTTGAGAGGTACTTGTCATAATATCCACCACCATAGCCGATTCTATATAAATTTTTCCCAAAAACTAAACCTGGCACTACTATCAAATCTAATTCTTCTGGGTTTACTATCTTGAGTTTTGACTCTGGCAGGGAAAGTATATCATAAAATCCCATTTCTAAGTCGTCAAAATTTTCTAATTTTGATGCATACATCAATTTTTTAATTGGATCTACGTGTGGAATATAAATATTTTTCCCTAATTTTATTGAATTTTTGATGAAATTATGTGTAAAAACTTCATCTTCAGTACTAACAAAAATGAAGATATTTTTTGCTTTATCATATTCATTTGTATTTACAAGTCTTTCAATTACTTGATTTGATAGCTTCTCTTTTTCTGACGATGATAGCTCACTTCGTTTTTGAATTATTAATTTTCTCCAAGATATCTTATTCATAAATATTCACCACTTTCATTTTCTATAATATTATACTATAATATTCAGTGGAATAGAATTCCAAAGGTGAAAAATGATAAGATTTGAAAAGATTTATAAAAAATATGATAATGGAGTTGTAGCTCTAGACGACATCGACTTAAACATCACCCCAGGTGAATTTGTTTTTATAGTTGGTCCTAGTGGAGCAGGAAAGTCTACTCTTTTAAAACTTCTTACGAAAGAGGAAGTACCTACAAAAGGCAATATTTACTTCCAAAATAAGAATATTACAAAATTAAGTAGACGACAATTTCCGTTTCATAGAAGAAAAATGGGAGTTGTGTTTCAAGATTTTAGACTTCTCCCTAACAAAACTGTATACGAAAATGTAGCTTATGCACTTGAAATAATTGGAACTAGCTCTGCAGATATAAAAAGGAGAGTCCCAGTTGTTTTGTCTTTAGTTAACTTGCACGAAAGAGCAAATAGCTATCCAAACGAATTATCCGGAGGCGAGTCCCAAAGGGTCGCAATAGCAAGAGCCGTTGTGAATAATCCTAAACTATTGATGGCGGACGAACCTACTGGAAATTTAGATATGGATACGGCTATGGAAATCATGGAAATCATTAATAACATAAACTCCAAAGGGACTACTGTTATTATGGCAACTCATGCTAAGAATATTGTAGATGAGTATCAAAAAAGAGTTGTAAAAATAGACCATGGTAGAGTAGTAAGGGATGAAACTGGAGGCTATTATAGTGAGGAAGATTAGATCATTTAAAACTATGATGGTAAATGGCTTTATTAGCATTTGGCGAAATAAAGGCATGGGATTAGTTTCTATAGTTACAATTTTTGCAGTTATGTTAATAGTAGGAATATTGCTGTTGGCTGTTTTGAATATAAATGGATTTGTTCAAACCATTAATAGCAGCCTTGATAAAGTTATTGTGTATCTTAATGATGATACTACAGTAGAACAAACAGACGAATTATTATTTGAATTAAGTGAAAAACCTGAAATTGAAATGCTAACATATGTTTCCAAAGAACAGGCAATAATTAAAGCACAAGATATGTTTAGTGAGGGTAGCTTCATTCAATCAGGATTAGAAAAAAATCCGTTTCCTGCATCTATAATAATAGAGTTGAAAAATATTGACACTGCAGATCAATTAGTTGAAACTTTAGATGCAGACACTAGAGTAGAAGAAATAAGATACTACAAAGATCTTATAGAAAAATTCATACAAGTTGACAGAGTAATAAAAATTGGTGGTTTTGTTGCTTTTATTGTAATTGTCACCTTGTCAATTTTTGTGATTTCGAATATAATAAAGATAGCCATAGCGTCACGAGGCGAAGAAATTGAAATAATGAAGTATGTTGGAGCTTCTGAATCATTTATTAAAGGACCCTTTGTAATAGAGGGATTGTTTTATTCCATACTAGGTTCCTCATTATCTTTAGCTAGTGTATTTTATATATATAATAAGTTTATCGAGGTATATGAACGTCCTATATACGAATACGTTTCATATCAACTTATTGAGATAAACGAAATAGCTTTGGATATTGGAATAATATTTGCAGCAATTGCAATAGGAATTGGTTCAATTGGAAGTTTAACGTCAATAAAAAAATATTTGAAGGTGTAAATTTGTTTAGAAAAAAAATAAAAAAAGTCTTTACGGTCACTTGTTGCATGTTGCTATTGGGAAATTCAGTAGTATTGGCAAATTCTCAATTACAAGGACTTAAAGAACAAAAACAAGAAATTAATAGGCAAATTGAAGCTCAAGCAGCTGAAATTTCTGGTCTTAATATTAAAGTTTCACAAGTTGCCAATGATATTAGATCATTGGATTACCAAATTAGTAGGTCCCAATCAGAATTGCAAAGTTTAAGAAGTCAAATTACTTCTTTAGAACTAGATATTGAAAAAAATGAATCTGATTTAGCATTAGCTAGGGAAAAATTATCTGAAAAACAAGAAGAATTAAACTCAAGATTAAGAGAACAATATAAAAGTGGGGATACCATATTTTTAGAAGTATTTATGGGATCCTCTAGTGTTGTTGATATGCTTACTAGGCTTGATATTGTAGAAAACGTAGTAAATCAAGATAAAGAGCTTTTAGATTTTACAAATAATCAAATAAGATTTATAGAAGAAACTGAAGCAAAGCTTCGAATACAAAGAGAAGAATATCAAGCTAAACTTGATGCTGAAATTATTAAAAAATCGGAACTTGAAAATGCTAATAGACAAAAAATGCAGTATATGTCAGTTCTACAAGAAAATAAAGCTTTAGCAGAAGACCAATACGACAATTTTGTGAATTTAACTAATTCATTAGATCAACAAATTGTTCAGTTGGAACAAGAATTGGAAGCTAAACGTAAGGCCGAAGAAGAAGCTAGAAAAAGAGCCGAAGAAGCTAAAAGAAGAGCGGATTCTGCTTCACAAAATGCTGCTAGCACCTATGTTTCTAGAGGAAGCGGTGAATTAACTTGGCCAGTAAGTGGATATTCTAGTATTAGTTCTTACTATGGAATGAGGATTCATCCTATATTTAATACGCAAAAATTCCACGCGGGAATTGATATCCCTGCACCATCTGGGACACCTATAAAAGCTGCTAATAGCGGTATTGTAATATTTTCAGGATGGCAAGGTGGATATGGTAATGCTGTAATGATATCCCATGGTAATAATATCGTTACTGTTTATGCTCATAACTCTTCTTTAAACGTCAAGGTCGGAGATTATGTGGACGCAGGCCAAACTATTGCTTTATGTGGTAGCACAGGGTATTCTACAGGACCTCATCTTCATTTTGAAGTTAGGGTTAATGGAAGTACAACAGATCCTTTAGCGTGGTTGTAGAGGTAGTAATATGAAGAAAAAATCCAGTTTATTTCTTCTACTTGCAATATTATTGGTTACCAATTTAACCTCTTACACTATGGGAAGAAGTCTTAGCGGTAGAAATAGTGCTGTTTTAAGTAAAAATGGTGAACTTGACAACGAACAGAAGCGAAGATTATTATTTTTAGAAAATTATATTAATGAAAATTATTTACGTGATGTGGATCAACAAGAGCTTTACACAGGCCAATTAAAAGGTATGGTTTCAGCTTTGGATGATCCATATTCTGAGTATTTAACTGAAATAGAATTTAACGAATTGATGGAAGATACATCAGGAAAATTCTTCGGGATAGGAGTTTATATAAATTCACAAGATGGATTTGTAACTGTTGTTGCCCCTATAAGAAATACCCCTGCAGAAAAAGCAGGTCTACTTCCTAAGGACAGGATTTTAAAAGTAGATGGTGTAGAGTTAAGTGGAGACGATGCCAGTGAAGCTTCTAAATTAATTAGAGGAAAAAGAGGCACGCCTGTTACTCTGACAGTTATGAGAATGGAAAATGAAAAACCTAAAACATTTGATATCGACGTAATGAGAGATGAAATAACTGTAGTTACAGTTGAGTCTGAAGTTATCAAAGATAATATTTTGTACATTAGCATTTCACAATTTAATGAAAATACTCATAAAGAATTTGTAGAAGCAACTAAAAAAATAGATAGAAATGTTAAGGGAATAATTTTAGATTTAAGATCAAATCCAGGTGGGCTGATGGATGTGTGCGCTGATATTGCAGATATGCTTTTACCAGAAGGATTAATTTATTACACAGAAATCAAAGGAGGAGTTAGATCCGACGAGGGCTACTCTGACAAAGCCATGATAGATTTGCCATTAGTAACATTGATTAATGGTGGTACTGCAAGCGCCTCTGAAATAGTTTCAGGAGCACTTAAAGACTATGGAAGAACTATATTGATTGGCGAAAAAACTTTTGGAAAAGGTGTCGTTCAAAGCATTAACAGATTTTCCACTAAAGATGGAATTAAGCTGACAATTTCTGAATATTTCACACCGAAAGGTAATACAGTGCACAAAGTTGGGATAGAACCTGATATAGAAATCAAATTAAATGATCCTACGTTAATAATAGGATTAGAAAATATAGACAAAGATAATCAACTCCAACGTGCAATCGAAGAATTGAATAAAAAGTTTTAAAAGTAAGTCGACATTTATGTCGACTTTGTTATTTGACAATAAATGAATATAGTATTAAAATATAAACAAACGTTCTAATGAGGTGAATATGAATAAATTTGTTTTAAAATCGGATTATACTCCGATGGGAGATCAACCTCAAGCTATAGACAGTTTAGTAAATAGTATTAATTCCAATAACACTGACCAGATCTTACTGGGTGTTACTGGTTCAGGAAAGACATACACAATGGCCAATGTGATTGAAAGAGTTCAAAAACCCACATTGGTAATTGCTCATAATAAAACGTTGGCATATCAATTAGCTAGCGAATTTAAAGAGTTTTTCCCAGATAATGCAGTGGAATACTTCGTTTCATATTATGATTATTATCAGCCAGAGGCGTATGTTCCTCAGTCTGATACTTTTATTGAAAAAGATTCCTCTATTAACGATGAAATTGATAAATTAAGACACTCTGCTACACTGTCTCTTTTTGAAAGAAGAGATGTAATAATTGTAGCTTCAGTATCATGTATTTATGGCTTGGGTGACCCGATAGATTATAGTACTCTGGTCTTATCTTTACGACCAGGGATGATTAAAGATAGAAATGAAGTAATAAGAAAGCTAGTAGAGATTCAGTATGATAGAAATGATTACGAATTTCAGAGGGGAACTTTCAGAGTCAAGGGAGATACTTTGGAAATATTCCCAGCGTCATCTTCAGAAAATACTTATAGGGTGGAATTTTTTGGCGATGAAGTTGATAGGATAACGGAAATAAATTATTTAACTGGTGAAATTATAGGCTTCCGTAAACATATATCAGTATTTCCTGCGTCTCATTATGCTACTACACAAGAAAAAGTAGAAAAGGCTATTATAACAATTGAAGAAGAGCTAAAAGAAAGAATAAAATATTTTGAAGACAATGGAAAATTGTTAGAAGCTCAAAGAATTGAGCAAAGAACTAGATATGATTTGGAAATGCTAAAAGAAGTAGGATTTTGCTCAGGTATAGAAAACTATACAAAACATTTAAGTCAAAGGGAAGCAGGCTCTAGACCCTATACCTTAATAGACTATTTTCCAAAGGATTTTATGACGATTATAGATGAGTCTCACGTAACTATTCCACAAATAAGAGGAATGTATGAAGGTGACAAATCTAGGAAGACGACATTAGTGGAGTATGGATTTAGACTTCCATCTGCTTTAGATAATAGACCATTACAATTTAAAGAATTTGAGAAAATGATGAATCAAACTATCTATACATCTGCAACTCCTGGACCATACGAGCTTAATAAAACAGATACTATAGTGGAGCAGATTATTAGACCTACTGGGCTTATAGATCCAGTTATAGAAGTTAGACCTTCAAAAAATCAAATAGATGACATAATATCTGAGATAAATAGAGTTGTTGAAAATGACGAAAGAGTTTTAATCACTACCTTAACAAAAAAAATGGCAGAGGATTTGACTACCTATTTAAAAAAGATGGGCATAAAAGTTACCTATATGCACTCTGACGTAGAAACAATAGAGAGAATGGAAATAATTAGAAACCTAAGAATGGGTGAGCATGACGTATTGGTTGGAATAAACTTGCTACGTGAAGGTTTAGACTTGCCAGAGGTTTCTCTTATAATTATTTTAGATGCAGATAAAGAGGGTTTTTTAAGATCTGAAACATCTTTAATTCAAACTTCAGGTAGGGCTGCTAGAAATATTAATGGTAAGGTCATAATGTATGCAGATACAATCACTAAAAGTATGGCTAAAACTATTGAAGAAACTAAAAGAAGAAGGGAAATTCAAAATCAGTATAATATCGAACATAATATTACACCAAGATCTGTAAAAAAATCTATCAGGGATGTAATTGAATCGACTTTAGTAGCAGAAGATACTGTAGATTATTCCAATAAATATTCAATGGATGATTTAGCTGCTATGATAGAAGTAATAGAAGTTAATATGCTGGAAGCTGCGGAAAAACTTGATTTCGAGTTGGCTGCTGAATACAGAGATAAAGGTAAAGAATTAAGGAAATATTATAATAAGGCGAAAAAAAAATATGACAGAGAACAAAATCAAGATTAAAGGCGCAAAAGTCCACAACTTAAAAAATGTGGACTTAGAATTACCTAGAGATAAATTTATAGTTTTTACAGGGATTTCAGGCTCTGGTAAATCTTCTCTTGCATTTGACACAATATATGCAGAAGGACAAAGACGATATGTAGAGAGCTTATCTAGTTATGCTAGGCAGTTTTTAGGACAAATGGATAAGCCCGATGTAGAAAATATTGAAGGCTTGAGTCCTTCTATAGCAATAGACCAAAAAACTACGAGTAAAAATCCTAGATCTACAGTAGGAACTACTACGGAAATTTATGATTATTTGAGATTGTTGTATGCTAATATAGGTGTACCGTATTGTCCTAAATGTGGAAAACCCATAGAAAGCATGACCATAGACCAAATGGGGGACTATGTAAAATCTTTAAATGAAGGAACTAGGATAATGATCTTGGCTCCTGTAGTAAGAGGAAGAAAAGGTGACCATAGGGCTCTTCTTGAAAAAATTCAAAAAGATGGTTTTTCTCGCGTAGTTATTGACGGAGAGGTCATTACACTTGACGAAGAAATTCAATTAGACAGAAACAAAAAGCATGATATAGAAATAGTTGTAGATAGACTAATCGTTAGAGATGACTTAGGAAATAGGCTATATGATTCCCTTGAATTAGCTGTGAAAGAAGGCGAAGGGATAGCTATCATTGACATCATAGGCGACAAAAGAGTAACTTTAAATACCGAATTAACATGTGTAAATTGTGGTATATCATATGAAGAAATCACTCCTAGACTGTTTTCTTTTAATGCTCCTTTCGGCGCATGTCCTACTTGTAACGGTATAGGATTCTCAAAGAGACCAGATATAAGAAAAATAATTCCAGATATGAATAAATCAATTTCAGAAGGTGCTGTAGCAGCATATTCATCTGGTAAGGGAACCTATTATTTGACAATGATGGAAGCACTAGCAAAAGCTTATAATTTTGATGCAGACAGACCACTGACAGAAGCACCAAAAGAATTTATGGACGCTCTTCTCCACGGAAGTGATGAAACTATTAAATTTAAATTTAAAAGCTTTTATTCAGGAAATAGAGATTACTCAGGGGACTTTGAAGGAATTATTCCTAATCTAAAAAGAAGATTTGAATCTACTTCTAGTGATTTTAGTCATGATCGTATTGATGATTTTATGACAGAAGTGACATGTCCTGACTGCCATGGAAAAAGATTAAAACCAGAAGTGCTTTCTATAAAGATAGACGGAAAATCCATCTCAGATTTCACTGAAATGAATATTGACGACGAAATCGAATTTATTGAAAACTTGGTATTATCAGAAAAAGATAAAATTATTGCCGAACAGATAGTTAGAGAAGCTAAATCCAGGTTGTACTTTTTAAAGGAAGTAGGATTAAATTATTTAAATTTAGCAAGAATGACAGGTACACTTTCTGGAGGAGAAGCTCAACGTATTAGGTTGGCCACACAAATAGGTTCCAAGTTGGTTGGCGTAACTTATGTACTTGATGAGCCAAGCATTGGGTTGCACCAAAGAGATAACCATTTGCTTTTAGCTAGCTTGAGAGAATTAACTGATATAGGAAATACACTGATTGTAGTTGAACATGATGAAGATACTATGGAAGCTGCTGATCTAATCGTCGATATAGGACCTGGTGCAGGAGTACATGGTGGAGAAATAGTTGAAGTCGGTAGTATATCTAAAATAAAAAGAAATAAGCGATCCATAACTGGGGCATATTTATCAGGAAAGAAATTTATTCCAATTCCAGAAACTAGAAGAAATGGAAATGGCAATATATTAAAAGTAATAGGAGCTAGAGAAAATAATTTAAAAAATATAGACGTAGAATTTCCCTTGGGAAAATTTATTGCAGTGACAGGAGTATCAGGATCTGGAAAGTCTTCTTTAATAAATGAAATATTATCAAAAAAACTGTGGCAGAACTTTTTCAATCCTAGTATCATACCAGGAGACTTTGATAAAATTGAAGGCATAGAAAACTTAGATAAGGTGGTAATGATAGACCAAAGTCCCATTGGAAGGACTCCAAGGTCAAATCCTGCGACCTATACTGGGTCTTTTGATATAATTAGAGATATATTTGCAAACACAATTGAATCAAAAACAAGAGGTTATAAGAAGGGACGATTTAGCTTTAACGTTAAAGGTGGAAGATGCGAAGCTTGTAAGGGCGATGGAATTATAAAAGTAGAAATGCATTTTTTATCTGATGTATATGTTCCCTGCGAAGTTTGTGGAGGAAAAAGATATAATAGAGAAACGCTACAAGTAAAGTATAAGGGTAAAACTATTTCTGAAATTCTTGAAATGACCGTTGATGAAGCGATTGAATTTTTTGATGTTTACGAAAGATTAAAAAATAAATTACAAACCCTTCATGATGTGGGATTAGGTTATATAAAAATCGGACAACCTTCCACACAACTTTCAGGAGGAGAAGCTCAGAGAATAAAATTGTCCACGGAATTAAGTAAAATATCTACTGGCAAAACCCTTTATATTCTTGACGAACCCACAACAGGGTTGCACACGGCTGACATACACAAACTAATAGATGTTTTAAATAGACTGGTAGATACGGGTAGTACTGTTATCGTAATTGAACATAATTTGGACGTAATAAAGTCTGTAGATTATGTTATAGACTTGGGACCGGAAGGTGGCGAAGGAGGAGGGACAGTAGTGGCTACTGGAACTCCCGAAGAAGTTGCCCAAAATAAAAATTCTTATACTGGAATTTTCTTAAATAAAATCTTAAATAAAGAAAATAATTCATAAGTTTTATATTTTTATAAATATGAGTTATAATAATATGATGTAAGATACTGGATGGGTGAAAATTTTCTAACATCCAGTATAAAAGATTAGAGGAGATGTAAATGGACAAATATCTAATCATAGACGGGAGTTCAATACTTTTTCGAGCATTTTATGCTTTGCCGCCTATGAGTACAAAGACAGGGAAAAGTACAAATGCTGTATTGGGTTTTTTGAATATATTATTAAAAGCACTGGAGCTAATAGAACCAACTGGTGTTGGTGTGTGTTTTGATTTATCTGGACCAACTTTTAGATCAGATATATATGTGGATTACAAAGCCAACAGATCTCTTGCACCAGAAGAACTTTCGGAACAATTTGGATATATTAAAGAAATTTTAACAGCTTTTAAGGTAAATTATTACGAATTGCCAGGTTATGAAGCAGATGATATAGCAGGAACACTAGCAAAAGAATTAAGTAACGCAGAGAATGAAGTTTATTTGTTGACAGGAGATAAAGATTACTTACAATTAGTAAATGAATCTACAAAACTTCTATATACAAAAACTGGTATCAGTGAATTGGGAATTTATGATGTCGAAACGATTTACTCAGAGATGGGTATTACTCCAAAGCAAATTGTAGATCTAAAAGCTTTAATGGGCGACAAGTCTGATAATATTCCAGGTATTCCTGGAGTAGGAGAAAAAACAGCTTTAAAATTAATACAAGAATTTGGAAGCATCGAAAATCTTTATGAAAATATTGGGAATTTGAAAATAAATAAAACAAATCAAAAAATTATTGATAATAAAGATATTGCATTTATTAGCAAAGAACTTTCCAAGATAGATACTGATGTGAGCCTAGACTTTAAAATAAGCGATTTAAAACTAGTTAAATATGATGACATTTTGCTCGGTGAAATTTTAAATAAATATGAGCTTAACTCTATCATGAAAAGATTGGAAGTTCAGGATGAGAGTACACTTTTAGAAGAAGTATCAAAGAAAAATATAAAAAATAATGAACCCATAGAAGAGATAGTTAACACTGTAAAAGAAAATGGGTACTTTGCATTTAAATTTTTGACAAGTAATAAGCCCTATTTAGGGGGTAAAATTTTTAAAGTGGGGTTATTGTGTAATAATACCTATTTTATTAATGATATTGAAGATGGTAATATTGAATTTTTAAATGATTTATTTAAAGATGAAAAAATTGTAAAAATAGGATATGAAATCAAGGAAGATATTCTTCACATAATAAGCCAAAATATGGAATTGAAAAATTATTTGGGAGATGTTGTAATCGCTGAATATTTACTAAATCCAACGGATTCAGATTATTCAATGGATAGAATAGCTGCAAAATATGGAATTACCCTAGAAGCTAACTTTCCTGATAAAAAAGCATTAAAAGACAACTCTGAACATTGGGAAAATAAGGTTCAAGATGATTATTTACTATCAATATTGGAGTTGATTGATGAAGTTCACAATCTCCAATTATCTAAGCTTGAAGATTATGATATGCTTAAACTATATAACGAAATAGAATTACCCCTAGTATACGTACTTGCAGATATGGAGTACACTGGAGTTCAAGTTGACAAAGATGCACTAATAGAAATTGGCAAAAATTTGGAATTAGAGTTAGAGGGACTTGTTGAAAATATTTATATTCAGGCAGGAGTAGAATTTAACATAAACTCTACAAAGCAATTGGCAGAAATTTTGTTTGAGAAACTAAAATTGCCCGTAATTAAAAAAACCAAAACAGGATATTCTACAGATATTGAAGTATTAGAAAAACTAGAAGATAAGCATGAAATTATAAGTTATTTAATTAGATACAGAACCATCTCTAAACTGAAAAATACTTATGTTAATGGAATGATGGTTTACATTAACGAAATGACAGGTGGAAGAATTCACTCTAATTTCAACCAAACTGTAGCAGCTACAGGTCGACTTTCTAGTCAAGATCCTAACTTGCAAAATATTCCTGTTCGTACGGAAGAGGGCAGACAATTAAGAAAGATTTTCACAAAAACTAATGAGAATAATAAATTAATAGATGCAGATTATTCACAAATAGAACTTAGGTTGTTGGCAGATATTTCAGAAGACGCAAATATGATAGAATCTTTTATAAATAAAGAAGATATCCATACTACAACAGCAGCAAAAGTATTCGACGTTTCAATGAATGAAGTAACTCCATTACTACGAAGTAGAGCAAAAGCGGTAAATTTTGGTATAGTTTATGGGATAAGTGATTATGGATTGTCACAAGATTTAAATATATCTCGAAACGAAGCCAAGTCCTACATTGAAAATTATTTAAATAGGTTTTCTGGAGTAGGCAAATACATGGATGAAATAGTTAAACAAGCCAAAAAAGATGGATTTGTTGAGACTAAGTTTGGCAGGAAACGATTTTTGCCCGAATTGAGCTCTAGAAATAGAAATATTAGAAATTTTGGAGAACGTATTGCGTTGAATATGCCAATACAAGGTACCGCTGCAGATATAATAAAAATAGCAATGGTTAATGTTTACTTTAAATTAAAAGAAAGTGGATACAAATCAAAATTAATTTTACAAATTCATGACGAATTGATAGTTGAAGCTTTTATTGATGAAATGGAAGAGGTAAAAAAAATACTTGTAGAAGAGATGGAAAATGCTGTAAAATTAAAAGTACCACTTACAGTGGATATTGATATTGGAGATTCTTGGTATGAAACAAAATAAACCTTATATAGTAGCCGTAACTGGTGGAATAGCTACTGGAAAAAGCACTGCTTTGAATTATATAAAGATGAGAGGATATGAAGTAATTGAATTTGACGTCATAGGACATAATGTATTGATGGATAATTTGGTTGTAAGTCAATTGTCTCAAATATTTGGAAATGCGATCTTAGACGAACAAGGAAATATTAACAGAAAAGCATTGGGCTCAGTAGTATTTGCAGATAAGGAGAAGCTTAATATTTTAAATAATATTTCTCATCCGAAAATTTATGAAATTGCCTCTAAACAAATAGAATCATTTAAAGATGAAGATATAATTTTCTTAGACATACCTTTACTTTACGAAACAAAAAATAACTTTACGGACTTTTATAAGAAAATCAATGAAGTATGGGTTATTTCTAGCAGAGAAACTGTTCAAACAAGTAGATTGATGATAAGAGACAAAATTTCCATTGAAGAAGCACAAAATAAAATCAAGTCTCAGATGTCTTTAAAAGTAAAAGAAAGATTGGCAGATGAAGTTATCTATAACAATTCAGATATCTATGCTTTATATGAAGAGATAAGAATTGAATTAAACAATTTAGGAAAAAGAGTTAGCTTTAAATATGAAAAATAACCCATTGTTAGGATTTGTTAAAGTCACAATAGTTTTGATATTAATATTTATTATATGTATAAACCTGGCTTATCCTATTTTTTATAGTGACTACGTGGAACAATATTCACGTAGTTTTGATGTGGATAAATACTTAGTGTATTCTATTATTAGAGCAGAAAGTAACTTTAATATAAATGCTACTTCTGAAAAAAATGCCAAAGGCCTCATGCAAGTTTTAGACGAAACAGGTAAAGAGATATTTGATGCATTGAATATCCCAAATGACCAGAGAAACCTATATGAACCTAAAACCAATATAATGGCAGGTACTTACTATATCAAATCATTACTAGATAAATATAATCAAAAAGAAATAAAAGCTGTTGCAGCATACAATTCTGGGATGTTAAATGTAGATAGATGGGCTGAACAGGATAGTTATAATTTTAAAGACAATATAGATTTTGCTGAAACACGAGCTTACGTTGAAAGAGTAGAAAGCAATAAAAAGATTTATATATTTTTGTATGAGAGATTAAATTTAGGTTGGACATCTTTGCCTAATGCTTTTGCAAAAGTAGGAGTATTTTTAAGAGATATTGTTAGAACGATTAGAAGGTCGGTTGTATAGAATTGAAAAAAATAATTTTATTAGTAGCTCTAATTTTAGTTTTTGTAAGTTGCAGAAGGGTTGAAACTGAAACAGAGTTTGTAGAACTGGACAAAACTGAACTATCGAGAATTTCTCCATCTCCTGGAGGAAGTATTATTGTCCCCTTAATTAACTATGAAACACTTAATCCTTTATATTCGAATAATTCATCTATATATTATTTTTCAAAATTAGTTTATGACTCTTTGTTTATATATAATGAAGAGGGTCAAATTGAATCTAATTTAGTAGAGCATTATGTTTTATCTCCAGATAAAATGACATTGACCTTGACGTTAAAAAATGATATTTTTTGGCATGATGGAAGTAAATTAACGACACAAGATGTTCTAGATACATTTAATTATATTAAAAATTCTGAAATTAAAAGCCCTTATTATAATATTTTTCGAAACTGTGTAGGAAATGGAAATACATTTGACGCTAGCAACTTTCTAAAAATGGAAATTTTTGATGAAAGAAATATAGACTTACACTTTGATGCACCCTATGCGGATCATTTAGATATGCTTACATTTCCAATAATGCCAAGTAACCAATTAAATAGCGATATGACAAATAATTTTGAGATGATAGGCTCGGGACCATATAAGTTAAAGGAAGTAAGGGAAGGTATTCACGTGGAGTTAGAAAGAAATGATAGTTACCATGGTAGGCTTCCATATATTTCAAATGTATATGCAAAAATATTTGATAACGAAGAACTTGCAGCCCTTGCATTTGAAACAGGGCAAACTAACATATCTCTTTCAAGGGATTTCAATTGGGCGAGGTATCAAGATAATCCTAGAATAAAAATTGAAGAATTTTCCAGTAATGAGATGGACATTGTAGTGTTTAACAATCGAAAACAACAATTTGCAGGCGAAAACGGAAAAAAAATTAAACAAAGTATTTCTAGAGCCATAAATAAAAAAAGGATAATCGATAGATTGTTTCTAGGAAAAGCTGTAGAAACATCGATACCAGTAAATCTTAATACTATAAATTTTTATGGATTAAAAAGTGATACCTATTACAATGCAGAAAAGGCCAGGGAATTGCTCCAAGAAGTGGGTTATGTGAATCTTAATTCTATGGGCTTGTTAGAAAATGAAAATGGTGAGACTATAAATGTTGAGATCAAGACCAATCATTCGAACAACTACAAAAGAATCGCAGCGGACTTCATTATTCAAGATTTAAGAGCTATCGGAATTAATGCCTATTCTAATTTTAGTATTCAATCGATTGAGTCTATGAATTCTGAACAAGTCGAAAAAGAAAAATCAAAATTTAGAAATGATTTAGAGACAGGGGATTTTGATATAGCCTTAATAACTGTAAATCTCACAGATGTTGTAGACATAGGATCTTTGCTTCATACTAATTCTATCGGCGTAGGAATGAATTACTCCAACTATTCCAACTACAACTTGGATGTTTTACTAGAAAAATTAAAATTAAATTCAGAATACGATATTGCAAGAGAAAATTATCTTTCTGCTATTGAGATATATACTGAAGATATGCCTATTGTGCCATTGTATATAAAGACAAATGCTTTATTGGTAGATGAAACTTTACAGGGAGAAATTAATCCCATACAGTCTGATATCTATAGGAAATTTAGAAATATGTTCATTTTAAAACAATTCCAATAAATTATTAATTTAACACTGTTCATAAGGTGAAATTAATGTTAATATATACTATAGTGAATAAATGAGAGGTGAAGGATTTATGATTAATAATCTTACATTTTCTGGTGGAACTCATATAGATGATAAAAAACACTATAGCGAGAACGCTCCTCTTGAGATGCAAGAAATTCCAGAAATTGTCCACATTCCTTTATTACAAGGAATTGGAGTAGAATGTACTCCACTTGTAAAAAAAGGAGATTTTGTAAAAACGGGACAGAAAATTGGAGAGTCTGATGCAGGCTTTAGCGCTTGCGTTCATTCAAGCATTACAGGGGAAGTACTAGAAATTAAGGAAAGATACACAGCAGGTGGAAATAAATCTAAGTGTGTAACTATCCAAAGAGCAGAGGGAGATGAAGAGTTTGTAGAATTTATCTCAAACTATCAACATGGACAACCAAATGCAGAAGTATTAGTTGAAGTAGCTAAAGAAGCTGGTATAGTTGGTATGGGTGGAGCTGGATTTCCATTTGGTGTAAAATTAAATGGTGCCATTGACAATAACATCGATTCCATAATAGCAAATGGTGCTGAGTGCGAACCCTATCTAACATCTGATCATAGATTGATGCTAGATTTCCCAGAAGAAGTTACAAAGGGAGTAGCTTTAGTAGTAGATGCAATAAATGCTGATGCGGGATACATCGCTATAGAAGATAATAAGAAAAATGCGATTGATGCCATGGACGCAGTAATAGCAGATTATGAGAGGCTAACTGTTGCAAGCTTGATAACAAAGTATCCTCAAGGAGATTCGACAAGAATTATAGATGCCGTACTTAATAGAAAAATTCCAGTAGGCCAAAGAAGTGGATCTGTAAATGCATTTGTTTCTAACGTTGGAACTTTTAAGGCACTACATGATGCATACTACGATGGAAAACCTCTTTATGAGAGAATAGTCTCTGTTACAGGTCCAGGAGTGGTTGAACCTAAGAATATTATGATAAGAATAGGAACACCTGTATCTGCATTGATAGAGCAATGTGGTGGACTTAAAGGCGATGTAGTCGCAATAATATCAGGTGGGCCAATGTCTGGAAATCAAATTTTTGATATTGAAAGTCCAGTAACTAAAAATGTCACAGGATTAGTTGTATTAACTAGAGAAAGCATGGACTTAAGGGAAGAAGGTCCTTGCATAAAATGTGGTCGATGTATAGAAACATGCCCTTCTAAGCTTAATCCTGCAAAATTAGATGCTGCGATTATTAGAGAAAAATTCGATATGGCAAAAGATTTGCATGTAGAAGAATGTATTCAGTGTGGAGGATGTAGTTATGTATGTCCTGCTAAAAGACATCTTGCTGAACATATAAAAATGGGCATCAATGTTTTAAGGACAAAAGGAAAGTAGTTGGAGGCTTAAAGTGGAAAAAAAAGAAATTAATAACTTAGAAAATATCCAACCTAAATTAGATATATTTAGTTACCCATACATGAAAGATACTGTCTCAACATCGAGTCTTATGAGGGATGTAATAATAGCTTTAATACCAGCTATGGCAGGTAGTGTTTATTTCTTTGGGTTAAATGCACTTATTCTAATTTTAATATCAATAGCTTCGTGTGTTGGATTTGAATTTATTTCGCAAAAGGCATTTAAGAAATCAATAAAAATTTCAGACTTGTCCGCAGTAGTGACAGGTATTTTGCTAGCTATGAATTTACCGGCTAACGCACCGCTATGGATGCCGATATTCGGTGGATTTTTTGCCATGTTCGTCATAAAAGAGTGTTTCGGTGGAATTGGGAATAACTTTATAAATCCTGCACTTGGAGCAAGAGCTATGCTCATGTCTTCATGGGGAACAGAGATGACATCATATATTTGGCCTGATGCAACAACTGGCGCAACTCCATTGGGAGTTTTAAAAGCTGGTACTGGTACATTGCCGTCAATTATGGACATGTCTGTTGGTAATATAGGGGGAGTTCTTGGAGAGACTTCAGCAATATTATTACTTATTGGCGGAATTTATCTAATCGCTAGAAAAGTAATAGACTGGAAAATCCCAGTTCTTTATATAATTTCTACTTCAATAATGTTTGTACTATTAGGTGTGAAATTTGATTTATTACCATGGCATTTGCTAGGTGGCGGACTTATATTAGGAGCATTCTTCATGGCTACTGATTATGTTACTATTCCAACTACAGATTTAGGAAAGATAATTTTTGCAGTTGGATGTGGTATCATTACAGCATTAATAAGAGTAAAAGGAAATATGCCAGAAGGTGTTTCATATGCTATATTGATTATGAATGTAGCTACACCTTTAATAAATAGATATACTCAACGAAGAGTGTTCGGGGAGGTAAAAGCTAAATGAAAGAGTACTTAAAATTAGGGACAACATTACTAATTGTTTGTGCGGTAGCAGCAGGTTTATTAGCATTTTTGGATTCTATGACAGCTCCTGTTATTGCAGAAAATACAAAGCAAGCAAGTTACGCAATGTATTATGAAGCTCTTGAAGAAGGGGACGACATTAATGACGTTCCTGAAGAAGAATTTGAAAAGATACAAAGTTCGTATCCAAAGATTAAATCAGTTTTAAACGTAACACGTGGCGGTGAAGATTTTGGTAAAATTTTTAGCGTGACTTCCAATGGATATGGTGGAGAAATGGAAAATGCAATTATTTTCGACAATGAAGGAAATATTGTTGCATTTAGGAATATATCAAACGATGAATCTCCTGGATTTGGTAATATAATTTCAGATGAGAAGTATTACACTAGATATGATGGAAAATCAGTTGCAAATAGTGGTGAGCTTGTTCTAGGTTCTGGTGGTGGAGAAAATGAAATTGAAGCGATTTCTGGCTCTACTGTAACTTCTAAAGCAGTAATATCAGGACTAAATGATGCTATAGCAGCTTTTAAAGAATTTTATGCTGGAAAATAGGGGGATAAAATGAAATTAAGTAAAGTATTTATAGATGGAATATTTAAAAACAATCCCATTTTAATTCAATTAATTGGTCTTTGTTCTGTCCTAGCAGTAACTACAACAGTAATTAATAGTTTCTCAATGGGTATGGCTGTTATTTTCGTAGCTGCTATGAGTAATGCAGTAGTATCAGCCATAAGAAAATTTACTCCAGACAAAATTCGTATTCCAATTTTTATAGTTGTTATTGCGACTTTTGTAACGATAGTACAAATGGTGCTAAACGCATATGCTCTTGCGATTTATGAATCTTTAGGTATTTTCTTACCATTGATTGTTGTAAATTGTTTGATCTTAGGTAGAGCCGAAGGTTTTGCTTATAAAAATAAAGTAATTCCTTCTCTTGTAGATGGTTTAGGTGCCGGATTTGGATATACATTATCAGTTTTATTAATGGGAATATTTAGAGAGTTATTTGGTAGTGGAACTTTAATGGCTGGAACTGCTATGGAAATAAAAGTTCTACCTGACATTATACCAAGAATTGGAGTTTTAACTGCACCAGCTGGAGCGTTTATAACTCTTGGGTTTTTGATCGCTGTATTTAAGTATTTTGTTAATAAAAAAATGGCTTAGGAGGTAAAAATGGCAACTATTATATCAATTTTAGTTTCTACAATATTAGTAGATAACTATGTATTTGCAAAGTTTTTAGGAATTTGTCCATTTTTGGGTGTTTCTTCTAAGACAGAAACTGCTACAGGAATGGGTATAGCTGTAACATTTGTAGTTGTAATGGCTTCTGCTATTACATGGGTTTTACAATACTACGTGTTAGAAGCATTTAATATTCAGTACTTACAAACCATAACATTTATCTTAGTAATAGCTTCACTAGTACAATTTGTTGAGATGGCAATCAAAAAATTGAGTCCATCTTTGTACACAGCAATGGGAGTATTTCTACCTTTGATTACAACAAACTGTATGGTGTTAGGTGTTGCAGTTCTTAATATTACTCAAGGTTACAATCTGTTCGACACTTTAATAAATGGAATAGGAGCTTCTATAGGATTCTTTTTAGCATTAATACTAATCGCTTCCTTAAGAGAGCAATTAGAACTTGCAGATGTGCCAAAAGTATTGGAAGGTGTTCCAATAGCATTGGTAGCAGCAGGCCTTATGTCCATTGCATTTAGCGGTTTTGCCGGATTAGTTTAAGGAGGAAACAATGGAAATATTTTTATATCCAATGATAGCTCTAGGTCTAATCGGCGGTTTATTTGGGCTAATTTTACAATATGCATCCCAAGTATTTTACGTTGAAGAAGATCCTAGAGTAATAGAAGTTAACGATGCTCTACCTGGAGCTAATTGCGGTGCTTGTGGTTTTCCAGGATGTGCTGGTCTTGCCAATGCAATTGTTTTGGGTGAGGCGCCAGTTAATGCATGTCCAGTTGGTGGACAAGAAACTGCCGATAACGTAGCTCAAATAATGGGTCTAGACTCAGCTTTAGTAGACAGAAAAGTAGCAGTTGTCCTATGCCAAGGTGATTGTGATAAAGCAGTTAATAAATTTGATTTTGTAGGCGTGCAAGATTGTAGAGCTAGAAATTTATATTATGATGGCGATAAAGCTTGTGAGCATGGATGTTTAGGCGGAGGCACATGTTTTGATGTGTGCGAATTCGACGCAATCAGAATGGAAAATGGAATTGCAATTATTGATAAAGACAAATGTACAGCATGCAATAGATGTATTGAAGTTTGTCCGAAAAATGTAATAGACATGGTTCCATATGATGCTCTTACAGTAATAAAATGTAATTCTACAGATACAGCTAGAGAAGTTAGGTCGAAATGCTCAATCGGATGTATTGCGTGTAGACTTTGCGTAAGAAGCTGTCCAGAAGAGACGATAGGATTTGAAAATAACTTAGCAAAAATTGATTATTCAGGTTGTATTCAATGTGGAATATGTGTACAAAAATGTCCAACAAAATGTATTACAGCTGAATACGAACTGCCAGCTGAAGTAGTAGAAGCAAAATAAATAAAAATAGAAAGAAAGAGAAATCATATCAAATTGATTTCTCTTTTTTTATTCTCATAATTAAAACAAAATGCTCTATTTACTGTTGTAGCCATAATATTTATGTTATAATTAACAAATGAATACTAAATTAAAATTAGGGGATTTCATTATAATACTTGTAATTATATTTGCAAGTGTAGGAATCCTTTTTGTTTCTAAAAGTAATTTAAATAAAGTAGATGCTGGCAACAAGTATGCTAGTATTCAAGTAAACGGAGTGGAAATTGACAGAATTATGATAAATGAGTCAACAGATGGCATGACTTATCCTGTAAACTCTGAGTTTGGATATAATTTGTTAGAATTTTCTAAAGATGGAGTAAGAAGTATAGAAGCTACGTGTCCAGATCAAATTGATGTCAAGCAAGGATTTATATATAATTCAGGTGAGACAATTGTTTGTTTGCCTAATAGAATGGTAGTTGAAATCATCACTGAAGTAGATGTAGATGATGTGGACGTGGTGAACTGATGAATAAGACAAGAGAAATGATTCTGATGGCAGTTTTAGCATCTTTAGGAAGTATTTTAGGACTTTTTGAAGCGATGATTCCATTACCATTTATAGCTCCTGGTCTTAGATTGGGCCTTTCAAATATTATAGTTCTCGTTTCATTAATAACCTTTGGGTTTAAAAAGGGTTTGGCTGTAAGTTTATTAAAAAGCATCTTGCTAATGCTCATGAGTGGTAATGTATCGAGTTTTATTTATAGTTTTAGTGGTGCGTTATTAAGTGGAATAGCTATGATAATTGCTCTTAAATTTGGGGAAAATTTCTTTTCAATCATAGGCATTAGCATTATAGGATCTAGTTTTCATAATATTGCCCAAGTAGCTGTTTCGAGCATTATTTTAGGTAACATTATGATGTTTTCTTATCTTCCCATACTTTTAATTATAGGGATCTTTACAGGATTTTTCGTAGGAATTAGTTCCATTTATATACTTAAAACATTAAAAAGTAAAATAAATTTGTCGATGGAGGATTGGGTACTATGAATATTGTATTGGCCTCAAAATCTGAAAGAAGAAAAGAAATATTAAAAAATTATATAAAGGATTTCATCATAGTAGACAGTTATTCTGACGAAATATACGATTACAATTTTGACTTGTATACAAATATAATGTCTATAAGTAGAAAAAAAGTAAAGAACGTAAAGCATAACTATATAGATTCGATCATACTAGGAGCAGATACTGTTGTGGTGCTAGAGGATGAAATATTAGGCAAACCAGTTGATGAAAAGGAAGCGCGAATATTTTTAAAAAAACTTTCTGGAAAAGAGCATAAAGTTATAACAGCTTTTAGTATTTGTAATATTGAAAAAGATATAGAGATATGCGATTACGTAGAAAGTATAGTAAAATTTCAAGAATTGGATGATGAGCTAATTGAAGACTATTTAGATACAGAGGAATGGATGGGCAAGGCAGGGGCTTATGGAATTCAAGGTAAGGCTTCTATCTTTGTGGATTCCATATGCGGGGACTACTTATGCATAGTAGGACTTCCAATTTCAAAAATTCTAGTGTATTTAAAAGACTACTTTGATTTTAATGTTATGAGGTTGGATGATGATATATAAAAAAATGAAAGAACTACCGGAAGATACTAGGCCTCAAGAAAAACTTTTAAAACATGGACCTGAAATACTATCAAATTGTGAGCTCATAGCTTTACTAATAAGGTCTGGCACAAAAGAAAATAATGCGTTGGTAGTTTCACAACAGATTATCGACTTAGGACAAAAGTCTTCAAAGCTAAAAGGTGATGATGAGTATTATGGTTTAAAATTTTTGGTCAATGCAACTTGTGAAGACTTAACTTCAGTACCAGGTATCGGTAAAACTAAAGCATGTCAAATAATGGCAGCTATAGAATTGGGTAGGAGAGCTTACAGAGATCAAAAAGTAACCAGAGAAAAAATTACTGATACAACAAGAATACCAAATATAGTAATGGACGAAATGCGATATCTTAGTGAAGAGCATTTCAAAATTGCAATTCTTAACACAAAAAAAGAATTGGAATATATTGAAACTATCTCCATTGGGAGTCTTGATAAGACCATTGTAGAGCCTAGAGAGGTTTTTTTAAAGTCCATAAAGAGAAATGCACACACCATCATTTTGCTTCATAATCACCCAAGTGGCGATCCTAAGCCCAGTAATCAAGACATAGACATAACTAGGAAATTAGTTTCCTCTGGAGAATTATTAGGAATAAGTGTGATTGATCATATTATTATTGGTGATGGAAAATATTATTCATTTTTGGAAGAAGGAATTATGTAAATGAATGAAAACTATAAAAAATATAGGGAAAGATTAATACTTACAGTTATTATTATTGTTTTGATGTTTTTCATCGGATTCACAGATGGAGGAAGATCAAGCGTTAATATTGCAGAACGATTTTTAGGGGATTTAATTACACCTGTAGTTGGTGTTGCTTCAAAAGGGATAAATGCTATTTCTAAAGGAGTAGAAGAGATTGTAAATATTCCTAATATAGTAAAAGAAAATAAAAGACTTCAAAATGAAAATCTTACTTTAAGAGATGAAAATCTGTTATTAAGTGACATAGTAGCAAGATCAGACTATTTACGAAATGAACACGAATTGCTTTCTAATAGTAAATTTAATTTAGTAAAGGCAAATATCATAGGAAAATCCAGTGAAGCCAATGATAAATATCTTATTGATAAGGGTTCACTGAGTGGTATCAGTAGACTAGATACAGTTATAATGGGAATCCAATCGTCTGAAAATGTCGTAGTCGAAGGACTAGTTGGTAAAATTGAAGACGTAGGAGATAATTGGTCCAAAATATCACTAATAATTGAAGAAAATAACAGTATATCATTTACCAATATAAGAACCCAAGAGGGCGGAATAATTAATCAAACAAATGGGGAAACCGTTGAGGGTTATATGTTTGATAGCCGAAGTGATATAATAGCAGATGATAGACTTTACACATCAGGTTTGGGAGAGATATATGTTCCTAGAATTTATGTGGGTAGAGTAACTAATGTTATAAATGACGACGAAAACTTAAGAAAGAAAGTAACTGTTGTTCCTGCTGTTGATTTTGAGAAATTAAATAATGTTATGGTGATAATAGGGGATTCGTATGAGGAATAAAATGAATCTTCTAGTTTTAATATTAATAGCTATATTAATTCAGGTTTCCATAATTAATAACGGAGTATTTTTTGGAATATATCCTAATTTAATTTTGGCATTAACGGTTTATATAGCTCAACGACAAGGAAGAATTATTGGTGGGTTATTTGGTTTAGTTTCTGGAATTTTCATGGATGTTCTTCTTTCCCCTAATCTAGGAATAAAAGCTCTAAACTACCTAATAATTGGATATGTAATTGGAATCTTAAGTGAATATATATTTGAAGAAAGTTATAGAACAGCAATACTATATGTGGTGATTGGAAGTTTAATTTATAATACAATTAATAATTTTATTTATTTTTTCTTGTCATATAATATAAATATTTATACAACTTTCACAAATTTATTTAAGCTAGAAACTATAGCAAATGTATTTTTATTTTTATTAATACAAGAATTACAGGTTGAAAAAGATAGAAAATTTAAATTGCCCAAATTAAAAAGGATTTGATTTTATTTGAAAAATAATAGTCTTAACATACAGAAGAGATACAAAATTATATCAATTTTTTCCGTGGTTTTATTTATTCTACTTACGTTGCGACTTGCTACTTTAACCATAGCAAGAGGTGACCATTTTAGACAAATTTCTGAAAATATGCGTATTAAAGATATTTATGTAACGGCACCAAGGGGAGAAATAAGAGATAGAAATGGAATATTGCTAGCTGGTAATAAGCCTATGTTTACTTTGCAAATTTTAAAAGATGAGTTCAGTGGAATAAAAACAAATGAAAAAAACGAGTATATGCTTAATGTAATAACATTACTAGAAAGAGATGCAATTAATTATACTACTGAATTTCCTCTTTTAATAAATGAATATGTATATGATGAGAATGAAAGTGAAAGTGATGATGGCATAGGTCCGAGGGATCAGGTATTGGACATTATTGTTGAAAATGATCTAATAGATGAGATTTTGAGTTCATATTATCTGAACGATATAGATGGAATTGAATTCAAATATTTTGCTGCACAAAATATAATAAATTCCTTGGAATTCAATTCAAAGGAAGTACCAATAAAGTATAAAATACAAAATGATAATTTAATTTTTTCATTTAAAGAAGAAATTCAACTGGACAATTGGTATAAAGAAAATAATATACCTTTAGACTCGGATCCGAAGACTTCTTTGAAATTGATGATAGACAATGACAAAACAGTATTAAAGAAATTATTAGCTCATCCTATAAATAGGGAATTAGTATACAATTTAATTAAAGATAGAAATCTTGAACAAAATATCTTGTTAAAGGAAAGTGAAATTTCTTTTAAAAGAAATTATATCAACTTAAAAAAGAGATTATCAAATATTTATCCTGAAATCACATCAGATACAACTGCAGAGGAAGATTTTAAAGTAATATTTGAAAAAAATTCATTAAGAAACTTTTTAAAATATGAAATATCAGATGATGGGATAAATATATCTGAAATAGTTATAAAATTATTTGAAGACAATGATATAAATGTCGATTATAATGTGGAAGTTAAAGAAGGCGTACCAATTTATTCTTCTATTAACGATACGGAAATGGAAGAGCCCTTCTTAATAGACATAATTGCTAATCGTCTGATAAGTAATGAACTTGTTGACGATTTAATAAATTATAGTGGTGTGGCTTCCCACATACAAAAACAGATGATAAATGATGGCATCAGTAGCGGAATATCTGTTACTGAAGGCTTTGAATATTCTTCTTTAAAAAGTTTAAAAGATTTTATGAAAAAGTACTCAATACCTGAAGATGCTACAGAATTGGAAGTATTGGATATTATTAAAAAATACTATTCATTAAAACCAGAGTTGACCAAAAATGAAGTATACGGAATTCTAAATGTATATCATCAATTAGAAAAACCAGGTCAACTGACATATATTCCTATTAACTTTAGTTATGGGCTAAAAAATGAAACTGTTGCTAAAATTGAAGAGCAAATAGCTGACTTTGATGGATTCTCTGTTTCATTAGAGCCTGTGCGATATTATCCTCATGGCGAAAGCGCATCACATATTCTAGGATATATGGGAAAAATTTCCCAGGCCAATGAAATCGAGGAATATGTAAATAAAAATAACTATAATCCTGATGTATTAATAGGCAAGACAGGAATTGAAGAAAGTTTTCAAAAAAATCTATACGGTAAAAATGGATATAAAAGAGTAGAGGTGGATTCATTAGGAAATACATCTAAAGTAATAGATGAAATCAAACCTCAACCTGGAGACAATATATATCTTTCTATAGATTATAAATTGCAAAAAAGAGCAGAAGATTCATTGGATTCTGTTCTTAGAACCATAAGAACTGGTGGGATAGATAGAAGTCCTTGGGGTGATTATGAGGTTGTAAGATCTACCGACAAGGGTAGACCCTATAAAAATGCAACTTCAGGAGCTGTTATGGCAGTAGATGTGAATACTGGCGAAGTATTGGCTATGGCTAGTTATCCATCATTTGATCCCAATTTATTTGCTACAGGAATTTCGACAGCGGATTGGGAAGGACTAATACCAGAAACACAAGAAGACCCTCTTGCACCTAGACCTCTTTATAATGTTGCAACTCAAACAGCAATTCAGCCAGGATCTACCTTCAAAATGGTAACAGCTTTAGCAGGCCTTGAAAAAGGTTTGGATCCAAAACTTAAAATTAATGATAGAGGCTATATTACTATTGGGGATACGGATTTCGGTTGTTGGATTTGGAATCAGCATCAGGGAATGCATGGACCTATGAATTTGGTAGAGGCTATTAGAGATTCGTGTAATTATTATTTCTATTCATTAGCTCTAGGTGAGAATCAAAGAACAGGAGAAGCTGTAGGCGTTAAGTTGGATATTACAGACATATCTAATATGGCAGAAAAGTTGGGGCTAGGTAGTAAAACAGGGCTAGAAATAAATGTTCCTCACGAAGCTGCGCCTGGAGTACCCAATCCTGAAGTACAACTTAATATTCAAAAAGGTGCTTTGAGACGATGGTTAAATGCAAATATTCATAAATTTTATGTAGGTTCTTTTAAATTTGAAGACGAGCTAAAACAAAATACCATAGATGCAATTGTTTCATGGATTGATTTAGAAGAAATTCCTTCCCTTGACAAGGTTTATAAAGATTTAGCAAAATTGGATCTAGATGGTACTAAACCTGCTATTGAAGGTAGACGAGATACATTGGCAGATTACATCAAATTTAGCAATTTGAATATCGCCAAATGGACTCTTGCAGATACAATCAATATAACCATTGGTCAGGGATTGAACTCATATACTTTATCTCAAATGACTAATTACGTTGCAACAATTTCCAATGGAGGTTACAAAAACAAATTAACTTTAATTAGCAATATAAAAAACTCTGATAACAGTAAAATAGAGTTTGAAAACGAACCAGCTAATGAAAGAATAGAATTAAACAATTATAACAATTTAGATTACCTGAAAGAAGGTATGCTGCAAGCTGCTAATACTGGTTTAAATAAAAATGTATTTGGTGAATTCCCAGTTAAAGTCAGTATAAAAACTGGAACAGCTGAAAGAAGTGGTATAAATCCAGTTACAAGGGATACTTATGATAGTTTTTCTTATGAGGTAGCTTTTGCCCCATATGATAACCCTAGGATAGCTGTGGCAGTGGTGATATTCCAAGGTGGTGCAGGATCCAATTGTTCGCCTATAGTTAGAGACGTTATTGCAGAATATATGGGCTTGTATAAAGTAGAAGAAGCAGATAATCTGCCAATAGAGATGGATATTATTCCTTAGGAGGAATTAGTGGATAAAAGATCATTTGAAAAAATGTTAAAAAAAGTAGAAAAGCCAGGAAGATATATTGGTAAAGAAAAAAATTCAATTGTAAAGGATTTTGACAATACGAATGTAAGGTTTGCATTTTGTTTTCCAGATGTTTATGAAGTGGGGATGTCACATTTAGGAATGCAAATATTGTATTTTCTTGTAAATCAAGAAGAAGATTTCCTATGTGAAAGAGTTTTTGCACCGTGGATAGATATGGAAGAACAACTTAGATCTAATAATACAAAATTATTCAGTCTTGAAAATAGAAGAGCTTTAGACGAATTTGATATAGTCGGCTTCACACTTCAATACGAAATGAGCTATACGAATATTTTAAATATGTTAGAGCTGGGAGGGATTCCCTTATTGTCTGAAGACAGAAAAAGTGAAGATCCTTTAGTTATTGCAGGAGGACCATGTGCATATAATCCAGAACCTTTAGCTGATTTCATCGACATATTTTTAATTGGTGAGGGAGAAGAAATAAATATACCTCTTTTCAAACTCTACCAAGAACATAAGAACAATGGTTATAACAAAGAGAATTTTTTAAGAGAAGCTGCAAAATTGCAAGGTGTTTATGTACCTTCTTTTTATGATGTAGAGTACACTGATGATGGTAAGATACTTGAATATAAGAAAAAATACGATTATCTCCCCGATAGAATAAAAAAAGTATATGTGAGCAACTTCGATAACACTTTTCAATTAGATAAATTAATTGTTCCTTATTTGGAAACCATACATCAGAGAAGCGTAGTGGAATTGTTTAGAGGATGTACTCAAGGATGTAGATTTTGTGAAGCTGGATATATATACAGACCTGTTAGAGAAAAAAATGAAGATAAGATTCTAAGCATAATAGATAACCAGCTAAGTTCTACGGGATACAATGAGGTATCTTTGTCATCCCTAAGCTCTTGTGATTATAGATATTTAGATAGCTTGGTGGATAATCTAATGGATAGTTATCAAGATAGGCAAGTTAGAGTATCCTTGCCGTCTTTACGTGTTGATACTCTTTCAATTGATGTATTAAAGAAAATAGAAGAAGTAAGAAAAACTGGATTAACCTTAGCACCTGAGGCAGGTAGTCAAAAAATGAGAGATATAATCAACAAAAATATAACTGAAGAAGACTACTTATCAGCCTTAGAATCTGTATACAATAGTGGTTGGTCTAAGATAAAGCTTTACTTCATGTTAGGACTACCGTATGAAACCAATGAAGACCTAGACGGAATAAAAGATTTGGGAGATAAGGGGAAAAGGCTGTTTTTTAGCAGACCAAAAGATAAAATAGTAGGTAACTTTCAGATTACGTTAAGTGTATCATGCTTTGTTCCAAAACCTTTTACACCATTTCAGTGGTTACCTCAAAGTACAATTTCCGAACTGGAAGAAAAAATATACTATTTGAAAGATCAAATAAAAGATAATAAAATGAAATTTCAATACCATGATCCAGTAGTGAGTGTTTTAGAAGGGTATATTTCTAGAGGAGATAGAAAAGTTGGGAAGACTATTCTAAACGTTTTTAAAAAGGGTGCTAAATTTGATGGTTGGTCTGACCAATTTAATTCTGATATATGGTTTAAAGCCATTGAAGAAGAAAATTTGCCAATCGAATATTATAATTTTAGAACTAGAGATAAAGATGAAATATTTCCTTGGGACATTATTGATCCAGGTGTATCGAAAGACTACTTATGGAAAGAATTAAATAAGTCTAAAGAATGTGCTACTACTAGGGATTGTAGAGCTGCATGTAATTTTTGTGGTATCGAAAATTGTGAAATGAGGTCAGAATTTATATGAAAATTAGAGCATTTTACACAAGGAATGGAGATTTAAAATTTATCTCTCATCTAAATACTATAGACTTATTACAAAGAGGAGTATTTTCCACTGATAAAAAAATAGCTTTTACTAAAGGATTTAATCCAAGACCTAAAATGAGTTTTGGTAATCCTCTTCCCTTAGGTGTGTCAAGTGATTTGGAAGTATTCGATGTGGAGATTATTGATGAAATAGAAATTTCTGAATTTATAAAAAAAATGAATGAATATTTACCTGAAGAAATTCAAATAATTAAAGCTTATAATGCAGATACATCACCTAGTATAAGCAAGATAATCGAGTATTCCATATATGAATTTACAATATATTCAGAAATAAAACTTGAAAATGTAAATTTGGATTTTGAGGAATTAATGATATCTCGTGAAAGAAAATCCAAAAAGGGAAGTCCAAGAGAATTTATTAGAGAAAATATAGGACCAAATGTTAAATTGATCTCAAGTTTTGACAAAATGGAAGATGGTAAATATAGAATTGTAGCACAATTAGAAAACAGTGTTGATAAGATAATAAACCCAGTAAATTTTATATTAGGATTATTTTCTAAATACAATATGAATATCTCAATCGACGATGTTGATATTCATAAAAAGGATATGAAGTAGTGTCAAATAGATGTTTTAATTTCATAGAAATCCGCAAAAATTATCTAATAGTTGGTGAAGTAAATGAATCAAAATTAACTTCTTTTGAAATTTTTGATTTACAAGATAAATCCATTGTGGGTAATATTTACAGGGGAAGAATCCTTAACAAAATCAAAAGTCTTAATGCTTATTTTGTTGATATTGGTATAGGTAAAAATGGTTTTTTACAAATAGAATCTAAGATAAACACAGATTATAATGAAGGAGACGAGATAATTGTTCAAGTCACATCTCCGGCAGATGGGGAAAAAGGTGTTAGACTAAGGGATGAGTTTGAAATAAAAGGAATTAATTTAATTATCACTCCATTCAATGACGATTTTAGAATCTCCAAGAAAATTTTAGATATAGATTTTATAGAAGAATTGAAAACAAATGTAAAAGCACTTCTACCAAAAGGTATAGGTGCAATTGTAAGAACCAGTGCACAAAACTATTCTATAGAGGAAATAAACGCGGAACTTAGAGAACTTTTATCATTAGCTGAACAATTAGATAAAGAAAAAAACTTTTCGCCGACGCCTAAACTTTTAATGGAGGAAGATTATATAACAGACAGTTTGAATTTTAATAATTTATCTGACATTTTTGTAAATGACAAAAAAATTTATGATTTTCTATTATCTTCTTTTTCTAAAAATAATGTCATATACGATAAATCTTTTAGAATAAAGGATGATAATGAAATATTTAGACAAATAAAAGAATTGTTTGACAGGAAAGTAATACTAGACAATGGCATTGAGCTTATTTTTGAAAAGACAGAAGCATTATATGTAGTGGATATTAATTCAAGTGGTTTTTTGCACAAGAAAACCCATCATGACATTCATGATGTAAATATTGAATCTTTAATAAATATAATTAAACAAATAGTTTTTCGTAATATCTATGGTATAATATTAGTAGATTTCATTTCGTATAAAAATAAAATACAAGAAGAACAGCTTCTAAAAAAATTATACAAGATGACAAAATTATTTAAAAATCCACCTCAAATTGTTGGGTTTACGAGGTTGGGAATTTTGGAGATTACTAGAAATAAAAAAGTAAACAATATAAAGCTAGAAAATATTACACTTGACATCTTTTGAGGGTTTTTATGTTTAATAAATTTAATGCTGAAGAATTGATTTATAAAATTGAAAATATAGACTTGTCTAATTTGAATTCACAATTAGACATTTCGTTTTTTGTAAAAAATAGAGTTATTCCAGTAGAGATTGGAACAGACTCTATTTTTGTTTTAAGTATAGTTAATGACTATAATACTATATCAAATATCGAGCATTTAACAAAAAGGAAGTGCAACTTACAAATAATTGACACGAATACTTTTGATTTTTTGTTCGATAAAATGGTTAAAAGATCAAGAGTAGTCACAAATAATTTAAATTTAATATCAATTCAATTAGGTGATGATAATAAAAATATTGAAACTATCAATTACCTAAATAAGATGATTGAAAATGCAATTATTAGAGGTGTATCTGATATACATATAGAGCCTTTTAAATCGTCAATAAGAGTTCGTTTTAGAATTGATGGTAAGCTCGTAACCCAAGGTACTTTAAGGTCCGATTTATATTCAATAATTATCACTAGGATGAAAATATTGGCTAAATTAGATATTACAGAAAGACGACTCCCACAAGACGGTCGGATCACATTCGAATTTAGCAAACGAGACATAGACTTAAGAATATCTACTATACCTACAATATATGGCGAAAAAATTGCTCTTAGAATTTTAGATAGCGAATTCAAATTTAAAAATCTGGACTCGTTAGGCTTAGGAAAAGAAAATTTAGAGATTATTGTAAATGAAATCACTAAGTTAAGCGGACTTATAGTCGTATGTGGACCTACTAATTCTGGTAAAACGACAACAATTTATTCAATTTTAAATAATATTAACGATGAATCCATAAATATTGTTACTTTAGAAGATCCAGTGGAATATAAAATCGATGGAATAAACCAAATTCAAATTAATTACAAAACTGGACTAGAATTTATCAATACATTAAACCATATACTTAGACAAGATCCAGATGTTATTTCGATTGGAGAAATTAGAGATGATGAAACTGTGCAGACAGCTCTAAGAGCTGCAATCACTGGTCACTTTGTTTTTTCCACCCTCCACACATCAAATAGTATTTCTGCAATATATAGATTAAAAGATATGAAAGGAGAAAGCTATTTAATATCCAATGCTTTAAAATTAATAATAAGCCAAAGATTAGTACGCAAGCTATGTCCTCATTGCAAAAAAGAATATCATGTAGAATCATCACTTATTCCCCATAGACAAAAAATCTTTAGAGCAGTTGGATGTGTTAGGTGCAATCAAGGATATAGTGGTAGGTTGGGAGTTTTTGAATTATTGAAAATAGATAATAAAATTAAATACTTAATTGAAAAGAATGCAAGCTATGATGAAATTCTATTAGAAGCTAAAAAGAATGGATTTAAAACATTAGAAGAAAATTTAATTCAAAGTGTTATAGACGGAACTACTACTCTGGAAGAAATAATGAAAATAATATAGTGTGGTTAAAATGGAATATAAAGTAAAATACATTGATTCGGAAGGTAAAAGACATGAAAAAGTATATGCCTTTAATAGCGAAAACGAATTGATTGAAAAATTAAAAGCTAAAAAATACGAAATACTAGATATTACCTCCATAAATAAAAAAACAAAAAACATGTTTATTTTTTCTTCTAATACGTTAAAAGAAAATATCGTAACAGAATTATTAAAACAATTTAGCATATTGTTGAGATCAGGTATAGACATAAAAACTGCAATGAAGTTTTTGCATGAACAAGAAAGCAACAAAGAGCTAAAAACATGTTTGCGAGATATTGGGCACTATTTAGACTCTGGGTATACACTAGGAGAATCTTTTGAATTATGCGGAAAATTTCCCAATTTGATTTCAGGAGTAATAGAAGCAGGGGAATTTTCATCTGAATTGCCTGCATCTATGGAAATGCTTTCTAATTATTATGACAATGAAAGTAAAATAAAACAAAATATGCGCAATGCTATGTACTACCCAATAATTTTATTATTCGTAACAGGAATTATAGTATTAGCAATAATAACATTTGTACTTCCAAATTATGTGACTCTTTTTCATTCTTATGAAAATTTAGAACTACCGTGGATGACTAGGTTATTAATAAATGGTAGCAACTTCTTATCGAAGTATTTTCTTTTAATACCGATTTGCATAATTTTATTAGTAATTATTTTTAAAATTCTTAAAAACAACAAGAAAATATACTTTAATTTTTCTAAACAAATATTAAAAGTACCTGTTCTTGGTAAATATATCGTTAATTTAGAAGTCTTAAGGTTCTCAGGAGTATTTTCTTTATTGGTGAAATCTGGTATTGAAACTATTGAAGCTATAAAGATCGCATCAAAATCACTATCAAATGAATATCTAAAGGAAAGAATTCTAAATAGTAAAAATGTAATAATAAAAGGAAGCACTATATTTGATTCTTTAACTCAAATCGACGAACTTCCAAAAATGTTTTTAAATTTAATAAACGTAGGCGAAACATCATCAAAATTGGGTGAAACCATGGATATTTCATACAATTATTATAAAGACTTAGTATCAAATCAAAGTAAAAAACTTACTTCATTATTTGAACCATTAATAATAATTTTTGTGTCATTGGTGGTAGGTACAATCGTTATTGCAATTGCGTTACCTACTTTTGAAATTGTAAATATATTATAGGAGGAGAAGGAAAAATGAAAAGAAAATTGAAAGGATTTACTTTAGTAGAACTTGTGATTTGCATTGCAATTATCGCAATTTTAGTTGGCATGGCGATACCACAGTTCAATAAAGCGAAAATATCTGCAATTGCTTCAACACATAATTCTAATGTTCAGGCTATTAAAAGCGCTGCCATAATGGCTTCCATTGATGAAGATGATAGTGATTTAACTACTAAATGTGCAAAATATATTGAAGGTGGTAAATTACCAGATATACCAAAGGAAATAGGAGATCACCTGGGAACCACTTGGTCCATTAAAAAAGATGATAATGGAAACATTGAAGTAAAACCAGGACTTGTCAAAGTTGAAAATGGAGCTATTGTAGCAAGTGATTGAAAATGTGCTTATATTATTGTCTCCAATTAGTTCAGTAATTGTTTGCAATTATTTTGAATTGTTATTTAGAGAAAATGGATTAAGAGTACTAAAAAATTATCATAAATTACTCTACGAAGTTGCTTTTCTAACTGCATTTCAACTAATTTTTCTTAAATTAATGAGTTCAAAACCACATGAGAATGGTTTATACTTCGTTTTGATGGAATTATTGATACTTATCATTTTAACAAGCGAAGATGAAATGCATCTAGAAATTAGTGTAGATATTTTATTATTCTACTTTTTGTATAAGTTAATTTATATAGTATTTTATGATAAATTTAATTTGTCCTCGTTTGTAGTTGGGAATGTGGTATTTATTTCGATATACTTAGTATCACGAAATGGTATGGGACTAGGAGACGTAATTTTAAATGGAATATTTTCGTTAGGATTTATTGGTATCCTAGAATATTTTTCCTTTTTCACTTTAACATTTACTTTAGGAGCCATGTATTCAATAGTAGGTCTGATAACAAAGTCATTACATAGGCAAGATAAAATAGGATTTATTAAATTTATGACCATGTCATACATAATAATATTATTGTTGAGGTAATAAGATGTTTGGAACTAAAAAGAACTATATACTTACTATAAACAATCTATCAGAATTAAGATTGGAAGAGTCGGGAAGTACAAATAGTATTTCTCGTCTAAAATTGGATGAAGAAATGATATATGAAGGTAACAACATTGATGAAATTCAACTAACATATGTATTAAATAAGTTTCTATCTGAAGTAAATGAAAATGATAACCTACTTATTAGATACTCCTCACCAAAAAACATATTTAGAATAAAGAAGGTAGAAGGCATTGATGAGAATGATTTAGATGGTTATATAAAATATAATCTTGATGAATTGATACCATTTTCAAAGGATAATCTGGCTATTGAATCACAAGTAATTAATGAATATGTTGCCGTTTTTGGTATAAACAAAAACGTTTTGAAACATATTGAAAATATATTAAAAGAATTGAATTTTCAAAATATATACTTCACATTATTTACTAGTGAACTGTTAAATTTTTGGGGCGATAATAATTCAGATGATTTTATATTTTTTAATATTGAAGATAAATTTCTAGAGTATTTTATTATAGAACAATCCGAATTTAAAGAATATAGAATTATTAACCTAGAAGACATTTCAATTTCAGGAGGAGCTATACCAGAGGATAAAATAATAGATCAAATGTACCTTATATTGAAGGAAATATTCCAAAGTATTGATAGCCTAGAGACTAAAGTTCTTTATTCCATAGGTGATTGGACATTAATAAATATCTGGAATATTGTAATGTTTGATAAATTTAAAATGAAAATAACAGCTCGACCATTTGATGTAAAAAAATATTTTGGAGTTATAAAATGAAGCCTGTAAATTTTATAAAAAATGATGAAAAAGAAAACTTTAGAAAAAAATCAAATATTAATAAATCTATTCTTTTCTTACTGCCAGTACTATTAATATTAGGACTAATTGCAATAGATTATCTTAATTTAAAGAAAGAAATTTCTCACGTATCTGACGAAATATTTGTTAGGGAAGAGGAAGTAATGTCTCTAAAAATGGAAACGGAGATATTAGAAAAAATGGTTTTGGATCTTAAAAATTCACAACGTTTTTTTACAAACTTAGATAAAAACGCACAAAAATTTGATAAGATAATTAGTTTATTAGACATATCCAGCAAGTTGGAATCGAATAATATATTCCTTACATCTGTTTCTCTTGAGGTAACGTTTACTCTTATAGGAAATTCTTTGGAAAAGGAATCGGTTGATAATTGGATAGAAATTTTAAATGAAAATGGAGGCAATTTTTATATTGGAGAATTAAATTTTTCCAACGGATTTTATACATTTATTTTAAATGAGGGAGGAGAAGTTAATGACTAAAATTTCACTGTCTAGTAGAGAAAAGATATTGGTTTACATACTGTCTTTGGTATTAATAGTATTTTTATATGTAAGTTTCGTAAGGGATACGCTTTCAAATGAAGTAAATGCCTCAAATTTTTCTAGCAATGGAATAAATCATAGCACTTACATGGAGATTAAAGAATTGCACGATGATTTTTCATTGGAATTGGAAAGCATGAAAATTACAAAGGATAAAATAGATCTATATCACAATGATTTTGGAAAATTAATTGATACAAAAACTATAGCTGAAGAAAAGAATCTAGAACTTAAAAATATTTCGATTTCACCAATAAATAAAGGCGAAATTGATGACGTAGAAGTGTTTTATGTCCAGTCCATAACGAGGTTAGAAGGTTCATTAGGAAATATTTTAGAATATTTAAAAGAAGTTAAACAAAATGAAAAATTATTCGTAGAAAATATTAGTCTTAACAGAATTGACAAAGAAAAATTATTTTTAGAGATTGCACTTAGAGAATATACTTTAAAGGAAGTTCCATACTCAGGCATAGTTAGTAAAAACAACAATGATGCCAACTCAGAAGATTCCAGTGAAGATTTTACTAGCTTAATTGATAGCATATATGGCAATAAAGCTGAAAGCGAGAATGAGGATACAGAAAATAATCGCAATACTCCCAAAGTTAAATCTAGCTTCAGTGAAAAAGGCAATGATAAGTTAAAATCGAATGAAGTTATAGATTCCAATAAGGCAATTTTAAATGAAGAAAATACGCATAATGAAGGTTCAACTGTAGTAACAACGATGATAACCGAAGATAAAATAAAAAATTATAATAATTTTTTAAAAATAAATGATAATATGTCATCTATCATTGATCAAAGCTTTTTAAATAATTATTTATTAAATTGGGATGTGAATTTAATAATCGATTCGAACTATTTCGATAAAAATTATATTAGACTAAAAAACAATCCTAATGTATTAAATAATTTTTTTATAGACTCAGAAACTAGTGAGCTTACTTTGTTTATAGACGGTGTAGTAGACTTAAATAATACTCCAATAGTAATTAATAAACCTAAAGACTTAATTGTTTTCGAATTTGATGGAAATGTGGGAAGTAAAATTTTATTTGATTGTAAAACTTCTTCTGAAGATATTGTTGTACTAGAAGGCTCAAAGAAAATCGACGGGTGGCAGATAATTGAATTTACATTGCCTGTTGATTCCAATATGTATCCTTTAGGAATAATATCTTTTAAATGTATTGATAAAGCAGGTAATAACAGTGGATTTATTAAGAATCTTGCAACAATTGAGAAAAAATAAAAAAGTAAAAGGAATAACTCTAGTTGAACTAATAATAACCATAGGGATTATTTCTTTGATTTCCTATTTACTTATTGTAAAGTCATTTGTCATAAGCAATAGATTGGAAGAAGTTGAATTAAAACAAATAGTGACTAGCATAAATAACACTAGGAATCATTCTATAGTGACTAGAAAACCACAAAGTATCACTTTTAATTTTACCAATAATAATTATACTAACTCTTTAGATCAAGAAGTTATTGAATTAAAAAAATTAGAATTAAACAAGAGAAAATCAAATATTGAAACTTTTACTTTTACAAAAAATGGAAGTCCATCTTTTAAAGGTTCAGGAACAATTTTTTTATCTGGAGAATCTGAGGAGTATGTGATTGCTGTTACGCCAGTAACTGGTAAAGTAAATGCGAGGAAATCAGATGATTAAAAAGACAAGCGGTTTTACTTTAATAGAGGTAATTATTTCTATATTTCTCTTATCAATAATTTCTTTGGGCTTGGTGACTAGTTTGCTTAGTTTAAATAAGATGGTTCAACGACAAACTCTATATAGGGAAATGCTAAGTATAGCAGAGAATTTAATCGAAAGTGAAATAGGCGGAGATACAATTTCAACAAAAAATGACAAATTTATTATTAATTATAAAATTACTAATTTAAACGAAGATTTTAAACATATAGAGGTAAAGATAACTTCAGAGGAAACAGATGATGAAATTCTACTTCAAACATATTATTAAAAAAAGTTTAAAAGGTTTTACTTTAATTGAACTTGTAATTAGTATTGCATTGATTAGCCTTATGTCCACAGGATTGCTAAATTTAGTATTCACGACAAATTTAATGACAAAAGAAATAGAATTAATAAGTGAGAATCAGTTAAAATTAGAGTATGGATTAAATTATATAATAAACGAAATAGACTCTGCTGATTTGATCATTGCAAAAGATTTTTCAAGTACTAAGTATAATAATAATAATTTAGGAATACTATTAGTCAACATAGATGCATCAAGTAAAAATAAAAAATATAGTGTAACTACCTATATTTATGAAAGAAAACAATTAGTGAGAATAAATCAAAAATATCCAGTTCTACATAAAAGAATGGATTTAAAAGATTTTTCAGGCAACAATCCAATAATCGATGAACTGGAATCATTTAGTTCTAATTACAATGAAAAAAATAAAACACTTAAAATTACTTTAAAAAATAAATTTGAGGAATTAGAAAAGGTCCATTATATTCGAGGTGTAATATATGATTTTGAATAAAACTAAAGGATATATAAGTATAATTTTACTAATATTCATAAGCCTTTTATCATTATCAATTGCTTTTATTGGGATAACAAATTATCAAAACACATTAATAATCAAAAACTCAAAGTATAATCTTCAATCTAGATATATTGCCGAATCATATTTAAGACAAGAAATAAAAAAATTTTTAAATGAAGATCAGTCTTATTCAAATCCACTGTTTTCTGATTTGGATCATATAGTAAATATAAAGAAAACGGATATAAAGTATGAAGAGATTCCATCTACAATGATTTCAATTAATAGTTCTTATGAAGAAATTGATAGCAATGCAACAGCCACACTAAGCAAATATAATAAAATATTTTACTTTGAAAATAAACCTTTAATTAAAGAAAATATTCTATCCACTTCAAATAAAAAAGCTTTTTTAGATTTTAAGACTAAATTTTTAAAAGAAAAACGCTACACAGGAGAAATGCCAATAATAAATCCTACTTCAGACCAATATATTGGTTCCATTGGAGGCAATGTTGGACTTTTATCAAAGACAAATGAGACTCCAATTTTTCTAGAATCATTATCTAGCCAAAGACATTTTGAATTTCTAAACGTTACAGATATTGGTGATGAAAATAATAGTGGCAATATTTCTTTACTTGGAACTTTTTATATAGATGGAATATTAAACCTTAATACAAATTTGATATTGAATGGAATAGTTATTTCTAGCTCAGGTACTATAATTGACAATGGATATAGCTGTAAAATAAATGGAATTTTAATTGAGCTTGAAGAAGATGGTTCATATCCTCAAAGTATGACTCTATATACTAAATCTTATATAGATACTTATGTTAAGTACTTAAATAGTGCTTTTTATAGAGAGATATTGGGTATAACCATCAATAGCGAATAATTCGCTGGAAAAATTTATTGTATTCAACTCTAATTGTGTTATAATTTTATTACAAACAGGAGGTTGCTATGATATCAGCAGGTGAATTTAGAAAAGGCATAGCTTTTGAAATGGATGGGGATATTTATGAAATAGTTGATTTTCAACATGTAAAGCCAGGTAAAGGCGCAGCATTTGTCAGAACAAAAGTCAGATCATTGACGACTGGTGCAAATAAAGATACTACATTTAATCCAACTGAAAGATTTCCAAGAGCTATTATAGAAACAAAAGATATGCAGTATTTGTATAATGATGGAGAATTATATTATTTTATGGACACTGAAACATATGAACAGGTTCCATTCGAACTAGATGCAGTAGAAAATGCTATAAAATGGATAAAAGAAAATGATATGGCGACAGTTAGATCTTATAAAAACAAGCCATTTGCAGTGGAGCCACCAAATTTTGTGGAATTACAGGTTATAGCTACTGAGCCAGGTATCAAAGGAGATACATCTTCTGGTGCAACAAAACCAGCAACAGTAGAAACTGGATATACATTAAACGTACCACTTTTTGTAAATAATGGAGATACATTGAGGATTGATACTAGAACTGGCGAATACATGTCTAGATCTTAGGAGGATAAAATGAAAAGTATATTAGAAAGAGTTGCATATTTAAAGGGATTAGCAGATGGTCTAAAAATTGATACTCAAAATGATGAGGGTAAGCTTTTGGCTGAAACTATAAATGTTTTGGAAAATTTGGCATTAGCTATAGATGATCTGGAGTATAGACAAGATTTGATACTAGAAGATATGGAAGACATGGACATGGATCTATCTGATTTAGAAGGATATGTTTACGATTTGGATCTAGATGGATTTGATAACTTTGATGATTTTGATTTTGATGAATTTGAGGAAAAATATTTAGATATATTTGATGATTTTGATGATGAAGATGAATTAGATACAGAAGACTCTGAAGAGTTTGAGGAACTAGAAGTTTAGTTAGATGTCTAAAACTAAGACTATGTATATATGCTCCAACTGCGACTATGAAACCACAGGATATTTTGGAAAATGTCCATCTTGTGGCAGTTGGGGCACTTTAACGGAAAAACCAATTATGGCCAAGTCAACTATTGAATCTAAAGTTCGAAATTTGGCTTCTACACCTAAAAAATTGGCTGAAATTTCCATATCGTCTAATACTAGAATTCAAACAAATATTGGTGAACTAAACAGAGTGTTAGGTAATGGAATAGTTCGGGACTCAGTTACTATTGTTACTGCGAAGCCCGGCGCTGGTAAGTCCACACTCTTGCTTCAATTATCTGAAGATTTAGCAAAACAAAATTATAAGGTTCTTTATGCGTCAGGTGAAGAATCTGAATCCCAAATAAGAAATCGAGCGGATAGACTAGATATTAGCTCAGATAATATTTGGGTTATGAGTACAAACTCCATCAATGCAATTCAAAATGAAATTGAAGAGATAGATCCAGATATACTTATTTTTGATAGCATTCAGACTATTACTGATGATAATTTAACTCAAAAGAGTGGTTCTCCAACCCAAGTAAATGAAGTGTCGTCAAAAATTGTAAATATTTCAAAATACAGCAATAAAAAGAGAGCATCATTTATCGTTGGACAAATGACCAAGCAAGACGAACTTGCTGGTGTAAGAACGTTAGAACATTTGGTAGACTGTGTATTAATATTAGAAACAGGAGAGTCAGATCAAATTAGGACTTTATATAGTACTAAAAACAGATATGGAGATACTGGAGAAGTTGGTTTTTTTGAAATGACAGAAGGAGGCTTGATTTCAATAGATAATCCTTCTGAATTTTTTGTATCTAATGAGTCTAATTCTTTTGGGAAGTCATTAAGTGTATTAAAACATGGAAGTCGATATATTATTGGAGAAGTTGAATCATTAGTTTCAAAATCGTATTTCCCTTATCCTCAAAGAATTTCTGAATCAGTCCGAAGAGATAATTTAAATATTATAGCTTCCATACTAGAAGAGACCGCAGGTATTCCTCTTGAAGATAAAAATATTATTTTAAAAACAACAGGTGGCGCTAAAATTAATGATGTGTCTGCAGATTTTTCTATAGCTATGTCAATAGTTTCCAGCTATTATAAGAAATCCCTTGGTAATGATGTAGTATTTTGTGGGGAAATAGGTTTAACAGGTAATGTCAAAAAAGTTCAAAACATCAAGCATAGACTAAATGAAGTTTCAAGGCTAGGATATTCAGCAATAGTGGTATCAGATTCTCAAATAATTAATCAAGAAATGAGTAACTTGAAAATTATTAAAGTGAAAAATTTAAAAGAAGCAATAAAATTGTTTTTCTAACAAGGAGGTGAAAAATGAATTTAAAAAAATTAAATAAAATAATATTTAAAGTAGCCATCACCTTGATTGGTTCAGTCATTGGTTATATTGCTGTTACTTCGTTGATAAACAGCGATATAGTTAACATTAGCAACAGCTATTTGAAATTATCAGCAACAGTAATAACGTCTCTAATTTTTGCACTTATTTTTTATTCTATTTCAGGGCGTTTAGGAAATCTTCTAACAAATTTAATAAAACAAATAGAACAAGAATTATCTAAAAAACCGTTGTATGAATTAATTTTTGCTTCAATTGGTTTAATCATTGGTTTATTAATTGCTTTTTTATTAAGTCAAATGATTACAAACTTTAACTTAGGATTTTTTGGAAGCTTGATATCTTTGATAATTTATGTAGTTTTTGGATATTTAGGACTAGCCCTAACAACCAAAAATAAAGAAACACTACTAGCAATTTTAAAAGAAAGTAGTCCATCAAGTAGACACAGAAAAATTTCTGAGGAAACTGTTGGGGAATTAGAATATACAGACAAAAAGATACTAGATACCAGTGCAATTATAGATGGAAGAATATTGGAAATTGCTAAATCAGGGTTTCTAGAAGGTCCACTTATATTACCTCTATTTATTTTAGAAGAACTTCAACATATTGCCGACAGCTCAGATTCCTTAAAAAGAAACAGAGGTAGACGCGGTTTGGAAGTTATGAATGGGATACAAAGTTTGAATAACATAAAAGTTATTATAGTTGAGAATAAGTATGAAGAAGTAGAAGAAGTTGATTCAAAATTAGTTAAACTAGCCAAAGACGAACAAGCTAAAATCATCACAAATGATTTCAATCTTAATAAGGTAGCAGAAGTTCAAGGCGTGGGAGTTTTAAATATTAATGAGCTGGCAAATGCTCTTAAACCTGTTGCAATTCCAGGAGAATCTATGTTTGTTCAAATAATTAAAGAAGGACAAGAAATAAACCAAGGAGTTGCTTACTTAGATGATGGAACCATGATCGTTATAGAAAATGGTAAAGGGTTTATAGGTGAATCTAAAGAGGTAGTAGTTACAAGTGTATTGCAAACAAATGCAGGCAAAATGATTTTTGCAAAGATAAAATAGGAGGAATAAAATGAAATTTTTTATTGATACTGCGAACATTGATGAAATTATAGAAGTTAATTCATGGGGAATTTTAGATGGAGTAACAACTAATCCATCTCTTATTGCAAAAGAAGGAAGAAACTTTGAAGAAGTAGTAAAAGAAATCACTGAAATTGTAGACGGACCAATTAGTGCAGAGGTAATTTCTTTAGAATCTGAAGGTATGGTGGAAGAAGCTAGAGAATTAGCAAAAATCCATAAAAATATAATAATTAAAGTTCCAATGACTAAAGAGGGACTAAAAGCTGTTAGTCAACTTGACAAAGAAGGAATTAAAACAAATGTAACTTTGATATTTAGCGCTAATCAAGCTTTAATGGCTGCAAAAGCTGGAGCTTCTTATGTAAGCCCGTTTATTGGTAGACTTGACGATATTAGTACTGATGGAATGAAATTAATTGAAGATGTTGTCGATATATTCGATACGTTCTGTATTGAAACTGAAATCATTGCAGCTAGCATTCGTCATCCAATGCATGTAATTGAATGCGCATTAAGTGGTGCAGATATTGCTACTATACCATTTAAGATTTTTAATCAAATGTTCAAACATCCATTAACAGATTCGGGAATTGAACAATTTTTAAAAGATTGGGATACAGTGAAAGATAAATAATTTATTTGGAAAGTAACTTTCTGCCCAGGAAGTTACTTTTCAATTTGTTTAAAAAATATTATGAATATGTTATAATCAAGATAATGGAGGTTGTTTATGAGTAAAGAAATATTAAACGAACTAAATTCAGGTACTGTTCATATAACAGAAGAAGTTTTAATTTCAATAGCTACAGTAGAAACAAGTAGAATTCAAGGTGTTAGTGTAATCCCAGCAGGAGTAGTTGAACTATTTAGCACTAAACATTTGAATAGAGATATAGAAGTAAATATAGATGAAAATAATGTTTATATGACTATAAAAGTATCGGTAGAATATGGTATTAATTTAATTAAAGTGTCACAAGAAATACAAAACAGTGTAAAAGAACGAATTGAGACGATGACAGGTCTAAATGTTAACGAAATTAATGTTATTATATCTAATGTGGTAGTTCCTAAAGAAGTCAAGGAAAATAGCAAATAATGAGTCGAAAAAAAGCCAGAGAAGGACTAGTTTCATTAATGTATCAAAGTCTTTTTGACAATGATTTTAATATCGATAAGGTTGATATATTTGTTAATAATTTTGGTTATGAAGAAGATGAAGTTGAGTTTATAACATTGGGATATGGCATAATTGAAAAGCATCTAGACAACATAGACAGCACTATAAGTAATAGTTTAAAAAATTGGACCATTGAAAGACTATTTAAGTTGGATTTATCAATTTTAAGAGTAGCAGTTTATGAAATTTTGTATGCAGAAAATATACCTAACGAAGTTGCGATTAATGAAGCTGTTGAAATTGCTAAAAAATTTGGCACCAAGGATTCTTCAAAACTAATAAATGGAATCTTAGGCACAATAATAAGGAGTGAAAAATAGCCTGATTATCAGGCTCTTTATTTTTATATGATTAATTTAAAAGTATCTGAGTTGATGAATTACATAAAAAGTCTAACTTCAAAAGACTATGTCTTGACGCGACTAATCGTTGAAGGTGAAATATCTAATTTGAATTTTCATTCAAATGGCACAGCTTATTTTTCTATTAAGGATGAATATTCCAGATTAGATTGTGTATTTCATAATTTTAGCCAAAAAAAAGATGTAAGAGATTTTAAAAATGGAGATCAAGTTGGCATAACTGGAAGAGTTTCTTTATATGAAGCAAACGGGAAATTGAGTATGCTAGTTGAAGATATTGAAAAGATAGGACTAGGTAAAATTTATGAAAACTTCCTTTTATTGAAAGATGAATTAGAAAAGGATGGCTATTTTCTAGAAAAATATAAAAAACAATTGCCAATATTTCCAAGAAAAATAGGAATTATTACTTCACCTACGGGAGCAGCTATTAAAGACATAATATCTGTAATAAGTAGAAAAAATCAATATTTAAGTATATATTTATATCCTGCAGTTGTTCAAGGTGCATATGCCAAAGATTCTTTGATAGATGGGTTAGATTATTTTGAAACTTCAGATATGGACGTCATTATTATTGGAAGAGGTGGAGGATCCTATGAGGACCTGGATTCATTTAATTCAAAGGAATTGGCTATAAAAATATTCAACTATCCTATACCAGTAATTTCTGCCGTTGGACACGAAATTGATTTTGTAATAACAGATTTTGTAGCAGATGTTAGAGCTGCAACTCCGTCTGTAGCAGCAGAGATAATTGCTCCAGACTTTAGTGCTTTTCTAAATACAGTTGAGTCAAGAATTGATAGGATAAAGGTCTTAACAACTAAAAATATTGAAAAAAAAGAAAATGATTTGGCTATAATAGATAAAAGAATGAATTTATTAAGTATTGATAATTTAGTTAACAATAAACTTTTAAAATATAGAGAGAAAATCATTTATTTAAAAAGAGATTTAGAAAATAAATTAAATTTAGACAATGAAAAGTTGAATTTATTACATCATAGAATTGACTCTAGTCTACTTTTGAATAAAACAGAAAAAGTATCATTGGAGGCAGAAAAGAACTTTAACCAAATAATTCAAAAAATTGAAAAGAAGTTAAATATTGAAGAAAATAGATTACTTAAATATAAATCTAGAATTGATAAATTAGATATTAATACTATGATGAGTCAAGGTTATACTGTGGTAACAAATAGCTATGGAAAACTTATAAAAAGTATTAATGATGTTGAATTAAATGAATCTCTAGAAGTTGCATTTTTTGATGGTGAATTGAGTGTAAAAGTACTTAAAAAGGAAGGAATAAAATGAACTACGAAGAAACACTAAAAGAATTAGAAGCAATATTAACAGACATGGAGTCATCAGATATTAATCTAGATGAAATGATGACAAAATATAAAAGGGCTTTGACTTTATATAAAGAACTAGAAAAGTATTTAAATGAATACAAAAGAGAAATAAAATTGATAACTGATGAAGGAATGGAAGATTTTGAAACAAATGAAAATGACGAAATCAATTGACAAAGACCTTAATCAAATATATTTAGAAATAAAATCTATTTATAATGATATTGAAAAAAACAAAGGCGTAGAGTCGCTTTATAATGGAGTAAATTATCACTTCTCATCGAGAGGTAAAATGCTTAGACCAGCATTTATGCTATCGGTAAACGATGATCTTGGTGGAAAATTTGAAACGATTAAAAATTTCGCAATTGCTATTGAGTTAATTCACAATTATTCTCTAATTCATGATGATTTACCCGCTATGGATGATGATGACTACAGAAGAGGTCAACTTACTATTCACAAAAAATATGATGAAGCCACAGCAATATTACTAGGAGATTTTTTATTAACAAAAGCGTTTGAATGCGCATCTAATATCGATGATGACAGTGAAGATTATCTATCAAGACTTAAGTGTATAAATATTTTGGCTAAAAACTCTAATGATTTTGGGATGATTGGTGGCCAAATATTAGACATAAGTTCAGAAGTTTTAGATTCTCCAGAGATGGTAATTAAGATGTACGAGTATAAGACATCAGCTTTATTTCAATCTTCTTTTATTATACCAGGTATAATAAATAATAGATCGGATTTTGAAATAGATATATTAAGGAATATCGGAAAAAATTTTGGAACACTATTTCAAATAATGGACGATATTTCTGACAAGCTTGAAGACGAAAAGATTGGAAAAATAACACTATTTAAATTTTATAATGAAGAAGAGATGAGTACATTAGTTGATAAATTAAAATGTTCATTATTATCTGATTTAGAAACTCTAAAATTGCATAAAACAAAGGATTTGATGATAAAATTATATGAAAAAAAATAGAGCTGATATTTTAGTTTTTAATCAAAACATAGCAAATTCAAGAGAAAAAGCCAAAAGGCTAATTATGGCAGGGAAAATGTATGTTGGGGAACAAAAAGTTTTAAAACCTGGCGATATGTTTGAAGAAGGTACGATATTTACTCTCCGAGGAGAAGAAGAGAAATTTGTATCAAGAGGTGGATATAAATTAGAAAAAGCTCTTGAAGAATTTGATATAAATCTAAAAGGTAAAATTTGCGGAGATTTTGGAGCATCTACTGGCGGATTTACTGATTGTATGCTTCAAAACGGTGCAAGCAAAGTATATGCTATAGATGTAGGTTATGGTCAATTAGACTGGAAAATAAGAAGTAATCCCAATGTGGTAACTATAGAAAGAACCAATATAAGACATCTAGACAATAAATTGATTGATGAAAAATTAGATTTTATCTCTATTGATGTCTCATTTATATCTTTGACTCTAATTTTACCAAAAGCTTTTGAAATCCTAGATGATAATGGCTCAATCGTAGGACTAATAAAACCACAATTCGAAGCAAGTAAATCAGAAGTTGGCAAAAAAGGTATTGTTAGAGATGACAAAGTAAAAATTAATGCAATAAATAAAATATTTGAATTTGTAGTTTCTGCTAATTATACAATAAAAAATCTCACATTCTCTCCAATAACAGGAGCTGGAGGAAATATTGAGTTTTTAATAGAAATTTCTAAAAATGGTGCATCAATACAAAAAGAAATGGTAGAAGAAGTAGTAAGATCAAGTAATCATTTGGTAAGGTGAATTATGTTCAAAGAAGTTACAATTAAGAATTTTGCTCTAATAGATGATTTAAATTTAAAATTATATAGCGGATTGAATATAATAATGGGAGAAACAGGATCTGGAAAATCAAATCTAATAGATTCTATTTCTGTGTTAATGGGAAACAGAGCTCATAAGGATAAAATTAGAATTGGAAAAGAGAGTGCCTTTATTTCTGGTGCGTTTGATATTGAAGATAATATATCTTTGATTCAATATTTAAAAGATAATAATTATTACGATGAGGACGGTGGATTAGTTTTATCTAGAGAAATATCGATGAAATCTAGTACAGTTTCTAAAGTTAATAATATCTTGTATTTGTATAAATTTATTTAACTAAAATGTTATACAAATTACTCACAACAATCATCACATTCATAACTTGCACACATTGATTCATCAGGTGTTTGTGTATCAACATCATCTAATGGTGCAACATGAATAGATTGTAATTCACATTTGTTTTTTTCATTATTGTTGTAAGCACAAGATGAAACTGTACAATTAATTAATTGATTTCTTTCCATAGCTACATCTTCCTTTCTTATTGTACAGAATTTTCTGCACATAAAAAAATATTATGAGTTTAATTTACTCATAATATTATTATGCTCTATTTTTTTTATAAAATTCAAAAAATTAATTTAAAATTTTATATGCAATAAATTACTTAGAAAATCCAAGTTTTGCATAATTATGCAGTTTTGTCTTCACTTTCCTTTTTTGATATTATTTCTTTACCATTATAATATCCACAATTTTTGCAAACTCTATGTGGTAATATTGGTTCATGAC
>CANRJQ010000002.1:0-135726 GCA_947630985.1 uncultured Clostridia bacterium | reverse complement strand
AGTAGTTCCTGAAACTATTCCGGCCTTTTCGCCAATTGTATCTACTTTTAATACATAGTCGATATAATCTTCAGTGATATCTGCTGGGTAGTTTGGGTATCCTGCTAGAAAATCTGTTACTGCAATTGTAGTTTTGCCTTTAATAGAGTCACTAATTGCGTAGCCCATTGCACCACAAGAGTTAGTTCCATTGACACCAGAAATATTTCCTTTGACATCACAAGATGGAGATGCTATAAAAGCAAAGTCTATAGGTACTTCGTCTGAAAGTATAGCTCTAGCTCTACCTCCATGGGATTGCATAATAATTCTGCCTTGAAGTTTGCCTTTGCTTACTGCTTCTCCTACTGGTCCTGAAACGTAAGATGTTACAATATTGGTAATAGTTCCATCTTCAATGAGTTCCACAATTGGTCCCATACTTGGAAATATTGAACTCGCTACCAAAGTAATATCTTTAATTCCTGCAGATTGAACAGCTTTCATCACTTGGACTAAAACTTTGTCTCCATTTCTTAAGTGATGGTGGAAAGATAGACTGTCTCCATCTTTAATTCCCAATTCAGTAATTAGTGCCGGAAGATCTTCTCTAATTTTAGATGGTCTTGGCCCTTTTTGAGGATAGTCTTCTTTGGGTAAAATTTTAATATTTTCTAGTTTTTCATCAAAGTAAGTCATTGTATTCCTCCTTGAAATAGGTAGTAGCTCTCAATAAATTTACTGCTCTTTTAATTATTGGTGCATCTACCATTTTACCATCTAGTGACCAAGCTCCTAGTCCCTTTTCTTTCGCATCAATTGCACCTTCGCAAACTCTAACTGCATGTTCAATTTCCTTTTCCGTCGGAGAGAATACTTCATTAATTGTCATGACATGTCGTGGACTTATGGCAGCTTTTCCTGTCATACCCATAGCCTTTGCAAATTCAGTATCCTTTTTTAAACCTTCCATATCGTCTGTATCTGTAAATGGAGTGTCTATTGCTTGAATTTCTAGAGCTTTTGAAACTGCTACTATTTTTTGTCTTGAATAGCGAATCTCTTCAGATGCTTTCGTTCTAGCAGCTCCTAGATCTAGGGTCAAGTCTTCTGCTCCTAAAAGCACTCCTATTATTCTATCTGATGCAGATAAAATATTTAATGAATCTTCTACGCCCATAGCCGTTTCAATCAAAGCAAAAATTTTCAAATCAGAATTATTTGCTTTAAGAAATTCATCTGTTTCTTTTACACTTTCCACAGATGCCTTGGGAAGCATAATAGAGTCTATCTTCATATCTACAAGCATAGCCATATCATCTTTAAAGTATGGAGTATCTGTAGGATTAACTCTAACTAGTACATCAGCAGGATTGTCAAAACTACTTAAAAATTCTCTAACTAAAATTCTAGCCGCATCCTTTTCACTTGCACTCACTGCGTCTTCCAAGTCTATAATAATAGCATCTGCTCCTAAAATGGATGAACTAAATAACATCCCTGGATTATTTCCAGGCATAAATAACATAGATTTATAAGCCATTATTTAGACCCCCTTAAGATAGCAGCTTCCACTCTAGCTCTTATAGTAAAATCTAAAGCGCCTTTGTCTTCTATTTTAATTTGTGCTTTCTCCACGCCAAATTTTTTTACGGTTTCTTCAATTACTCTTTTAATGTCATCTCCATATTGAAGAGAAACTTCACTGGAAATATCTATTGAAAGTTCGTCTGCAGGAGAAATAATGACTAGAAGATCGTTTGATTCAACAGAACCAGCTCTAGCTGGTCTTACTATTTCTCTTCTTTCCAATCTAAATACTCCTTTCGACCTACTTCATATAGGTCCACACCTTTTGTATCAATTTCTACAGTCGCAGGGAAATCTTCTACATAAAGTCTTCTAATAGCTTCTGCCCCTAAATCTTCATAGCATACAATTTCTGCTTCTTTAACTGATTTAGCAATTAATGCCGCTGCTCCACCTATTGCAGCGAAGTATACAGCGCCGTTTCTTAGCATAGCTTCTTTAACTTCAGCTGATCTCTTGCCTTTTCCTACCATCCCTTTTAATCCAAGGTCTAATAGTTGTGGTGTATAAGAGTCCATTCTGTAGGATGTTGTTGGTCCAGCTGATCCAATTGGTTGTCCTGGTTTTGCAGGAGCTGGTCCAACGTAATACATAATCGCTCCCTCTACATCTATTGGAAGTTCTCCACCTTCTTCAAGAAGGTCTACTAGTCTTTTGTGTGCTGCATCTCGTCCTGTGTAGATATATCCCGTAATAAAAACATTATCTCCAGCTTTTAAATCTTTTAATTGATCATCTGTAAGTGGTGTTGTAAGTTTTATAGCCATTTGTTCCTCCTATAGAATTACTTCTTTATGTCTAGTTGCATGACAGTTAATGTTAACTGCTACTGGCAAACCTGCAATATGAGTTGGATACTCTTTAATCATAACTCTTAAAGCTGTAGTTCTACCGCCAAAGCCTTGAGGTCCAATTCCAAGATTTGCAACTTTTTCTTCCATTTCTCTTTCTAAATCCGCGTAAAATTCATTTTCGTGATATTCATCTAGAGGTCTCATTAGAACTTCTTTAGCCATAGCTGCTGCCTTGTCAAATGTTCCACCTACTCCAACTCCTACTACTATTGGTGGGCATGGATTTGGTCCAGCTAATTCCACTGTCTCTAGGATAAATTTCTTAACTCCTTCAAGTCCATCAGCTGGTTTAAGCATAGTAAGTCTAGACATATTCTCAGATCCGAAACCTTTTGCAGCAAAAATGATTTTTAATTCATCTCCAGGTACAATTTTGTAGTTGATAACTGCTGGAGTGTTGTCTTTAGTATTAACTCTCTCAATAGGATCTCCTACTACGGATTTTCTTAGATATCCTTCGTCATATCCTTGGCGCACACCTTCATTGATTGCGTCTTCAATAAATCCGCCTTCTACATGAACGTCTTGACCCATTTCTACAAATACCACAGCCATTCCTGTGTCTTGGCACATTGGAACTTCTTCTGTCCTAGCAATTTCAGCATTTTCTAAAATTTGGTCTAAAATTTCTTTAGCCAAAGGCCAATCGTCTTTTTCTCTAGAATCCTCTAAAGATTTTTGCACATCATCTGGCAAGAAATATGCAGCTTCAATAGCCATTCTTTTAACTTCTTCAGTGATTTTATCTACGTGAATTGTTTTCATACATTACCCCTTAATATATATTTTTATAAAATATAATTCAGAGAGCACTTAGACCCTCTGAATTATGAGTTTTAACCTTATTTATTGTTTCTGTATGCAACTAATGCTAATACTCTTTCCATTTCGTTGTTAACGATCATAAGTCCTTCGTCAACACCCATTCCTGGTTTAGCTAGTACTTGGTCTGCTCCACAAGCCATAGCAACATTAGTCAAAACTTCAGATGATCTATTTGTCTCGTTACAAGTTCCACCGCTGTATGCGCCTTTTCCATTTGCTTTACAATATAGAATTGCTTCAGCTGAATTGTTGATTCCTCCTAGGTCTGGAGTTTTAATTTGAATCATATGTCCTGCATTGTGGTCTACGAAATCTTTAACGTCTTCAAACGTATTACACCATTCGTCTGCAACAATTTCAACATTGATTCCTCTTTTATCTACTTCATTAGTAAGAGCTGCCATAGCTTCTAGTTGACCTTCTCTTGAACCTACGTCCATAGGACCTTCAATTCTCAAGTGGTAAGGAGCTGCTATTGCTTCTAATTCAGTTAAATATTCTGCCATCTTCATTGTATCGTTATCGAAAGCTTCTCCGATTGTTCCATACACGTCGATGTGTAGTATTGGTTTGTAGTCTTCAACAGTTTTATTCTCGTTGATTCTATCTCTTAACCAAGCTACATATTCTTTAAGTTTTTCGCCGTCTTCACCTAATTTTTCTTTAACGTTGTTAAATAGTCCGTGAGGTAATACGTCTGCGCCTTTAAGAATCATTTTGTCTGCGTTAGTGTATCTGTCATCACCAGATTGAGTGAATATAGCTACTTTTTCCATTGGAGTATCTACGCCATATTCTTCATGGATTACTTCAGCCATAGTACGTTTTTGTGCTTTTGCAACTGCATCTAGAAGAGCTTGAGTTATACCATATCTAATAGCTGTGTGAAGTTTTTTACCATCGATTTGAAGTGCATCGAATTCCTCAGCTATCTCTTTAAATTTAGTGATTTCTCTTCCTTCTAGCTTTGGAGCTATTTCGTTTTCAATAAGAGGAATAAAATCTGCTGCTAGGAAAAGTGGGTCTCTTCCACCTGCTCCTGAATATTGAACTGCAGCACAGTCTCCATAAGCAACTTGTCCGTCGTCTAGTATAAGTTGAACAGATATGCTTTCTCCTGCTTGTCTAATACTAGTAAAACCGTCTGTAGCTGGATCTCCTACGTAAAACAGTCCGTCGTGTCCTGCACCTTGCTTAATTGCTTTTTGGTCGTCAAAGTAAAATCCTGTCAATCCTGGTGAACAAATAACTTTTTCAATTCTCATTTCACATCATCTCCTGGTCTTCCTACTAATTTTCCTCTACTTACTGCGAATATATCATCAACTACCATTTGGAAGCTTACATCTCTATCTTCAAATTTAGCTCTTTCTTGGAATTTGCCTTTGTTAAAGTCTAGCAATTCTTTAGAAAGTGGAATGTTTCCTACTTCTAGATATCTGATGAATCCTTCGTTATCTCTAGCTGGTAGCATTTTACCTGCGTTATAGTCTGAAGGTCCAAATGGAATATCGATTACGCCTGTTTCAAATGCTTTTACAGTTCCAACAGCCCAGTCGCCATTACCTAGTCTAAGTGTTTCGTCTAACATGCATTTTACTTCTGCTTTGATGATGTTTATCTCATCTCTTAAAGCTTGGCTGTCTGCATATCTTTGTCCTTCAAGAAGGTTAAGAACCATCTTTGTAGCTTTAATTCCTGCTGCGTTAGCTTCTTTTGTTGGAATACCAATAGCTTCATGAGGAGTTTTAACTATTACTTTAGTTGCTCCTGAAAGTGCAGCTGCAGCTGCTCCAAGTGAAATAAGTCCAAATGCTCTTGACTCATCTTCTGGGAATCCACCCATCCATTGGTGGAAAACTGTAGTTAATATAACGTCATCGTATCCATATGCTTTTAGATATTCTTTAGTTTGTTCTCTAAGTGCATTTACTGCTGCAACGTCTTGAAGAAGGTTACCGCATTGTCCGTATCCAACTGTAATATTTTTAACACCTTGTTCTGCAGCTAATAATGCCTCTAGAATTCCTACTGCGTTAGAAGTTGATGGTGGTACTAAAGTTCCTGTTAAAGGACCAAATGGTTCTCTGTTAATAGTTACTCCATTGTCTTCATAGTATCCAACAAGTCTATCGCAATATTGCCAGTCTCTTACTGTCTTTTCAACACTTACCTTTTTTGAGTAAGGGATATTGTAACTAATTGCTCCACCTTCGTTAGAAGTGAATCCACCTGCGTGTCCAACTTCAGCAAGTAGTCTAGAGTCTGGAGTACCGTGTCTTAATTGTAGTGGTAGATCTACTGCTTCGAATACTTGTCTACAACCTTTAACACCGTGGTTTACAGCTGGGAATCCATTAAGAAGTGATCTTCCTGCTGCTTCAGATTCAATAATTCCTCTTTCGCCTTCTTCGTATCTATTTTGTCTAGTATAAGCATCTATTGTTGATGGAAGGAAGTCTGCTCCACCTTCGTTTTGAAGATGTTGTAATAATTCAATATGTTCATTAATAAGAGCGACTCCTGCTCTAGGTTGTGCAGTTGTAATTCCTTGTTCATCAGCCCATGCCATTTTCTTAGCAAAGTTTTTTTCGTCTGGAACTTTCTTCAAAAATTCAACAGCTTCATCTAGGTCTACATCTTTTCCTGTAGGCCATCCTGTAAGTACTTCTTCTCTTTGTTTGAAGAATTCCTCTTCCGTCATTTTTCTAAATTTTACATCCATATTTTATCTCCTAAATTTCGACTATATATTTTTTAAGCATTCTCACAGCAATATCTTCATCTATACCTGCTAATAATCCCATAGATGAAAGAATGTAATCTTTATCTACCATAAGCTTAGGGTTTGCAGGTCTCAAAGAATTAGGCTCTTCCATAGTGAATAATCCTGAAGATAAAATCTCTTCGGGATTTTCATTATTTATAATTACTCCGCCTGTTCCTATTAAATACTTCACCTCAGATAAGTCTTTTCCCTCTTGATTATAGACATTGCCCATAGGTGAGTAAATCATGTGGATTGTTCCTGCATGTCTTCCCATTGAAATAAATGTACAAATCTTCGCCATTGCCAAGTCAAATTCCTTGTCCAATTGGTTTTCTGATATGAAATCTGTATTGTTATAACGTTTTTGAAATTCTTCATCAACACTATCGTATTTTTCTACATCTACAAATTTCTTAACCATTCGAGACCCGGCCGCTTCTTGAACTGCAAGAGCCGAATATCTCATTCCTAAGTCTCCCTCAACAGTTCTCTTAGCAAATGGTTCTTCTAATCCTCTGTATTGAACTCCTGGTTTTGTAGGAAGACCATCAGAAATTGAATGAACGTCTGTGGTAGCGCCCCCAATATCTAAAACTAGTAAATCCCCTAGACCATCTTCTTTATCCGTCCCTACAGATAATACTCTAGCTGCTTTTAATACTGCAGCTGGTGTGGGCATTGTAATGCCATCAAGGAATTCAGAAACTCTTTCCATTCCCTTAGCCTTTACAATGTTTTTCATAAAGATATTTCTAATGGTTTCTCTAGCTGGCTCTACATTTATTTGGTTCAGCGTAGGCATTACGTTTTCAGTGATATAATACTCTATATCATCAGAAAATACTTTTTTTACTTCGTCAATTGCACTTTTATTGCCTGCTACGACTACGGGTACATTGATATTATGTTTACTGATCATAGATGCATTATGAATAATAGATTCAGAATTGCCTCCGTCTGTACCTCCAGCTAAAAGAATCATATCGATATCGGAACTCTTAATCTCTTCCAACTCTGAGTCGTTAAGTTTAAAGCTATATGTTTTAATAATTCTAGCGCCTGCTCCTAAGGCAGTACGTTTTGCTGCTTCAGCAGTCAATTCAGGCACCAAGCCAATAGCTACAACTTTTAAACCACCTGCAGCAGAAGAACAAGCAGTAGTTTTAACTATATTAACTTCTTCAAAATTAACCTTTTCTTTCAATTTATCAAAAGCTTTTTCATAGCCAATAGTAACGTCAGTTTCTACAGTAGTGTATGATTTCTCCGTTCCTATTATCTCTTCGTTCTCAATATCTACTAATGTTATTTTTGTAAAGGTACTTCCAAAATCAATAAACAAATAGCAATCCATTTTATTCCCCTAAATCTTCTTTCAAGTCTTGAATTGTAGTTTCTACTGAAGTTCCTGGTTTATAAATTCTATCAAATCCCATTGCTTTAAATCTTTCGTGTACGTCTTCCCAGTTTTGTTTTCCTACTACTATGTTTCCTCCAACATAAAGTAATACATTTTCTAAACCTGCTTCATTGCATTTTTCTTTAAGTCCTTTAACGTCAAGCTCGCCTTGTCCGTAAAGTGAAGAAACTAATATTGCATCTGCTTTAGTTTCAATTGCTGCATTGATGAAGTCCTCTTGTGATGACAATACACCAATATTTACAACTTTGTAGCCTGCTTCTGTTAGAGTCGCATCTAGGATCTTATTACCTACTGCGTGTGCATCAGATCCGATTACTCCCAATACTAATGTTTTTCCCATAAACTACCTCCTAAATAAATGTGAACAATGTTTTTCATTTTCCTAAATTCTAATTTTATTATAACATACTCAAATGTTATTGCAAATAATAAAATCCATTGTATTAAACCCTTAAGACTTGATGCTATCAAGGCTTCAAGTTACAAATTCTAAAACTGGAAAACGATTAAATTTCAAATATAACTTCTTACTTCTGTGAGAATGATTTTCAAATCCTTGATAATATAACGTTTTCACACCTTTTAATTTCCTATATTTTATGCCCCTGTCTATCCAAAGTAAAATTTTTTGAAATGTTTGTTTCATATTTTTTTATTTTGTGTTTTTAAACAATTCAAATAATTATTTAAAAACAGTTTAAATTTCACATAAATTTCATATTTGATTTTTAGGGTCAAGTTCTTAATCTAAATAATAGAAAAAGCTTAGAAAACTAAGCTTTTTAAAGTTCATATATTAAAATGTATTAGGCACAACATATACTATTATACCTAGTAAAGCTAAGAGAATCGCTCCACCTAAGGATTGGGAAAAGTCATACTTATTAAAGGCAAGTCTATCTCTAGCCATTAGTCTAGATAAAATAACTGTAACAATCCCAAGTATAGGAAATATATATAAAATTCCCTTCGTAGTAATTCCTATCTCAAAAAAAGCATATAGAGTCAGTATATTCGCAAACATTAATGCCATTAATATATAGGGATTACTAGTTCTACCCAGCCATATAAGACCGACAACTAATATCGTTGATAGAATAAATATTACATTGTTTACGTTCTTCCAAAAATTAATACTATTTATTTTTGCATCATCAAATAATTCCAGTACATTTACATACATACCACTTTCATTAAAACTTTGCACTTCACTTTGATTTATATATTCAGAATCTGTGAAGTTATCAACTCTGGCATTTGTTAAAAATACTGTCAGTGTGGCTAATTTGTTGTTTTCAGAATAAATTAATTCTTTAGGTTCGTAACTTATTTTGAATTTATAGTCCTTAACACTTTCGCTTAGAGGCACTCTTATTTCAGATATAGAAGTTAACTTATAATTTTCTATTTTCTTATACAAATCTCCATAGTTAAGTTTATCGTCAAACAAGAGATTATTAATAACGTCATATTCTCCTTTTAATGTAGCTTTACTATGTCTTGGAACTACTGTATCTCCAAAAAAGGCTTGTTCTCCTAATTTCCCAATAATCCTCATACTAGAATCATTTCCAATGTATTCAAACTCTATATCATAACTAATCAAATTTTTTCCACTTGAGTTATTTTCAGATCTTCTGATTTTAAAATTGTTGATGTTAGTTGGAGTATCAAAATAAATTCCGCTAAAAGGAACTACCTTATTATTTTCAGATTTCCATAAGAATTCTAATCCAAACCAAGGAGTCAAAGTACAACCTGCTACTATCAATAAGAAGATAGCATAAATAATGAAGTTTCTTATCTTTTTATTCATCATTTCCTTCCCTGTTTCCTTTCTTGCATTTTATTCCAATCTCGCTCCCGCTTCTTTATCAACTAATACTATTAAATCATTGTGTAATTGCAAAATACTCGCTGGAACTTCAGGAGTTATTGGACCTTTTAAGGCCATATACATGGCTTCGGCCTTTCCACTTCCAGAAGCTATCAAAAGAACCTTTTTAGAATTTAAAATACTTTTCATTCCCATAGTTATTGCTTTTTTAGGAACTTCATCTGGTGTTTCAAAAAATCTCGCATTGGCATCTAATGTATCTTCAGTTAAATCTACAATATGAGTCTCTCCTACGAAATGATTTCCTGGTTCATTAAATCCAATATGTCCATTTACACCAATTCCTAGCAATTGAAGATCGATACCACCTTCAGCTTCAATCTTCTCGTCATATTCTTTACAAAATTTTTCAACTTCATCAGTACAACCTGAAGGAATGTTGGTGTTGTCTTTGTCTATATTAACTTTTTTCAATAGATGTTTATTCATAAAATAATGATAGGACTGTTCGTGGTCATCTTCTAGTCCGTAATATTCATCCAAGTTAAAAGTACAAGTATTGGAAAAGTCTATTTCTCCTTTGTCGTACATCTTCACTAGCTCTGCATACATACCCTCAGGTGTACTTCCAGTAGCTAGACCTAATACTATATTATTTTTTATTTTTATCTCTTTTGCTATAATTTCTGCAGCCTTTTTACTTAATTCGTCATAATTTTCTACAATATATATTTTCATTTTATCTTCCTCTCAATATAGATTAATCTATAAGAATTGATTCAATAAAATAATATCATATAATTTGTATTTTATCACTAATAAAATACTTCAAGCTGACAAGCCTTATTTGTTTTCCAACATCAAAAGTTCCATTAGACGGTTTTTTATATCTAGTAGTGCTTCATTATATTCAGAATAATGCTTCGTTACAAATTCATCGTCCAATTCCGATTTACGTTGACTTTCATATACATTAAATAATTCTTTTACTTGGTTAATGGAATCATTCAAGTTTTTAGATAAATCAACTTCTTTACGTCTATCTATATGAATTTTCTCTCTGCTGCTATCTATCTCAATAACTTCGCCTAGCCTTGCGATTCTCGTCGAGATATTATATTTTTCTTGTATTTCTTTTTTTAAATTTTCCGTTGCGTTAGGTTCTCCATGAACTAGAAATATTTTTTTAGGTTTCTCCCTTATATTTCCCACCCAATTTAATATCATATTTAAATCCGCATGGGCAGATAATCCTTGAAGCTCTTTAATTTCTGCTCTTACAATTATTTCTTCTCCAAGTATTTTGATTGTTTTAGCTCCGTCTAAAATTTTCCTGCCAGTAGATCCTATTGCTTGATATCCCACGAATAAAATTGTATTTCTAGGGTCCCATAGATGATGTTTTAAATGATGCCTTATCCTTCCTGCATCTGCCATACCACTTGCAGAAATAATTACCTTGGGATATGGAGATTTATTTAAAGATTTAGATTCTTCTACAGTTCCAACATATCTTAAATTAGGAAATTCGAATGGATTATCACCTGATAGTATTCTCTTTTTGGTCTCATCATTAAATAATTCTGCATTTTTTTGATATGCTTCAGTAGCTTGAATGGCAAGAGGACTGTCAATATATATTGGAATTCTTTTATATGCTTCCATAGTTTCAGAGTCATAATATGAATTTAGCTGATAAATTAATTCCTGCGTCCTACCAACAGCAAATGACGGAATAACTACTGCACCACCTCTGCTTGCAGTTTTTTCAATGATGTCAATAAGTTTATGATGTACTTCTTCATAATTTTCATGGATTCTGTCCCCATAAGTGGATTCTAATATTAAATAATCGGCGCTTTCTACAATTTTTGGTTCTTTAATAATTGCATGTTTTCCTACTCCTAAATCTCCAGAATAAACCAGCTTTGTACTTTTACCATCTTCATTTATCCAGAGTTCTACTATTGAGCTGCCCAAGATATGACCAGCATCTAGGAATCTAAGTGTGAAAATGTCATCTATCTTTATATATTGATCATAATAATATTTTTCAAATAAATTCAACGAGCGAATTACGTCTTCTGAAGTATATAGGGGTTCAAGTAGAGGTTTTCCCGCTCTTTCTCGTTTTTTATTTTCCCATTCCATATCAGTTTTTTGAATATGAGCACTGTCTAGAAGCATTATATTACATAAATCGTAAGTGGCTTTTGTTGTAAGAATTCTACCCTTAAATCCCTGTTTTGTTAATCTAGGAATTCTTCCTGAATGGTCTATGTGGGCATGGGATAAAACTAGATAATCTATTTCACTTGGGTTAAAAGAAAAATCTTCGAAGTTTAATAGTTCTTCCTCTGCTCCCCCTTGAAACATTCCACAATCTAACAATAGTTTTTTATCTCCAACTTCAATCATATGATTTGAGCCCGTAACCATATTGGCACTGCCGTAAAATTTAATTTTCATATAGATTTTCACCTCGATTTAATTATACCCAGATATTCTTGTAGCTAATAGTTGAAAAGTTTTCATCAGCTACATCTTCAGAAATCAAACGTAATATATGTAATTTTCTCAATAGTAGTTTTAAATAATCTGTAAAAAAACGTCAGGCTTTATCAAATAGCCTGACGCTTTCCACTTATATCTATTTTATTGTGCTGCTGTTACTTCAGTCCAGATTTTGTCATATACAGGAATAATTTCTTTAGAATTTTTATAAATCTCTCCATTTACAAGCAATGCATCGTCTGGATACGCTACTTCAGAATTTTTAATTTCATCTGGAAGTAATTCTATAGCTTTATCTATCGGAGAAGAAAATCCTACAGAATATTCTGCATTGATTGCTGCATTTTCTGGGTCACACATAAAATTAATAAATTTATGAGCTGCTTCTAAATTTTGTGCAGACGATGGAATAACCATTGCATCAAACCAAATATTAGCCCCTTCTTTTGGCAATACGTATTTTAGGTCAGGATTTTGATCTATCATCATTAAAGCATCTCCTGAATACATAAAACCAATATCTCCGTCTCCTGATACTAGTGTATCTCTTCCTTCATCTGCTTGATATGCAAGTACATGAGGTTTTTGTGCAATTAATAGTTCTTTTGCTTCTTCTAACTCATCCAAGTCAGTGGAGTTCATAGAGTATCCTAATGCTTTTAATGCCACTGCTATAGAGTCCCTAGAAGAATTGTACATCACAATCTTTCCAGAATATTTTTCGTCAAATAAATCCATCCAACTGTCTATCTCATCTGTTATCTTAGTCGTATTGTAAATAATTCCTCCTGTTCCCCAAAAGTATGGTACTGAGTATTTATTCTCTGGGTCAAAAGCAGGATTTTTTAGGTTGTCATTTACGTATTCAAAATTAGGTACTTGATCCAAATCTATTTCATTTAATAAACCTTCTTCAATAAGTCTTTCTATCATATAATCTGATGGTACCAATATGTCATACGAGTCTATTCCTTGCTTTACTTTAATATACATATCTTCGTTGGAAGAAAATGTATCATATACAACTTTTATGCCAGTTTCTTCTTCAAATTTTGAAAGTAAGCTTTCGTCTATATAGTCTCCCCAATTGTAGACATTCAATACTCCTTCTTGTGTTCCTGATTTGGACCCACAAGCTGAAAGCATCAATACAAGCACAAAAATCAGAACCAATAATTTTTTATTCATTTCCCATCTCTCCTCTATTTCTTCTATTAATAATTAATACGAGCAATAGCATAGTTGCAAACATTATTGTAGACAATGCATTTATGCTAGGATTTATACCTTTTTTAGCCATTGAATAAATTAATATACTCAAATTATTAAATCCATGACCAGTGTTGAAGTATGAAATAATAAAATCATCTATGGATAAGGTAAAAGCCATCAACGCCCCAGTCACTATCCCCGGTTTAATTTGGGGAATTATGACATTTATAATGGAATATAATGGGGTCGCCCCTAAGTCCATGGAGGCATCTAATAAATTTCTATCCAATTGTTGCAATTTAGGTAAAATATTTAAAATCACATAAGGTACAGAAAACACTATATGAGATATCAGCATCGTACTAAGTCCAAATTTTAAACTAAAAAACTTAAAAAGAGCCATTAAAGCAACTGCCGTTACTATGTCTGGATTGATAACGGGGATATAATTAAGATTTAATACAATATCTTTATCCCTTCTCCTAAGATAATGAATCCCTATCGCTGCAAAAGTTCCCATAATTGTAGAGATTACTGTAGAGAGTAATGCAACAAGTACTGTATTGTAAAGTGCTTGCATAACAGCTCTATCACTTAATAAGTTTTTATACCAAATTAAACTAAATCCACCAAAACTACCTCTAAGCCTAGATGAATTGAAGCTATAAAATATTAATACAAAGATAGGCAGGTACAAAAACAAAAATACCAAAGCCAAATAAAAGCGATTAGCAAATTTTTTTACCATAAGCCTGTCTCTCCTTCTTTTACAATTCCACTTCGAGATGAAAAGATCATAGTTATTAACATAAATACCATGAGTATAAAGGAAATTGCTGCCCCAAAGTGCCAATCTCCAGTAAATCTAAATTGCTGCTCTATGACATTTCCAATCAACATGGATTTATTACCACCTAGTAAATTCGATATTACAAAAGTACTTAAAGCTGGAATAAATACCATAGTTATCCCAGAGCTAATACCAGGTATGGATAATGGAAAAATTACCCTTTGAAAAACTTCTCTGTCGTTGGCACCTAAATCCTTAGCTGCTTCGATTAAACTAGTATCCATCTTAGAAAGAACAGTATATATAGGTAGAACCATAAAAGGCAAGAAATTGTAAATCATACCGATAACTACCGCTTTATTATTATATATTATATCAAAAGGTCCTAATCCTAAGAATCCAAAAAATTGATTTATCAATCCATTATTTCCAAGCAAGGTCAGCCACGCATATGTTCTAAGGAGAAAATTCATCCACATAGGTATTACAAATAACAAAATTAAAGTACCCTGAACACTTTCTTTCATCCTAGAAATAATATACGCAGTAGGATAACCTATAAAAAAACACATTAGAGTAGAAATAGATGCCAATATAATTGAGTTTATTAATATCCTCAAATACGTAGATTCAAAAAATCTCTGAAAGTTTTCCAATGAAAATGTAAAGGTACTAAAATTTAGCATATCTCCATTAGTAAAAGCCATGATTCCTATTAATATCATAGGAAAAGCCACAAAAAGTATTAGCCAAAAAAAATAAGGTACAGAATACTTTCTCATTTCATTTTCCTCATTATGTGGATATTGTCTGGAATTACATTAAGTCCCACTTCCTCATCCTCTCTACGAGATACTGTCGAGTGAGCTTTCCATCTAAATCCATTTCCAACTATTATCATTTCGTAATGAACGCCTTTAAAAACCACTGATTCCACTACTCCATCTATTTGTCCTTGGCCTTTATCTAAGATTACTACGTCTTCTGGTCTAATTACCACATCTACATTTTCATCTTTTTCAAATCCTTTGTCCACACAAATAAACTTAACACCCAGCATTTCAACTAAAAAATCTTCTCGCATAATTCCATCAGCGATATTAGACTCACCTATGAAATTAGCTACAAATGAGTTTTTAGGCTCATTGTAAATATCAATGGGTTTTCCTATTTGTTGAATGATTCCCTCGTTTAAAACCACTATGGTATCACTCATAGTTAGAGCTTCTTCTTGGTCATGGGTTACATAAATAAATGTAATTCCTACGTTTTGTTGAATTTCTTTTAATTCTACTTGCATCTCTTTTCTAAGTTTTAAATCAAGTGCTCCTAAGGGTTCGTCTAGAAGCAAAACTTTTGGTCTATTTACCAAAGCTCTTGCTATAGCAATCCTTTGTTGTTGACCCCCGCTTAGAGAATCTATTCGACGCTTCTCGAATCCAGAAAGCCCAACTAGTTTTAGCATTTCTGCAGTTCTAGTTTTTCTTTCGCTCGCCTCAACTTTATTAATTTTCAAACCAAATTCTATGTTTTCTTCCACGTTTAAATGTGGAAATAAAGCATATTTTTGAAATACAGTATTAATTTTTCTTTTATAAGGAGGAATATTGGTAATATTTTCCCCTTCAAATTCTACAACACCATCATCTGGCATTTCAAATCCACCTATTATCCTCAGGGTAGTAGTTTTCCCACATCCACTCGGTCCTAGTAAAGTTAAAAATTCATTTTCATATATTTTAAGATTTAAATCCTTTAGCACTTCATTGTCGCCATAGGATTTATCTATATTTTTAAGATTTATAGCTATTTTTTTCATAAAACCTCCTAAAAACTGGGTGGACTACTAATCCATAAAACTTTAAGAAGTTCTTTTCCAGGATTTTTTAAAAAGTGACTTTCCTTCGCTTTAAAGTAAAAGCTATCACCTTTATTGACCTTGTAAACTTCATCACCTATAACTAACTCCAGCTTCCCTTCCAAAACAAATCCAAACTCTTCCCCGTCATATGGATTGATTATTTCTGTAGTTCCATCTGGTTCAACTTCCAATAAAGTGGGTTCCATTAAGTTTTTTTGTGAATTGGGAACCAACCAATTTATTCTATATCCCTTTTTTTCTTCTACGAATTCAAAAAAGTCCTCGTCTTTAAATACTTTCTTTTCTTCTCGGTCTTCAAAAAAATCTGAAGGACTAATACCCAATGCATCCAATATATCAATAAATGAAGTGATGGACGGCGATGCGATATCTCTTTCAACTTGGGAAATAAATCCCTTAGTCAGTTCGCATCTTTGTGCAACTTCTTCTTGAGTTAGTCCTTGAGCTATTCTAATATTTTTTATTTTTTCGCCAATGTTCAATAAAAGTCCACCTCCATTAAATATTTTGTTTACAATTGCTAAACTATTGTATCAAATTCTATCTACTTGTCAATATTATTATTTGCAAAATTTAAATAAAAAATTGACCCGAAGGCCAATTTAAAAATTTATTTTTTGTAAGAATTCATCTGAAGAACTTTTCCTTTTTGTGCTTTGGATTTTAAATAATCATTATAGATTTCTCCCAGTATAGTGGCTTCAAAATATTCTTCCCCTTCAACTATTTTGGTCTTTACTAAGCCTATAATCTCTAAGATATTGAGCATCTTTTTTCCGCCCTGAGTTTTAATCAACTCGGAATTGTCTAAAGTATTAATAAATTTAATCAAATCATCAAGTAGTTTTTTATAATTATCATTTTTCCTGCCTATATATTGTCTCAATGTGTCTTCTCTAAATATGGCAGTTAAAAAATTTGCCACTACTTCATCTGGATGAGATATTACAAAGTACGCAAATCTGTTGGTTAAATAAATTTCGTCATCTTCCTTAACTCCCGCCAATCCATTTGAAAGCAGTATCGCTACTGCAAATTGTATTAATTCCTTAGCATTTTCCTCTGAATGTTCTGAAGAGTCCAGTTTTATTAGTACGTTTTCATCCATCAATTTCTTTAAGGATTTGGCACTAAGTCGTCTCGTCTTATTTGTAAGTTTAGGTTCTTCTTGGTTGGAAAGTTCGTCCATATAAAAGCCCATAGTCAATATTCCTGAAATTTCATTATTTTCGGATAGCTCGTTGTCACTTATTGCATTTACTAAATCCAATGGAGTTACGGGATATTTTAGAGATAAATTGTTTTTTAATACTAATATATTTTCTTTGCATTTAATTATACTTTTTAAAACTTCTTCCTTGCTTTTATCTCTTCTCGCCTCAAGGGTCATTAGAAATTCTAGCATATCAATAAATATCTCCAAATCTCCTTCTACAATAAAATTTCCTGATTCGGTTTCCTTCATAAGAAAATCATAATAGTCCAAATTGTATATATTTATTTCTTCATTACTAAAAAGTGCATACTTAATCGTATCACTAAAATGTTTAAAAAAATTATAAATAGAAACTTGATCATAGTTTTCCATCATGCTAAGTGTATGTTTAGAAAAAAGCTCGTCTATTTGTTGTAGCTGATTTTTCATAAGTCTTGGTAGTACCACATTGTCAAAAAACACATCTGTGTCATCATCTACAAAATACTCATCGTAAATTCCATCCACAACTATGCGTTCCTCTTCAGTAAGCACTATAAAATTGGAGTACAAAATAGTATCCCCTATTTCAAAATCAAAAAAAGAAAGTCCAAATAGTAAATCTCCTTTTTCCAAATTTAAATCTGAATCTGTGACCAAAGTTTCAAAAACAGAAGATTTTAAATCCACAACGTGAACACTTCCTCCCACTCTATGATTTAAAACTTCAAAAAATCCAACTTTAGAATTAAATTCGAAATCGTCTTTAACCTTATTGTAAATTGTTGCATTGTCGTACTCATATTGTCCGATAAGTTTTGACAACTTTTCTTCTACGCTCATATTTATACCAGTAGATATCAACAAGAGTTCGTTTTCTTCTTTGGGCAAGTTTTTTATCTTGCTAGTAGGCAAGCCATATGTTTGAAATATCTTCTTGTATATATTTTTTTCATTCTTTTTTACATATTCAAAAAGAGATCTTAAATCCTTAATTTTAGAGTTCATTAATACCCTCCTGAGTACTATAAGTATAAATCAATTTTACTAATAAATAAAGTCCATCATCTATTTGCAATATTTTTTAAATATTTTACTTTTAATTTACTTACTTTACGCGATATTAACATATATATCCACATGCCTAACCTTTATATATCCTTATCCACAAAGTTTTCAACATTATCCACACCTAGGCGACCTTTTGTTCCTTTTATCACATAAGAAATTTATCTATTGCATTATTAGCTGATAATAGGGTAATATATTTATAACTTAATATTTACAAAGCATATTAAGTAATGAAGTAGCAGGAGGACATATTATGTTAATCAATTTTACAGGAAAAAATGTACAGGTTACAGAAGACATGAAACAAATGGCAGAATCCCAATTGAACAAATTGGATAAATATTTCGATGAAGAAATTAGGTGTAATGTTACATTTTCCGAATTTAGAGAAAACTCTGTAGTGGAAATAACCATTAATCTTCCTGGATCGTTTATCAGATCAGAAGTGTCTGATCCAGACTTGAGAACAGCATTGGACAGAGCCACAGACAGGTTAGCTAGACAAATTAGAAAACACAAAACTAAACTGAAAAAGAAATATCAAGGTAAAGAAACAATCCGTATCGATAATATACCTGATTGGCCAGTTCAAGATGACTCAAGTGACAGTGACAAAATTTTAAAAACCAAAACATTTTCTACTAGACCAATGTCTGAAGACGAAGCAATTCTTCAGCTAGAATTGGTAGGTCACAACTTCTATGTTTTCAACAATTCAGAATCGAATCAACTAAATGTATTGTACAAAAGAAAAAATGGAGGTTATGGACTCTTAGTGCCAAATGAATAGAAAATTTTAATAATAACGTCTTAGCCATAAGCTAAGACGTTATTTATGTATTTGATCTTAAATTATTCAATGTCTTCTAGTTCTAAAGACGTTAGAATTGCATTGTCTATATCAGCCATTCTTCTTCTATCAAATTTACCTATTTTATCTTTTAAACGCTGTTTATCAATTGTCCTTATTTGTTCCAAAAGTACCACGGAATCCTTTGGAAGCCCAAATTTTTCACTGGCATTAATCTTAACGTGAGTAGGAAGCTTAGTCTTATTCATCCTTGACGTTATTGGTGCAACTATTACTGTTGGAGAATACTTATTCCCTACATCATTTTGTATTATTACAACAGGTCTAATTCCACCCTGCTCCGAGCCTAAGACAGGACTGAGATTTGCGTAGAAAAGATCTCCTCTCTTAACTACCATATTTATTTTTTATTACCTTTCTTCCAAAATTCGAAATACATCGTCCAAACCGTCAATTATATCCCTTGCGACCATAGAGGTTTTTGACTTCTTTTTACTAGCAATCTCTCCACTCAAAGAGTGAATGTATACCCCTAAACTAGCAGCATCCAAAAGTTCATAGCCTTGGGCTACTAAAGATGCAATTATCCCTGCTAAAACATCTCCACTGCCAGCAGTAGCTAGACCTGAATTTTCCCTATCAATTATTTCTAAGGAATTACCATCTGTAATTATAGTTTTAGAGTCTTTCAATACTAAAACTACATTATAAACTTTTGCAAAATCCTTAGCCAGAGAATAAAGTCTTTCTCCAGGCGCAACTACTTCTCCTGTAAGTCTGCTAAATTCCATGATGTGTGGAGTTAGAATTACTTTGGCTTTTTTAGATATTAAATGGGTTAAATCTTCTGCTAGCATATTGATTCCATCTGCATCAATAATAAGCTGAATATCTTCAGCCAAAAGTCGTCGTAACACTTCTCTTTTATTTCGATTGATTCCGACACCACATCCAAATAACACGCTGTCCATTCTTGCTAAATCCTTAAAAGGACTAGAGTCTTTTAAAATTACTTCAATATGCATGGTAGAAAGAGGTGAAAAAATCTCGTCTTCTTCACTAACGTAATGATATGTAAGTCCGCAACCTGATTTTAATGCTGCAGTACTAGAGAGATATCCTGCCCCTACCATTCCTCTTGAACCTGTAATAATCATAGACTTTCCAAATGTTCCTTTGTGGGATTTATCCAATCTCGGTCTATACAATTCTATCACTCTACTTGGAATATCTACCCCATTTCCATCTATTAATGCAACTGTAACAGCAAAATTGCCATCATGTGTGGCTGAAAGTAAAAATTTTTTGCCTCTAGCTTCTCCTCTTGGTGCACCTAAATTAGAGTGAAATATTTTTATGCTTTTAAAAGTCAAACCTTGGGTAAAACCTGTTCCCAAAGCTTTTGCAATAGATTCTTTAAAACTAAAAAGAGCTGCAATGGTTTCAGCTTTATTATTCCTAGCTCTAATATAATCTATTTCTAAGGGATTGAAAATTCTTTCAATAAATTTGCTTCCAAATTTATTGTATATCCTCTCCACCCTACTTATATCTACTATATCTATTCCAATATTTTTATAATTCAATATCCATCACCATTTTATATTATACTACAATTATTTTAATAATACACAATTTAATCAAATTTTATACTCTTTAGAGTTCTCCAAAAGTTTTTTAATCTAGGGATTTATGTTATAATTTATTGGTGTTGGGAGGTATAATGATGAAAAAAATTGAATTTATTAATGATGATATAAAAGTTTCACGTTTAGGCTTCGGTCTAATGAGATTGCCCGTTATAGAAAATGATAATGGACAAATAGATTATAAAAAATCTAGAGAACTGGTGGAATCAGCAATAGAAAATGGTATTACATATTTTGACACTGCATATGTGTATCATAATAACCAAAGTGAAATATTTGCGGGAGAAATGTTTAGAGACGGTTTAAGAGAAAAGCTATATCTTGCTACGAAATTACCTGTGTGGAAAATAGATAAAGAAGAAGACTTCTTTACATTGTTAGATACAGAGTTGCAAAGACTGCAAACTGACTATATAGATTTTTACTTGCTCCATTCCCTAGATAAAAATCGTTTCAATATGGTAAAGGAAAAAAATGTTTACCATAATGCTATGAAGTCCAAAGCAGAGGGAAAAATCCGTTACTTAGGTTTTTCATTTCACGACGATATAAGTGTATTTAAGGAGATAATAGACACTTATGATTTTGACTTTTGTCAGATACAATTAAATTATCTAGATGAAAACTATCAAGCAGGGTTAGAGGGAATGAGATATGCCAAGTCCAAAGGTTTGGGAGTAGTAGTTATGGAACCTTTAAGAGGAGGACAATTGGCTAGACTGCCTCAGTCCATTATAGATAATTTAGACGGTAATATGCCAGCCGAGCTGGCTTTAAGCTATTTATATAATATGCCGGAAGTTGATGTCGTACTAAGTGGTATGAATGAACTTTTTCAAATTGAAGAAAATTCTAAAACAGCTAGCGAAGTACTTCCAGATTCTCTCTCCAAGGAAATTTTAGAAAAAATTGATTATTTAAAAAATGAAATTCATTCTAGAATAAAGGTGGATTGTACAAGATGTAATTACTGTATGCCCTGTCCTACTGGTGTAAAAATCCCCAGCGTATTTGCAGCTTACAATAATAAATATATTTTTGAAGATAATGACAAGTATCAAAAAAATTATAAAGAGCTATTGAATGATAAATCGGGACAACCTAATTGTATCGAGTGTGGACAATGCGAAGATGCATGTCCTCAACATCTAAGCATTATAGAAGATTTAAAAAAGGCTCATAAAGACTTAATTGGAGGAATCGAATGAAAAAAAAGTTTATCTTGTTGTTCTTAGCTCTTGCAATACTATCTGGATGCCAGGAGAAAAAAACCATAACTCCTGATAAAGTTGACGATACTAATTCCAAAGTAACTGTTGAAGACTCCAAAGATACTGTGGATGTTAGTAAAGTTGACGATGAAAAACTGAATACGAATGAAGATGCCGAAGAAGATCATGAAGAAAATTCTAATGATGAAATTGAAATTAATACTTCAGTTGAAGAAGAAGTAAAAGTTTTGGAAAAAAATTCTGATTATATATCTTTAATAAAAATGAGCCAAACAGGGGCATCTGGAAAAGAAATTCACGTCTTAGAAGATCTAAAAGGTTCTATCAAAAATATAGTAATTCCAGATATTCCAAATATGGAACCGAATTACAACTATTTAGTATTTTTAATGGATTCAAATAACGGCGATATTACTTTAACTGATATCGAACGAGGACTAATTAAAATAGAAAGTGAAAACAATGAATACTTATCTCAATTAAAAGAGTTGTTGTATGCTCCAGAAGATGATAAGAATTAAAATAAATTGGTGAACATAGGGGGTGCTAATATAAAAATTAAAAATTACACGAATAGAGAACTCTTAGGAAGATTTTTACCTTATTTTGTGCCATACAAAGCATTAATATTTTTTGATTTGTTTTGTGCAAGTCTAACTACTATAAATGAACTTGCTCTTCCTATGATATTAAGGTATATGACTAATCTGGCAAGCACCGACATAGGTAGCATGACTTTGGGTTTAATCATTAGAATCTCATTGTTGTATACTTTATTAAAAATTATAGATATATTGGCTTATTATTTTATGAATAATATAGGTCATGTAACTGGCGCAAAAATCGAGACAGACATGAGAAGAGATATATTTTCTCACCTGCAACAATTAAGTACTTCGTTTTATAATGAAAATAAAGTTGGAAAACTGATGGCTCGTATAACTAATGATTTATTTGATGTTACAGAATTTGCCCATCATGGTCCAGAGGAATTTTTTATTGGAGCAATTAAACTAATTGTGTCTTTTGGGATTTTGGTTAGAATTAACGCTCCATTGACTCTTATTCTTTTTACCTTGATACCATTTATGATAATAACTAGCTCTAAAAAGAACCGAATAGTTAGACAAATGATGTCAAACCAAAGAAGTCATATAGGCGAGTTGAACTCAAGTATTGAAGATAATCTTTCTGGGATTAATGTTGTAAAAAGTTTTACAAATGAAGAATATGAAATTGGAAAATTTGAATTAGACAATTTAGAATTTTTAGACATTAAGAAAGGAACGTATAGGGGATTATCCGCTTTTCATGCGATAACTAGAGTGTTTGATGCCCTTATGTACATTACAATTATACTAGTTGGAGGAATATTTTTAGTAAATGGAAGCCTAGAACCTGGAGATTTATTTGCCTTTGTATTGTATGCAAATGTCCTTACAGCTACTATCCGTAGAATTGTAGAGTTTTCTGAAGCCTTCCATAGAGGCATGAGTGGTATAGAGAAGTTTGTGGAAATAATGGATACAGGAATCGAAATATTCGATGAAGATGATGCAGTTGAACTAGAAAATGTCAAAGGCAAGGTCGTCTTCAATGGTGTCTCTTTTAGATATAATCCTGATGAAGAATATATATTAAAGGATTTAGACCTAAAAATTTCACCTGGAGAGAGGGTTGCCATAGTAGGTCCTTCTGGCTCTGGAAAAACTACAATAATAAACCTAATCCCTAGATTTTATGACCTGGATGAGGGTACCATTACTGTCGACGGAATAGACATAAGAGACGTAAAACTCCAATCTTTAAGAGGAAATATTGGAATTGTGCAACAAGATGTGTATCTATTTAATGATACGATTTTAGAAAACATTCGATACGGAAAACCTGATGCTACAAACGAAGAAATTTATGAAGCAGCAAAATTGGCAGGAGCTGATGAATTTATCGAAGAATTACCATTAAAATACAGCACGCCTGTCGGCGAAAGAGGTTTAAGGCTCTCTGGAGGACAAAAACAAAGGATTAGTATAGCAAGAGTTTTCCTAAAGAATCCTCCAATTCTGATTTTAGATGAAGCCACTTCCGCATTGGATAATAAGAGTGAGAAGATAGTTCAAAGATCTTTAGAAGAACTTTCTAAAGGCCGAACCACTATTACAATAGCCCATCGACTTACCACCGTTATCAACTCAGATAATATTATCGTATTAACCGATGATGGAATACAAGAAACAGGAACTCATAAAGAACTCATGAAAAAACAAGGTATGTATTACAATTTATATACCCAAGGGTTTAAATCCTTTGATGAGCCAATGGAATTTAAAAAAGCTATGGAATAATTTTTCTCCATAGCTTTTATTTTTTTAGCTTTTTGATTATATCTGTTACACTTTCTTGTTCAATAGACTTAGGATTAAACTTTAATAAGTCAAATACTTTTTGTATAATTATTCCGGTAAATATAGCAATAACTATCGTAGCTACCCCAAAATTTCCACCTATTAGATAACCAACAATTATTGCAATGACTTCAATTATGGATTTCACATAACCTACCTTTACATGAATCTTCCTAGATACAGCCATGACAAATGAATCTCTAGGTCCTGAACCTAATCCTACACCCATATAAAAATAATATCCAAATCCTGTAATTATCATTCCAATCAATGTAAACATCAAGCCGTTAAATAAATTGGTTTGAACTTTTAATAATCCTAAGTTTATATTAATTTGCATAAAATTACCAGTTAGAAGAGCATTCGCAATTGTCGCAATCCCCAACTTTTCTTTCATCAATATTCCCAATGTTAACATCATCAAAGAAACAGAGATGAAGGCAGTACCAATTTTAACATTAAAAACTTTACTAAGTCCATCGTGTAATACGTTCCAACCATCTAGCCCTAGTCCATTAAAGTAAAAAAACGTAAGACCAACTCCACAAAGATACAAACCAAATACTAATAAGATTAGTCTGACAATTAAATTTTTTTCGTGCATAAAAACCTCCTATAAAATTTATCAATCTATAAATACTTCCTCTGCGCCATCTACTTCTTCAAGTTTTACTCCAACATTTTCACTCCTAGAGGTTGGAATGTTCTTTCCTACGTAATCAGGTCTAATAGGAAACTCTCTATGACCTCTATCTATCAAAGCAACTAATTGTACCCTAGCAGGTCTACCTAACTCCACGATGGCATCCAAAGCAGCTCTAGTGGTTCTTCCAGTATAAATTACATCGTCCACAATAATTACGTTTTTGTGATCCACGTCTATATCTGGAAGATTAATGTTTTCCAATTCAATATTTAACATCTTCAAATCATCTCTAAAATTTCTAATATCTAATTTGTAAACAGGTATTTCAATACCCTCTATTCCTAGAATCTTTTTTTGTAACCTAAGAGCCAGTTCATATCCTCTGGTAACTACTCCCAAAAAAATAATATCATCATAGTTTTCATTTCTTTCTAGAATTTCGTGAGAAATCCTAGTTATTGCTCTTTTAATTTCATCGGCATTTAATATTTTCTTCATCGTCTAATCCTCCCTAATATGTCTTCAAATTCCTTTGGAATAGCACTTTCAAAATGCACTCTTTCCATTGTCCTTGGATGGTTGAAACTTAAGTAATAAGCATGAAGCAGTTGAGTTTTTATTTTGAACTCATTTTCCCTTCCATAAATTAAATCTCCTACAACAGGATGGTTTATGGAGCTTAGATGTACTCTAATTTGGTGAGTTCTACCAGTTTCCAATTTTACTTCAATAAAAGAATAATCTTCATAGGTTTCTATAGGATTTACCTTGGAAATAGCAGGTTTTCCATTTTTATAATTAATGGCAAATTTAATTCTAGTTTTTTCATCCCTTCCTATGGGTTTATCTATAATCAAATTATTTGTGATTCTCCCGTGAACCAAAGCTTTATACAGTCTATCTACTTTGCCTTCAGAAAATTGAGATACCAATGAATTATAACTTTCATCAGTTTTTGCAATTACCACTAATCCAGATGTATCCTTATCCAATCTATGAACTATTCCTGGTCTAATTGAATCCATATTTCCAAGACTTTCATATCTATACAATAATCCATTTACCAAAGTATTCATTTCTAAGGAGTTTGTAGGATGAACGATCATATTTTTAGGCTTATTTATTACTGCAACAAACTCATCCTCGTAAATGATATCTAAATCCATTTTTTCTGGTTGTATTGTAATTTTTTCTTCTTCATAACGAAAAACGATTAAATCTCCTTCGTTTACTTGATAACTAGATTTAACCGTATTCCCATTTACTACAACCAATTTTTGGTCAATTAAATTTTTGAAAAAATTTCTAGAAAAATCAAATTTTTCTGAAAGATATTTGTCGATTCTAATATTATCTTCCTTGGATCTTATTTCATATCGCACCGAATCACCCTTTAGAGTCTAGAAAAATGATGTGAATCATCAGCATTATTGCTCCAATTACGATAAAAGAATCTGCAACGTTAAATACTGCAAAATCGTATCTATTCATAATTCTTACGCTAATAAAGTCTACAACATAATCCAATCTCATTCTATCGATAAAATTTCCTATGGTTCCACCCAGTACAAAAGACAGAGAAACTATTAGCCAAGTCGACATCTTTTTGTAATGAAATAAAAATAGGTATAACAATGCTGCCACGCTAATAACCGTAACAACTATAAATAGCCACTTTTTGTTTTGCAAAATTCCAAAAGCTGCTCCCCTATTTTCTACATACACAAAAGACAGCAACTCCTCCACAATTACCAAAGGCTTACTACCCTTAATAAATTCCACTACTAAATATTTCGTGAGTTGATCTAATAAAATGCACACACTCGTAATTATAAAAGCCAACATATATTATATTTTCTCCATCTATATAAACCCTATTCGGGATAAAAAATTTTAAGTTTTATTCGTTCTTTCTTAGTTAATCCGTCTATTGATGATATTTTAAATCTGCCCTTTCCCCTAACTGAAATTAAATCATTTTCAGAAATACTTTTAGATGCTTTGGATTCTTCCTTGAAGTTTACTTTTACTAAATTAGATTGGACTAACTTTTGCGAATCACTTCTAGATAAATTAAAAGCTTCGCCAATAATAGCATCCAGTCGCATACTTGAAGCTATTATATCTTTATATACTCCAATTTCTTCAATTTTACCTAGTTCATTTATGGGAATAGATTTAACTTCGACATTTTCTCTTTTTATTTTCTTAAGATTAAATAAGACATAATCTGATATGTCTTTTGAAAGGGCTACTTTAATAGAATTTTTAAAAAATCCAATATCTCCTACCTTGTCTCGGACTATTCCTAATCCTAATATACTTCCCAATACATCCTTGTGTTGTATATTGTCTAAATTGCCTTTTATTTCAATAGGAGAAATATGTGAATCTTTATTTTCTTCATAAAAATAATACCAACTAAATATGCTTATAATTTGTCTTTCTGCATTTTCGAATCCGCCGTCTATCACATATCCAATATCTTCAAATCGATTAAGTATAGATTTCGCCAACTCAATTAAGTTAGGCTCAAAAAAATCAGTATAAGTCACATTATGTCGGTTTAATGTGTTTTCAATTAAGTCGAGTACCCTCTTCATGCTCTTAAGTTCTTTTTCACCAGAAACGTGAAAAAGATACTCTTCTTTATTAATAATCATATATTACCAGGGAAATACGCCCTTTTCTTGTAATTCAGCTTTTAGTCCTTCAATTTCAATATTGGAAGGAGCTAGGATAAATATGTCCTTATTGACCTTTTGAATCTTGCCATCCAGAGCATATAAAGATCCATTCACAAAATCAAATATTTGTCTTTTAATATTCATATCCAATTGTTCAAAATTTAATACAACTGCTTTCCTAAGTCTCAAATCATCTACAATAAGTGGCGCTTCATCGTAACTTAGTGGCTCATGGATACAAATTTTCATTTGAACATTACTATTTGAGTGAATGTTTAATGCAGGTTTTGTTGTAGTTCTTGGCCTTTGGGATCTTTCTACACTTTGAGATCTATCTTCTTGAGGCTCTACAGCTACTATAGGTTCAGATTCATAAATATCATCTTCATCTCCCAAATCCTCTCCAAACCCAAAAAAATTCTTAATTCTTTCCATTACTTCCTCCTAATAATTTCTTTCACCATAAATTCCAGAACCAATTCTTACGATATTCGCTCCTTCTTCAATGGCTATTTCGTAATCACCTGTCATTCCCATAGACAGATAATCCATAGAAACTTCATTGTAATTTTGATTTTTTATTTTATCAAAGGCATTTTTAAGCTTTGAAAAAATTTGCCTTAGCTCATTTTCATCCGCTTCATATGGTGCCATTGTCATCAAACCTCTGACTTTAACGTTACTAAGTTCTAAAATATTATACACGAATTCATCTAATTCTTCAAGGTAAACTCCTGATTTAGTTTCTTCTTTAGAAACATTTACTTGGATTAAGATATCTTGTACTAAATCTTCACTTTCGCTTCGTTTTTGAATTTCATCAGCAAGTCTTTTGGAATCCACTGAATGAATTAAATAAGCTTTTCCAATAATATCTTTAACTTTATTTCTTTGAAGACCACCAATGAAGTGATATTTTAGGCTATCTCCGTAATGGTCTATCCTCTTTAGTAAGTCCTGTACTTTATTTTCACCAATATGCCTTATGCCCCATTCTATGGATTCATCTATTAGAGCATAGTCTATAGTTTTGGTCACAGCTAATAAATGTACATCATCAACTCTACCACTTCTAACTTTAGCATCTTCTATTCTTTCAATAATTTCGTTTAAATTTTCTTTTACGCTCATTTTATTTAAGTATTTGTCCTTCCTCAATATTTGCTGGTTCATCTATTAGCTCATCAAAAACAGTGATTGTCCTAACACTTTCTCCATTTATATCTTCTATATAACCTTTATTATCACCGGTTTCCACTATGGTATCTAAATCATTTTGGTTAACTATATGAATAGGTCTAAATTTAACTAGTCCATTTAGTTCTCTGATATAAACTCCAGGTTGATTATTAACTTCTACTACAGACTTGGTACTAATTACATAAGACTTAATCTTATTTTTTATAATACTTGCATCTAATATTCTATCATAACCCAATTCAGAAAGTTTGTCTTTCAGTGAGATTATTATTACTCCAGTATTTTCTGTTTGGTTTATTTGGTAAATATTTCCTTTTAGAGTTGTCCTAGAGTTAACTAATAATTCAATTGAACTACCAACTTCTAAATTTTCTATACTGCTCATTTCATCTATAGGAACAGCCATAAAATACGCAAAATTATCAATCAATTTGTATAACGGATCTCCAGTTTTAACAGTATTTTGTTGACCAATTTGAGTAGATGAAGGGTTTTTTCTAATAAATTCATAATCTATTTGAGGTATGTTTTCTTCTGTATATATTTCTTCAAGTTTATCTATCTTATAAGAAACGATGCCCGCTATTTCGGATTTATAAACTATATTGTTGGTACTAATTTCTCGACTTAGTTCGTCTCTTCTATCTTCAAGCTCTTGATTAGATAGATTTATCAACGTACTTATTTCTGAAATATCTACATTTTTTTTGGTATTCAACTCCAATGTTTCAATGGCAACTAAAGCATTGGGTAAGTCGTCTTCCACTAAGGCATCTTGTATTGAGTAAATTAAATTAATTTCTTTGTCTGAAATTTCATACGCAGTCGTCGAAGGATTTAGATTTTGATTTTTGTACTCTATAGCCGATTGGACTTTTAATAACTCATCTTTCAAATCACTTGCATCGCCCATTAAATTTAAATTTGCTATTACGTGATCTTTTGGAACTCTTTGTCCATCTCTTACGTTATAATCCACCACTCCATCTCCCTGAGACGTATAAGTTTTTTCATTTAAAATTAAATAACCTTTAGTGTCTATTTTATCTAAGTATTCAGTTTTAATTGGATTTGACGTTTTAAGCGTAATAGTCCTGGTATTTTGCATAAAAACAAAAAAGGCTAATATTATTAAACCCACTAATATAAGAAGTCGAAATCTCTTGTTCTTCGAGTTTTTTCTTCTAGTTCTACTCACACAATCATCCTCTTAAACTATTTTCCATTTCGTGTTTTTTAGATCTTACCATTAAAGAATAAGCTGCCTCTTTGACATCCGCCCCTTCGTATAAAACTCCATATAAAGCAGTAGTAATAGGCATATCTACATCATATCTTTCACTTAACTTTTTAGCTGCTGAGGTAGTTTTTATACCTTCAACTACCATCCCAACTTCTTTGATAGCTTCTTCTACAGATTTGCCTTCTCCTATAAGTTGTCCGCATCTTCTATTTCTAGAATGAGGAGACGTACAAGTCACAATTAAATCCCCAACGCCTGCAAGTCCCAAAAATGTTGATGGCAAAGCTCCCATAGTAGTTCCCAATCTGGTAATTTCTGCAATTCCCCTTGTCATTAAGGCAGCCATAGTATTGTCGCCATAGCCTAGTCCTACTAAAATTCCATTTGCTAATGCTATTACGTTTTTTAAAGCCCCAGCTAATTCCACACCTAGTAAATCGTCATTAGTGTAGACCCTAAACGTATCAGACATAAATAAATTTTGTACCTTCATTGCTGCATCTAAATCTCTTGAAGCAGCTACAATAGTAGATGGATAATCTAAAGCCACTTCTTCCGCGTGAGTTGGTCCTGAAAGAGCCACGAAACTATTTTGGGGAAGTAACTCATTGGATATTTCAGAAATCCTCATAAGAGTATCCATTTCTATACCTTTTGCTACATTTATTAAAATTACATCTTCATTTATTTTATCTTGAAGTTCTATTAACATATCTCTAACTGAATTTGTAGGGACAGCTAATACTATAAACTTCGCATCATGAACGGTTTCGTTTAAATCACTGGAATATGATAAGTTTTCAGGTAGTTCTATTTCAGGAAGATATCTGGAATTAATTTTAGTTTTAACCAAATTGTCTTTTTGCTCTTCATTTCTGATGTATAATGTTGTGTCTATATTTTTTAAAGCAAGTTCCCGAGCCAAAGCTGTTCCCCAGCTTCCGCCGCCAAGTACTGCTGTCTTATTCATCTATATCACTTCTTTCCAATTTTATTTTCAGTTCCATTTAGAATTCTTTTGATATTCTCTCTATGGCGATAAATATTTAATATCCCCACAAACAAAAACATCAAAACGTAATTGTCTATCCCTTGTGTTATCAAAATAAAAATAGACAAACCTACCAAAAGTGCAAAACCCGTAACGGCAGCCGCCGATACCATTTTAGTAAAGGCCAGTACAATTAGTCCAATGCCGCCACAAAAAAATAATACATTAGGAGCTACTACTGCAGCTACACCAATCGTTGTAGCTACACCCTTTCCACCTTTGAATTTTAAATAAAAAGGATAATTATGTCCTAGTATGCTCATCAGTCCAGTCAACGGACTGAAATTAGACCCAAAAAACTTATATCCCAAATATGCACCAGCAGAACCTTTTAGGACATCTAGCACTAAAGTTATTAACGCAACTATTGGTCCCATGGTTCTAAGAGCGTTCGTAGTCCCTGGGTTTCCACTTCCTTTTGTTCTAATGTCGAAACCATAGATATATTTTGCTATCAAAAAAGATGGAGAAATACATCCAATTAAATAAGCTGCTATCAATAATAAAATTTTGATTATTAAATCATTATCCATCCTTCTCGTTTCTCTCCCTAGTAATCATTTTTATAGGCGTTCCTTCAAATCCAAAATGACTTCTAAGTTCATTCTCCAAATATCTTATATATGAAAAATGAATCAATTCTTTGTCATTAACAAAAACTAAAAATGTCGGTGGTCTAACTGCAACTTGAGAAGCATAATAAATCTTTCCTTGTCGTCCTTTGTCTGCTCTAGGTTGGTTCATTAAAATAGCTTTATTTATAATATCATTTAATACACCTGTTTGAATTCTCAGGTTGTAATTTTCATTCACGCCATCAATAAGATTTAATAGATTGTCTAGTCTTTGGCCAGTTTCTGCAGAAATAAAAATTACAGGAGCATATGCACAAAACCCTAATTCCTCTCTTATTTCTATTTCAAATTTTCTAGCCGTATTGGTATCTTTTTCAATCAAATCCCATTTATTCACAGCAATTATGAGAGCTTTACCTGCATCATGGGCATATCCAATAATCTTTGAATCTTGTTCAGAAATTCCCTCAACAGCATCTATAACTCCAACGCATACATCAGATCTATCTATGCTAGCTAAAGTTCTGACTACTGAATATCTTTCTACATCTTCATAAATTTTCTTTTTCTTTCTTAGTCCTGCAGTATCAATAAATAAATACTTGGAACCATTTCTATCAAGCTTAGAGTCTATGGAATCCCTCGTAGTACCAGGAATATTTGTAACAATGGATCTTTCTTCTCCAATTAGTCTATTCACTATGGAAGATTTTCCTACATTAGGCTTTCCTATAAAAGCGACTTTTATTCTTTCGTCTTCCTCTTCAGATTCTTCAATATTGTCTAGGCCTTCAATTACTTTGTCCAATAAATCTCCCAAGCCAATATTGTTCTCAGCAGAAATCATAAAAGGATCTCCAAAACCCAATTCATAATAATCATACTGAGTTTCCAAAACTCCCTTGGTATCAGCCTTATTCACAGCCAAAATTACTTCTTTTTTGGCTCTGAAAAGCATTCTAGCAATTTCTTGATCCGTAGAAGTAATTCCACTTACTCCATCAATCAGGAAAATTACCACATCTGCATGGTCTACAGCAATATCTACTTGGGCTCTGATACCTTTCATAAACTCATCGTCTTCTCTGGGATCCACGCCACCTGTATCTATCATGGTAAATTCTCTACCTAGCCACTCAGCATCTGCGTAAATCCTATCTCTAGTCACTCCAGGAGTGTCTTCTGTTATTGCAATTCTCTTTTGCACTATTTTATTAAATAAAGTCGATTTACCAACATTTGGTCTACCAACTATACATACTGTCTTACTCATTTTACCTCCTCAAAAAGAACCCTAACAAAATCTTCACCACTTACATTGGCTACATATACATTTTTATTTAGTTTCTTTTCTATATCTGAAATTGTAACATCATCTAAAAAATAATCCGTATCTTGCCTTAGCATACAGTCTGGTATTACTATATTTTTTATCGTTGTATTTTTTAATTGCATTATTATGTCCCCACCAGTTACTAATCCAGCAACTGTGATAGTATGTCCAAAGAAATCATTTTTTATGGGAACTACTTTCATATTCATATTAGGTAATTTAGACTTAATTTTATCTCTAACTGATATTAAAAAATCTTCTGCTAAAGTTCCAGTTACCAAAATCACATCACCACTCTTATCACTTACTTCCACTTCATTCAAGGTAAGATTGATTTCTTCGTCGAAGTTCCTTATTAAACCTACTCCATTTTCTATTTGGGGATAACCTTCGTATTCCTCGTCAGTGGGTATTTCCAATCCTGCCAATACATAAAATTCATCAGCTAAAAATACAAATCTGCTTCCTTTGTCTTTTAGGAATTCTTGTTGATAGCTGTGAACTTGATTAATTATTTCTATACTTTTTTCCCTGTCATAGGGAACTAGCTCGGGTAAATTCTCTCGATACTTAGTTATTCCCACAGGCACTATTGCAACAGAATTGACACTGTTTTTTAGTGAGAATAAATCCATTATAGTTCTCTTTAATTCTTCCCCATCATTTATTCCAGGGACTGAAACGATTTGGCAATTGATTTCTAAATGAGCATCGTCAAATCTCTTTAAAATTTCAAAAACTTTTGCTGCCTTTTGATTCCTTAGCATTTGCTTTCTAAGTTCAGGATTCGTCGTATGAACTGATACGTTAATAGGAGATATTTTGTATTTAATAATTCTTTCAATTTCTTCTTCAGACATATTAGTTAGAGTTATAAAATTTCCCTGCAAAAAACTTAATCTGCTGTCGTCGTCTTTAAAATACAATGTTTTTCTCATATTAGGAGGAAGCTGATTGATAAAGCAAAACACGCAGTTATTGCTGCAACATTTTGCTTCGTCTATAAGAGGGTTTGTAAACTCAATCCCCAAATCTTCGTCATAATCCTTTTCTATCTCAAATGAAATCAATTCCCCTGAGAGCTTTTTAATATCTAGCACCACAAGCTCATCGGAAATAAGATATTTATAGTCTATTATATCTTTTGGCGTCGAGTCGTTGATAGTCAAAATCTCGTCACCAATTTCCAATTCCAATTCCTCTGCAATAGAGCCAGGCACAATGTTTTCAATTATGTTTTTATCTGTAGTTACTTTAATTTCCATAGTATGATTATAACAGAAAATATACTTGTTATCACCTTTTGGATATAAAGAATTTTGATATTGAAATTTCACAATGCCTAATTTCAAATTGATTAACCATTAAATCAATGATATTATATTTTTAGTTGAGGTATTTTATGGAAAAGATTTTAAGAAATGAAGAAGATGTCATCCGATTACTTGATATCGCAGTGGAGGCAGGTAGGATACTAATAGAAAATGGAGCCGAAGTTTATCGAGTAGAAGATACATTGGAAAGAATATGTAATTCGTGGGATGGACTAGACGCAGTGGAAGTATTCGCTATGACTACTTCAGTTTTTATTACCATAAAATTTAAAGGATATCCATATACAGAAATTATAAGAGAAAGAAATCCATCCATAAGACTTCATAAGATCGAATTAATAAACCAATTCTCTAGAGAATTTTGTTCTACTAATATGTCTTTGGACGAAGGCGAAGAAGAAATTCGTAAAATTAATGAATCTAAGCTGACACCATTATTTATTAGATCTATTGGCGCAGGTATAACTAGTGCCTTTTTTAGCATTATGTTTGGGGGAGAATATTTAGATTTCTTGTCTTCATTATTAATAGGTTTTTTAGTTTTTTGGTTGCTAAATGTTCCTAAAAATTTTTTCATTCCCGTATTTATCGTGGATTTATTATCAGGTTTACTGTCATCTGCTTTGGCTACTATTTTTATTAGTATGGGATTTGGTTCCAATTTGGATATGATAATAATTGGATCATTAATGCCCTATGTTCCTGGAGTTTCTATTACAAATGCAATTAGAGATATATTAGCTGGGGATTATGTCAGTGGAGTTATGACTACTGCAAAAGCAATCTTCACGGCAATTGCCATCGCTTTAGGAGTAGGTATTGTTCTTGCAATTTATTTTGGAGGTTATAGATGGAACATCTAATTCAATTTATTTACGGATTTTTTGCATCAATAGCCTTTGCCGTTATATTTTATACTCCTAAAAGAGCTTTGTTTTATAGTGGAGTTATAGGTGGCATAGGATGGATAATATACAGATACTTGTTAACCGCAATGGATCAAGTACTGGCAGCTGCATTAATCTCAGCAATTATTATTGGCACCTTAAGTGCATTATTTGCGATAATAATTAAAATCCCTACTTTGATATTATATATACCATCTCTTATCCCCTTGGTTCCAGGTGGAGGTATGTATTACACTATGTATTACTTAATTCAACAAGATATGGAATTATTTGGAGCAAAGGCCTTAGAAACATCTTTGATTGCCATAGCTTTGGCAACTGGAATATTTTTATCTACCTCGGTAATAAATATGCTGGCACAAATTTATAACATTAAAAAAGGGTGAGTTTATCTCATTCTCAAAACGTTGACAAAGGTCTCCATATCATTCTTTTTCGAGTACCCTCGGGCCGGCGGGCCATATACGCTCGAAAAAGAATGATATTCCGACCCTAATAAAGTATTTGTCATAATTCTAAGGTGAGCTTGTCTCATCCTTTTTAATTTTTATACAAATCAAATTTAAATAAATTCTGCTTTTTCTAGAACTTCCTTCGCCTTTTCTAAATTGACACTGTTAATCATAACTATGGGTCCTGTGCATCCCATTGCACTTTCAGCGTAAATTCCCTCTTTCCAAAGGCATTGAACTGCGCTATCAATTTCTAAAATATCTATTCCTGCAATGGATTCCGTTACGATTTCTGCTTCGGGAGCAACTATATCCTCATTGCTTTCTTGGTTTTTATTATTTAGAGAATTTAAAATTTCATCTATTTTAGCTTTTTTAGCCTTCTCGTATAAATCCTTGGAAATCTCCAATAAATTTCCTTTAATTGATTCATAAGCAAACATAATTGCATTTTTTATTAGTGGAGTTCCTGATGCTCTAGAAATTATAAATACCGCATTTTCATATCCAGATCCTATACTTGGACCGTATCCATATCCTGTCGTTTCGTAAAATCCTCCTGATTGAAAAGTAGCAAAAGTTTTAACTATAACATTACCAGTTAAGGAATCACATACCATTATGTCTGGAGTTCCAGCTACTAAATCATTTCCTCTCATAATGAAGCTACCATCAGATCTTTTGGAAGAGACGAAATTAATTTCAAATCCATTGTTAGATAGTTCCAACAACTTCTTCTCAACGACCTTAGCTCCTTCAATATTCAATATTCCCACAGTTGGATTTTCAATTCCATCGGCTTTTGCGACAATAATTCCATTTATTGCATTTAATATCATAGCCTTGATGCGATTCCCGTCCATAGTTCCAGTAGATGTAGCGATATACATTTCTTTCCCAGTTGCAGGAGTTATTATTTTTCCTACTGTAGAAACTCCAATGGGAAATGGATAGTGCATAGTTACTGCGGCGTCAATTTTTTTATCCTCAAATAATTTTTTTAATACCCTAGCAATCTCGTCATCTCCACATGCTTCATAAGATTCAAAGCCTTCCAAAGGTTCCCCAACAACTATAATATTAAATAGCTGAGATCTGGATTGCAAAATTGCATTATTAATATTATCTGTGCCTAATTCAGACCCGAAATTTGTGACCGCAATAGTTATTTTACTTTCGAAAACACCCTTTTCAATGGAGTCAGCTAAATTTAAAATGGAATCTGCTATTTTATTTTTATCCATAGCCTACTCCTTTTCGTCTAAAATTCCTTGGGCAACTTTTTTCATAACTTCTGCAATTATCCTTCTAACTTGTTCGTCTTCGTTTACAGATTCTAAAGCTACTTCACCGGTATTTCTTTCAACCACCATGGAGACTCCGTCGAATAAATTTGTCATCCTACCTAAAAATAAGCTTCCCTTTCCTACTAGCATTACTCTGTTTAAGTTGCCTTCAGTCAAATCTTCAATCATATGGCCGCAATAAGGTGCAGCGGATGGAATATGTCCTTGTGTAGGAGCCCAACCTGGTAAACCTTTTTCCAATACAAAATCCTTTAGGTCTTTTCTTTCAATTTCCCCTTGCATTACTGCTAGGGCAGCAATCATTTTGTAATTGGATTCTGGAACATCTCCTGCTCCAGCAGGTTTTGTAATATCTGGATTTTGCAACTCAGGCGCAAATTTATCCACATCAGATATCTTAAGTCCGTTTTTGTTTAGTGGCTCTGATACTAAGGATGAAATTACAGCTTGGGGACTTGAGCCAGTTTTTACGGTATGACGACCAATTATATCTGTTCTCAATATTGGACTAACTCCGTCGTTCTTAGAAATTATGACACCAAATCCTGCAATCCCATCTTCTAATATTGGTAAGCCCTTCTTTATATGATCTCTTGCATTCATTCCCAATTTCGCAGTAGATCCTCCGGCCACTACCATTACATTCTCATATATGCCTGCTTGAACAAGGGCACTTGCCTGCATAATTGCATGCATGGGAGCTGCGCAAAAACTTCTGACATCGCTTCCCGTAGCGTTTTCAATCCCCGCTACCTCAGCAATGGCTTTTGCAAAGTTTCCTCCACCCCTTTGATTCATATCACCGCAAGCTTCTTCTGAACATTCAATGACATATTCAATCTCATCTTTTGAAATACTTGAATGTTTTAGAGTCTCAATAGCTGCCAAAACTCCACTGGCTTTTGAGACGATGTTTTCAAATACCGTATGGGCATTTAAATTTACATCCGTATCATGGGCTTGACGTACATACCCCATCAGCTTGTCTTCTATGTAAATTCCCATCGCTTTAGCATTTTTAATTAATTCATCTGCTTTAGAAATGTCACTGGATACTAATCTAGAAAATCTGGATTTCAATTCAGGAAATCTGGATTCTGCCGCTTCTTTAAATTTACTTACATATTCTTCGGACAACATAACTAAATCAAATTCATCACAATATTTCATAACAGCTATAAATTCTGATTCAGATACTATACTTCCATGTCTACCTTGAATTCGTCCATTTTTATAATCAATTTCACAATATGGAAGCTTATAGTCTCCAAGTTTTTCTGGTTTTTCATTGCCAATGTATATTTGATTTGGTAAATAATTAATAAAATCTTCAAAAGATCTTAAGTGATCTTTGCCATTTTTTAACAAGTCTGATTCAGGGTTTAAAATTCGTTCTGTGGTAAATGTACTCCCGGCATTTATTACCATGTCGGGAGCATTTACCAAAACAAACCCTGCAGATTTCATAACAGGAAAATTCATTTTCCCTCCTTTAATCTTCAAAAATAGTTTGTTCTGTAACTTCTGTTGATAAAGCTTCTAAGGCTTTTTCCACTAAATTATATCTTAATCTAAATTCTTCCTCTTTGGTCAAATTAGGATTGCCCAAAGGATATGGGATAGCCACCGCTGGTACGATACGATTCGCACCAACAGTCATTGATATTGGAGTAATAGTACATACATGTACTACAGGAATTCCACGAGATTCTATCTCTTTTACTATCGTTGCACCGCAACGTGTACAAGTACCTCAGGTGGAAGTTAGAATAACAGCATCCACTTTGTCTGCAATTAAATATTCAGCAATTTCTTTACCAAATTGTTTTGCACTCAATATTGCTGTTCCGTTTCCTACTGTTGAATACCAAAAATCGTGAAGTGAACCGATTTTTCCCTCCGCTACTAATTTCTTAACTGCATCAATAGGCAAAACTCTATCAGCATCTTCATTTGCATATACTGGGTCAAATCCTCCATGGGCTGTCTCAGCATTTTCTGGATTTAAATCTGCTATATCTTTTAAGTTATATCTACCGTATTTAGAGGCAGATGAAGATTCTATTTTGTCTGGATTTCCTTTGGGAACTATTCCCCCACTTGTTACCAATGCAATTCTGGCTTTACTCATGTCTTTTATCCTAGGTTGGGGTTCAACTCTATCGAACTTAGGCATGGGATATTCTGTTTCAAATTCTTCACCTTTTATCTTTTTAAGAAGCATATTGACAGCTCTTCTCGATCCAGATTCTTCAGTGAAATAGTTAATTCTTCTTCCTTGAGGGATGTAACCTTCTTCAGAAGGACTACCAATTTCCAATCCTTTGGCAAGTTTTTCTGCCAATGGAACCATAAGCTTTATTGCTTGTCGCATTCCAGCAGCGCTGTCCTTTGTCTCTACCATGTATATTTGTTTTACATACATATCAACGCCAGGATTTTCTATATACATTCCAGTTAGTACAGGAATATTTAATTCTTCATTTACTGCTTTTGCAATTGCGCCACATGCGACACCGTATCTTCCTGCATTAAATGCAGGTCCAGCAAAGAAGAAATCTGGATTATAGTTTTTAATCATATTGATGATTTCCTTCTTAGCTTGTTCAGTATTTTCGTTGAAATAAGTATCGCCACAAACCACAGTTGCAACTATTTCAAATTCTTCACTAAATTTGGAATTAAATTGTGCAGATAAAGGTGGCAGCTCTTCTGTTACAAAAGGCTCTATATCAGCCTTTTCTTCTCCACCAATTCCAGCGAAAAACTGATTTACATAATGAACAACTTTAAATTTTGTCATTTAGTACCTCTTGGTTTTACAAATATTTGCAATATTCTTCCCTAATTTCTTTCATTTCTTCAACTATTTCATCCACATCTAAAACCATTTCCATCATTCCCACTTGTTCGTCATAAACATCTGGGTTGAAAAGTTCTTTCATTTCATCTTCTACAACGTGATAACATAAAAGTCCCAGTTCTACTCCAGCCAATGAGCCAGCAAATGTAGGATCTCCTGCCATAACTGTTTCTGCTGCAAGACCTGCAGCCTCGGCTTCTGCTCCACCTAAAATCACAACTAAATTTTCAGCTCCGTGTTCATCCGCGAAGTCTTTAATTCTTTGTTGATTCTCTAGGTCCATAGCGCCGGCGCTAGTTCAGACAAAACATTCTGTAGCTGAAAAAATTACATCTGTGTTGTCTACAGTTTCAACACAAGCTTGAATAGCTGGTCCAGGAACACCATCACGGTCTCCAATGATTACTATTTTTTTGTTTTCTAAAATATTCATAACGTCTCCTTAATATGATTTCGCTGACATGCGAGTAAATCCAGTTTCGTTTGTAGCACCTGTGATTGCTTGAAGCTCAACTTCAATACTTCCATCTTCACGAAGTGAATTTTCATTTCCGCCAGCAATAATATTTACATATTCTACATCACCAATAATTTTATCCAATTTAGGTAATATTATTACTTCATTGGCATTTCCTGCAGTTACACATGCATCCGCAGATTCATCAGCATCCGCCAGAGATTGGCTCATACCATCTTGTCCTGCATATTCATCGGTGATTATTACTGTTTTAATACCTTTAGCTTCAATCTTTTTACAGTTCATTATTAAATCAGTATCCGGATTTCCAAAACCCTCTTGGGATATAATTACTGCATCGGCACCTATAAATTCTACTAGTTTTGCGGTAAAATCAGATGACCTTTGCTTATCCATTAAAAATACATTTTCATTGGTTACTATAACTCCCAAAAAGTTTATGGTCTTTCCATGTTCTTCATACAAAGAACTGATAACTTGATTGTTTAAATGCACATATGTTGGGTTTTTGTCGCATGCAGATACACAATTGCCTGATACTATTGCTCCATCCATTATTTCTGTTGGATAAAGAAAAGTAGGAATTATTTTCTTCGCATCTACTCCATATACATATGTATCGTGTAATAGTCCTTGGGTTTGTAACATGTAAACGTATAAAACCTTGGGCAGATTTGGAAATTCATTAACTTGCTCTAATAGTGGTTTTGTTTCAAATACATTTACAACTTCTGGTTCAATATCTTTTGCCAAACTTCCAATATAGCTTGTGACCTTAAGTCCTATCATTCTCACTGCTTGTTCGTGCTGATGTTGCTTAACACCTTCTTTAGGATTTGTTATAACTACTAAACCCAAAAGCTCTGAAAAAGGAGTGTATTTAGCACCTTCTCCGGTCATATCTATAATTCCTTCTTGAAATCCTACGATTTTACCGGTCGTAATAACTGCCATATCCTTTAAGCAAATTGTTTTACCTGTTCCTACTGTATTAACTTTGCCAAGTATACCAGGAAAGAATTCTCCGCCTTCGACTTTGTATCTTGGTTCCAGTACATCTTTTACTGGAGTGATTCTGACACTTTCTCCTGGACGGACAATATCAAAATCGATATCTTCAAGATATTCGTCATCTTCGAATCCTGATTCCTTTACTAAGTCTGATTTATTAAGATATAGTATCCCATTTTCAATTCTAGAGACATCCTCAAAGATTATATCTTTAATATAAATCTCACCTAATTCAAGACGCATAGGTCCTCCTCAATTAACATATTTTTGGATCATAGCTTCTATATTTTCTATAGTAGCCTCATCTGCGTTTATGATGTCTATTTTCTCACCATCTTTAAACATTAGCATCGTAGGTAGACCCAATACTCCTACTTTTATAGCAGATCTTCTAGCTTTTGTAATATCCAATGAGCAAAATTTAATTTTATCTCCATACTTTTCAGCCAGCTCGTGTATGCCTGGCATCAAAGCCTTACATGGCTCACAAGCTTCAGACCAAAAGTCTACGAAGACATATCCTTTTGACTCAAATATTTCACTATCAAAATTCGACTTATCTAACTCGATCACTATACATACCTCCTAACCCTTTATATTTTTCATTTCTTTTTCTATATAGACAGCGGCAATTGCACCATCGCTTGCTGCTGTTACTACTTGTCTTAGTGGAGTATTTCTAATATCTCCAACTGCATATACCATAGGTATATCGGTTTGCATCAATTCATTCGTTACGATATATCCATCTTCGTCTAATTTTACCTTGCCTTCAAACATCTTAGAAGTAGGGTCATTACCTACAAATATAAAAACTCCCATTAAACCATCATCTTCATCAGCAAAATATTCGTATTCTTCCTTAGTAATATTATCTATAAGCACAAGGGATTGTACTAGCCCCTCTCCCTTAATTTCTTTTATTGAGGTACTATATTTAAATTCCAAATTATCTACAGCATCTGCCTCTTCCTTTACTATAGCGTCACATCTTAACACATCTCTTCTTACTAAGACAGTGACTTTTCTAGCAAATTTAGAAAGATAAATAGCTTCTTCTATTGCAGAATTTCCACCACCTACTACAAACACTTCGAAGTCTGTGAAGAAATCGGCATCGCAAGTTGCACAATAAGATACTCCTTTGCTAGTAAATTCTGCTTCTCCAGGGACATTTAATTTCCTTGGACTTGCACCTGTTGCAATAATTACTCCCTTAGTTTCAAGGATTTCACCATTAGATAAAAAAATCTTTTTCGGATGTCCAGAAAAATCTACATCTTTAGCTGTCGCATTTACTATTTCACATCCAAATTTCTCTGCCTGTTTTTTCATCCTCTCAGTTAAAGAGCTTCCACTTTCTTCACCATCTAGCAAACTTCCAGGATAATTTTCAATGGAATCTGTAATTCCTATTTGGCCTCCGATGGCTGTACTCTCTAGGATTGCTGTTTTCAATCTAGCCCTGCCAGCATATAGTCCAGCAGACAAACCACCTGGCCCTGCTCCAATAATTACCAAATCATACATAAAATTCCTCCTATAATATTTGATCTAAAGTTTCTTTTATTAAAGTATAATCGATAAATTCTAAATCTTCTCTTATTGAATCTGAAAGTATTTTAGTTCTTTCAGTTTTAATTATGCGCTCTACTTTTTGAATAGCATCTTCAATAATATAAACTGACTCTAAATCTAAATTGGATATTTTTTCAACACAAATGCTCCTAAAAATTGTACTTGTAGGAGTAATATTTCCATATAGTGGATGAGTAATTAATTTATAATTATTATGTATTTGATTTCTAGCTCTGTAAAGCACATCTAAAAATCCTTCTTCATTGTAATCCACATTATAATTTTTAAATCCAATAAATTTTGGATTATTAGTTATAATTTCTTTGTTTTTCATATTAAAATCTCCTAAACAAAAAAGACAACAAGGAAAGACATCCGCCTTCTCCCTGTTGTCTATAAACTTCAGAGTTTCATCAATTGTAAGTCTTTTCACCTGAGAATTTCATATAGAATCGGCTACCTATACTTGTCCCTTCGGTTTTCTTATAAAAGAAATCTCATTACAATATCATTTGAACAAATTATTTTATTCACTATTATATAATACAATTAGATTAGGAATAAATCAAGTCATTTAATTGAAAAAATATATATTTAACTTTTGAAATTGACTAATTAATTGCATTTTAAATTATTTTATTAAATATTGAAATATCGAAAATATAACAATTTCACAGTGTTTCATTCAATTGCTTAATTCATAAAATGAAAAAATTAATTCAAAATAGTTAAACTTTAAATTTCAATATACTGTCCAAAAATAAACAACTAATCCAAAGGGACCAGGTAAATTTACCCTGGTCCCTTTTTATGACATCCTACTTCAATTATTTCATTGTATCTTTGATTACTCTTTTTATATTTTTCCATGCAAGTTTTTCTATTTGTTCTTCCGACCATCCTTCTTTTGATAGTCTTTCAAAAAGATTTGGCATTTTATCAGCGCTATCTATTTCTAAATTGCCACCGATGCCGTCGAAGTCTGAACCTATAGCAACCACATCTTCTCCACCAATGTTTTTAATATGATTTAAATGATCTACCATTAAATCTATTGTAGAATCTTTGTTTGTAATATCTTTGTTTAAAAACTCTGGGCCAAAATTAAGTCCAATTGCACCACCTGAATCTGCTATAATCTTTATCATATCATCTTTAAGGTTTCTTTGGTGAGGTGACAAGATTCTTGCATTTGAATGACTAGCTACGAATGGTTTCTTAGAAGCTTTTGCTACGTCATAGAATCCACCATCTGATAAATGAGATACATCTATTATCATTCCCAAATCATTCATTTTTTCTACTACCTCAAATCCAAAAGGTTTTAAACCTTTTGCCATAATTTCCTTATCTGTTGAATTGGGAAATCCTATACAGTTTTCAAAATTCCAAAGCAAACTTATAAGTCTAATTCCTTTTTCATAATATAAATCTAATTTGCTCAGATCGTCATTTAAACTTTTACCATCTTCAATAGTCAAAAATGCAGAAATCTTTCCCTCAGATTCATTTTTCTCCAAATCTTTTATATTATATGCAACTTCAATGATGTCATTATATTTAGTCACTTGTTCATGAAAATGTGCCAACAGTTCATCGATATATGCGTCATCTGAAATAGGTTCTCTTCCTAGCATCTTATAAATTTTATCATTTAATAAGAAGATGGCAAAAAATTGTGCAATGCAATTTCCTGCTTTTAGTCTCTTGAAGTCTACACTTGCTATGTCATTTATATACAAAGGATTTTCGCCCTTTGCTATAGATGTTCTCATAAGAGTGTCTACGTGCATATCTATATATTTCATATCATCACCTACTTATTTTTTATCTTATGATCTACATATCCATATAATATTGTTCCAGCTATTACTATGGCCAGAGCAAATGTACTAACCCCTGGAATTTGTCTCACAATAAAATACAAAATTACTGCTGGAATAGAATATTTCAAAGCTAGTTTAGGATTGTTTTTAAATCTCATAACTATCGAACCACCATACAAAGCTGGTATCAAATATCTAAACGATCCTAATACAGCAGGTGGAAAAATTTCAAGTAACTTTTGTCCTAGCATAATTATAGTTATTAATATTGCAAGATTTACAAATACTGAGATTCCTATTGCTACAATAGTTGCGATATTTCCTTTAGGAGTTTGTACTTCTGTATCAAGGGCACTTTGTACTGACAAAGCCACAGGCGCTCTCATATTAGATACGTTTCCTGAAAAATATGACATATATGTTCCAGCGCTCCCTAATATCGGGAAGTAACTCATAGGTTCTGTTAACCACATTCCGATACCGAATGATGAAATCGCAATTATTACCGATGAATAAGATGCAAAGTCAGCTCTCCACCCCTTAATAAGGTACATATATCCTATAGGTAGAAAGGAAAGAAATAACGCAAAAATCATACTAAATCTGCCCCATCTATGTATACCCGGTAAAAAGTTTTCTTGATAGTCTTTTTCCATATCAATTTTTTTATTATCCATCTTTATGCCCCCAATCCTAAAACTTGTGTGAAGAAAATACTAGATGCTAATCCTGCAATAAGTCCTATTGCCAAAAGCCATTCATAAAGCCACTTCTTTCCTGTCTTATCAGCAATCATAGAAACAGCTAGACACACTGCGCCTGATACAATAATTACTAATAATTCAACTATACCTTTACGAGCATTATCCACTGCGAAATATGTCATCAGTGCTACAGAAGCTATCAATCCAACTATTTTTGTAAATGAATTGACTTGATCTTTTCCTTTTTCAAGAGCTTTTTCCATTGGTTTTAATGTTATAAAGCAGTTAATAAAATATGGAGCAGAACCTAATATCATCGCAAATAATGCCAATACGAATATTGCTGCAGTCATTTCTGCACTTCCCAATTCTACTCCAATGGTTTCTGCTGCTATACCTGCAAGCATAATTTCGTAGTTTGCAGATCCTATTACTCCAATTCTCATAAAAGTAGCCGCTGGACCCATCAATGCCATCAATGAAATTGCTGCAATCATTACAGAAAATGCTGGCCCAATTATTGAGAAAATTCCTGTTCTCATTGATAACTTTACTTCTTCTGATGTTAACACTTCGTGCTTCTTGTTAAAATCTAATGCTTTTTTCATGAATACTGTGGCCTGTACAAGTACAAAACTAATTAAAATTGCAGCAAAGACCCACACAATACCATTTACTTGTTTTATTGTATCCATATATACCATCCCTAAATTTATATTTGTAAATAATTTAGTTGGTGAAATTGTTTACTATATAAAAGAATTACCTACTAACTAATTTACATAAGAATATTGTATCATTTAATTGCGCATGGTCAATAAGATAAGAAAATTAAATTTATTAATTAATCGTTTATATATATTTTATAATGGGAAAACAGCTTAAACTTCAATCTCTTATGAAATTTATTAGTTCCATCTTATATGTTATAATTAACACAGATAAATAATTTTTAATTTAAAAAGGTGAAACTATGAGTAATAGATACAGAAAAATCCCACAGGTAAATGATATATTAATATATTTTGATAAAAAAAATTATGACTTGCCTAGAGAGTACATAAAAGAAGTTTCTAACTATGTAATTACAAGTTACAGAGAGAAATTAAAAACAAATCCAAACTTCGAATTTGAATCAGAGGATATATATTTACAAATTGAAAAGATGTTAAATTCAAAAAGTATATATTCCCTTGAGCAAACCATAAACGCCACAGGCGTAGTTTTACATACGAATCTGGGCAGGGCTCCCCTTTCTAAAAGAGCTATCGATAGAATTGTGGTGATATCATCTAGCTACTCTAATTTAGAATACAATTTGGATACTGGAAAACGTGGCAGCAGATATGAACATGTAATTGACTTAGTAAAAAAACTGACAGGTGCAGAGGATGCATTAATTGTAAATAATAACGCTGCTGCAGTATTTCTTATGCTAAATACTCTTTCCAAGGGAAAAGAGACTATAATTAGTCGAGGTGAACTTGTGGAAATTGGAGATTCTTTTAGAATTTCTGAAATCATGGAAAATTCTGGAGCTATTTTAGTTGAAGTAGGCGCTACAAATAGAACTCATCTATATGATTACGAAAATAAAATTAACGATGAAACAAAAGTACTGATGAAAGTTCATACATCTAATTATAAAATAATGGGCTTTCACGAGGACGTTTCAGCTTCTGAACTTTCCGATTTGATTTCTGGTAAAGATATTCACATTATCGAAGACCTAGGAAGTGGAAGTCTAATAGATTTAAGCAGATATGGTTTGAGCTATGAAAGAACTGTAAGGGATTGCATAAACGACGGGATAGATTTAGTGAGTTTCTCTTGTGACAAGCTTTTGGGAGGACCTCAAGGTGGGATTATTTGTGGTAATAAAGAATTAATTCAACAAATCAAAAATAATCAACTCCTTCGTGCTTTTAGGGTTTGTAAATTAACTCTATGTGCTTTGGAGGCTACTCTTATAGAATACTTAGATGAGAAAAAAGTTATGGAAGAAATCCCAACTTTAAAAATGATTAGCATGAACCTCGAAGAGATTGACGCAAAAGCTATAAATTTTTCAAATAAATTAAAAAATTCAATAAAAAATATAGAATTTGAAATAATAGATTCTGACAGTCTAGTTGGAGGCGGTGCTTATCCAACTGAAGTTTTAAAATCTAGAGCAATTGCTATTAATCCTAAGACCAATGCAGATGAGTTGGAAGAATTTTTGCGTTTATCCAAATACCACATAATTTCAAATGTGGAGAATGAACGAATTCTATTGGATGTGAGAACGATACTTGAAGACGAATTTGAAAAGATAATTGAAATTTTAAAGGAATATTACGAGAATTGATATGAGATATATTATTTTAGGCACAGCAGGTCACATAGACCACGGAAAAACTTCATTGATAAGATCACTTACCGGCAGAGAAACTGATAATCTAGAAGAAGAAAAAAAGAGAGGCATTTCAATAAATCTTGGCTTTACTTATTTCGATTTACCTTCTGGGAACCGAGTAGGAATAATTGACGTTCCTGGACATGAAAGATTTATAAAGAATATGATGAGTGGTGCAGTGGGAATCGATATAGTTTTAATGGTTATCGCTGCAGATGACGGCGTAATGCCCCAAACTTTGGAACATGCAGAAATTTTGACGTATATGGGAATAAAAGATTCGATAATTGTAATTACGAAATGTGATTTGGTTGAGGATGAATTTTTAGAATTGGTAGAATACGATATTAAAACTTCTCTCCAAAATACCATTTTAAAAGACTCCCCCATTGTAAAAGTGGATTCCTTAAGCATGAAAGGTTTTGACGAATTAATCAATCTCATAGATGAAAAAACTAAAAAATTGGAAACGATGGAAATTAAAGAAATGCCCACGAGGATGAATGTGGACAGATCTTTTTCTCTTACTGGAATTGGAACTGTAATAACTGGAACCCTTATAGAAGGAGAAATTGAGGTTGGAAAAAATTACCAACTCTATCCATCTTTAAAAGAAGTCAAAATACGAAGTATAGAAGTTCACGAAAAGTCTGTAAATAAAGCCACTAAAGGCCAAAGAACAGCTCTTAATATTTCCAACTTAAGCAAAAATGAAATCCAAAGAGGAAGCATAATAGCAAGTCATAATTCTCTTTTGGAATCAAATATAATCGACGCAAAAATATCCCTTTCGTCCCATGCTGATATTATCTTAGAGCATTGGAGTCGCGTAAGAATTTTTCATGGAACTACAGAAGTTTTGGCAAGAATAGTGCCACTGGATATGAAAAAAATAAAAAATGGCGATCAAGCCCTAGTACAGTTAAGACTGGAAGAACCAATATATTGTAAAATTAATGACAAATTTGTAATTAGAAGCTACTCCCCTGTTAATACAATTGGCGGTGGAGTAGTTATTGAAACTGTTTCTAAAAAACACAACCGAAAGGATGAAGACTATATAAAAAAATTAGAAGCAAAAGAAAATTTCGAATTAAAAGATGTTATCTATGATTTTATAAGCCGTGTGGATTTCGGTACTACCTTTGAAGAAATATTTTCTTATACTGGAAGGCTAAAAGCTGAAATCGACAAAAATTTAGAAAACTTAATGAATGAAAATAAATTGCTACTGATAAATAACTTTTACTTCACCGATTCTATAATAGAGAACTTAAAAGCTAAGACCAAAAGCATTTTAGAAAAATTTCACGCCGAAAATCCCTTGGAGTCTGGAATGCCCAAAGAGGAATTAAGAGATAGAATTGCTAAAAAAACTAATCCAAAAGTTTTTAATTCTTTGCTAAATTCAGATAGTTTTTTGGATTTAATAGAAAACTCTCCAAATTATATCTCGCTCAAGGATTTTAAAATTAACCTCAGCGATAAAAATACTAAAATAGCTGAAGATATAATCAGAAAAATAAAAGAAGCAGAGCCTTCACTATTAAAAGATTCAGACTTTTCAAACACAAAACTAGAAAAGGAAACACTAACATTTTTACTAAAAGACAAGTTAATTAGACTGGACGGATTCTTAATCACCACAGAAAATTATGAAAAAATAAAAAATAATCTCATTGAATATCTGGAAAATAATAATGAAATTACCATTGCCGAATTTCGCGACATGAACAATCTCAATAGGAAAATGTCCCTTGCCCTTTTAGAAGATTTTGATTTAAAAAAGATTACCAAAAGATATGAAGAAAAAAGAATACTGTATTAGCTTTTGCTAGTACAGTATTTTTATTGGCGAGAGCGAGTAGGAATCGAACCTACCCAAGAAGTACACTTCTCACAACGGTTTTGAAGACCGCAGAGCACACCAGACACTCATTCGCTCCCAGATTATTCATGAAAATTATTCTATCATATATAGTCATGGAAATCAATTGACAGAGCCTAGTGCATTTTTAGAAATGTTTTAAGTTTAATTGTATTTATACTTTCATTTTCTATTAATCTGTTATAATAAACAATAGAATATAAATTTTAACGGAGAACAAAATGAACAATTTAGAGCTAGAAGTTTGCGGTGGATGCAATTCTAAAATCCCTGCTGGCTCCCTAGATGAAATTTTAAAAAATATACCAATTTTAAATAGACCAGACATCATGGTAGGATTTGACACTAAAGACGATGCAGCCGTCGTCAAGATAACTGACGATATCGCTATGGTCTTTACACTGGATTTTTTCCCTTCCATGGTAAAGGACCCCTATATTTTCGGTCAAATAGCAGCTGCCAATGCATTGAGCGATGTGTATTCCATGGGCGGCGAAGTAGTTTGTGCTCTGAATATAGTAGCATTTCCCGAAGAAGGAGATATCAAAGCTTTAGAAGATATTTTAAGAGGTGGTGCAGAAAAAGTTATTGAAGCAAAAGCCACATTGGTTGGAGGACATTCTATCCACGACCCAAAAGTGAAATACGGACTAAGTGTAACAGGAAAAGTCAATCCGAAAGACATTTGGCAAAACAATACTCCTAAGGAAGGAGATATCTTAATTTTGACAAAACCTTTAGGTGTAACTTTGATTACAAATGGCTATAATATAGGAATTTCAACTGAAGAAGAGTTTAATGGTGCAATAAAATCCATGATTACTTTAAATAAATATGCAAGAGATATCCTGTGTAAATACAAAGTAAATAGCGCCACAGACGTGACTGGCTTTGGATTTATGGGTCATCTTGGCGAGATGATAGATGGAAAATACACTGCAATTATCGATTCAAAATCTATACCGATACTTCCCGGCGCTAGGAATGCAGCAAAGGAATTTGTTTTGACCAAGGGTGCCCAAAGAAACAGAAAATTCATGGAAACAAAAGTAGAGTTCCAAATTGACGACTTTCCTCTTGAAGAGATTCTATACGACCCCCAAACTTCAGGTGGCTTACTAGTCAGCTTATCTGAAGAAGATGGACTAAAAGCTATTGTAGATTTGAAATCCAATGGGATTGATGCCCATATCCTAGGAAAAATTCACAAGAGATTCGACAAAGACGTTATAGTTATATAGGAGACTAATATGAAAAAAATAGATGCACTGGGAATAGAATGTCCCATGCCCGTAATAATGGCAAAACGCGCAATCAACGAAGGTGAAGAAAACTTTCTTGTACTAGTTGACAACGAAGTAGCTACAGAAAATTTATCAAAATTAGCTACTCAAACTGGATATGAAGTTAAAATCCAAAAATATGCTTCAGACAATTACGAAGTAGAATTTACTAAATCTAAAATTATAAATACACCCAAAACTGAAGAAACTTATGTAGTTGTCTTTGATTCTAATAAAATGGGCGAAGGCGATGAAAACTTTGGAAGAAAGTTAATTGAAGGATTTCTAGTTGCATTAACTGAACAAGATATTCTTCCTAAATACGTACTTCTTTATAACAAGGGTATTGAACTGTCTACTATTAACGAAAACTCCGTAGAAGATTTGAAGAAACTATCTGACAATGGGGTAGAAATTTTATCTTGTGGCTTGTGTTTAGATTTTTACAAACTTAAAGAAAATTTGCAAGTCGGAGAGATTACAAATATGTACAGAATTTGCGAGTTGATGACGAAATACAAAGTGGTAAGACCTTGAAAAATTATGTAATTTATACTTTTTCCTCCTCGTCCCAAGCTATGGCGTCAGAAATACTTATGGAAAGATCTAATATTAAATCTCGCCTAGTTCCCCTCTTGCCAGAAATAGATGCAGGATGCGGACTAGCTTTGAGACTAGATATCAAATTTTCAAAAACCGTTGAAGAAATATTTGAAGAAAATAAATTTCAATACGAAAATAGATACATTGTCGAATACAATAATAAAAGCAGGAAACCGGTGATAAAGCCCTATGATTTATCTAGATAATGCAGCAACCACAATCCAAAAACCTAAACAAGTAGCAGATGCCATATATGATGCAATTATTTCTGAACAATACGGTAATCCATCTAGAGGCGCTTACCCCCAAAGTTTAAATTCCCTTCGAAAAATGTACGAAGTTAGAGAAACTATTGCAAATTTTTTTGGGTTCGATGAACCATTAAAAGTAATTTTAACGCCCAATATTACATTTGGCATAAATTTCGTTATCCAAAGCTTGTTTTCTAAAAACGATCACATAATTACTAGTGTAACTGAACACAATTCAGTATTAAGACCACTGTATAATTTGGAAAAAAATGGTGGAGAATTAAGCTTTCTAGAAATGGATGAAGATTTTAATATCAAAGTTAAAGATTTAGAAAAATATTTAAAACCCAACACAAAAGCTATCGTCGTTACAGCCGCTTCAAATGTATCAGGAAAATTTACTGATTTAAAAACTATCAATAGATTCACTTTAAATCATGGACTAAAACTCATAGTAGATGGAGCACAGATAGCAGGTGCCATTCCCTTCACCCTTGAAGATTATGACGAAATAATCTTTGCATTTACAGGTCATAAAAGCCTCCACGGCCCCCAAGGGACTGGAGGATTTATTGTAAAGGGTGACTTTAAATTTGATCAAGTTTTTTCAGGTGGATCAGGTTTCGACACCTTCTCAAAAGAACAGCCGAAACAATTGCCAGAATTATTTGAACCAGGAACTGCTAATATTCATTCCTTTTTGGGATTAAAAGCTGGAATAGAAACAATTAATTCCCAAGAAGTTTTTAAACATTTAGACCATCTCACCAGAATGCTTCATGATGGAATTAGTAAAATAGATAATGTCAAACTTTACACGAAGCTTGAAGAAATTAACGCTCCAATAGTTTCATTTAATATCCACGGTGCAAACTCCCAAGAAATCAGCGATATTCTTTGGGAAGAATATAATATTTGTTCACGAAGTGCCAATCACTGCGCACCATTATTTCATAAAGCTATGAAAACTGAAAGACGAGGTATTGTACGATTAAGCCTATCCTCATACAATACAGAATCAGAAATCTTAGAAACTATTAAAGCAGTGGAAGAAATTGCTAAAAGTTATTTATAAAAAAACACTGACTCTCAAAATTTTTGAGAGTCAGTGTCATTTTTTATAATTTTCTAACCATATGATTGATATTATATGATTTTATATTAGATTTTTTATCTATGCTTCTAACTATTAATGCTCCTAAAGTTAATGCTACTAATCCTACTAATAGGGACATCAATTCATAATTAGCTATTTGAGCATTTTGGAAATATGAATGGGAAACTCCAAAACCTATTATCATAAATAATAGAGGGAGTCCATATAATAGCAACATGTATTTTAATACTTGGCCACCATCTGCTTTTATTTCCACATATTCTCCAGGTTTAACTCCTAAGGAATCTATAACATCTATTTTCATAGGTTCTTGTTCACAGCTAGCTGCACATGATGCACAATTGGTTCCACAAGCCGAAACCTTTCTAACTTCTAAGCTGGCCATTCCATCGTTAGTTGATACAACTCTTCCAACTTGTTCCATTAATTCTCCTCTCTAATCACCTTTATGTGAGTTTCTAGCAATTGTTCGTCATCTAGCTCAATTGGTGCTCCGGTTAAAAGATCCGTTGCAGATTGAGTTTTTGGAAATGCAATTACATTTCTGATATTATTTGTACCCACAAATAACATCACCAATCTATCTAGACCATAAGCGATCCCGCCATGTGGTGGTACACCATATTTAAATGAGTCTAATAAAAATCCAAATTTATCTACTTGGGATTTTTCGTCAATACCTAAAGCATTAAACATTCTCCTTTGAAGATCGCTGTTGGATATTCTTATACTTCCACCGCCCATTTCATCGCCATTCATTACGATGTCGTATGCTTTTGCTTTTACTTTTTTGGGTTCTGTTTCTAGTAATTCCAAATCCTCATCCCTTGGTGATGTGAATGGATGATGCTTTGCAACGTAACGATTTTCTTCTTCATCGTATTCAAACAATGGAAAATCTGTAACCCATAAAATGTCATATTCATCATCTTTTCTCAAACCAAATTTGTCTGCAATATGATTTCTCAGATTTCCTAAAGCGTCAAATACAACTTCGTTTTTATCAGCCACTAATAAAAGTAAGTCCCCTACTTTTCCTTTAGATTTTTCAAGTATCTTTTCAATTTCAGTATCTTCTAAAAATTTTGCTACTGGAGAGTTTACACCTTCATCAGTAATCTTCATCCAAGCTAGTCCCTTTGCTCCATAAGTTTTAGCGAAGTTCTCTAACTTATCTATATCTTTTCTACTAAATTCATCTGCTTTTCCGTCAATATTAATTAATCTTACTGATCCGCCATTATCTATTGCACCGCTGAATACCTTGAATCCAGAATTTTGTAAGATTTCACTAACATCAATTAGCTCATAGCCAAATCTCGTGTCAGGTTTATCAATGCCGTATCTTTCCATAGCTTCGTCGTATGATAGTCTTTTTAGCGGCAATTCAATATCAACATTTAAAATTTCTTTAAATAATCTTTGAATAAGACCTTCGTTCATAGATAACACGTCTTCAACATCTACAAAAGACATTTCGATATCTACTTGAGTAAATTCCGGTTGGCGATTAGCTCTTAAGTCCTCATCTCTAAAGCATTTGGCAATTTGAAAATATCTATCCAAACCTGAGACCATCAGCATTTGTTTGAATAACTGAGGTGATTGGGGAAGGGAATAAAATTTCCCAGGATTAACTCTACTTGGTACCAAATAATCCCTAGCACCTTCAGGAGTTGGCTTTCCTAAAATTGGCGTTTCCACTTCTATAAAGCGATTTTCTGAAAGATAGTCTCTGAATACTTTATATATTTTAGCTCTTGTAATCAAATTTTGTTGCATAGATGGCTTTCTTAAGTCCAGAGTTCTGTATTGAAGTCTCATGTTTTCACTGACATTATCGCCGTCTTTTACATAAATTGGAGGAACATCTGACTTGTCTAAAACTTTCAACTCTTTTCCTTCAATTTCAATTTTACCTGTTGGAATATCTTCGTTTATTGCCGATCTTGCACGGACTATTCCTTTAATTGCTATTACATCTTCTGATCGTAAATGTTTAGCTTTATCAAAAGTTTCCTTGTCATTTTCCTGATCAAAAACCACTTGAGAAATTCCACTCACATCTCTAATATCCACAAATACTATGGATCCAAAGCTTCTTTCTCCTTGTACCCATCCCATTAGTATTACTTCTTCGCCAATGTTTTCTTCTCTTAGCTCACCTGCATAATGCGTTCTTCGCAAATGCCCCATTTTATCAGCCATAATTTCCTCCTAAAAATAAATAAAAAAAAATCGTCCACAATAAAGGGACGAGTATAACTCGCGGTACCACCCTAATTAGGTAAACCTCACTTAATAGACCTTACGCGGTTCAGTTCGTTTAAGCTCCAAGATGTCTTCGAATAACTCCGCCACAGATTTTCACCACCCATCTGCTCTCTTAAGACGAAAAATAAACTACTCCTTCTTTTCAATGCTATTGTTATTTAATCATACCGCAATCGTTTTGTCAATGTTAACCATCGCAAAATTAATTAATGGGAATTACAAATTCAAAAATCGTGCCTGTAACCATATCACTTTTGACATTTATTGTAATATTATGGCGGAGAGCTATTTCTTTTGCTATTGCTAGTCCTAAGCCAAATCCTTTTTCTTCAGTGCCTCTAATTCGATAGAAGGACACAAACATATTTTCTATTTCTGATTCTTCAATTAGATTTCCTCGGTTTATTATTTGAACTATTGCATGAGAATTTTTTTGATATTCTCTTATGCTGACTTTTTCTCCCTCATAAGAAAATTTAATTGCATTATTAATCACGGTAATAAACATTTGGCGCAATCTGGTGTAATCACCATTAATCATCAAATAAGAGTCCTTTATATCTAGTTCCAATTTCACATTTTTTTCTTCGCCGATTATTCTTTGACTCCTTGATGCATCTTCTAATATGGAAACCAAATCTTCCTGTGAAAAATTCATGGGAAAGTTTAAATTTTTAATGGAATTTAGTTCCATCAATTCCCCCACTAATCTTTCCAAGACTCCAACTTCTTTATATAAAATATTATGATAATCTGAAATCTCATCATCTTTGATAACCCCTTCTACCAAAGCTTCCAAGGATCCCTTCATAACTGTAACGGGAGTTTTTAGTTCATGGGAAATATTAGACATGAAATCATTACGCATGATATCTAAGTTTTCATTCTCAATTCTACTTTTCTCTAATCGAATAGAAAGTTCATCTATATTCTTTGCCAAATCGCCAATTTCGTCATCTTGAACTATATCTGTCTTAACATTATAGTCTCCTTGAATTAAATCTTTGGCTATTTTATCCAATCTTTTCAAAGGTCTAATAAATTTATTCGCAAATACAACGGCTAATATAGATGCCAGTGCAATTCCCAGTATCGCAGAAATCGATAAAATATAATTTGCCGATGTCATAAAATTATCCATGGTAGATATGCTTTCATGAATTAATATTGCACCAATTATATTTCCACTATTGTCTGTCATAGGTGCTGCTGCAGAGATAAAATCACTTCCAAAAATATCACTGAAACTTTCTGTCGTTACAGTTTCTCCCATTAATGCTCTATCTATTACTAATTTTTCATCTAGCGATAAGTTTTCGTATAGAATGACATTTCTATAGTTTCCTCGTTGAAATACATTGTCGTCTTTATTTATTATCCAAATATTGCTATCCAATACTTCATTCATCCAATCGATATATCTTGAAGAATAATGCATACCTCTCATATGACCTTGATTCATGCCTCTACCCATCATGTAAGAAGTGGTATCTTCATTTCCAAGAAATAAATCAGAATTTTCAGAAATTGCCTTGGAAATATTTTCTAATCGCTCAGAAAGATTTATTTTATATGAGTTTACATAGTTTCTCTGTCCCAAATAAATAAATATTCCTCCTGCTAGAATAGAATTGAGTAGCATTATAAGAATAAAATAAAGGATTAGCTTTTTAGTTATTTTACTTTTCATTTAGTCACCTTTTTCAAATTTATACCCGACACCTCTGATGGTTTTTATTGTCCAATTGGAATCTTTGAATTTAGACAATTTAGCTCGAAGTCTTTTTATATGGGTATCTACGGTTCTAGAGTCTCCGTAATAATCATATCCCCAAAGACTATCCAATAGATTTTCTCTTGTGAAAACTTTATTTTCATTAGATGCCAAGGTCCACAGTAATTCAAATTCTTTTTTTGTAAGCAAAATATCTTCTCCAGAAACTTCGCTAGTATAACTATCTAAATCCAATTTTAAATTTCCATATTCCAAAATATTCCCTTTATCAGTTTTATCTATTCTTCTTAATATTGCCCTGATTCTAGCCATTACTTCTGCAACTGAAAAGGGTTTAACTATATAATCATCGGCACCCAAATCTAAACCCATGATTTTTTCGTAATCTTCTCCTTTTGCAGTTATCATAATTATAGGAACCATGGATTCTTTTCTGATACGCTTACATAGTTGATAGCCATCTAATTTTGGCATCATTACATCAAGTAAAATCACATCGTATTCATTTTTTAAATACATTTCCCATGCTTCTTCTCCATCATGAGCAACATCCACAAACAAGTCTTCTTTTATTGCAAATCTTTTTAATATTTCTGTAATTTGTATATTGTCATCAACTATTAGTATTCGACCCATATTCATTCCTCCAAATTTGCCATATCTCATTAGATATTATAATTTATTAATATGTCTTTTACGTGAAGTACTTAGTTTAAAAAATCCGACATCTTCATTAAAATATCGGATTTGTGTTTATATATTTTTAAAATGCCCTGCCTTCTAAGACTTTCAAAATTTCTTCGCGCTTTTTATCATCAAATTTTTCGCATATCTTCTCCAAAAGAATTTTTCCTCCAGAATCCATTCCTTGGCAGCCAGCTAACAATAATAAATCACCTTTATCTACTTTAGGCAAAATATTATAAATGGCATCATCTAGTCTCTCATTATGCTCTACTTCTATGTTGCTTTCATCCATCGTATTATGAAAAATTTCCTTTTCCTCTGGAAGTACTTCATCTTTCCAAGTAACGGATTCGACACTGGATGTGCTGTAAATTTTTTCTACTTTCAATCTTTTCAACCACTTACAGGTTTCTTCTGCGCTTTCTCTATTTAGGTTGACACCTCTATTGCCCCTTATGGCATAGAGCATGTGAAGATTGTTGTAGTTCATCTTTTCTATAGTTTCCAAAGTGACTGCAATATTTCTAGCATTTGCATAATGATCGTCTATTACAGTGAAGTCATCTTCGTAAATGACTTGAAATCTTCTTTCTACTCCCTTAAACTTTTTCAAAGCAATTTGAATAGTTTCCTTGGGGATTCCTCTGACTAGAGAAATTATAATGGCTACTACTGAGTTCATAACTCCTGAATATCCTGCAACTCCCAATTCAATATCGAAAGCATCTTTAGATATTTTCAATTCATCTATATCTTTATTAACTACAAATTTAAACTTTGCATATCCTGTACTTAAATCTAAATTCTCAATTCCAAAATTTTCTTCCATATTTTCTATGGAATAGCTTAAAACTTTAGCTTTAGTGAAATCCTTTAAAACTTTGATTTTTTCTTCATCAAAATTCAAAATAGCTACAGATTCTTCAGATGCATTTTTTATGAGATTGGACTTTATTTCATAATAATTTTCAAAACTTCCATGTTGATCTATATGTTCTCGAGACAAATTGTTAAATGTAACTATATCATAATTCATATTCCTAACCCTATCCATTTCTTGGGCATGGGAAGAAACTTCCATTATTAAATCCGTTACGTCAGCGTCTACCATATCTCTAGTATATTCTTGTAAATCTCTACTTTCCGGTGTAGTTAACAAGGATGGAATAGAAATATCCTTATACTTAACTTCTACTGTTCCTACTAACCCTGTTTCTAATCCAAATTCTTTGAAGATGGCATCAGTCATAAATGACGTGGTAGTTTTGCCATTTGTTGCAGTAATCCCAATTACATTTAGTTTTGTAGATGGATTATTAAAAAATACATCAGCTAAATCTGCGAGTGCCTTTCTGGAATCTTCTACTCTAATCATTGGAAAGTCTAAATCTATAAAATCTTCCACAATTGCCAATACTGCTCCATTATCTTTGGCAGATTGTATATATTTGTGACCGTCTGTTTCATGACCTTTAATTGCAACAAAAATGGAACCAGGAACGATTTTACCAGAGTGGTATTGCACATCGGTTATTTCTATATTTTCATCTATATTTCCCTTTGTTTCCAGTGTTTTTAAACCAGATAACAAATCAAATAATTTCATCTAAACTTCCTCCAAACAGTTTTAATTTATCTTCTATGTTCTTTTCTATATTTTCTACATAATCTTTCAGCCTTCGGTAATTCATATGTCTTAAAATTTTATCATCCTTTATAACTTTAGTGGTGCTACCTAATCCTAGTCCTAGAATATTTTGTATATCTTCCATCATGGCGATATTATAAAGGGATTCTTTCCCAGGTTTTGAATACCCAATGTTTTCAATATTTAAATACATATTCTTTTGTCTGTAAAGATAATAAGGGATATAACCTTCATTTACAATAAAATCATCTCTAATTTTTTGAAATTCTTCTATGGAGTCATCATAATACCCAGACTGTGTCAGCTCTGATCCCTTCTTCAGCGCAAGTGCGTGTATGGAAACTGACTCGGGTTTTAATTTTTTTATTATTTCTAATGTATTGAAGAAATCTTCTCCAGTTTCACCTGGTAAACCAATTATCAAATCCATATTGATATTATTAAACCCATACTCTCTAGCCAAGTTAAATGAATCCACAATATCACTAGCAGAATGGTTTCTACCCAATGCTTTTATCGTTTCGTCTTTCATAGATTGAGGGTTTATACTTATCCTATCTACCTTTTGTGACTTTAATACTTCTAATATCTCTCGATTAATAGTATCAGGTCTACCTATTTCTACTGTAAGTTCTTCTGGATTTTTAAAATTTTCTTTCACAACATTTAGCAACTTATTCAAATTCCTAGCACCTATAGAAGAAGGTGTTCCTCCACCTATATATATAGATTGGGGGATAAATTTAATACGCTTAGATACCTCTTCAATTTCATATGAAAGTACTTTTAAGTAGTCGTTTATTAAATTATCGTCAATTTTATATGTTGAGTAAGAACAATAACTGCATCTGCTTGGACAAAAAGGTATGTCTATGTAAATAGAATTTTTTCCATACAAAGTCTTTCTAATGGGATTTTGGAATTTTAAAATAGAAAATCCTAGTTCAATTTTTTCCTCAGATAAATAATATCCATTTTTTAATATCGAAGTGGCTTCTTCTATTCCATATCCTTCTATTAATTTTGTAAATAACTTTAATGGATTAACACCCACTAACATCCCCCATTTTAAGTCTTTGCCAGTATAAGTTTTTAAAAGATTGTATAATCCTCTTTTTATATTGCTGCTCTCTATGAAAAAATATTCATCTAATGTCAATTTATTGAAGTAATCCCCTGTGCTAAGACTAATATTTTCGTCAGTTTTTTCAAATATTAAAACTAGACCTCTATTGCCAGCATCTGGAATAAAGGTCTCGATTAATTCTTTATACTCTTTTTTGTACTCAAAGTTTTTAAATTCAATCATCTTAAAAACGGATTCCTCTGTCTTTCTCCTCCAATAGTTGTATCTGGACCGTGACCTGGGAAAACTAAATATTCATCGGGAAGAATCATTAGCCTTTCTTCTATGGATTTAACTAGTAAGTTTCCATCTCCTCCATATAAATCTGATCTTCCGATACTTCTTTTGAATAAAACATCTCCAACAAAAACCTTATCGTCCACTAAGAAACAAGCACCGCCTGGAGAATGTCCCGGAACATGAATAACTGTCAGTTTTTCATCTCCCAAATAAATTTCAACGCCATCTTCAAAAGTAAAATCTGCATTAAAAGAAACAGCTTCTCTTAAAATATATCCACTGAGATTTAGGTTAGGATCAGCTAGCATATGAGCTTCATCTTTGTGTACACCTAGCTTTAAATTAGGAAATCTATCTTGTAGTTTACCTATAGACCCAATATGGTCCCCATGAGAATGGGTTAATAAAATATATTTTGGGATGAGATTATTGTCTTCTATATTTTTTAGAATTTTTTCGTATTCATCTCCAGGGTCTATAATTCCAGCCTCTCTAGTTCCTTCATTGAAAACTAGATAGCAATTCATCTCGCCATTATTTATATCTACTTTAATATAATTCATAAATCACCTATAATATTTTAGAACTGTCCAATAATATAGTTACTGGCCCGTCATTAATCAGCTCTACGTCCATTTTTGCTCCGAAAATTCCCTTCTCACAGATAATATTATCATCTTTAGCCTTTTGAATAAATTCTTCATATAATCTTTCGGCTAATTCTGGTTTCGCAGATTCTGTGAAGGATGGTCTTCTACCTTTTCTAGCATCCCCATACAAAGTGAATTGAGAAACGACTAATAAAGAACCACCAACTTCATCTAATCCAAGATTCATATTACCATTTTCATCTTCGAAAATTCTCAAGCCTACTACTTTATTATAAATATATTCCAAGTCTTTAGCGGTATCATCACCATGAACGCCTAACAATACCATTAAGCCTTTTTCAATTTTTCCAACGACTTCACCATCTACTGTAACACTAGCCCTTGAAACCCTTTGAACAACTGCTCTCATATTTCACCTATCCTGTAACTCTATATACTTCTAAAACATTTTCTATGTTTTTAAATCTGTCCATCAACCGATTAAGTTCGTCTATATCGTGAATTTCCAAAATAATATTAATCGTAGAAATTTTATCTTTATTTGTTTTAGCATCTATGGCATTTATACTTATATTAGAATCTGCAATCCTATTGGTTATAGCAGCCAATAAACCGGTTTTTGCAATAGCTCTTATGCAAACTTCCGCGTTATAATGGGCTTCTTCTTCTAAATCCCACTGGGCTTGCATCAATCTGTCGTCATCTTCTATATTTGAAATATTTAAACAATCCGCCCTGTGCACTGTAACCCCTCTACCTCTGGTTACAAATCCTATGATAGAATCTCCCGGTACAGGATTACAACATTTAGCCATTCTGGCCTTTAAGTTATCTGCACCTTGTACAATAACTCCTAGCCCGTTGCCTTTTTTCTTTTTAGAAGCAGCCTTTTTCTTTTGTGACGCTAATATTTCTTCGTCAGTTATTTTGTGAGTTGACTCATAGAATTGAATTAACCTACTTACTATTTGCGAGGTGGACAGTGATCCATAACCCACGGTTGCGTACAAGTCCTCTATGGTTTTAGTTTTATATTTATCGACTAAAACTTGTAGCCATTCATCATTTAATAAATTCTTTGGATTGAGACCATTTTTTTTGAGGTCTTGCTCAATCATGTCTTTACCAATAGCTACATTTCTATCTTTGTCTTGTATCTTAAAATACTGTCTAATTTTATTCTTAGCTTTCGAAGATTTGACTATATTAATCCAGTCCAAACTAGGTCCACTATTTTTGTCAGTGATAATTTCTACAATATTGCCGTTTCTAAGCTTGTAATCCAGAGGTACTATTCTGCCATTTACTTTTGCACCGACACAATTATGACCTACCTGGGTATGAACCAAATATGCAAAATCTATTGGCGTAGATCCTTCTGCAAGACTCATGACATCTCCATTTGGAGTAAATACAAAAACTTCATCCGTAAAGAAGTCTACTTTCAATCCTTCCATAAATTCTTGTGGATCCGACTGTTCTTGCTGCCACTCTATCATTTGCCTTAGCCAAGTCATATTGTCATCTTTGTTGATGGCACTTGCCCCTGCTTCCTTATACTTCCAGTGAGCAGCTATTCCAAACTCGGCAATTTCATGCATCTCAAAAGTTCGGATTTGCACTTCAAATATTTCTCCATGCTCATCTATAACTGTAGTATGAAGAGATTGATACATATTGGATTTAGGCATGGCAATGTAATCTTTAAAACGACCTGGTATAGGTTTCCAAAGATTATGCACTACTCCCAAAGCTCCGTAACAATCCTTTAAGTCGTCTACCAATATCCTTACAGCACTTAAGTCGTAAATCTCATCAAATGCTCTTCCTTGTACATTCATTTTTTTATAAATGGAGTAAAGATTCTTAGGTCTTCCACTGATTTCAGCTTTTATACCTACATCTTCCAGATTTTTATAAAGAATTTCTACAATGGAGTTTATTAACTTCTCCCTTTCAGTCCTTCTCTTACTAACTCTCTCCACCAAATCGTAATATCCATCATAATCTAGATATCTAAGTGCCAAATCTTCCAATTCCCACTTTAATTTACTAATACCTAGTCGATTGGCTAAAGGAGCGTAAATTTCTACTACTTCCCCAGCCTTTTCCTTCTTTTTAGCTTCAGTCATATATTCCAAAGTTCTCATATTGTGAAGTCTATCGGCTAATTTGACAATAATAACTCTGATGTCATTTGCCATTGCAAGAACCATTTTTCGTATATTCTGCGCTTGTTTTTCTTCTTTGGTTTTATATGAAATCTTCGCAAGTTTAGTCACACCATCTACAATATGAGCGACATCAGTACCAAAACGCTTTTCAATATCTTCCAAAGAGAAGTCCGTATCCTCTACTACATCGTGTAGAAGACCTGCTATAATAGTTGCAGTATCCATGTGTAATTCCGCCAAAATAAGCGCCACATGGAATGGGTGGATAATATAATCTTCCCCAGAATTTCTCTTTTGTCCCTTATGCATTTCAAAAGCTAAATCGAAAGCATCAGTAATAGTTTTTTCATCGATATTTTGGTTATAGTATTTAGTTTTGTCGATAAGTTCTTTTATCATACCTTGCTTATTAGACATTATTATCCCCCTCCTTTATTCTAAAATTTGTAATAATTAATTGTGCATTTTTTTTACCGTTCCATTCATTAATACTAGCCTGATATACTATATCTGCCGATATTTCTTCGCCAGTTACTAATAATTTTGGAAAATCGATTCCCATTCTTTCCATTTCATTTTGGAATTTTTCAAAACTTGAAGAAAATAAAATACCTTCTTTCATTTCATTTCCTTCCCTAACATCGACTTTCAAGACATTATTATCTTTTCCGAATATTTTCATATTTCCAATCTTGACATCTTTTGACCCGAATAATGGTTTTGGATTTCCATTTCCATATGGAGCAATCTGTTTCAGCGACTCAATAAATTCTTGATTTATAAATGAAATCGGCAATCCCAAGTCTATATACACCTTTTTATAAAAATCTTCTTCAGTAAGATTGGAGTTTTCATTTAGGTTTGTTCTAAAAGTTTCGATGTTTTCTATAGGCAAACTCACTCCTGCAGCTAACTTATGTCCTCCAAAACTATTAAGCAAATGTTCTTCAAATGCAATACCCTTTGTAATGTCGTATTCATCAATACTCCTTGCGGAACCTTTAGCAAATTCTTCACTTTTTGTTAAAATAATTGTAGGTTTATTATATTTTTCTTTAACTCTTCCTGCAATTATTCCAGCGATACTTTCATGTATATTGGGAATATACGCCACAATGACTTTATCGTCATAAAGTTTCGTAGCCTCAATTTCTTTAATGAAAATCTCTAGTCCTTCTTTTGTAAGTTTCGTTCTCTCCAAATTTAAATTCTTCAAGTCCAAGGCAATTCCAGCAGCTTTTTTGACATTTTCTTCAAGTAATAATTCTAAACCTTTAGTAGCAGTATCTAGTCTTCCAGATGCATTAAACATAGGTCCGATAATAAATCCTAAATGATAAGAGTCCAAAGTTTTATCCTTTATTGCAGCAGTACTTATTAAAGTTTTAAGACCTAAGTTTGTAGTATTATTTAATAGTTTTAAACCGTTATATACAATAATTCGATTTTCTCCGATTAAATCCATCACGTCACAGACAGTAGCAATCGCTGCAAATTCGAGATATTCTCTGACTATTTCACCTTCATCATAGCCTAGGATTAATGATACATAATCAACGAATTTATACGCTATTGCTCCACCACATAATCCTTTAAATGGATATTGACAATCATCTCTTTTGGGATCTACCACCGCATCTGCTTTTGGAGTAATTTGCGTAATTCCATCTTCAGAAATTTTGGGTTCATGATGATCCAATACTATTACTTTAATATCATTTTTCTTTGCCAAGTCTATAGCGTCGAATGCAGAAATACCATTGTCGCAAGTTATTATTAATTTTACTCCGTCTTTAATAGCGTCTGTCACCATGTCTACATTTAGTCCGTAACCGTCTGTAATTCTGTGGGGTATTTGGTAATCAACATTAGGATTTTCTCCACTTATAAATTTATATAAAATATAAGTACTCATGATACCATCGACGTCATAATCACCAACTATTCGAATCTTTTCCCCATGCTCTATGGAATTGATTAAAATATCAGCTGCTTTTTCCATATCAGCCATAGATTCAGGAGAATGCAATTTCGACAAATTAGGGTTTAAAAACTCATCTAAACCCTCCTTTGAATCAATACCTCTGTTGGCAATAATCCTATATAAAATTTTTTCGTTTTGTGTTTTTCCTATGGTGCTAAAATCAATATTAGCACTCTTTATTAACCATTTCTCCAAATTCCACCACCAAATTGCTAATTATAAAATTATAACATATTATAAGCATTTTTCAAAATATACTCAAAAATTGCATAATTCAAATTAAATATGTACAACAAAGGACTGTGGTCGTCACAGTCCTTTGTAATAGTTTATTGAGCTTCTTCTACTTCTTCTGGAAGTAATTCTTCTCCATAAGCACTTTTTATTACTACATCTCTATATTTTCTAAGGCCAGTACCTGCAGGTATAAGTTGTCCTATAATGACATTCTCTTTTAGCCCTATTAAGGAGTCTTCTTTACCTTTAATCGCTGCATCTGTCAAGACTTTTGTGGTCTCTTGGAAAGACGCTGCAGATAAGAAAGATTCAGTTTCAAGAGAAGCTTTTGTAATACCCATAAGAGCTGGGCTACCAGTAGCTGGCTCAAGATCTTCTGCCAAAGCTTTTTCATTGGCTTCAAAAAACATATCCGCTTTTACAAAAGATCCAGGCAATAAATTAGTATCTCCAGATTCTTCAATCTTTATATTCGCAAGCATTTGTCTTAAAATAATTTCAATATGCTTATCGTTTATGTCTACACCTTGAAGTCTATATACTCTTTGAACTTCCTTCAGTATATAGTCTTGGACGCCTTTAATGCCTTTAATACGCAATAAGTCTTGAGGATATACGGAGCCGCTTGTAAGTTCTTGTCCTGCTTCTACTCTCTCCCCATCTTTTACTTTTATAATTGCACCGTAAACAATAGTATATCTTTCTTCTGTTCCATCGTCTCCTGTTACAACTACTTCACGTTTTCTATTTTCATTAATTACTTTAACAACACCATCAATTTCAGAAATTAGTGCAAGTCCTTTAGGTTTCCTAGCTTCAAAAAGCTCCTCAACCCTTGGCAAACCTTGAGTTATGTCAACTGCACTTGCAACTCCACCAGTGTGGAATGTTCTCATTGTAAGCTGTGTTCCTGGCTCTCCGATGGATTGAGCTGCTATGATTCCTACAGCTTCTCCCTCTCCTGCTTCAGCACCATTTGCTAAATTCATACCATAGCAAATGGAACATACGCCACCTTTACTCTTACAGCCTAGAGCAGTTCGCACTTTTACTTCTGTTATTCCAGCATCTATGATTTTGTCAGCAATAATTCCTGTAATCATTTGGCTTTTGCCGATTAAAACTTTTCCTGTTTCAGGATGAACAATTTCTTCTACAGAATATCTTCCTGTAATTCTATCTTCTAGACTTTCGATTAACTCTTTTCCATCTGAGAATTCTTTTATTACACTGTATTCTTCTGTTCCACAATCTAGTTCTCTTACGATAACTTCTTGGGCAACGTCTACAAGTCTTCTAGTTAAATATCCTGAATCTGCTGTTCTAAGAGCTGTATCTGCAAGTCCTTTTCTGGAACCGTGAGTAGACATGAAAAATTCTAATACAGATAGTCCCTCTCTAAAGTTTGAAGATATTGGAACTTCAATAATTCTTCCAGTAGGAGAAGCCATAAGTCCCCTCATACCAGCTAACTGAGAAATCTGGTTTTTAGAACCCCTTGCTCCTGAGTCAGCCATAATGAAAATATTGTTGTCGTATTCGAAACTATTCATAACTACACTAGTCAAGTCATCAGTTACATCACTCCAAATTTCGATTACCTTTTCGTATCTTTCTTCATCGGAGATTAGGCCTCTCTTGTATGCCTTTTCGTAACTATCAACTTCATGTTGAGCCTTGTCTATTAATGCAGATTTTTCATCAGGAACATTTATATCACCCAAAGAAATAGTTAGTGCACCCTTAGTAGAGTATTTAAAACCTAGTTCCTTTATATGGTCTGCAAAATTTACAGTCGCAATATTTCCATGAATTTCAAAAGTCTTTTCAATAATCTTGCCCAATATAGATTTGTTAATTACACGATTAATTTCCAATGCATGGGGATCTAAATCCCTGTCAACAAATCCCAAATCTTGTGCAATATATTGATTTACTATAAATCTTCCAATAGTTCCCTCAACCATTACGCCCCTGGGATTATCTGGTGTAGTTTTTCTTACCTTTACTTTGGCATGAATATTAGCAGCCTTGGAGTCATACGCATGTAAAAGCTCGTCCATATCTGTAAATATCATTCCATCACCTTGAACTGGAACTTCAGAGTCCATAGTTAGATAGTATATACCTAGTACCATGTCCTGTGTAGGAGTGATTATAGGCTTTCCGTCTTTCAGTCCCAATACGTTATTGGTTGATAGCATTAGAAGTCTAGCCTCTGATTGAGCTTCAGCTGACAGAGGAACGTGAACAGCCATTTGGTCTCCGTCAAAGTCCGCATTGTATGCAGTACACACTAATGGATGAAGTCTAATAGCTTTCCCTTCTACCAATACTGGTTCAAAAGCTTGAATACCCAATCTGTGAAGTGTGGGAGCTCTGTTTAATAACACGGGATGGTCCTTAATTACTTCATCTAAAATATCCCAAACTTGAGGATTTTGTCTTTCTACCATTCTCTTTGCAGACTTGATATTGTGAACGAAACCTTGTTCCACAAGTTCTTTCATTACATAAGGCTTAAATAATTCCAAAGCCATATTCTTAGGTAGACCACATTGGTGGAATTCTAACTCAGGTCCTACTACTATTACTGAACGACCTGAATAGTCAACTCTTTTACCTAGTAAGTTTTGTCTAAATCTACCTTGTTTACCTTTAAGCATTTCAGATAAACTCTTAAGAGGTCTATTGCCTGCTCCAGTAACTGCTCTACCACGTCTACCATTATCTATTAATGCGTCAACTGCTTCTTGAAGCATTCTTTTTTCATTTCGAACGATTATGTCCGGCGCTCCAATATCTAACAGTTTTTTTAATCTATTGTTTCTATTTATTACTCTTCGATACAAATCGTTTAAGTCAGATGTTGCAAATCTACCACCATCTAATTGAACCATAGGTCTTAAATCTGGTGGAATAACTGGAAGCACTTCCAATACCATCCATTCAGGTTTGTTTTCAGAACTTACAAAAGATTCAACTATTTCTAATCTTCTAGAAATCCTTCTTCTCTTTTGGCCCTTTGCACCTTCTAGCTCATCCCTAAGTTCTTGGGATTGTTTATTCAAATCAATTTTTTCTAAGAGGTACTTAACCCCTTCGGCACCCATCATGGCTTCGAATTTTTCACCATATTCGTCTTTGGCATCTCGATATTCCATTTCAGATAGAAGCTGTTTATCAAATAAACCTGTGCCGTCTTCGTGTATTTCTGTAACTACATATGAAGCATAGTATAAAATTCTCTCTAGGTCTTTTGGACTCATATCCAATAATAAACCCATTCTAGAAGGAATTCCCTTGAAATACCAAATATGAGAAACTGGAGTAGCCAATTCTATATGACCCATTCGTTCTCTACGCACTTTTGCTTTCGTTACTTCAACACCACATTTTTCACAAATAACGCCTTTGTATCTTACCCTCTTATACTTTCCACAATTACATTCCCAGTCCTTTACAGGTCCGAAAATCTTTTCGCAAAATAGTCCTTCTTTTTCAGGTTTAAGGGTTCTATAATTAATAGTCTCAGGTTTTTTTACCTCTCCATAAGACCATTCTCTAATTTTATCCGATGATGCCAATCCAATCTGTATAGAATTTATTACATCTCTACTATCCAAATGAGTCGCTCCCTTCATTCAAAAACATTCACTAAAGTAATACTAATCTTCGTCATCGTAGTCGTCTTCGCTACCCATGTTAAATCCTTCTGGTATCTCGTCGCCTCCGATTTTTCTAATTCCGGAAATGATATTTCGATCTCCTAAATCAGTATCATCGTCTTCATACTTGTCCCCTGTGCTGTCGATTCTGCTCAAATCGTCATCCAAATCGTCATCCAAATTCATTTCTTGATTATCCAAATCCAGCACCTTTACATCAAGTGCCAAGGATTGAAGCTCTTTTATCAATACCTTAAAGGACTCAGGAATTCCAGGCTCTGGTATATTATCCCCTTTGACAATAGCTTCATAGGTTTTAACCCTACCCACTATATCGTCAGATTTTATGGTTAACATTTCTTGTAGAGTATGAGATGCTCCATATGCTTCTAGAGCCCAAACCTCCATCTCTCCAAATCTTTGTCCACCAAATTGAGCCTTACCACCTAAAGGTTGTTGGGTTACTAATGAATAAGGTCCAGTGGATCTTGCGTGAATCTTTTCGTCAACTAAATGGTGAAGTTTTAGCATATACATATAGCCCACAGTTACAGGTCCATCGTAATATTCACCAGTTCTTCCGTCTTTTAATTGTATTTTACCATGTTCAGGGTATCCAGCTTCTCTAAGAGCCGATGCTATATCTTCTTCATTAGCCCCGTCAAATACTGGAGTTGCAACATGCCATCCTAGTTTTTTAGCAGCTAAGCCTAAGTGAACTTCCAAAACCTGTCCTAAATTCATACGTGAAGGTACGCCTAGTGGGTTTAAAACTATTTCTATAGGAGTTCCATCAGGTAAATAAGGCATATCTTCTCTAGGTAATATTCTAGAAATTACACCCTTGTTTCCATGGCGACCACACATCTTGTCTCCAACGGAAATCTTTCTCTTAGTAGCTACATACACCCTTACCATTTCGTTAACGCCAGGATTTAATTCATCGCCGTTTTCTCTAGTAAAAGTTCTAACGTCAATTACAATTCCCGCTTCTCCGTGAGGAACTCTTAAGGATGTATCCCTTACTTCTCTAGCTTTTTCACCGAAGATAGCTCTTAATAGTCTCTCTTCAGGACTTAATTCTGTTTCTCCTTTAGGGGTGACTTTCCCTACTAAAATATCTCCAGCACGAACTTCAGCACCAATTCTGATTATGCCTCTGTCGTCTAAATCCTTTAGCATATCCTCTCCTACGTTAGGAATGTCTCTAGATATCTCTTCAGCGCCTAATTTAGTCTCTCTAGCTTCTGATTCGTATTCTTCAATATGAACAGAGGTCAAGGTGTCATTAATTACTAAGTCTTCGCTAATAAGCATAGCGTCCTCGTAGTTATATCCTTCCCAGTTCATAAAAGCTATACGGATATTTTTTCCAAGAGCCATCTCGCCCATGTCAGTGCTAGGACCATCTGCTAGTACTTGTCCCCTTGTGACCCTCTCTCCTAAGGAAATGATTGGTCTTTGGTTAATAGTAGTTCCAGCATTTGCTCTTTTAAACTTATTGAGATTATATCTTTTAATACTCTTGTCAGAGTCTCTTTTCACATCTATATAATTTGCAGAGATTTTAGAAACTTCACCATCGTCTTCGCAAATTATTACTACACCTGAGTCGGTAGCAGCTTTATATTCTATACCTGTTCCTATAATGGGAGCTTCTGTCACGATTAGAGGCACAGCTTGACGTTGCATGTTCGCACCCATCAAAGCACGGTTAGCGTCATCATTTTCCAAAAACGGAATCATAGCCGTTCCCACTGATACAATCTGTCTTGGGGAAACGTCCATGTAGTCAACATCTTTAGCATCATAAACGTCTACAATACCACTTTGTCCACGAGCAACTACTCTCTCATTTACAAAGAAGCCATCTTCATCTATAGGCTCGTTGGATTGAGCAATGATGTGCTTATCTTCGACATCAGCAGTTATATAGTCAATATCTCTAGTTACTTGACCAGTTCCTCTAATTGCTTTTCTGTATGGAGCTTCAATAAATCCATAATCGTTTATTCTAGCATAAGTGGTAAGAGAAGTTATCAAACCTATATTAGGTCCTTCCGGAGTTTCTATAGGGCACATTCTACCGTAGTGAGAGTTGTGCACGTCTCTAACTTCCATCCCAGCTCTATCTCTACTTAGACCACCAGGTCCAAGGGCAGACATTCTTCTCTTATGAGTAAGCTCAGCTAGAGGATTAGTTTGATCCATAAATTGAGACAATTGGGAACTTCCAAAGAATTCCTTAACTGCCGCAGTCAATGGCCTAATATTAATTAAAGATTGTGGAGTGTTAGATTCCATATCTTGAATCGTCATTTTCTCACGAATTGCCCTTTCCATTCTAGAAAAACCAATTCTATATTGATTTTGAAGTAATTCACCTACTGAACGAATTCTTCTATTACCTAAATGGTCAATATCATCTACAAAACCCACATCTTGGAATAAGCCCATCTCATAACTAACTGAAGCTAAAATATCATCAGGTATAATATGCTTAGGACTTAATTTTTTTACATTTTTTTCGATTTCTTCTTCTAATTCATCACCAGAAAAAGAGTCCGTTAATTCTTTCATCAGAGGATAGTAAACTTTTCCTCTCAATCCGTACTTTTCAAATTCTACATCCAACTCAAACGCTTCTAAGTCGACAAAATTATTTCCAAGAACTTTAACTGGCTGATTGTCTCTATTGAATATGATTACGTGATTTATTCCAGCGTATTCTATACTTTTTGCTATCTCTTTTGTTATTAATTGACCTTCAGTAACGAGTAACTCACCTGTTTCAATGTCAATTATATTTTCACCGGCAATATAATTTTTAATCCTTTCAGAAATCGAAAGTTTTTGATTAAATTTATATCTTCCTACATTAGCTAAGTCATATCTTTTATGTTCAAAGAACATATTGTTGAATAATGATTCAGCACTATCCAAAGTAGGAGGTTCACCTGGTCTTAACTTTTTATAAATTTCTATAATAGCTTCTTCTCTATTTTCAGTTGTATCCTTTTCTAGAGTTGCAAAAAGCTGCTCAGATTCTCCGAACAGTTCAATTATTTCCGATCTAGTTTCCACCCCTAGTGCTCTAACTAATATAGTCATAGGGATTTTTCTATTTCTATCGATTCTAGTATATACGATGTCTTTTGAATCAGATTCTAACTCTATCCAAGCACCTCTGTTTGGGATTAGTGTTGATGAATAGAGAGGTTTACCCGTCTTATCTCTTTCAATCTTATAGTAAACCCCTGGAGATCTTACCAATTGATTTACTACTACTCTCTCAGCTCCGTTGATGATAAAAGTACCAGTTTCAGTCATCATCGGCATATCCCCCATGAAAACCTCTTGTTGTTTAATTTCCATTGTGGACTTATTATACAACCTAACTTTTACAGTTAAAGGAGCAGAATAATTAGCATCGTGATCCTTTGCTTCTTCTTCTGTATACTTTCTATCTTCCCCGATCTGGTGTTCAACAAACTCCATAACCAATTCGCCTGTGTAGTCTTCTATTGGCGATACGTCTTGAAGAACTTCTTTTAGACCCTCTCTCATAAACCAATTGAAAGAAGTTTTTTGAACTTCTATCAGATTAGGCGGCTCTAAAACTTCATTGATTCTGGAATAACTCATTCTTACTCTTTTGCCATAATTTACAGGATTTGCCATGTAAACAAACTCACCTCTCACTTGAACAACAAATAAAAAATATCGTACTAAATATAAATAGGGCATAATGTCCCATTTTAATATATGTTATGCAATCATTTATTCTAACATAATTTATGTCTTAAGTCAATCAATTCATTGTGTAATAATTCTAATTTTTTAGAAATCAAAAATAATTTAAAGCAAAAAATAGTGGATTCTCTTATCCACTATAGTCTTTTAGATTTCAATTGAAAAATATTAAAATTTACCCAATTCCTTTTTATACGGAATTTTACTTTTACCATATAAAAATAACCCCTTATAATTTGTCTCGCTTTTTCTTAGAAGTTGTTTTGTATTATCTAAATTCTTATTCTTTACACAAAAATTTACGCCTAAAGTTTTTGGTTAACTAAGTCTACCAAAGTCCTCAAAGCTACATTTTCATCTGGGCCATCAGTTCTAATAATTAATTCTTCACCATGAAAAGCGCCTAAGGACATAATTCCTATTATGCTCTTTCCATTTACTGATACGTCTTCAGAAATTAATTTCACCTCAGAATCGAACTTACTAGCAACTCTTACGAAGTTTGCAGCAGCTCGTCCATGTAGACCTTCTTCATTTACTAATTTTACTTTCATTTCTTTCATCAGCAGCACCTCTAAGTTTCTCGGCTAATCCACTTATCTTTTTTAATCTGTAATTGACTCCGGATCTTGAATATTCACCATTGGTCAATTCGGCAATTTCATTTAGACTGAAATCTTCATTTTCTATTCTGAGATTTGCCACTTCTTTAATATCTTCAGAAAGTAAATCAAATTTTCCTAAGTCTTTAATGAAATTGATATCTTCTATCTGCTTCATAGAAGCAGTTATCGTCTTATTTATATTTGCAGTTTCACAGTTAACAACTCTATTGACGTTGTTCCTTAAATCTTTTACTATTCTAACATTTTCAAATTTTAATAAACTTTGGCTAGTGCCGATAAGTGCCATAAAATCTGAAATCTGCTCTGCTTCCTTCAAGTATACTATAAAACTGGATTTTCTAGTAGCTATTTTGGCATTTAGATTCCATTTATTAATCATATCTTTCAAATCCATTGCCAGTTCTTCGTTTTGACTAATCAATTCTAAATGATATCCTTTTTCAGGATCAGTTACACTGCCTGCTCCTAAAAAGGATGCTCTTAGAAAGGCTCTAATCTCTTCGTCAATTTGCAATAGACCTTTGTCTATCTTGTAATTCTTTTCGTCGTAATTTCCACTTTTGACAAAACCTGTATCATATAGGAGGTCATCTATAGAGTTTCTATCTTTCATGATAATGATATAATTGCTCCGTTTGTTGAGCTGATTACTTTTTTTTCTATAGATTTCCAAGTTCTGGGTATAACTTTTTAAAAATGTAAATATTCTTCTAGCGATACTTGCATTTTCTGTGACAAATTCTAGTATCCAACTGCCGTCCTTTAATTTTAACTCGCCGCAGGTCCTAACATACGCGGACAGCTCCGCGAGTATTAAATTAAAGGTATCTGTCTTTATTTTTGCAGCTTCGCTTTTTAACTCGTTTGAAAAACTCATATTAACTACTGCTCACCTTCGCCTATAAGCTCGATAGCTTTTTTAATAATGGTTTTTTCATTATTGTGAATCAGAAACTTTAGAGCTTTTTCTGTTTCCACATATCGTGCTTCGTTGAATCCTTCTTCTTCCAAAGGGATAAATTCCATGTCGGTTGAGTACATCGTAAACCAGTGCACCGTCTTGTGGGATTTTTTCATTTTACGAAAGTTAAAATACTGATACTCGATGGAGTCAATATATTGCCCCAGTTTCGCATTTATTCCACTTTCTTCTTTAACTTCTCTTAAAGCTGTTTCCGAATATTTTTCCCCCTTTTTAACATGCCCTTTTGGGAGTACCCATCCTCCATTAAATTTTCGAAGTAACAATATTTTTTTTGAGTTAAACACTACGCCACCAGCGCTAATCTCTTTCATATATTATCCACTCCCAATTTTGTACAAAAATCTATATTTATTCTAACACCAAAAGATGTTGATTGCAAGCGATTTCTCAGACTCCTAGGGAAAACAAAACAGGATAAATACATATTTATTTGTCGTTATGCATTAAATACTAGTTAAAGCCTATGAATTAATTCTCCATAGGCTTTGTAATAAGTTTAAATTTTATTTTTTTTAAACATTCCTGGCATTATTTGTACGAAAGTATTTAGTAATCTTATTAAAGTATAGTCTAAATTTCCTTGCGTATTATTTTTAATAAATATTCGCTGATATTGATAGAATTACTTCTTATATATCCTTCTTTTACATCTATAAAATCGTCAGTAATTAGCTTAATTCCTAAATCGGATAGTTTTTCTTCGTCTATTTTTGTTGGAAGTATTTGAACTGAATCTTCTAGAATATATCTTCTGGAGTCTTTAGAATCTAGTTCTCTGCTATTAGCTATACAATAATCCAAAATTCCTGGTTTGGAATGGTCCAAGATACCTTTTACGTGGTCATAGACTCCATAATTATCTGTCTCGCCAATTTGGGTCATTACATTGCATATATAAACAGTTTCTGCCTTGGAATCTAGTATTGCGTCTACCATATTATTAATTAGTAAATTAGGAATAACTGATGTGTAAAGACTTCCTGGTCCTAGTACAATTAAGTCTGCTTCTTCTATAGCCTTTAGACAATTTTCTAAAATTTTGACTTCTGAATTTTCCAAATACATTCTTTTTATAGGAGAATTTTCTTTTATGGCAAATTTTGGTATCGCTGACTCTCCCAAGAACTTCTTTCCATTTTCCAGTTCAGCCACTAAGTCCATTTGATCTAGTGTAACTGGTAAAACTTTTCCCGTAATATTTAAAACTTCACTGGTTTCCCTGATTGCTATACCAAAATCTCCGTAAATCTCATTCATCGCAGCTAAAAATAAGTTTCCGAAGCTTTGGCCTTTTAACTCGCCATGATGAAAACGAAAATTAAGCAGCTTTTCCATGGATTCCCTAGTGTTGGAAAGGGCTAATAAGTTCGCCCTAATATCTCCTGGAGGAAGCATGCCCAAGTCTGCTCTAAGTTTTCCTGAGCCTCCACCATCATCAGCTACTGTAACTATAGCAGTTAGTTCTTTTGTGAATTTTTTCAATCCTGTAAGTAAAACGGAAAGGCCTGTGCCTCCTCCTATTACGACTACTTTTTCATTCAAATAAAATCACCTGTCTATATCTCTGTGATCCACGACAATTCTCAAATCTTCTGTTTCCAGTCTTTTTTCTAACTCATTAGAAATGCAAACTGAACGGTGTCTGCCTCCAGTACATCCGATTCCGATTGTCAAAAGTAATTTTCCTTCTTTAATATATTCTGGAACTATAAACTTTATCATACTTTCTATTTTGTCTATATATTCTATTGCTACGGGGTTGTTGAAAATATATTCCTTAACTTCTGGATCGAATCCTGTTTTAGGTCTTAATTTTTCGACATAATAAGGGTTGTCTAAAAATCTGGCATCAAAAATAAAATCTCCATCTAGTAAAATCCCATTTTTAAATCCGAATGATACTATAGATACTTGTATTTTGGAAGAGCTTTCCTTTTCTAAAATTTCTAAAATTTCCGCTCTTAATTTATGTGTGGTAAGTCTCGTGGTGTCGATGACATAGTCACTTTCTTTTTTCAAAACATCTAAGATAATTCTTTCTTCTGCTAATCCTTCTAGAATATTACCATCTGGTGCTAAAGGATGGGGTCTTCTAAATTCTTTGTATCTCTTTATTATACTTTCATCGCTGGCATCTAAGAATAGTAGACGATAATTTATGCCTAATTCTTTTATTCTATTAAGCTCAGTCATAATTCCATCGAAAAATTCTCTTGTCCTGATATCCAAAACTACTGCAACTTTCGATGCTCTTTTTCCTGTTTCTAAATACAATTCTACAAATTTAGAAAGGAGTTGGGGAGGGATATTGTCCATGGAATAATATCCCAAATCTTCAACACAATTAAGAGCAGTAGATTTTCCCGCTCCGCTAATTCCCGTTATTACAATTAAATCCATTTCACTAACCAATGTTAATCACCCTGTCTTTTGGTATTCCTGAATTTTCTAAACGCTTCAACGCAAGTTCAACATTTCCCACACTAGATGCACTGTGGGCGTCAGAATTAATTATCAATTTACAAGATAAATCCTTTATTGATTTCAATTGTTCTATGTCCAAATATCCATGCTTATTATTAATTTCCAAAGCAGTATTTGGATTCATTTCAGTAGCTAGTCTCTTAGCATCTACATAAAATTTCGCTCCTGGGTGGGTTAAAAATTTTAAATCGTAATTATAAGTCGCTTTTATCATGGTATCTGTAGCCAAATCTATAATCTTTTTTTCAAAGGATTTAGAAATTTTTTGAAAATGTCTAATGGGTGAATATAAAACTCTTCCAATAAAATCCCTTGGAATCGCACCATTGTGAAATCCACATGCTAAAAAATCAAATTCCTTTGCTTCTTCGGTAGTTACATCTAGGTGACCATTAAAATCCATAATATTAGCTTCTAAACCAAATAATATTTCTATTTGTCCATCATATTTTATACGAAGTTCTTCGATTTCTCTTTTCATCTTTCGAAGATTATCCCAACTTACTCCATAAAATATATGCCCTGGTCCATGTTCAGCGATTGCAATGGTTTTTAGACCTTTATTTATTGCTTCTAGTACATTTTCTTCTACTGTGCTGGTTCCATGGGAATACACTGTATGAGTATGATAGTCTCCTAAGAGTCTCATACTCCATCACCGACTATCTTCACCTCAGGCTCTAGCAAGACTCCACTATAATCATAAACTTCTTTTTGAACTAGTCTAATTAGTTCCAAAACATCTTTAAATGTAGCCTTATCATGACTTATTATAAATCCAGAATGTTTATCAGAAACCCTAGCTCCCCTGTGAACTAAACCCTTCAATCCTGCTTCTTCAATTAGTGCTGCAGCGTAATATCCTTCTGGTCTTTTAAAGGTAGATCCAGCTGATGGAAAATTCAATGGCTGTTTGGACACTCTTCTATCTGTCAGATCCTTCATCAAGGCATCTATTTCTTCTTGAGGTTTTTTTGTAAGCTGTAATCTAGTTCCTAAAACTATATAGCCTTTATCCAAGACATCACTGCCTCTATATCTGAAATTCATATTTTCATTGGAAATTACTTCTACTTCCAAATCAGAATTAATAACAGTAACATCAATTATTATATCTTTAAACTCGCCTCCATAAGCACCTGCATTCATAACGACTCCGCCACCAATGGATCCTGGAATTCCGCTTATGGGCTCCATGCCTGAAAGTCCATTTCTTTGGGCAAATTTGCTGACAGCTGGGACTGCATTCCCTGCTCCAGTGATTATAACATCTCCATCTAATTCCAAATCAGTCAAGGAGTCCATAATGGAAATCACTACGCCCCTCATTCCCTTTTCAGAAACCAATAAATTGGAACCTTGGCCTAAAATGAAAGGCTTTATTTCCTTTTCACGCAAATATTTTAATAATTTTATCAATGCACCTACATCTTTTGGAACCACGAAAACATCTGCTGGTCCGCCGATTCTAAAGGTAGTATGCGCGCTCATAGGCTCGCCTTTTAAAACTTCTCCTATGTCTAAATTTTTTATATCTTCAAATAACATCTCTATCTCCATATATCTTATTAAATAAATTATAACACCAATTTATTTAATAACCAAATATTCTATTCCCAATCATTACGAAAACATCAATATACATAAAAACAGCCCTGAACTTTAAGGGCTGTCTGTTTATTCTGTGAAGTTATATCCTGTCCTGTCTTTTATATATTGGGGCATTTTTTCTTTCTCTATGCCTACCGCTGCTGCAATTTCTTCAAATAGCATGTCGATTGCTTTTTTTAAATAATTATCGTCTATTGCTCCGAATTTCTTTTTTTCTTCGGCCAATATTTCCTTTTTTCTGTCAATAGATAAGGTTAACTTTAATATGTCTAAAGGATCACCTGAGTTTATTTTTTCTTCGTAATACTCCGTCATTTCTTTCGTAGCTAAATCTAAAATGGCTTCTGCTTCTATTTCAGGAATCATATCTATAAGCTTTTCTGCTTCTTCTTTTGAAATGATATTTCTAATATTTTCGATGCCTGCCCCCACTGGAACATAATTCACTCCATTTTTGAAGACACTCTCCATAACATAATATTTTTGGTCTTCATCCATGGCGAAGTCTAGTTTTGTAATATCTACAACTTTACAGACACCGATGTTTTTATAAAAAACCATTTCTCCTTTATCAAACATTTATTCACCTCTTTTTATGTAACTAAATCCATTTTAATGGATCTAGATAAGCGCATCTAACATATTTATTTTACCATATTTAAGATAAATTTGTAAGTCACGCTTTGGGATTTTTCTAATAACCTGGTTTTCCTAACAGGTGGAACATATTGGATTTATATTTTTCTACTCCTGGCTGATTAAATGGATTAACACCTAGTAGATATCCGGAAATCGAACATGCCCTTTCGAAGAAATAAATGAGCTCTCCCATATTGTAAGCATCTAGTTTTTCCATCTCTAATACTAAATTGGGAACTCCTCCTTCGACATGTGCCGCCATAGTGCCTTCAAAAGCTTTCTTGTTTACTTCAGAAAGAGTTTTACCTGCTAAATAATTCAGCCCATCTAAGTCTGAATCTTCTTCTTTTAAGATTATATCCTTATCGGGTTCTCTTACTAAGAGTACCGTTTCAAACATATTTCTTCTGCCATCTTGTATCATCTGTCCCATGGAGTGAAGATCAGTAGTAAAGCTAACACTAGCTGGGAATATTCCTTTTTGGTCTTTTCCTTCTGATTCACCGTAAAGTTGTTTCCACCACTCAGAAACAAAAGTCAATTCCGGTGTATAATTCGCCATTATTTCGATATTTTTTCCTTTGTTATAAAGGATATTTCTAATCGCCGCATATTTTAACGCGTCATTTTCTTTTAAATTAGGATTGGAGTACTTCTCTTGGGCATCTTTTGCACCTTTCATCAACTGGTCTATATCTATTCCTGCCACAGCTATAGGAAGTAATCCCACCGCCGTCAACACTGAAAATCTTCCACCAATATCATCTGGAACTACAAAAGTTTCGTATCCCATATCATTGGAAAGTTCTTTTAAAGCTCCTTTTTTTGCATCTGTAGTTACAAAAATTCTGTCCTTAGCATCTTCTCCATACTTTTCTTCGCATAATTCTTTAAAAATTCTAAATGCGATTGCTGGTTCTGTAGTTGTTCCTGATTTGGATATTACATTGATCGAGAAGTCTTGGTCCTTAACTAAATTGTACAAATCTACAATATAGCTTTCGGAAATATTATTTCCTGCAAAATATATTTTAGGGTTTTCCTTAGATTTTTCGTTTACTTCGTTATGAAAGTTATTAGTAAGTCCACTTATTACAGCTTTAGCTCCTAAGTACGAACCGCCTATCCCAATTACTATCAAAGATTCAGAATTATTTCTGATTTTTTCACTTGCTGCTTTTATTCTAGAAAATTCCTCTTTGTCAAAATCTGTAGGTAGTGTTGTCCATCCTAGAAACTCAGATCCTGCTCCCGTTTTTTGTTCTGTCTCCTCATGGGCAATCCCCACCAGTTTTTCTAACTCTTCAATTTCTCCATCTCTTAGTAATGCATTTTTGTAATCAAATACTAAACCCATAACTCCCTCCTAATTGACATTCATTAATAGCATCGCAATATCATCTTGTTGTTCCAGATCTATAAAGTTACTGTGTTTTTCTTCAATTTCTTCCAGTAAATTTCCTTCAGTTTCTAGTATTGCATGCTTTACTCTATCTTCACCAAATTCTTCTCCGTGCTCATTTTTAGCTTCTATCAGTCCATCAGTATACATAAGTATAGAGTCTCCTGGTACCAGTGTGACTGACTTATCTTTATAATTATTATTTGTATCGAATCCTAAAATCGGTAATCCGTAATTGACTAACATAGTTATGCTGTCTTTGTTAAACAAAAATGGTATGGAATTATGTCCTGCGTTGGCATATTTGAATTCTCTAGTGTTTTTATTGTAAATTCCAAAAAACATCGTAAAATATCTGTCAGGAGCTAAATCTAGCTCTGCATATTTTTTTTGCAATTTTTTAAAAACTTCTGATGGACTCTTGCTCATATATGCTACAGAGTACATAATTTGTCTTATAAATACAGTAAGCATCGAAGCTGCAACCCCATGACCTGAAACGTCGACGATGTAAATTCCAATATTTTCGTCATCCACATCAAATATATCAAATATATCTCCGCTCAGATGCTTAGAAGGTTCATAACGGAAATCGATATTCAAATTTCCATAATTACCTTTATTGGGAAGAATTCTCCTTTGTATCAATTTTGCAAACACTAAATCTTGCTCTATTTCCTGTGTGCTTTCCATTAAAGCTTTTTCCAGTTCTCTTTCCCTAGTCACATCTCTGAAAACCTCCACAGATGCAATAACTTTTCCTTCATTATTGAAAATCGGAGAAGATTTTATGGAATAGTCTATTCCCATAATCCTTTGTTCAGATTGCATTATTCCATCAATTGTATCAATATGCACTTTATAAGATTTCGTTTCTTTTTCATCTAATCGTTTCTTTTTTATTGGGATTGTATCTAAAATATCATTATTAGTGTAGATAATATTGTCATCTAAGTCTTTTATTCTAATCAAATCAGTAACATTATCCAAAATTTCAAAATGGTAGTTTTTGAATCCCTTTTCTTTTAGCATCATCTACCTCACTTATCGCTTGATGGCTTCGGCCCAAAAAATTGATAATAATCTACCTTAATTCTTCCGTTGTATAATTTTCTTTTTCTATCTGCTTTTTTCTTAAAATTCTTTTCAAAGTCTTCACTGCTGGTTATGATATAGTTAGACCAAGTTTTTAATGGTCTCATCTTATTGCCCAAGTCCACTTCTAATTCTTTAACATCGACTTGCCCTAATCTTTCTCCATAAGGTGGATTAGTAATAACGACTCCGTAGTTATCTTCTAGTGGAAATTTTCTAAAATCTGAATTTGAAATGGTTATATCATCTTCTAAACCCAAATCTTCAACTATACTTTTTGCAATTTTAACTACTTCTGGGTCTATATCTGTTCCAAATAGTTTTAAAGTTTTAGAGTAGTCCATCTTAGACATGGCTTCTCGTTTTTTGAGCTTTAATATGTCCTTGTCCACGCCAGTCCAGTTGTTAAAACTAAATCCTCTTTCAAGTCCTGGCGCTATGTTTTTCCCTATCATAGCTGCTTCGATTAAAATCGTTCCCGTTCCGCAAAATGGATCATACAATACTCTATCTGAATTCCAATAGCTAAGTAAAATCATAGCTGCTGCCAATGTCTCTTTTATTGGTGCATCTCCGTGTAGACGTCTATATCCTCTCCTATGAAGACCTCTTCCTGTAGTATCTAAAGTTATACTCGCTTCATCTCTTAATAGGGATACTTCTAAATCATAAAGTGCGCCAGATTTTTCAAACCACTCTACGTCATATTTTGTTTTTAATTTTTCGATTATAGCTTTTTCAGTGATTCTTTGGCAATCTGAAATGCTAAAGAGTTTAGAATTAATACTCTTTCCGTTTACAATAAAGTTTGCATTTTTAGGTATGAATTCATCCCATGGCAATTTGTAAACTTCGTCAAATAATTGTTCAAAAGTTATAGCCTCAAAAGAATCTATCTCAATCAGCACCCTATCAGCCGTGCGTAGCCAAATATTTGCATTGGCAACATCTTCTAGGGTTCCGTCAAAATAAATTCTTCCATCTGTCACTTTTTTAATTTTATATCCAAGAGCCTCTAATTCTCTTTTCGCTATAGCCTCTAATCCAAATGTAGTAGTGGCAATTAATGTCATTTTTTTCATATTTCACCTATTCTTATTTTACCATATATTTTAAACTTTTGGTTAATTTTGTTTATTGGAATGGGAATGGGTATATTAACAATATAATATCTTAGGAGGTTAGAATATGTTAAGTCAAACAATTACTAGTGGAGATTGGAAAGGTGAAAAACACGTACCTGTAATTATCGTGGAAGAAGCAAGAAAAGGTGAACCAGTTGTAGTAAGATTAAATGTAGGAGAGGAAATCCCTCATCCAAACACATTTGAACACTATATAGCATGGTTTAAACTTTTCTTCCAACCAGAAGGTTATCCAAAGCCAATAGAAGTAGCAAATGTAGACTTCAAGTCACACGGAGAAGAAGGAGTATATACTCCATTTGAAGCTAAAGTTAAATTTACTACAGAAAAAAACGGCAAGCTTTTTGCAATGAGCTATTGCAATATCCACGGACTTTGGGAATCTGTAGAAGAATTAGTTCTAGAATAATACTTAAAAAAAAGCCAAGAATTTTTGTTCTTGGCCTTTTTGTGTCTAAGTTTAATTTAATTACTTGAATCTTCCATAGTTAGGGCGTGATTTCCTATGATATAGTAATGTAATAACCCTAAAAAAACTGAAACTGCAGCTGATCTAATAAACATAGGCATCACTACATTTTTAGCACTTATAGCCAAACTGTTTCCAGTATCTCCTCCCAGAATAATTCCTACTACAAACATCAAAAAAACTATACCGCCACCGGCGATAGCAATTATGACAAAAATACTAAATAAGGATTCAATAATTTTTGCAAATTTTAGTTTCATGTTTTATCCTCCTTATATAAATGGTACAGGCAGAATACCCACCAACATCAAAATAGCAAATAGTAAATGCCATACAACCATAATTAAAGCCAATATAGATGTTTCCTTCATCTTAGATTGGGCAATACCCATGGCCGTATACATGGCTAAGGCTAGGGGTGGTGTCATTCCTTCTAATGAACCTGTAATTCCAGGCAACATCGCAGCTGCTAAAAGTGGATTTACTCCAACTACAGAAAGACCTGCAACTATCATGGAACCAAATATCGCCACTTGGGCAGAACCTGTTATAAACATTCCTAGAAATGCAGTTAATACTGGAAAAAATATTGCCAGTTGCACTTTAGTCATATTAAAAGATGCTATGTAATCACCTAATGTCGCTCCCACATTGGCCTCTCCGAATAATTCTGACAAGCAGTATGCAAAATATACCGTCGCAGCTACAGGCACAATTTGTGATATTCCCCTTTTAAATAAATTGAAAATCGTATTAAAAGTCAGGCCGCCTTCAAAATCATCTTTGCTAATTAATAAAGCGTAAATTGCAGCCACTCCTGGTGTAAATAAAATTACAGAACTGGATAATGCTGAAGCACCGTCTGCACCTAATCTACTGGTGAAGAATGTCTCTTTGAACTTGAAATCCAAAAATAAAGGTACAAATATAATTAAAGGAACTAACAAAGCTTTCCAGCCTTTTTCAATAGTTTCCTTAATATCTGGTCTTTCTTCCACAGGTATAGCTTCTACTTTGTAATATCTAATGAAGCCATAAAGCACAAATGCTCTTTGGATAATAAACCATATTCCAACACCCCATACCGCCATCCAAAATGAAGATAATTGATATACTCCTGGATAAAGGGAATCCAAAACTCCAAAAGCCAAAAGTATAGTTCCAGATGGAGGTATCGCAGGTCCTAAAGAGCTTGCAGACATCTCTGTAGTCGCAGCTAATTCTCTAGGAAATTTAGTATTTATCATGGCCGGAATAGTAAATACTCCTGTTGCCGCCACGTTTCCTGGTCCAGTTCCTGAAAGAGCTGCCATAAATGTACTGGAAATCAACGCAACCCAACCTGCACCACCTTTAAATCTTCCTACAATTGCTAAAATAAAATCGATAACGTACTTCACGACATTCGTCTCTCCAAAGATAAATGCCAACGATAAAAACGCAACTATTGCATAAAATAATGTATTTGTAGCAGGTTTTATCATATAAAATAACATCCGGTCAAATCGCCCTAATGCCACGACCATCACTAAAAATCCAACAAACATCGCTTCGTAAATAGGTCTTTTATAAAACACAAAGACTATTACGATAGTAATAAGTAATACAAAAAGATAGATTAATTCTACCGGCATCGCCATTACAATCTCCTCCTTTTGTAACATTATATTATAAATTTTATACCTAATGCAAGTTTAAAATTTAATTAAGCCTTCAATTCCTCTAATTACAACATTTTTTTAATAATACTAATCTAAATAATCAATAATATTAATCTGAGCAAACAAAAAACCTTCTAGATTTTCACCAGAAGGTTCCTTAATTTTTTATCTTCGTCCAAAGAATATCCTTTTTATTTCTTCTACGAAATCTCTGAATATATAAATATAGTCGATGATATTGTCTTTGTTAGTACTTATAAATCTAGATGCATCTAAAATATTATCTGTCAAAGTATTTACTGAATGCACTGCATTATCAGCAGTATATTCTACTTGTGCAGCTAAATTAGTTGCTATTGTACTAACTCTGTTGACATCGTCCATAGTTCTATTTACAGATGCCACTATTCCTGTGACGTCATCTTTGGATTTAATTACAATTTCGTTTAAATCGTCCACCAACATGGATGTTTTCATAGATATCTCATTAGCATTGTTAATTAATACTGGTATTTCGTCGATTACAGTATCAATTTCAGTTCTCTTTTTTTCAATTAATTCATTTGCTGATTTTACAAGTTTTAGTGCATTTTGTAAGAATAGAGCAAAGAACACGAGTACTACCAAACCTGCAAGAGCTAGAATGGCTATTAACAAATCCATAATGGAAATAGAAATCATTTAATCAGCTCCTGTCTTAATTTTCTGATCTATCTACTGGGATCTTACACTCCAAATCTGCTGGTTCGCAAACCTCATACTCTAAATCTGCAGCAGTCATCGCTTCAGTTATTTCTGGTGGGTCATCGATATTTCTTCCGTATTTTAGAGAATCATCTTCAACTTCTTCTGCTTTTTCTTGAATATCATCAATAAAATCTTCAGTAGCTTCTTTGACTTCACCTGCTTTTTCTTTCACGTCTGTCGCTAGCTTTTGAGCTTTGTACTGAGCTTGTTCGTATATATCTTCCCCTGCTTCTGTGACATCAGCGATAACTTTTTCAGTTTTGTAAGCTATTTTGTCTACAGTATCTCTAGCAGTTCTTTTTGCTTCTAAGCCTCTGATGTAAACTTCGTCAGCTAAATCTCTAGCACCATGTTTTACATTTTCAGCCATTTCTCTTGTTCCTTCAGCTATTTCAGCACGCGTTTCTTCGCCACTCTTAGGAGCAAATAAAATTCCCACAAAAGCTCCAGCCATAGCTGCAAGTGATGCACTTATTACTAAGTTCCCCACTTCTTCTCTAAATCTTCTTCTTCTCCTAGCTTCATATAAATCTCTTAACATAATTAGCACCTCCGTGATATTAACTAATGATTTTATACCCACGATAAATTTTATAAACCAAAAATCTAATAATTAACACCTACAAAGAAAAATTTTATTCTTTACTTCAAAACACTTGTCTATTTTTAATTGCCTACGCCGAAATCTGTATTGTTCCAGAGTATGTCATATTTGTCTTCGTTTTCCAAGTGTTTATATTTTTCCTTGAACCACGCGATTAGTTCTGGGTCAGATCGTACAGAAGTAGAATTATCTACAAATATATTTATACAAACTCTATCAAAAATTTCAGATTTTTTAATATCTTCTTCAATCATCTCTTTAGTTTGTCCTAACATACCTACTAGTAGACATATGACGTCAAAATATTTTTTTACTTCATTTTCATCTTCGAAAATCGTTCCTTTTTTTAATACAGCATTTCTAAAGTATTCATCAAAAGTCTCCACTCCAGTTTTGAACTCTACATTTATCCCATTAAAAAAGTCTCTGATTTCATCTAATCTCATTCTATAATTGTAATAAACTTCAAAAACAATAGTCTTTATATTTTTTTCATCAACTTTGTTTTTTATATCCAAGAGAGTTTGTGGCGGTAATTCAAAAACACTTCCCGAATTAATTACTTCTAGTTTGCCAAATTCTCCAGTAACTTCTTCCAAGATAATTTTATTTGTCTTTACCATTTCATCTAGGTCAACTGTATTGTCATCGATATAATCACAAAAGGTACACTTGCCCCAAACACAAGGATATCCTTTTAACAAAACTATTTCTCTTTTATCCTTGTTTTCAATTCTTCCATATCTTTCCATAATTCCTCCGTTATATATGAAAAAGCCATCTTTAGATATTATATAACTTCCTAAAAATGGCGATACTTTATCTTTTTAATTTTTTAGCTATTGCTACTGCCAAAGCACCTGGTCCTATATGTGTTGCTATACTAAGTGTCAAATCTTCTATTAAAATTTCATCATGCCAATTAAGTTTTTCAACTATTTGCTCTTTTAAAGATAATGCTTCATCTAATGAATTGGTATGAGCTATGTCCACATAATAATCTTCAGGATTGTCATTTAATATTTCTTCAGCCTTATTAATTATCCAATCTTTGGCTTGATTCATAGTTCGCAAATTTTTGGCTGGCTCTACTTTTCCTGGTCCCAAAAACACGACTGGCTTAATTTTAAGAAAGGTTCCGATAGCAGTCAATGCAGCTGAACCTCTTCCACCTGTCTTAAGATATTTTAGGGTATCTAGGGCTACATATGCAGTCATAGAATCATTATCCTTTTCTATGATATCTTTTATTTCTTCTGCCCTCAGCCCTTGTTCCACAAACTTGAAGACATCTTGCAAGTTTCTCTTCAATGGAACTGATATTTTTTTTGAATCAGCTACAAAAACTTTTCCTTCACCTATATGATGTGCTACACTCACACAAGTCTGGTAAGTGTCACTTAAAGACGAGGACATGGGAACGTGTAAAATTTCATCATACTCTTTTAATATCCTATTGTAGAGCTTAAGTATTTCCGCTATTGGAGGTTGGACAGTAGAAATTCTTCTACCTTCTTCCATAAATTTATAAAATAATTCCTTATCTAGAGTAATTCCCTCGATGTATTCATTTTCATCGATAATAAAAGGCATTGGAAGTACATAAAATCCAGCCCTTTCATCCTCAAGACTAAATCCACTGTTGGTGTCGGTAACAACTGCTACTCGCTTTGTCAATGTTATTAGTACCTTTCATCTATATATTCTGATATTACTGATTTGTGTTTTCCTTCTAAGAAAACACCTGCTTCTTGTAATTCTGTTAATAACCATTCTGCTTTTGAGTGAAAAACTGCTTCTTCAAAATCTCTCAATACTATTTCATATAACTTTCCTCTTAAGCCTACTGATTTTGTCTCAATAAAATAGGCTTCAACTCCTTTGAAACCTAGAAACTTAATCAATTTTAAAGACGATACATCTTTTAAATAGTAATAATGATCGCATTTATTTAAATACGTATTTCTATCTCTCTTGTAATTTTTCGACATCTTTAACTCTCTAGCCAAAGTTTTATAGTATTTAGCTAGAGAGTTATAGTATTGATAATTATACAATCCTTTTTCAAAACTGTCGATTTTCACAAAAGGTCTAATACAAGAATTTTTTATGGCTTCATAATTCATTTCCAAGAACTCTCGTTTAGTTATAGAATTATTTTCATACATCTTAATTAAAAAAGATCTATTTTCGAAGAATTTTTCAAAAGCATTTCGCCTTCTAATCCCGATCAAGGTATGCCTCCTACATTAAAGTCGCTATCACTTGTCCAAATGCTCCGAATATCATGAGAGCAGCTAAAATCAACCAGACAATCCTAAGATTTTTTTTATTCTTCATTTATATAATTCACCTACAATCTAATTTGAATCTATTATTTTACTAATGTTGCCTCTTCGGAAAACTCTCTCAAGCTTTCAGGCATTTCACTTGTTAATTTGTCTATGTTCAGATATATTTTAGTATCGTGTTCTTCACTAATTTCTGTTAAATCCTTGTGGATTCTAATTAAATCCTCATCTGAAAATTCTACAATTTTGTAGATACTGTCTACGTAAATTTTTTCTAAATCATAATCCATAGCCATCATTCCACATATAAATCCATAAAATGCAGCTAAGCTTCTTACTTTGTACTCTGTAACATTGATAAGTCTAATATTAAAGTCTAGGCTAAAAATGTGGTCATCGTCCACGTCGATAAATGCAATGTTTCCATTTCCTGTTTTAAATTCTTCATTAGCACTGTCAATAAGCCATTTTGTTTTTCCTGAGCCTTTTGCTCCAGTAATAAATTTAACCATTTCCAATTCATCCTTTCTATCGTTTAAATGTATTTCCATATTTATTTATATAAATATATTATATACGAAAGCAGTTTTAATTGCATTAATTTCTATAAAATTTTAAATCTGCAAAATTTCCCTTGATACAAATCTTCTTTTTCCATCTTATCTAATATCATATCTTGAATCTTCCACCAAGAAGTATCCCAGTTTGAAAATAAGGTTTTCTCCTCTGGAGCTCTACCAAGTAATCTTTGTATAAGTATTTTTTCATCCAGATGAGTTAAAAAAGCAATTACTCTTTCTATGTAATCTTCCATAGAACCCATTTGAAATTCTTCTTTCATATACATATTACCCATTTTCGTTCCTTCCACAATGTAAAGGGAATGGATTTTAACCTCATCTATTTTTAGAATAGACAATATATTTGCAGCTTCTATGATGTCATCTAGGTCGTCCCATGGGAGATTTCCTATTAAATGAGCGCATACTCTCAGTTTTCTTTTCTTAGTTCTTAGTACTGCATCTATGAAGTCTGATAATTTGTGCCCCCTATTAATCTTATCCAAAGTCTTATTGTTTACACTTTGAAGTCCATATTCAATAGTGATAAAATATTTATCTTTTATGCTCTCAAGATAATCTAGCATCTCATCTGTTATGCTATCAGGTCTAGTAGAAATACTAATGCCTACTATATCCGAAACATTAAAAACTTCTTCAATGTTTTTTACAAATTCCTCATAAGGCAGATAAGTGTTAGTAAAGCTTTGGAAATATGCAATAAATTTTCTAGCTCCATACCTAGATCCGATGTAATCTTTGTTGATATTTAATTGCTCTGTAATTGTTAGAGTATTTTCCAAATTTTCATGGGAGCCACCTTCTTCAGAGCAATAAATGCAACCACCAGTGCCACATGTTCCGTCTCTATTAGGGCATGTTAGCGGTAAGCTTATAGGGAGCTTATAGACCTTTTCGCCGAAATAATCTTTTAGATAATCTGAATATTTATTATATATATTATGCTCCATAGATTCCTATTCTAAAGATTTTAAATAATCCAATACTTCTTGAGCGTGTCCAGCTGGTTTAACGTTTCGAAATTCTTTTATCATATTGGACTCTTCGTCAAAAATAAACGTTGCTCTTTCAGTTTTGATGGCATCTTTTCCGTACATCTTAGTAGGGCTTAGTAGTCCATATTGTCCACTGATTTCTCTATCTTTGTCTGAAAGTAATTCAAAAGGTAAATTATGTTTTGCGGTAAAATTCTTGTGAGATTTAACCCCATCTCTACTGATTCCCACTACTTCTACATCTAATTTTTTAAACTCATCATATAGTTCTCCAAATTCGATGGCTTCCATTGTGCATCCAGGTGTATTATCTTTTGGATAAAAATATAGTACTAATTTTTTTCCTTTATAGTTTTCTAATGAAACGCCTTCTCTTTGGCTACTGTATAAATTAAAATCGTAGTTCATATGCTCCCCCTTTATACTTATTAAAAAGAGGATTATTTATATAATCCCCTTTTATCTAAAATATTATTCTTCGTCCTCTACATCATCTACGAAAAACATTTCTTCGAATACGTCATTTACCTTTTCGAATTCATCTTCTTCTTCGATTACGCCAAGCACAGGAGTTCCGTCCTCTTCTTCTTCATATCTATAAATGTAGAACGCTTCTTCCTCTTCTTCATCTTCTGGTACAACTAATGCAATGTAGGAAAAATCTTCTACATCAAAAATTCCTAAAACACCACATTCTACGTCTTCTTCGTTTCCTTCTTCATCTTCAAAAGTCAAAACGATAGTTTCTAGTTCAATACCTGCATCATGATCGTGGTCATGTTCGTGGTCGTGTCCACATCCGCAGCACTCTTTTGTATCTTTATCTGTCATTGTAAACCTCCTTTTAAATTTAAATCTCTACATCATTGTATCGTATTTTTCATATATTTCAATAAGTTTTTATTCTGCCTTAAAGGATAATATTCCTTTTCTTATTCCTTCTTTATGCTCTTCCCATTCTTCCCAAGAAATTATTCCAAGTAAGTAGCCTTGGATATTGGATTTCAATGACATCAAAGTATGTTCGTCTAAGGTTTCAGCATTCATATCTCTTACAAAACTTTCTACAATTGCATTTAAGATAAAATCAGAGGCCTCCTCTTCATGTCCCAATGCAAATCTACTATGCCTGATACTGCATTTAGCAATGGTTTCAAATCTCTTTCTTAAATATCGAACGAAGTCTTCTACAACTGTGGTTTTATCATTTTCTTCAATATCGAATACTATTTTGAAAAAAATATTCCATCTAAAATCTATATTTATTACATCCACCAAATGCTTTCCAATTATCGCCTCATTTTTTTCTGTAAAAACTGGAAGTCTTGGTAAGTTAATTTCTTCGTCAAAATTTTGTTGCCTATCTACAGTTCCAGAGAGTTTGCTAAGTAAATCTAGAAAGTCTTTACCTATTTTCTTCTCTCCATCTCCATTTTCTTTCATAAAAACATATTCTACAATCAAATCTACAATGCTTCTAAAATCTACTACAAATCCTAACTGAGTTCTGATTTTGTAAAAATATATATCGTAAGTCATTTTTTTTACAATATCTTTAATCTGTTCAATTCCACTTTCGCTGGTAGTTTGTAAATTGAAAACGTGATCGTATACAACTCTCAACTGTTTGTCGATTAGTGATAAATTTTCTTTTATAGAGCCCATCATATCTTTTATAAAGCTTTCACTTAAAAGATAATTGTAATTTTTGTATAAAATACGATGCTCAATGTCTCCCCAAAAATTATTTACAAGGGATTTTATTTGAAGTTCAAAGTTATAAGTCCTTTCATCAGTTATGTAATGTCCATCAATCTTATAAATTTCAAATCCATTTTTTTGATATTGGGGTTGGGGCTCGTCTAGTTTCAAAGCTACTTTTTTATTCTTATAGCTGCTATAATATCCCCTACCCACATGAATGTCGAAAAGTTCCACCAATCTATTGTAAACCTTTTCCTCATCTGGAATAAATCTACATTCTATTCTAAGACCGATTACATCTGATATGCCACCTAATAAATCCTCTACGTTGTCGAATTTTCTATACAAATCTTGTTTTAATATTTTTTCTTTGGCGCTTTGGGGAGACTTAACACGAGAAATCACATTAAGATAATAATCTTCTTCGTGTAAGAAGTCTTCTATCAGCATTTCTATGTCGTTCTTAGCAGTATGCAAGTCATAGGAGTCAGATGAAATTTTTTCCATCGCCTCTTCTACAAACTCAATAATCTCTAATTTCATATTTGTACTATACCTCCATTATCATTATACCCAATAACATAGAAAAAAGGAGTGAAATTTCACTCCTTTTTATTAAATATTAATGATCTGGGTCGCTAAAATCGAAATCAGCTAATCCTTCTATTTCAATTCCTTCTTTTTGTGCGTAATCTAGAAGTGCTGCTTTAACAGCTTGTTCAGCTAATACTGAACAGTGCATCTTTACTGGAGGCAGCCCGTCAAGTGCTTCAGCTACTGCTTTGTTAGTCACTTCCATAGCTTCCTTGATAGTTTTGCCTTTTATCATTTCAGTAGCCATTGAAGAAGTTGCTATAGCAGAACCACATCCGAAAGTTTTAAACTTTACATCTTTGATTATGTCACCGTCGATTTCAAGATAAACTTTCATTATATCCCCACAAGTAGGGTTACCTACTTCACCAACACCACTTGGGTGTTCCATATCTCCCATATTTCTAGGATTCATAAAATGATCCATTACTTTTTCTGAATACATTATTTTTTCACTCCTTTTAAATAATCTTCATATAGTGGACTCATATCTCTTAATCTTTGAACCACTTGTGCAGTTTTTTCTACTACAAAATCTATTTGTTCTTTTGTATTTTCTGTGCTAATTGATAATCTCAATGAACCGTGAGCTATCTCATGAGGTAGCCCAATTCCTAAAAGTACGTGGGATGGATCTAAGCTACCTGAAGTACAAGCACTTCCACTTGAACCGCAGATTCCAAAACTATCTAGTAACAATAACATAGATTCCCCTTCAATAAACTCAAAAGAGAAGTTGGTGTTTCCTGGAAGTCTATTTTCGCCCCTAGGTCCATTTAATCTAGCATGAGGAATCGCTTCTAACATTTTGTCTATTAAATAATCTCTCAATTTAGTTAATTTTTCCCTATCATCTGCTGCGCTAGCTTTTGCATTTTCCAAAGCGATGCCCAGTCCTACGATTCCTGCAACATTTTCTGTGCTACCTCTTTTGCCTCTCTCTTGTCCACCACCTATCATAAATGGTGGAAGCTTTATACCTCTACGAACGTATAATACTCCTACGCCTTTCGGTCCATGAAACTTATGAGCAGACAGAGAGAGCATATCTACTCCTATTTCTTTTACATCTATATCTAAAATTCCTGCAGTTTGAACTGCATCAGTGTGAAATATAATTTTATTTTTCTTTGCAATTTCTGAAATCTCTTTGATCGGTTGAATAGTTCCAATCTCATTATTTGCATGCATGATGGAAATCAAAATTGTTTCAGGTCTAATAGCTTTTTCAAGTTCTTCAAGACTAATAAATCCTTCATTATCCACGTCTAAATAAGTTACTTCAAAACCATTTTTTTCTAAATATTCGCACACATGAAGTATAGCATGATGCTCTATTTTAGAAGTAATTATATGATTTCCTTTTTCCTTATTAGCTTCTGCATAAGATCTTAAAGCCCAGTTATCAGCCTCTGTTCCTGAACCGGTGAAAAATATTTCTTTAGGGTCTGCATTTAACGCTTTGGCTACTTTTTCTCTAGCTTCTGTAATGGCTTTTTTGCTAACTTGGCCAATGCTATAAATGCTAGATGCATTTCCATAATGTTCCCTAAAATATGGAATCATGCCCTCCAAGACTTCTTCAGAAACTTGGGTAGTCGCTGCATTGTCCATATAAATTAATTCTTTCATGTTTCCTCCTGTTAATTTGTATTATAATTCTGACAAACTTATAGATTCAGTTAATTCAGAAATCCCACTCTCAATTCTATCTAAAACAGATTTCATACGACACGGTGCATCTTCTTTGCATGAAGGGACATTCCCATCACAACACGACAACTCCACTTCACCTTCCAAAGATCTCAGCACTTCTCCTATCGTAATATCATCAGGGTTTCTAGCTAATTCATAGCCACCTTGAGCTCCTCTGATAGATGTTATTAAACCAGTCTTTTTCAGGAGTGAAAAAAGTTGTTCTAAATATGCTTCAGATATATTTTTTTCATTAGCTATAGTATTAACAGAAACAGGACCATCTCCATAAGCATCTTTCAATACTTCCATAGCCATTAAACCATAACGACCCTTAGTCGATAACTTCAAAAATATCACCCCTTTATTAATTCCAACTAATTTACTATGCTTTACTATAATATACCCAGTAAGAAAAAAAATCAACTATAATTTTTATAATAATTCATGTATCTATTATTCACTAGTTCAATTTATTAATTAAGAGATATTTTTTCATTTCTTAATTTTGTGTTGACAATAATATGCTAATGATATATCATTAGTTTGGTTGATAATGTATCCATTATCAAATATAATATTTTGGAGGGATTTATATGAGTACAATGACGATTACACTTTTATTTTTTGCTTTTGCAATCGTTATGTTTGTAACTGAAAAAATACCACTGGCTTTAACTTCTATGATTGTTTGCATCGGTTTAATTATAACCGGAGTACTAACATCATCTGAAGCTTTCGCTGGCTTCATAAACTCAAATGTAGTTTTATTTGTAGCCATGTTTGTAGTTAGTGGTGCCCTATTTGAAACGGGAATGGCTAATGAAATTGGGGGTTTAGTAACCAAGTTTGCTAAAACTGAAAGACAATGCATCGTCCTACTAATGATTTTAACAGGTACAATGAGTGGATTTATGTCAAACACTGGTACTGCTGCTATATTTATTCCAATAATTTTAGGAATTGCTGCAGAATCAGGATATTCAAGAGCTAGATTGTTGTTACCTATGGTTCTTGCATCTGCAATGGGTGGAAACCTTTCACTTATCGGTGCACCAGGTAATCTTATTGCTCAAACTGGTATAGAGCCGCTTGGTCTTAGATATGGGTTTTTTGAATATGCAAAAGTTGGAATACCCATACTCGTTGTTGGGATATTATACTTTGCATTCGTTGGATATAAACTTTTACCCAATACAAAGAGTGAATCTAGTTCAAATACTGAAAAACTAGACTTTTCCCACATACCTAGCTGGAAAAAGAAAACATCTTTAATCGTATTAGTTGTTGCTGTAATCGCAATGGTATTTGAAGATGTTATCGGAATTAAATTACATATTTCTGCTTCTATTGCAGCTTTGTTTTTAATTTTGACAAACGTAATCACTGAAAGACAAGCTTATGACTCCATTGATTTGCAAACAATTTTTCTTTTTGGAGGAACTTTAGCTTTAGCAAATGCTATAGAAATTACAGGAGCTGGTACTGCTCTTGCAGATTTTGTTATAGGACTTCTTGGCAAAAATGCTTCACCATTTGTTTTATTGGCAGCAATATTCTTATTGGCTGTTACTTTGACAAATTTCATGTCAAATACTGCCTCTACTGCATTGCTCGTACCTATAAGTATTTCAATAGCCCAAGGAATGGGTGCTGACCCAAGAGCAGTAGTTATGGCAACTGTTATAGGAGGATCATGTGCATATGCTACGCCTATTGGTATGCCAGCAAACACTATGATTTTTTCTGTAGGTGGATATAAGTTTAATGATTACGTTAAGGCAGGACTTCCCCTTATAGTAGTGTCGAGTATTGTAAGTTTGATATTATTACCGATATTCTTTCCATTTTATCCGTAATAAAAATATAGGAGGTATATAGAATGAACAAGACAAAGCAAGTACAAAAGATGACTGATGTAATGGCAAAATTTGTCTATTACTCAGGAAAAGTTTTACCCGATGATGTTACAAATAAATTAAAAGAGCTTAGTGACAAAGAATCTAACGAAATGGCTAAAACAATTTATAAAACTATGTTTGAAAATCAAGATTTAGCTGCAGAATTAGACAGACCTGCATGTCAGGATACAGGTGTGATACAATTTTTAGTAAAATGTGGTACTGGATTTCCACTCATAAATGAAATTGAAGATTTGTTGAAAGAGTCTGTTATCAAAGCTACAATTGATGGTCCATTAAGACACAATTCTGTAGAGACTTTTGATGAATACAACACAGGAAAAAATGTTGGAAAAGGCACACCAACTGTATTTTGGGAAATAGTTCCTAATAGTGATAAATGTGAAATTTACACATATATGGCAGGTGGTGGATGTTCTTTACCAGGAAAAGCTATGGTATTAATGCCAGGCGCTGGCTATGAAGGAGTTACAGAATTTGTATTAGACGTTATGACATCCTATGGCTTAAATGCATGCCCGCCATTACTAGTAGGAGTTGGAGTAGCTACAAGTGTAGAAACTGCTGCATTACTTTCCAAAAAAGCTTTGTTCAGACCAATTGGCGAACATAGCAAAAATGAAAATGCTGCAAAATTAGAAAAGTTATTGGAAGATGGTATTAACAAAATAGGCATAGGACCACAAGGTCTAGGCGGTGACTATTCTGTCATGGGAGTTAATATTGAAAATACTGCTAGACACCCTTCAGTAATCGGTGTTGCTGTAAATGTTGGATGCTGGTCACATAGAAAAGGTCATATTGTTTTTGATAAGGATCTAAACTATGAAATACTTTCACACGAGGGGGCAAAAATATAATGGCAAAAGTAATTTTAACAACTCCTATTAAAAATGAAGATATAGAAAATTTAAATGTTGGGGATGTAATCTATTTAACAGGACATATTACCACTTGTAGAGATGTTGCCCATAGGAGGTTAATTGAATATGGTAGAGAACTTCCTGTAGATATAAGAAGCGGTGCTATATTTCATGCTGGGCCAATTGTTAGACCAATTGAAGGCGAAAATGATAAATACGAAATGGTTTCCATTGGACCAACTACTAGTATGAGAATGGAAAAATTCGAAAAAGAGTTCATAGAAAAAACTGGCGTTAAATTAATTGTTGGCAAAGGTGGAATGGGCAAAGACACTCAAGAAGCTTGTAAAAAACATAAGGCAATCCATTGTGTATTTCCTGCTGGCAATGCCGTAGTGGCAGCTGTCAGAGTTGAAGAAGTGGAAGATGCAAATTGGATGGATTTAGGAATGCCGGAAACTCTTTGGACAATGAGAGTAAAAGAGTTCGGTCCTCTAATCGTTTCTATCGATACAAAAGGTAGAAATATCTTTGAAGAAAATAAAGTAAAATATAATGAAGTAAAGAATGAAGTTTACACAAGTATTTCTGAACAAGTTAAATTTATAAAATAATCTTCATAAAATAAGCTATTCAAATTAAATTATTTGAATAGCTTATTTTATATTAGTAATGATTAGTCATGGTTTTCTCACTTCTAGATATATGATTTCTCATCAGTTCTTCAGCTAAATTTACGTTCCCTTTAATCATAGCATTTAAAATATTTTCATGCTCTGAAAAAGATATTTCAGCGTACTGTGATTCACTAATAGCATTAGATGCAGATAGTCCATTCCATAAATTAGATAATGTTGAGACTAGTTTTTTATTTTTAGATAATTCCCAAATTTCCATATGAAAAGATTGGTTTAAGTCACTATATTTATTTATATCACCTTTAGATTTTGCTTCCAATGAAGAATTGTGTATCTCTATTAAGTCATCTAATTTTTCACTTCTTTCACAGGCTAATCTTATAGCTGCCGATTCCAGTATTCCCCTAAGTTCATAGTGATCGCTGATATCTTCTCTAGACATACCTTGAACAATTGCACCCTTATTATGTGAAAGTTCTATAAGTCCTTCAGCATCTAGCATTTGAAAAGCTTCTCGTACAGGTGTTATTGAAACGCCTAGTCTATCAGCAATATCTTCTAATACTAATACTTCTCCAGACTTAAATTCTCCTGAAATAATAGCTTTCCTCAAAGCAGATCCTACTCTTTCTCGAGCAGGTAGTAATTTTATTTTTTCTAATTTATACATTTTGATTGTCCTCTAAATATCTGTAAAATGAAATACTAAGCTTTTGATAGTAAGTATTCAAAAATTCTTCCAACTTATCATAGTCTCTATTCAAAATATAATTCAATCCATAAGAAATGCTAATGATACTTGGTTCTTCAATTTGCGATAATGCAAAACCAACAAATCCTGTCAATAAATTGGAAATATTTTTTGAAATAAAATAATTGCCTATTAAATCTAGAACACTTAGATGAAGTTCCAATTCTAACTGTCCATTAAAATTTTTTTCTGAGGATTCTTTTATAACTAATTCAAGTTTATTTTGCAATCCCATATCTTCACTTGTTTTTTCGCTTAAAATCTTCCATGAAATTATTTCACTTTCACATATATATCTAAATACTTCTTCAATGGAATTTTTATCCATATTAATAACCTTCATATATCTATTAGGTAGTTTTTCTAAAAAACCTTTAAGTTCCAAAATTTGTAAAGCTTCTCTAACAGGCATTCTGGATATTCCCATAGCTTTCGCTAATCCTACTTGATTTAGATGTTCTCCTGGTTCAAAGTTTCCAGACAAAATATTGTGTTCAAGCACTTCTACAACTTGATCTTTAGCTTGTAATTTTGATAATTCTTTTATCTCAATCACTCCTTATTATTAATATTGTATCCATTTTACATTTTATTGTCAATTTTTATGGTTTGAGTAATCAATGTTACTTTATAATATAATTTGAAGATAGATTTTGAACTTTACTTGCGAATATATTAGTGAAGGGAGGAAATTATGGATGAAAATTTATTAATAAGAAAAATTAAAAATAGAGATGAAGATGGATTGTTGGAATTCATAAATAAATATGCTGGCGTTCTAAAAAGTTCAATTTATCCTGTACTAATTCACCACCCTAACCTGATGGAAGAAGTTCTTAACGATTCTGTATTGGCTGTTTGGGAAAATATAAATTCTTATGACAAAAATCGTTCGTCGTTTAAAAACTGGTGCGCGGCAGTTTCTAAATACAAAGCCATAGATGCCTTTAGAAAAGAAATTATACATCAGTCAATTTCTATAGATGAAGTTGGAGAAGTTTTCTTTGAAGAAGATTATGAAATAAATGAAATCGATTTAATTTTAAAAATTTTATCGACGGAAGATAAGGAAATCTTTATAAAATTATTTGTTGAAGAATATTCCTACGAAGAAATTTCCAAAAGCACAGGATTATCAAAAGAAGTTTTGTACAATCGAGTTAGCAGAGGGAAGAAATTGCTACGAGATAATTTGCAAGGAGGTAACAAATGAATAATGTTTACAATAAATTAAATGATTTGGAGATTGAATTTGAAGAGTTTGAGCTCAATGAGATTGAAGTTGTAAGTTTAAAAAAATTAGCAAAAAGATATTCTAAAAAAAATTCTAAATTTCCCAAAATAGTTGGTCTCGCTGCCACTTTAGTTTTATTGATGGGCTTAGTGAGTCCAAATGTTAGAGCTGCTGTTGTCGATTTTTCGGAAAATATTAAAGTAACTCTCTTTGAAAATATTTTCGCGTCAGAAAAGGCAAATGATTTTGTTATCGAAATACACGATATGGTCGATACTGGGGAATCTACATTTATATTTGAAAGTTTTGCAATGGACGAAGATACGATTTATTTTATGACCTTAGTTCCCTCAGCAAAACTTGATCTTCGAAAACAAGTTCGTAATGTCGATTACATAGTCGTAAATGGCATGAGAAATAGAATTAAATCTGGGGAAATAGGTTCTATGGAAGTACCAGATAATTCGAATTTTCTTAAAAATGTATACGTATATGACATGGAACATTCCATTCCTATGGACGAAGATATAGATATTGAAATTCATTTTGAAAAAAAACAACTTTCCTATGGTGTTACCCTTGATGGATTTTCATACAAGCTTCATATCCCAAAGGAAAAAATGCTTAGTAAGACTTTGAATATAGTAAAGGATTTTGAAATTCCAAACTCTGATGGAACTGTGGTAAATTATATAAAACTAAATCCTATAGTGCAAAGTGCAAAAATCACTACGAGATTGGCTGATGTGGATCAAGAAGGAAGTTTTAGACTAGTTGGAATAGACCAAAAAAGCAGGTCTATAGAATTTTTCTCAAGAAAATCTATATGGCATGAATTTATTCTTTATTTTGAACCTTCATACAGTGACGTAACTGTAGATGAACTACTAACCGATGTAAATGTAATTACATTCACCTTATACAAAAAAACAGGACACGCCGAGGAAAATAGAGAACAAATCGGAAACTCTTTTACCATTTCAGTTTCAAAATAAAATTAAATCCGGCAATAATATTAAAGCCGGATTTTTTATGTTTATCAATTGAAATATTTTGCTATGACTCTACATTTAAAAAATTATTCGCTAAATTTATTAAAGGTAAGTTTCTCGTAGTACTTATAAAGTGAATGGAAATTCCCTTTATAATCTCTTCTCCAAGGCTTGTTTTTTCCGCAAAAATGCAAGATTACTGTATTATATATAACCTTGGTCATATCCCATTCATCTTTTGATGAAATCTTGTACAAGCTATAAAATCTAACGTCATAATTATAAATTTTTTCATCAAGAGTCAATATATCTTGAGAGTAAAGAGCATTTAATACGTCTTGGTCTGGGAAGATTAAAATATTAAAATATTCCTCAACAAATTTAAATATTTCATTTTCTTTTATTTTATTTCTTTGATTTTCTAAGTTCATCAGTAAAACACCGGAATTATAATATTCCTTTAACTCATATGGATAAAATCTAACTTTATTAATAGTATCTGTACCAGGAATATCATGAAAAGCTGCTGCAAATAAATAGTCATCTATATTCAAATTATATAAAGCTTCCAAGGAATTTATCACTAGAATGTCCGGATCCAAATACAATACCCTATCTATATCCTCAGGCAAAAATTTATATGCAAGAAGTCTATAATACATTTCTTTGGTGTAATAGCTATGAGCAGGTGCATCAGTGAAGTCATCTTCGTTTATAAACAATACTTCCAATTTACTTTTATGCATTTCAATATAACTTTTCAAATCATCTATTTCATGATCTGTAATGCTTGAATGCATTAAATAAACTGTAAATGTTACTTTAGGGTTATTAATAAACATGGATTTCAACATTATTTTCAGCGGTGGTATGTAGTTGGAATTTAATGTTACTAGTATATTCATATAATTTTTATTCCTCCAAAATTTTTACTTCAAATCTATTTCTTACTTTTCTAACCCAATAAATGAATACTATTTGCATGATTACAATCAATATCATCCCAAATATTAAAATTCCGTCATGGGGAAATGCTAAAGCACCTGTGATTATTAAAATAAATATTACGTTAAAGATAATTATATTCTTCAAGGTGGAGTTTAGACTGGAATAAAAATATGAGTCCATTTCTAATATGAAATCAATGGAGCCTTCCAAAATAAAATAATAGACAATCAAATTAAGCACCAATCCTACTGGAGTCATGTACAAGAATATCCTATCTTGTACAATTTGTAATTGAAAAATGCCTATTGCCATTTCAATTAAGCCTAAAAATATTTGAAAGAAAACTAGAGCCTTTGCCCTTCGGAAGTTTTCATTATCTTTTTCAGATAATATAATATTTATTCCATTAAAGATTATTATCCACGACACAAATGCTGGCAATATGGGAATTGGTCCTAAATTTATTTTAAAAGTTAGAAATAAATATCCCCAAAATATTTTATTAAAGCCTTTATACATTATTTACCTCTCAATTCTTTTACGATTTTATTAGCTTCGTTTTCTGCTCTCATATACATAGATGATATGCTAATCTTGTGAACATTTCCTTTACTGTCTTCGTAAACTAATCTTGGACTAATTATCATTTCACCAATATTAATATCTCTCGGAAATTCTCCTCTCATAGCAATATAAAACTCGTAATTAGCACCTATTTTAAAATCAATCATTTCTCTATAATCTTTTCCATTAATAGTGATGTCAATGTACTCCTCAAAATCCTTTAATAATTCACTTTCTATTCCCTTAATGGTAACATCATCTTTTGTTTGAAATGTGGAACTTACATTTTGTATCTGTTTATCCATATATGATGTACCTGACGCTCCGCTTCCTGCGCTATCTTTTAAAATTGTTTCTGAGTTATCTTCATCCTTATAATAAATAATTCTGCCTATATCTTTTGTTAAAGAATATACTTCTTCATTCGGTTTAGCTATATCAAGTTTTATTTTGGAAAATTTTATGTCGCCATCGTATTTCGACAAATCATAGTTTAATAAAACTCTTTCAAAATTTGTCTTATATCGTCCATTATACGGTTCTCTATCATTTAAAATTGTTCTCCAAAAATCCTCATAATCTATATTACTATATTGAAATGCATCATCTAACTCATGGTCATCATGGATTGGTTTTAAGTCCACTATTTTAAAATCATCTCCATAGTTAGTTATAAAATTTATTCCAATGCCTAGTTCGTTAAATGAATTTTCTATAATAGGAAGTTCTATGTAGGATTTTAAAAATATTGGATCATCTAATTTCATTTGATACTCATATGTTGCTCCTGCTAAAATTGCAATTAGACAAATCACAACTCCAATTGTCATTAACTTTTTATTGTTCATAGGAATGTAACCTCCACTTTTGTTTATATTTTAATTTTACACTAAACTTTAAGAAACTAATATTAATTTTTTATTAAAAAACAGCATTCATCATATTTTTATGTTGAATGCTGTTTATTTGTACTTTTAAATTTTTATTTAGATAATCGCAAGTTCTCCGTCTTTAGCAATTAATACTATTTCTTGTCCTGGCTTTACTTCTCCTCCGATTAACATTCTGGAAAGCTTCGTTTCGATTTCCTTTTGAATAAATCTTTTCACTGGCCTTGCTCCGTATTGAATATTGTAGGATTGGTCTAGGATTAATTCTTTTGCAGATTCATCAATGGACAATTGGATATCCATTTCACTTAAACGATTTTGTAAATCTTTAATTTGTAAATCTATTATCTTAAAGATTTCTTCTTTTCTAAGTGGCGTAAACAAAACTATCTCGTCCACTCTGTTTAAGAATTCTGGTTTAAATGCTCTTCTCAATTGTTCTTGAACTCTATCTTGAGCTATTTGAGAAATTGTACCATCTTCTTGGATTCCATCTAGCAAATCCATGGATCCGATATTAGATGTCATAATTATTACTGTGTTTTTAAAATCCACTGTTCTCCCTTGATTGTCAGTAAGTCTACCGTCGTCTAGGACTTGTAATAATATATTAAACACATCAGGATGTGCTTTTTCTATCTCATCAAACAATATTACAGAGTATGGTCTTCTTCTTACTGCTTCTGTAAGTTGTCCGCCTTCTTCGTAGCCTATATATCCTGGAGGCGCTCCTACAAGTCTTGAAACTGTATGCTTTTCCATATACTCACTCATGTCGATACGAATCATATTCTTTTCGTCGTCGAATAAAGACTCTGCCAAAGCTTTAGAAAGTTCAGTTTTACCGACTCCAGTTGGGCCTAAGAATATAAATGATCCTATCGGTCTATTAGGTGCTTTAAGTCCAGATCTAGAACGAATTACAGCATCTGTTACAGCTTGGACTGCTTCTTTTTGTCCTATTACTCTGTTATGAAGAATCCTATCTAGATTTAATAATCTCTCTCTGTCTGATTCTTGCAATTTTGTTATAGGAATTCCTGTCCAACGAGAAACCACTTCTGCTATTTCTTCTTCAGTAACTTCTTCTTTGACAATTCTGTCGCCTTTTTCCTCTTCGGCTATAGTAGCTTCTGATAGTTCTACTTCTAGTTTAGGCAGTTCTCCGTATCTTAATACAGAAAGGGTTTCTAAATCGTATTTTCTTTCGGCTTCTGCAATTTTTATTTTTATTTTGTCTATCTCTTCTTTTATTTCATTCACTCGATTGATAGATTGTTTTTCTTCTTCCCATTTAGCGCTAAGCTCATCAAATTTACTTTGTTCTTCAGAAATTTCTAGTTCTAAATTTTCAAGCCTTTTCTTAGAAGCTTCATCTTCTTCTTTTTTCAAAGCTGCCTTTTCTATTTCTAAAGTCAAAAGCCTTCTTCTTATTTCGTCCATAGCTTCTGGCATGGATTCCATTTCAGTTCTAAGCATTGCTGATGCTTCGTCCATTAAGTCAATAGCCTTGTCTGGTAAAAATCTATCTGTGATATATCTATTGGAATAAACTGCCGCTGCAATTACTGCGCTGTCAGAAATTCTAATTCCGTGGTGGATTTCATATTTTTCCTTAATACCACGTAGGATAGAAATAGTGTCTTCTACCGTAGGCTCGTGGACCATTACCTTTTGAAATCTTCTCTCTAAGGCTTTATCCTTTTCGATATTTTCACGATATTCGTCTAATGTCGTAGCCCCAATTGCGTGAAGTTCTCCCCTTGCTAGCATAGGCTTTAGTAAATTAGACGCATCCATGCTGCCTTCTGCTTTGCCTGCTCCTACTATGTTGTGAATCTCATCGATAAATAAAATAATTTGTCCATCAGATTGTTTTACTTCATTTAAGACTGCTTTCAATCTTTCTTCAAATTCTCCACGATACTTGGCTCCTGCTACCAGCGCTCCCATATCCAGAGAAATTATGGTCTTGTCTTGCAAACTGGAAGGCACATCACCTTGTACTATCCTTTGGGCAAGTCCTTCTACAATTGCAGTTTTACCTACACCAGGTTCACCAATTAGAACAGGATTGTTTTTAGTTCTTCTGGATAGTATTCTAATGGTATTTCTAATCTCTTCATCTCTGCCGATTACAGGGTCGATTTTTCCATCTCGAACTTTTTTGCAAAGGTCTGTTCCGTATCTTTCTAGGGCTTCGTATGTTCCTTCTGGGTTGTCAGTAGTTACGTTTTGATTTCCTCTTACTTGTTTTAAAGCGTTTAAAAATTTATCTCTGGTTATTCCAAAGGAGTTGAAAATCTTTTGGGATTTTGTACCTTTTTGCTTTAAAAGTGCTAGGTAAAGATGCTCCACGCTTACATAGTCATCTTGAAAGTCATTTGCTTCTTTAACTGCGTCATTTATAACCTTATTGAATTCCTGGCTGGCATAAGTAGAGCCTCCTGATTGTTTAGATAGCTTTCCTATTTCTTCAGAGATGGCTCTTTTATATCCTGCCACGTCTATTCCCATAAGGCTGACAATTCTCGGAATCAAACCTTCATCATCATTTATTAGAGCATGATGCAAATGAAGTTCTTCCACTTGAGGATTGCCATTACTTATGCACTCGTTGTTTGCATTTTGAATAGCCTGTATGCTTTTTTGTGTAAAATTGTTTAAGTCCATATTATGCATTCCTCCTTATTATTTAGTTGTATGAACTTTGAAGTTTTTTATAGAGTTCTTCTTGCTCTGGAGTTAAGTTAGATGGATTCATAATTTCAAATTCCACCAACAAGTCTCCCTTAATATTATTTAGATTTTCAAATCCTCGATTTCTTACCTTTACTCTTTGTCCAGATTTAGTTCCTTCGGGTATTTTGACTTTGATTTTTCCTGATACAGGATTTACAACTGTTTCGCCGCCGAAATAAGCATCCCATGGATAAATTTCCGCTTTATAAACTAAATCTACACCTTCTAATCTTTCTTTTGGAGTAGTTCTAACTTCTATCTCAAATAATATATCTCCATCAATTCCCCATTTATCGCCCTTTACTCTAAGGCGTTTACCATCAGTTATACCTTTGGGGATTTTTACATCTAGACTTACGTTTTGCCCATTGAAATTTACACTCACTGGTTTGTTGATTCCTTCGTAAGCTTCTTTCAAACTAACTGTCAATCTAGAATTGTACTGTGGTTTTGCTTTTTGCTTTTTAGCGGATCTACCGCCAAATAAATCCTCAAATCCAAATCCACTTCTAGTAGTGGTTTTCCTAGATTCACCACCTCCGAAGAACATATCGAAGAAGTCACTAAAATCTCCCATGTTCGAGGAAGTATAAGTGTAACCGAAGTCGTTTGGATTGAAGTTTTGACCTCCTTGGAAGTTATATCCAGATCCAAAATTATCGTATTGGGTTCTCTTTTCGCTATCACTCAACACTTCATATGCTTCTGTTACTTCTTTAAATTTTTCTTGGGCAGCTTGATCATCAGGATTTAAATCGGGATGATATTTTTTTGCTAGCTTCCTGTACTTTGTTTTTATTTCATCAGTCGTAGCTTTCTTATCAACCCCAAGAATTTTATAATAATCTTTATATTCCAAAATTTCACCCCTTTTATTTTCAATAAACGACCAGAAGGAAAGCCCTCTGGTCGATAGTGTTTTTTCAAATTTATAATACCTCATAGCTTTTTAATATTCAAATTAATTTCAAATGTAATTTCATCACACTTCGCTATAAATCAATTATACCCGAGTTATCCACAAGTAAACAAAAAAATAATAATTAATATATAGTAATTAATAAATTTCAGCCTACGTCTAAGTTTGACAAATTGATATGTCTAACTAAGCCGCAGGCCTCTACTAGTTACTAATTAATATCTATTTAAAATCTATATTTTGCTCCCATTTCCATCGGGAATTGTGTTTCGTTTACATCTACTAATACCACTTCTCCTCCACCATTTATTACTTCGGCTATGAGTTTGTCTATTTCTTCAACTTCAAGCTTATCGTATTTTGTGGATATAAATAGGGTCTCTATTCTTCCTGTTGGAGCATCTGTAACTATTCTAGATGCGTTGTCTGTTCCCATATCTCTAGATATTTCTGTGTTAAGACCATCAAGTCTGCCTTTTACAGTATCTACGTATCTTGGTAGCAATTTTTGTCTTAATGCATCAATTGTTCCTTTATCATCCATGGAATCCAAAGGCTTGTCTATGCTTGCAAATATATTTAAATCGTCTTTTGAAATCTCTTTAAAATCTGCAACATTTTCTGTAGTTCCAAAGAGTATAATTGGATTTCCTTTAGCTTTAAAAAAATTACCTAATTCTTTAGAAAGATATCTAAAGTATTTTTCTGTTTCTTTTTCATCTATTTCTGGTTTTGCTTTATGACCATGGAAAGAAGTCTCTGAACCTCCAGTACTCACAACTCGATTTTCTAAATCCCTGTCGTCAAATAAATCTGAAAAATGCTCGTGTATTTCTGGTGTGTCTAACTCTTCCATAGATTCTGAGCTCAATTCGTAAATTTTAAATCTATCTCTAGAAATATCTAGTAAATAATAATCATTTGGTAACTCATAATAATTAATTAATGGCAAAATGTGAAACTGGCTGCCTACTACTACAAGTTCTGGTACATCACCTGTAAATCTTATTACTCTAGTTTGTTCCGAGTCGACTAACACAGCCAAACCTTCAGTACCATAATTCCAGAAGTTTAAATCATCGTGGATTTTTCTAGCCTCTTTTAAAAATTCTTGTGGTTTTACTTTTTCATATTTTTCTTCTAACTCTTTGGACGCTTTGTTTAGTAGATTATTAAATCTAATTTTGTCTTGCTTGTTGTCGGGGGATGTTCTATGGGTTGGTAAATAAATGCTTACAAAGACGTCATCTTTCTTTTCTAATAAATCTCGAATTCTTATATTTTCCATAACTGCCTCCTAAATCGTTCTTATAATCATATTACCCTAATTTAATATTGAATTAACAATAACAAAAATAAAATCTGCTTTCCCTCTAGTATAAACTAGTGAGAAAGCAGATTTTTAAATTTTTTAATCTTCTAAATCTTTTAAATCTTCTCTATAAAGTAAATCATCTTCTTCATCTACTATTATCAAATCTTCATCTCTAATGCCTTCTGGATCTTGTGCAAAATCTTTTTCAAAATATTTTCTTCTTTGCTCTACAGGATCTATAGAATCAATTTTGTGTTCGCCATGAACTATTTTTGTAGGATCTTGGAACTCATCGTATAAATCTGGATCTAATCCTGGGTCCACATCATCGTATCCTATATTATCTATTTTCCCTATTAAAGCACCTTCATCCTTAACTTCATCTTCTAAAATAATCTCGGGATCATGCTCTGCATTATATCTATCCCTTATTAAGTCAGGATCGTCTTCATCCACAATCAATTTATCATTTACGATATCAGGATGAACTTCTTCTGGCGTTAGTATATCTCTGTCGATATATCTTTCATCTTCAACATGATCATCTACATGGGGTGGATCATTTCCCATCAAGAAATCTCCGATTTTTTCTAAGATTCCTCTGTCGTCTTCTACCTCTACATGTCTTTTTCCTATGGTATCGTCGTGGTAAAGTTCGTCTTCAGTTTCAATGAAGTCATCTCGTCTTCTGTGAACTGTTTCGTCTCTTGTCAAGTAATCATCTTTGTCAATAAGCACTCTTTCATTAACCAAGGGATCTTCTATTAAGTCAACGTCTCCAAAGAGTTCATCATAAACTCGTTGGGATTCTTCTCTAGTGTAGCCGTATCTTTCTTGAAGATATCCCTTTAGTTTGGAGTAGTCGCCTTCAATTTGAGCCAATTCGTCATTCGTCAATTCGCCCCAATTTTTTTGAATAGTACCTTTTACTTGTTCCCACTTACCTTGTAAAATGTCTCTGTTCATAATATTCTCCTTTTGTTAGATAATGTTCAGATTATTTAAATCTTTACATTTTTATTATTCCCAGCGACAGAATGTTGAAAACATTTTTAGTAAATAAATTTTAATTATTGTGTTCTTTTATTAGCACTGTGTTTATTATTACATCTTCTTTTGGTCTATCTGATGCACCAGTTTCTACATTAGCTATCTCTTCAACTACATCAATTCCTTCGAAAACTTGGCCAAACACCGTATGCTTACCATCTAACCAATATGCACCGCCCATTGATTCATAAGCATTTATAACATCTTCAGAAAATCCACCTTCATCTCCTAAATTCTTCATCTGATTTATGACATTTGGTTCAATTTTTCCACCTTGGACGATAAAAAATTGGCTGCCATTTGTGTCTGGTCCTGCGTTGGCCATGGACAATGCTCCATAAATATGTCTGAATTCTGGAGTGACTTCATTTTTAAAAGGTGTTCCCCAAATGCTTTTACCACCTCGTCCAGTGCCGTCAGGGTCTCCTCCTTGGATCATAAAGTTTTTAATAATTCTGTGAAATATTACGCCATCGTAGTATCCGTTTTCGCTATGAGTGATAAAATTCTCCACTGCTTTTGGCGCTACATCTGGAAACAATCTCACTTTTATATCACCGTGATTCGTGGAAATTATTGCAATTCTTTCGCCTTTGTGAGGCATTTCTAATTGTCTCATTCTGTCCTCCTATAACTTAAATTTCTAAATCCTTCTGTATTTCTTTTTATATATTGATAGGCTAAGATAGCCGATATCCCTTTTATTGCCATGGAAATGCTAATAGCAATCCAAATACCTAGCACACCTAACTTCGGCATTAATAATAAGGCAATTGGAATTCTTAAAAGGTTTCCAAATAATCCATTTACAGCTGGAAATTTGGTTAATCCTACTCCATTTAAAGCTCCATTAGTACCGATTTCCACAGTCATAAGTATTTCTGATATACCCATAATAGCCAGAAGCCTACCACCTTCTGCCATGGCAGCTGGATCTCCTGGTATAAACAATGAAGTAAGCTTTCCTCCAAATAGTATGAGAATTATCATGGCTATTCCGCCGATGCCTGCAAAAATTTTCATACTTTCTTTGTAGCCATCTTCTAGTCTTTGATAATTTTCTGCTCCTAGATTCTGCCCCATAAAAGATGCTACTGCGATTGAAAATCCATCTGCGGTCATCCATCCAATAGACTCTATCTGTATTCCTATTGCAAATACCGCTATGGGCATAGAACCATATCTAGAAATAAATGAGTTTAAAACTACTGCTATTAATGCCATAGCTGTACTTTGTACAGATGCAGGCCACCCTATTTTCAAAATATTTGTAAGCCTTACGCGACTAAATTTTGTAAAAGGATTTACTTGAGACATGATCATGTTGGATCTCTTCATAGCTATAATATAAGTTATTAAAACTGCTGTTTGTGCCAATACAGTTGCCAACGCAGATCCTTTTATTCCCAATTTAAAAACAAATATTAAAATAGGATTGAGAACAAAGTTTGTAATTAGACCAATCAAACTCACTTTGAATGGCGTCACGCTATTTCCAATACTGTTATAACTGACAGCAATCATAGGATTTAAAAACACTATAAACATCCCAATAATTTGAATCGTCATGTAGTCTTTCGCATAAGTTCTTACAATATCAGTTAAGGTAAATAAATTTAAAAAATGATCCATCATTAAAAGTGCAAAGACAGTGTATATCAATGAGATAATCATATTTAATTTTATTCCGCTTTCAATGTACTGAACTGTATCGTTATAATTTCTTTTGCCATAACTTTGGGCTACCCAAGTAGCAGTTCCCACTCGTCCAATAAGTGCAAGGGAGTTTCCAATATATCCTACAAGACTTGCAGTTCCCACTGCCGCCATAGCATCTTCAGAGTATCTTCCTAGCCAAAACATAGCCACTAAGTTATAAGTTATCTGAACAAAAGATATTCCCATCAATGGAACACTCATCTTTACTAAAGCTTTTTTAATATTTCCATCTAATAAGTTTACTTCTCTCATATACCACCTATCTCCTAATCTTGTTCAGTTAAGATAATGACACCGTCCTTCGTCAAAGCCAGGGTGTGTTCGTATTGGGCACTCATACCGCCGTCGATAGTCCTAGCCGTCCATCCATTATCATCTATCATTACATTATATTTTCCAGTATTTATCATAGGCTCTATTGTAAATACCATGCCTTCCATAAGTCTTAAACCTCTACCAGGTTTTCCGTAGTGAAGGACTTGGGGATCTTCATGCATATCCTTTCCTATTCCATGGCCTATAAAATCTCTGACAACTGAATATCCTAGAGGCTCTACGTAGGATTGGATGGCGTGGCCTATATCTCCCAGTCGATTTCCTACTTTTACTGCATCGATTCCTCTATATAGCGCCTCTTTAGTTACATCTAGAAGATTTTGTTTTTCTTCGCTGATTTTACCGACTCCATAACTCCAAGCACTGTCAGCCAAATATCCATCTAGATTTACTACCATATCGATTGTGACAATATCACCTTCATTTAAAACTTCTTCTCTAGGATAACCGTGACAAATTTCGTCATTGATTGAGGCGCATATGGAATATGGAAAGCCTTGGTAACCTTTTTGTTCAGGATAAGCTCCTCTTTCAATTAAAAATTCTTCTACAAATTTATCTAACTCCATGGTAGTTACTCCAGGTACTACTCTGGTTCTAAGTTGTCTGTGAACTTCAGCTAATAATTTTCCTGCTTCATGCATTTTTTCTATTTGCTCATCTGTCTTTAATATTATCATTATTCCTCCACTATAATATCCATCAAATCCGGATCTTCACTGGCCCACTCCAATACAATTGGATCAATCTTTTTTGCTCTATTGAAATCTTCAATGGCAAAATCAATATCACCCTTTTTCCTATGGACACATGCCCGGTTGTAATACAATATGTGATCTTCTATTTTATTAATACCTTCAGTTAAAATATTTTCTGCTTCATCTAATTTATCATTTTCTATATAAAGAGCGCTCATATTTAAGTATGGATTTCGCTCGTTAGAAAGTTTTGCTGACTTCTTATATTCAATAATCGCCTTCTCAAATTTTCCCATCTCTTTGTAAACGACTCCCAGATTAAAATGGGAAAGATAATAGTTCTCGTTGATTTTGATAGAATGAAGTAAGTATTTTTTTGCTTCATCAAGCTGTCCTAGAGTCTCATAAGTCGCTCCTAAGTCGTTCATAGCAATAAAATCTTCGGGATTTAATGAGATTACCTTTTCTAAATATTCCTTAGCTTTTAAAAAATCTCCCTTGTCTCCGTAGATTACAGACGCATAGTAATAAGCTTCTGTATATTTATCGTCTATTTCAATAGCTTTTTCATAAGCTTCCAAGGTTTTGTCCAAGTCGCCACCTATCAATTCATTTGTATAAGCTATGCCATACCATGCACCACTATTTCTATCATCGAGTTTTAAAATTTCATTATATATCATGAATGCATTTTTGTAATCTTCTATTTCACTGTACAAATCCCCAATAGAAAACATCACATTTATTTTTTCTTCACCTTCAAGAAAAAATAATGCCTCTTCATATTTTTTTAAAGCAATTAGATATTCTTTATTTTCTTTGCTATCATATGCTTCCATCAATATTTCTGCAACTCCATTACTAAAGTCGTCATTCATACTATCACCTTTATTCATAATATCATATATTAAGACGCTTATCTACTGAGTTAAATTTTTATGTGAAATCAATATACTTGGAAATATGTATCATATTTGATAAAATACAATTAATAAATGAGAGTGAGGTATCGGATGTGAAAATTACTTTTGCAAAGGATAAAAATAATAATGAGATTAGTCTTCTCACAGAAAAATTAAATCAACATGGGTTGATTTGTGGAGCAACAGGAACTGGAAAAACAGTTACCTTAAAAGTTTTAACAGAAATGTTTTCAGATTTAGGAATTCCAGTAATTCTTTCTGACGTCAAAGGTGATTTGACAAATTTGATAAATCCAGGAAAAATAGATGGACTGGAAAATAGATTAAAAGAATTAGAAATAGAAAATCATGACTTTTCAGGATTCCCAGTGGAGCTATGGGACGTCTATGGAGAACATGGAATTCCATTAAGAGTTTGCATAAGCGAAATGGGACCCATACTTCTTTCACAAATTTTGGAATTAAATGACACTCAACAAGGTGTTTTAAACATTGCCTTTAGGATTGCAGACTCAGAGGGATTACTACTGTTGGATTTAAAAGATTTAAAATCCATTTTAAGATTTATCTCAGATAATCGTGTGGAAATTTCAAAAGAGTACGGAAATGTTTCTACCCAAAGCATTTCAGCTATCCAAAGAAAAGTTTTGCTTTTGGAGGATTTAGGCGGAGATTTCTTCTTTAACGAACCCTCATTAGAGATCAGAGATTTAATTCGTGAAGATTCAAGTCGTAAAGGCATAATTAATATAATCAATAGCAAGAGATTAATAGGAAATCCTACGATTTATGCTATGTTTTTATTATGGCTATTATCCGAGTTGTATGAAGAACTTCCAGAAGTGGGAAATCCAGAATTTCCAAAATTGATATTTTTCTTCGACGAAGCGCATTTGCTATTTAATAATGCATCCAAGTCACTTCTAAATAAAATTTTACAAATAGTTAGGCTAATTAGATCCAAAGGAGTAGGAATCTTTTTCGTAACCCAAAATCCTACGGACATCCCAGATGATGTATCTAGTCAATTGGCTACGAAAATCGTCCACCAGCTCAGAGCTTTTTCTCCTAGGGAACAACGCTCAATAAGAGAAATTTCCCAAGGAATGAGACAAAACCCAGCCTTTAATCTCGAAGAAGAAATCCAAGGTCTGCGCACAGGTGAAGCTATAATAACCACACTAGATGAAAGTGGCTCACCGACTGTCGTAGAAAAAGGACTTATCTATCCACCAAAATCTTCATTTGAAGTATTAAGTGATTCGGAAGAAAAAAGTATTATCAGAAATTCTAAAATGCATACTAAATACGACGAAATCGTCGATAGAGAATCAGCATACGAAATTCTCCAAGCTAAAATGGAAGAAGAAGTTCAGCTAGTAGAAATTCAAAGAGTAGAATTCGAAAAGGTAAAAACTAAACCAGAGAAAAAAGGCGATAGCGTAATAACCAAAATGTTCAACTCCGCACTATATTCCTTTACCAGACAAGTAGGAAGAGAAATCGCAAGAGGAGTGTTTGGAACGTTGAAGAAAAAATAAATATTATAAATTATTACATAGTAATTTATAATTAATAGATGCCTACGGCAAAGTTTAACAGATTCATTCTGTTATGCATAGCCGTAGGCATCTACTAATTTCTACCTTATAATACTAATTACATTCTTATATACGCTTTTTCTTTTGGGTCTGCGCTGAAAAATATGGTTATAGCTTCTGGACCTGTATGGGCTCCTATTACGCAACCCAATTTCGATATAATTACATTTTCTGCTTCGACTCCCATTTCTTCTATGAAATAGCGCTTCGTCTTAAGGGCTACTTCTTCCCAGTCTCCGTGGCAGATTACTACCGTTTGATTTGGATTGAATTTTCCGTCTTTGGAAATCTTGTTTGCCCATACTGATACTTTTTTCAAAAATGCCATGAATCCTCGTACCTTATCTATGGATTCTATTTTCCCACGTTCTCTATCTACATATAAAATTGGCATGATATTTAATAAGCCACCAATAATTTGGGACGTCTTAGAAAGTCTTCCACCTCTATAAAGATATTCCAAATCTCCAACGGTGAATAGGTGAATTTGGTTTTCGACAATCTCTTCTAGAGATTTGACTATTTCTTCAACTGATTTGCCATCTTCATTTAGCATAGCAGCTCTTATGGTAACCATTCCCTGTCCCATGGTTGCACTTTTAGAATCGATTATAAATAATTTCCCCTCTGGATATTTGTTTAATAGTTCAACTTTTACAGACAATGCCGTTTCATATGTTCCGGAAATTCCTGATGAAAGGGGTAGATAAATTATCTCTTTATCTTCTTTTAATAATTCTTCAAATTTCTCTAGCATATATGTTCTAGTTACTTGGGAAGTCCTATAGACTAAACCCTTTCTCATATTAGAATACATCTCATCACTAGTAATATTTTTTCCTATAAAATGTTCCTTTTCATTTGCAATAATAGCAATTGGTAAAATTTCAATATTATATTTTTTCACTGTCTCCAGTGGCAAGTCCGCTCCATCATCTGTGATTATTTTTATCATTATTGACCTCCATCAAATTAGTTACAAGGTTATATTTCATTATACACAAATTTTTATAAAAATTAAAATGTTCTTAAAGCATTATCATTTTCTTAATAGAAGTAAACCATACCTCCACCTAGTTTCATTGATGAAAATAATCTATCAAAATCCACTACGTATCTTCCGCCCCAAGATGATAAGATGACCTTGGTCTCTCCAGCTTCTACGTATATCCTAGTAATAACCATCCAATGCCATCGAAACAAAAAATTCCTTCTTAGGTCTAAATTAAAAATGACAACGGGCAAATCTCTATTTAATGCATTTCTAATGAAGGAATAGCTAGACGAATAGGTAAAATTTCTATCTGAAAATCCTAATTTTCTATACGATAGATCCACGCCATTTGATATACCATATCGAATAATAGTTTTGATAAAGTGATTTATATTAATTAGTCCCAAGGGACTAGGTTTTATTAAGTCATAAATTTTTTCTTGAAATTTAGTAAAATTTTCTTTGGATAAATTTTCTTCATCATAAAGATTGGCATATCTATCATCCTTTGTGGAAAGATATGCCAATACATTAGCTCCTGCAACTGGACCACAACCATTTATAACTCTTCTTTTATTTTTATACCACTGTTGATTGCCTCCATAATAAATGGAGTTCTTATCTCTTATTTTTACAAATGATCCAGTTTTTTCATAAGATAGATAATAGTCCTTTTTATTCATTAGCTAAAATAACTTCCGTCACTTTTTTCTTCTAGCCATTTAACTTCTTCTTCTGTAGATGTTCTTCCTAGATCTTCATTTTGATATGGATATCTTCCAAATCTATCTAAGATTTCTCGATGTTTATCTTCAAAATACAAGGTGCCTTCATCATCTAGTTCTAAATAATATTTATAAGCCCAGTCGTGTAGATCTGTAGATTCTGAATGCATAAAGGGAAGTAATACAAACTTCTTTTCTTCTTTATTTAAGGTGTCGTATTCAGGATGATTAACTATCTCTTGGGAAAGTGCTATGGCCATCTTATCTTGGGTATACGTTCTGATGTCTTTTCTGAATAAGTTTCTGGAAAATTGATCCAATACTATAATTTCAGCAAGTCTTCCTCTTATAGTTTTTCTCCAGTCTACTAGAAGTCCTTCCTTACCAGCTTCCCACGTTGTTAGGAATTCTTTTCGAATTAAATTATCAAATTCTTCATTTTCCGCAAATTGCAAAGGGATATGTTTTTCGTCAAACCAAAAATCCAATACATCTTCATAATTTTTTATATTCATATTAATCTCCTTCATTACTTTCTCTTTCTGTTATCATCAAAATTGCAATAGCTACTGATACTGCTACTCCAAAATTTTTTGTGGATAGTAAAATTATTGTTCCTAAAATAATTGCTATTAACATAATTCTCACCAATTTAAATATACCCAAAAAAATAAAAATCCCCCGAATTCGGAGGATATTAATCATTCTGATAATTCTTTTAATTTTCCTGTAATCTTATAGGAGACTTTTCCTAGTTCTTCTATATTTTTCACTTCTAAAAGCATCATTATTATCGCTAATTTATGTCTTAAATTTTTTATATAATTCAAAGCTGTATCATAACCACCACGAAGTAGATAATTAATTACCTCTCCAGAGCCAGCGCACATCTTAGCCCCCATTACAATGGACTTTGCAATCTCTTGGGAAGTTTTAATTCCACCACTGGATATTATATTAAGGTCTTTTTTATTAAGATTCATTACTTCAAGGAGACTCAGTGCTGTAGGAATCCCCCATTCATATAGTTCATTAGCATCTAAATTAGGATTTCTTAAATCTTCTATTTCAATGAAGTTTGAGCCGCCTTTTCCTGCGATGTCAATATTTCTAACTCCTATATCGTAAAGTCTTTTAGCAGTTTTTTCACTGATACCTGTTCCCACTTCTTTTACAATTACAGGCACATGGAGAGATCTTACTATTTTCTCAATATTATTTAATATTCCTGCAAAATTTCTATCGCCCTCAGTCATTACAAGCTCTTGAGCTAAATTTAAATGAATTTGTAGCGCATTTGCATTTATCATTTCTATAGCAATCTTCGCTTCATCCGGAGTACAAAGTGCTCCGAGATTCCCAATAATAATTCCGTTGGGATTTACTTTTCTAACAATCTTAAAGGAATCAGATAAATCAGGTGCATCAATTGCAATTTTTTGTGATCCCACAGCCATGGGTATATTTAATTTGCTAGCAATTTTGGACAAATCTTCATTTATTCCGTTAGCAGTTTCATTTCCACCTGTCACTGCATTAATCATAAAAGGAAAGCTAACTTTATGTCCTAAAAATATTGTCGTAGTGTCGATTTCATTAAAGTTTTGGTCACTTACAGCGACATGGCTTAAATAAACATCTTCAAACAAATTAGAGTTTTTGTAACTTGATAACAAATAGTTTTCTATATGTTCTTGCTTTCTAGATTGTCTCATCTTATCTCCTCTAGTCCATTAAATATTCGCCAAAATATTCTTGATAAACTTCCTTCGCACCTTTGTCATAAACTTTCCAATAGCTGGTTTCCAAATCCAAAAATTCTCCAGGCAAGGTAGTGGTCTCAATATTTTCCTTGTCCAACTTACCTGCAAGTCCTACACCGGCATAGATAATATTTGTAGGAAGATTTGTGTCTACATATTTAGAATAAACGTCTAGTATCTTAGGTAATTTTAAAATATTTTTAGGCTCTAGTGTTTGTTTTATCATTTCTGTTAAGAAATATTGTTGCATCTTTACTCTATCGATATCACCATCTGTATAGCTTCTATATCTTAAAAATAATACAGAATTTTTTCCATCCAGTTTTTGCACACCTGGCTTAAAGTCTATTAGATATTCCATCCCTTTTGTGGTGTCTATCTTATACATTTTTGTGGGTATATCTACAGTAACTCCACCAATGGCATCTACCAAATTCTCAACAGCTCGATAATCGACCCTTACATAATAGTCCACGTCGAGTTTAGTGAAATCTCTAACTGTTTTCATAAGTAATTTCATTCCGCCATAAGAATGAGCGTGAGTCAATTTATCCAGACTACCATTAATGGGAACTCTAGAGTCTCTTGGTAGTGACATCATTCTTATAGATCCGTCCTTAAAGTTCACTTTACAAAGTATCATCGTATCGGATCTGATGTTAGTAGCACCATGTTTATCTACTTTTATTTTATTAATATCGCCAGTATCTACTCCTACAAGTAAGAAAAATACTTCATCGACATTTAGTCTTTCAATTTTATTTCCTTCTTCAATGTTTTCCACTTGTTCAATTCCATGTTCTTCTTCTATGATTTGAACTGTGCTAGTAGTTCCTTCTAATTTATTCCAAACCCATAAATAGGCACTTGAAAAAACTAATAGAGCTATTAAAAATGAAAGTAAAAATTTACTTTTCAAAAAGCTTCCACTCCTTCAAAGACAGTTTACTGTCTTGTTTGTTATTGTAATAATAGCATTATGTTCCTTTGTTTACAAGTTTTCCAACCATTCATTTGTACAATATATAAACACTGTGGCTGCGCATAAATCAGCACATCCCCCAGGACTTATTCGCTTCTTTACAAAAATTTTATCTATTTCTTCCAATTTACACATTCCTTCAATGGTCTTAAATCCACCTAGGGCATTTACTTCTTTAACGTATTTCCTCATAAGTTCTAAGCCTTCAATTTCAGTCCTACCTACTACGTTAGAATCAAATACGGTTTCCATTAATTTAAGCAAAGATTCTCCCATGGAGATTTGAAAATCGTAACCTTTATTTATGCACTCAATTAATGTGTTGTATGCAATTTTTATAGATGGAAATCCTTCCTTGGCTTCCCCACGGATTCCATAATTACCGTATTTTACAAATTGGGATTCTCCATAGGTTAGAATTTTTTTTGATAGAAAATCTACATCAAAATCTTTTAGTATATTCTGAGAGATACTTCCTCCCCTTTGGGTAATGGAATTTAAGTTGATAGCCTCGTCTTTTCCTTTTAGAGACCCAATAGCTGCGCAAAGGATTCCAAAAATGAAAATAGCCCCTTTGTGGGTGTTTATGCCTTTAGTAGCACTAAACATTTTTTCTTCCGCTTCTACACCCAAGGGTCTAATTGAATCAAATATTTTCGAAAAATCATCTCCATCGTGAAAATATCCAACAGAAGTGCAGTTTTTGAAGTACTCTTCCAAAACCAAAATAGAATCCATGAAAGTGAATATATCCATATCATCGTGGGCTCCAGAATTATTTCTATCCACTAGCCCAGGCTTAGGAGTAAGTAAAACTTCATAGACAAGTGCCTTCTGAGCAAGTAAGCTCACTTCTTTAAAAAAATACTCCATCACGACCTCCAGCATATATATTAAATTATAATCTTCTAAATTTCAAGATTTGACTCTAAATTGTAACTAATTTTTAAAGATTGTGTTATATTATTGCAAAGAGATATTTACAATAAAACAAATTTACAGAGGTGAAATAGTTGAAAAAAATTACATTATTATTATCTTTGCTATTGGTAATGGTAGGATGCGGTAAGGTTAAAAATAACAATGGATCTAACGCAGCGAGCAACGAAACTACTGTAGATACTTCAACCAATTTAACAGAAGTTACAGGAGTACTAGAGACAAAATTTATAGAAAATGATATAAAATATATAATTTTGGATGTAAAAAATATAAGTGAAAAACTAGATGCTGGCAACGTAAAAGATTTTGAAATTTTAGAAGATGGACAGACATTAAGATTAACATACGATGAAGATAAAAAAATTGTAGAGATATTGAATATAGAGAAGGCTGAAAAAAATGCAGATGCTAATAGCGTCGCAACTCCTAACAACAGAGTAATTGCTCATTCTGAAACTTTTAGCTTTGAAGGATTAAATGAATACAAGAATGTAGATTTGCAAAATTTTCTGGAATTTGGAATTGAAAAAGTTTCCCTTTACACTGACGCAGAGAGCGATGGCAAAGGAGGATTCTATTGGGACGATGGCAATAGATTTGTACTCATGGCACACAAAGACCGCGGAGGATATATACTTTTTGATAAAAGAGTTCAACTGGGCGAAGCCAAAGTAAATGTATACAGCATTGAAGACTCATTAAATATCAGCATGCTAGAACATGGCACAGCAAATATCAGCTTTAGAGTATATAAGCTTGTGGACGGAGAATTTATAGAAAGCATCAAATATCAAGGCGAAGGTAATGTTAATATGTTAGGAAACTTCTAAAAAAACTAGGCAAAATTATTTGCCTAGTTTTTTATATAATCTTTTAATTGTTTTCCTATTTAAAATAATTTTGGGAATTTTAAAAAAGATTATTTGTCATTTTATTATACTAATCATAAAATTCAATTTGTATTTTCCTTTGTCACGTCTAGCGGAGCTAAATCTTTCGTCTTCAAATGTGGAAATTCTAGAAACTTCTATATTACTTGGATTTATTCCTGACTCTAATAGTAAGCTCAAATTAGAATCAATCATACTTAAAATAAATTTATTCCCAACTATTTGGAAAAATTGATCTCGGCTTTCAAAAATTCTAAAGGCGTCATATACATCAGTGTCCACTTCATAATTTGCCATATCTATGGAAGGTCCTAAGTATGCGTGAATGTCTTCAATATTACAGCCAAAATCTCTGATCATTCTATCTATTCCTCTTTGTGAAATTCTTTGTACAGTGCTCCTCCAACCTGAATGTATAGCTACTTGAACCCTTTTCACAGGATCAAAAAGCAATATCGGAGTACAATCAGCAAATTTTATAACTAAGGCAATATCCTTTTTGTCCGTAATCAGTCCGTCTGTGTCAGGAAATACTCTTCCATAAAAATTTTCTTCGCCATTCATCCCATCACAATATTCGATATTATGACCGTGGACTTGCACACCTGAATAAATCTCAATAGGATTTTCACCCATGTCACCTAGAGCGGAATAGATATTTCGTCTACCCTCATCTCTAGGAACTCTCTCACCCAATCTATAATCTGGTCCAGATATATAATTTTTAAGCCCTAGGGACTCTAACATTTTTGAATTCATTTAATCCTCCATCTCGTAAAGCTTATCGTATATATCTATACCCTAGTTTAAATTATCAAATATTAAATCTTTTTTCTACTTCCAGGTTTTACTATTTCTTCGCCTGCATCGCACATTGGACAACTATCTGCTTCATATGTTTTAATATCCAAGTCAATAGAACCGTAAAGTGGATAATCGCCAATTTTATTTCCACCACTTCTATTTACCAAAGTCGCAATAGCAACTATTTCTACTCCGTATTCTTTTATAGCTTCTATAGCTTCCAAGGAAGATTTTCCAGTGGTAACAACATCTTCTACTATCAAAACTCTAGTTCCTTTTTCCAAATTGAATCCGCGTCTTAATGTCATAACTTCATCTTGACGTTCAGTAAACATAGAAGGCACTCCCAATTGTCTTGCAATTTCATAACTGACAATAACTCCCCCAAGAGCCGGTCCCACAACTACATCTATATCCATGTCTTTTACTTTTTCTACTACAGGTTTTAATGATTCTGCTGCAACATCAGGATACATCAATAATTTTGCACATTGAACGTAACCGTCACTATGTTTTCCTGAAGTCAAAAGGAAATGTCCTTCCAGTAATGCGCCGCAATCTTCCAAGTTTTTCTTAATATCCACCATTTTATTTCCTCCTATTATTTTCCTAAAATATTAGCTTTCATTTCTTCTACTGCAATTCTTGCATACTTACCAATATTATCTTCACCATCTTCATATTTCTTAAAGTTTAAAATTATTCCTCTTGATGAATTTACCACTCCACCGTTGAAGTCATTTAAATAGTTTCTAATATCAGCAGCTGTAGCTCCTTGGGCACCATAACCAGGAATTAAGAAGAAAGAATTTTTATACGCTTCTCTTAGCTCCACTGCCTCTTCACTTTGGGTTCCGCCTGTTACTAAACCCAGTGCAGAATAACCAGATTCTCCAACACAAGATTTTCCAATTTCTTGTAAATTATCGCCAATTGTATAGTAAAGTGGTCTTCCCTTGTGTTCTAGATATTCTATGTCCTTTGCTCCAGGATTAGACGTTCTTAGTAAAACAAATGCGCCCTTTTCTCCACTTTCCAAGTACGGAAGATATGGGTCGATACTATCGTATCCCATGTATGGACTTAAAGTTACAAAGTCTACTTCAAATTCTGATTCGAAATGAGCTTTGGCATACATCTTTCCAGTGTCAGCAATATCCCCACGCTTAATATCACCAATTACTAATTGGTCTTTGGATTTTAAATACTCTATAGTTTTTACATAACCTTTTAAGCCCTCTATCCCTTTGGCTTCGTAATAGGCAATTTGCAATTTAAAAATCGCCACCAAGTCATATGTGTTGTCGATTATTTCTTTGTTAAATTGAAATAGTCCTTCCGCCACTCCCAAATCTTGATATTTTTTTGGAAGATAATCAAAACTGGTGTCTAGTCCCACACATATAAAGCTTCTTTCTTTTACTCTTTCGTATAATTTGTCAATTATCATAGCTTCCTCCATTTGATTTTTTGCCTAAAAAAATAGCCCGCAATTTTTAATGTCAAAGACAAAAAAGTTAGGACTTTTACTATTTAATAAATTTATTAAGTTATAACAACAAAAGCTATTCATTTTCTAGTCTCCTCTTATATGAAGTGGATAACCTAGAACCCTCTCGCAGTTTTCTTGTTATCCTTATTGAACTCACAGGTTCAACTTAAAGGCAATTTCTTTAAATATAATAGCACTAGTAAAGATTTGTGTCAATACGGACTTTTTTTAAAAGAACACAAGTCTTTAAAAAAACTTAATTAAATTTCTGGTGATATTAGTTTAAAAAAATTTCATTTATAAAAAAATCTATACCACCTGGAATATTGTTGTAAAATAAAAGACTTTACGATTATCGCAAAGTCTAATTAATTCTAATGGTGGAGCCGGCGAGAGTCGAACTCGCGTCCGAAAACCCATCCACAACAGCTTCTCCGAGTGCAGTCAGTTTTTTATTTTTCAGTACAAAACTCCAAAGGACAGGATTTTTATACTATAACGTCATATTACCCTCTTCGTTATGTCGTCTTGCGAAGATTCGTTTCCCATAAAATTTGACACTCTCTCTAAGGTAATGGGAGTCTTAGAGGGTGATCGCTGCGATTAGGCAGCGAATGCTAATTCGTTATTGTTGTTATTTATTTGTTTTGAGACTTTTAGCGTAGTTTCTCACTACGACTCGCTACCGTTGATTCAAAATCCCCGTCGAAACCATTTTCGGCCCCAACTTATATTAAGGGGAAGATAATCTTCCCCTATGTAGCCGCACCCTACCTTCGAAGACAACCTCCCGATGGTACACAAGTAGTTAGCTCAAACCAGGCTACCTTGCGGCACACGAAGAGACATCTCTTAGTGCTGCTTCCTCCCGGACCTGACACGGTTCAAGAGCTTTCGTTGCGCAAGACCCAATCGTCAACGCCACTTTCTTGCGGCAAACTCGACAAATTGGCACCTCAGTGTAGGTATTCGATCCTGCTACAGCGGATTGCAGGTTACAAGGAACCGCTAGTTCCCCATCTAGTACGGCAAATTTTCTACTGGCGGAGAGGAGGGGATTTGAACCCCTGAAACAGTTCCCTGTTTACCCGCTTTCCAGGCGAGCGCCTTCAGCCAGCTCAGCCACCTCTCCAATTCCAATGCTTATCCATTTTACAACAATTTAACCTTGTTGTCAATGTTTGGAAAGTGAAAGCAATTTCACAAAATTATTATTTAATATCAAAGCCAGTGCTCACTTCTTACTTACCAAAAATTTCGCCATTATAATAATAGTATAGTAATTCTTTTAAGTCATCAACATAAGCGCAACCAGATAATGATAATCTCAGGTGATTTACTTAGCCTCCTAATTAGATGCTTCTTGGAGCTCATATGCCCTTAACAGATGTTTTGCTAAAATCGCCGTGGTTACTGAACCGACTCCTCGTGGAACTGGTGTGATTAAGCTTACCTTGTCGATTACCGAATCAAAATCCACATCACCAGAAAGTTTTCCTTCATCATCTATATTTATTCCCACATCGATTACAACGGCACCTTCTTTTACAAAATTTTCATCTGCAAATTTAGGACTTCCTATTGCTAACACTAAAATATCAGCCTTACTAGCAATTTCTTCAACGTTTGGAGTTCTAGAGTGACAGATTGATACCGTTGCATGCTCATCTAATAAAAGTAGTGATATAGGCTTTCCTACGACTGTAGATCTACCTATTACAACAGCATGGGCCCCTTCTAGTTTAACTCCATAGTGCTTCAATATCTCCATAGCAGCAACTGGTGTACAAGGTACAAATGCATCTTCTTCTTTATATATCAATTTCGCCATGTTTATAGGATTTAGTGAGTCTATATCCTTTAGCGGATCTATTGAACTCCCTATTTTTTTTGCGTCTATATGCTTAGGTAATGGATTAAATAGAAGTATTCCATTTACACCATTGTCATTATTTAATTCTTTTATTTTTTTTATCAATAATTCCTCTGATACATCCTCGGGGAGTTTATGACTTTCCCATGTCATTCCTACATTTTCAATCCTTTTTATTGCAGAATTTTCATAGGCAATATCTGCTTCTTTTTCTCCTACCCTAACTATGGCAAGATTAGGTTTTTTTTGAAGTGTTTTTACTTTATTTATCAATTCATTTGATATTTTATCAGCAACTGGTTTGCCTAGCATTAATTTTTCCATATTCATCCCCTAAAGCAGTATTATTCTTGCTATATTAAAATAAATCATTAAACTCATGGCATCTACTATTGTAGTAATCATAGGCACAGCCATAACAGCTGGGTCGAATCCCATCTTCTTAGCTGCTATTGGAAGTGCGCCACCTATAATATTTGAAGAGTATATGGTAAAAGTTAATGTCAAAACTATAGTAAGCGCTACGTTCATTCCTTCATTACTGATAATTAAAACTCTAAATAATATTACAAATACTAATATCAATACCAATATTGTGCTAACTTGTAGTTCTTTTCTTAAGATTTTACCTAAATCTTCATCTTCGATTTCTCCGGTGGCAATTCCTCGAATGATAAGAGTGGAGGATTGGCTAGATGCGTTTCCGCCAGTGTCTGTTAACATAGGCATTAAAATGGATAGTATTGCAAATTGCCCTAATAAATCCAAATTCATATTGATGATGAAGGCTGTTACTGTGGCACTAACCATTAAAATCATAATCCAAGGTAATCTACTTTTCGCAAGGGTTCTTGCATCTGTTTCTAGATAAACGTCATCATTGGGAGTTACACCGGCCATTTTTTGGAAGTCTTCTGTGGTTTCTTCTTCAATAATTCTTAGAACGTCGTCGTAAGTTACAATTCCCACCAATCTTTCCATTTTATCCACTACGGGCATAGCTAAGAATCCATATTTTATAAATAAATCCGCTACATACTCTTGGTCATCATCTGTATGAACATAAATGACATCTGTCTCCATAATGTCTGAAATATACAAGTCAGGATCAGATGTAACCAGCTTACGAAGTGATATGATTCCGTTTAGTCTTCTATTGGTATCAACTACATAAGATGAATAAATGGTTTCCTTTCTCAGACCTACTTTTTGTATATGATCTAAGGCATCTTTTACAGTGTAGGATTTATATAGACTTACATATTCTATAGTCATTACAGATCCAGCTGACTCTTCTGGATATCCCAAGAACTCATTCATTAATTGTCGTTCTTCTCTGGAAATATTTCTAAGAACCTTGTTCACATATTCCGCTGGCATTTCTTCAACTAAGTCTACAATATCGTCGAAAAATAACTCTTCCATAATTTCTCGAAGTTCACTTTCAGAAAAATTAGTAACGATCTCTACTTGGGCATCTATGTCTAGGTACGCAAATACTTGAGATGCGCTTTCTTCTGATAGCATTCTAAAGAGTATCATAGCATAATGTTTATCTTCAAGATTACTAATGATTTCAGCTATATCTATTTCATTTGTTTCTTTTAAAAACTCTCTAAGCTCTGCATATTTTCTTTCTTCTAACATTTGAAGAATATCTCGTTCTTCATATTTTATTCTTTCGTGTATGCTTCTTTGTTCCATATCTTCTTCACCTCCATCGTCCTAAATTGGTAATATAATCGCAGCAATTGTAAAATAAATCGCAAGTGCTATGGCATCAACTAAAGTGGTAATTATTGAGCTTGACATAATTGCTGGGTCGATATTTACTTTATCTGCTAAAAGGGGAATCAATCCACCAAATACTTTCGCCACTAAAATCGATACAAACATCGTAAGAGCAACTACCAGACCAATGTCCAATGAAACTCTATCTATCAACATTACCTTCGCCAAAGAAAAAACTCCCATTACTCCACCAACAATTATTCCGACCTGGAATTCTTTTACTACAACTTTCCAAGTATCGCCAAACTCTATCTCATTTAAAGATAGGTTTCTTACTGCAAGTGTAGAAGATTGGATTCCTGAGTTCCCTCCCGCGCCAGTAATCATAGGTATAAAAGAGTTTAAAACCAAATACTGAACCAAAATCCAATTATAGTTTTCAATAATATTTCCTACAAATATCCCAGATATTAGCAAAACAACTAACCAGATCACCCTATCCATAGCTAATTTAAATGGCGTTTCGGATAGATATCCTCCTTCAGATGGAGTCATGGATGCCATCTTATGAAAGTCTTCAGTAGCTTCTTGCTCCATTACATCTAGGATATCGTCAAAGGTCACTATTCCCGTAAGTCGATTTTCCGTATCTACAACTGGTAGTGCTGATAAATCGTATTTGGAAAATACATCCGCCACTTCTTCTTGGTCCGTATCTGTGTGTACAAAAATAATATCCTCTGACATTATTTCTCCAATTAATACATCTCTATCTGATGTCACAAGCTCCCTTAAAGATACAACGCCGATTAGTTTTTTATTGGGACTAAGAACATAACAATTATATATGGTTTCTTTATCAAGTCCGTTTTTTCGAATGTATAATAATGCTTCCTCTACTGTCATTTGAGGTTTTAACGACACATACTCAATTGTCATTATAGATCCAGCAGAATCTTCTTTATAGTTTAAAAATTGATTTATTAAATTTCTTTCATGGGAGTCGGAATACCTTAGAATATTCTTAACGACATTGGCGGGCAACTCTTCTAGCAAGTCTACCTTATCGTCTAAATGTAGTTCGTCAATAATTGGACGTAATTCATCCAACTTTACAGAATCCACAATCCTAATTTTTTTGTTTCTATCTAAGTTTGCAAAAACTTCTGCAGCAATATCTTTATTCAAAAGTCTAAACACTATTATTAAATCTTTATCTTCTAGTCTATTGATTATTTCAGCTATATCAGCTATATGAAAATTTTGAATCTCCCTTTGAACTGAAGAGTAATCACTATTTTCTAAATATTCATATATTTTTTCCATATTCACCATTCCCTTTTGAGAAATTGACAAAAAAGTCACTCATAATTATTTCACTTGTTATATTGTACTAGAAACTAGAGAAAATTTATAGTTTTTCTTTCATTCCTTAAGATATTTTGCAATATAATGGGTAAAAACTAATAAAGGAGGAATGGGCTATGTTTAATAGATTACTAGTGCCAGTCGATGGCTCTGAAAGTTCAGATAGAGCTCTTGATAAGGCGATAAAATTAGGAAAGCAATTTGGATCAGAAATTTTCGTTTTGACCGTTATACATGATGCATACATACTGAGAGCTACTTCTACTACTGCTCACTATGGAGTTGTGTCTCATCAATCAGCCAACCAAGAAGCAATAAATATTTCGAAAAAAATATTGGATGAAGCTGAAAAAAAATTTGTAGACTATGATTTTCCTTTCCACACTCATTCAGTTATTGGAGATGCTGCTCAAGAAATATTAAGCTACACCAGAAATAAAGAAATCGAATTGATTGTAATGGGAAACAGAGGTATGGGAGCATTTTCTAGAACTATTTTAGGTTCAGTTTCCAATAAAATAGTAAATTCAAGTCCAGTTTCTGTTTTAGTTGTAAAAGATTAATTTATGTAAACAATTTAGAAAATAATTTAAGCCACAGGAGGAATAGATATGTTTAGTAAAATATTAGTACCGATTGACGGATCAGAAAGTTCCAACAGAGCATTGGACAAAGCAATTAGAATAGGTAAACAATTTAATTCAGAAATTTACGTTCTTTCTGTAACACCAGAGATTAACATGATGAGATTTACTGCAAGTACTTCACAATATGATGCAACAGTAAATCAAGAAGTAATCAATGTTACCATGGAGATATTAGAAGAAGCAAAGGCGAAATTCTCTGACTATCCGTTTCCTTTTTATTCCAATTATGTAGTAGGAGATGCTGCAAGAGAAATTTTAAACTTCGCAAAAGACCAAGAAATTAATTTGATAATAATGGGAAATAGAGGTATGGGAGCATTCTCTAGAACAATATTAGGATCTGTATCAAATAAAGTAGTTAACTCAAGTCCAGTGTCAGTTCTAGTAGTGAAAGATGCACTTTGATATATTATTTCCTAGGTATTAACCTAATAACATTTTTATTATTTGCATACGATAAACGTGCCGCTAAGAAGAGAACCTGGAGAATTAAGGAAATTTATCTTTTAGGGTCTGCCTTTCTTGGCGGCTCTTTTGGTGCCTATTTAGGAATGCATATTTTTAAACATAAAACAAAAAAGCCAAAATTTACAATACTAATTTTGGCCTTTATAATAATTCACATATTTTTAATTTATAAGTTCATGACATAATCAAAAATCTTTAAAAATAAAGTATTTGTCACAGAAATTTGCTCTGGGTGGAATTGGACTCCATATAATTTCTTTTCTCTATTTTCTATTGCTTCAATTATTCCATCTGGTGCTTTAGCTGCAATTTCAAACCCTTTTCCTAAAACTTTAACTCCTTGATGGTGGATGGAATTTACAAGAATTTTGTCAGTTTCAAATATTTCATCTAAAAACTTTCCTTCTACCAGATTAATACTATGAGCGAAGTCATCTGCCGTTTTCAAGGCTACATGACCTAGAACCCCATCTACTTGAGTGAATATATCTTGATAAAGTTTACCGCCAAAAACCACATTCATAAGTTGCATTCCTCTGCAAATTCCCAAAACAGGAATTCCTTTTTTTATTGCAGATTTTAATAGCGCAATCTCTATCTCGTCTCTTTCAAGACAGGTATCTGTAAGTTGTGGCAAGGGTTCTTCTTCGTAGAAAAACGGATGTATATCACATCCTCCAGTCAAGACTAAAACGTCTATTTTGTCAATATACTCATCCACTAATTCCAATTTTTTTACAAAAGGAATTAAAAATGGCAGTCCACCTGCATTTTCAACTGATCTAGGATAAAAAGATGCTATCCCATCGTGTTTTGGTAAACCGCATACTTCAAAATTTTTCGTACTTATACCTACTACTTTTTTCATAATTACTCCTCATTTAACATAAATAATAAATAATCCAATGCTTCATCTAACATCTTATAGGTTATGGAATGAGCGCCATCAGAATGGAAAGAATACACAATTTTTTCGTCTATAATTCCAGCATCTTTTATTCTATCTTGGAATCCTAGCATAACCTCCACAGGTATTATGGAATCCTCTTCCCCCACAAATATAAGCATATTTCTATTGTTGAAATTTTCTAACATAGTCATAGGGTCATATCTCCTAAAAACTTCCATGAGTCTTTCGTCGAGTTCAATATTTCCAGCTATTCTGTCGTGGAATTCTTCATAGTTGATAATTGAATTGTAAATTATTGCCGCCTTAAGACTCAAATCTCGCACGAAAATTGCTGAAGATATTATTCCACCCATAGAATGACCACTAATAATCAAATTATTAGAATCTCCATCCAACTCATTTATTATAAAATCCTTTAGCTCATCATATTCTTCGATGGATTGTACTATTACATCAAAGGTTTCCAAATAGGATTCGTAATTATCAGCTTCACCTCTGACACCATGTTTAATAACTTCAGGTAATACTACTTGGAATCCATAATGTGCAAATATCGCACCAAACAATTCGTAAGTTTCAACTGCCGAACTCCACCCATGATAATGAATTATAGTTTTATACTTTCCAGTATATCCTTCTGGTCTAAATACCACTAAAGGTATTTCTCCAACTTGTGATTCAAATCTTTCTATTTTATAATTTTCCATTTTGTCACCTAATATTAAATTGCCCAGTCGATTTCTTTTTTACCTATTGTGCTTAATATCTCATTTGTTTTACTAAAATGCCTGCATCCGAAAAATCCTCTATGGGCAGATAAGGGACTGGGATGAGGTGCTTTTAGGATATAATGTTTTGGGTTAGTAATTAATTTGGCTTTTTCTTGAGCCGGTCTACCCCATAATAAAAATATCACTGGATCTTCTCTATCATTTAGTACTTTAATCACAGCGTCTGTAAATGTTTCCCAGCCTCTATTTCTATGGGAGTTCGCTTCATGTGCTCTGACTGTCAGAACAGTATTTAAAAGCATGACTCCTTCTTTAGTCCATTTGACTAAATTTCCGTTATTAGGTATAGGAATTTTTAAATCTGCATTTAGTTCCTTAAAAATATTCTCCAATGACGGTGGCTTTCTTACGCCTTCTAAAACAGAAAAGCTCAATCCATGAGCTTGACCAATGTTATGATAAGGGTCTTGGCCTAATATCACAACCTTGACATCTTTGTAAGGTGTGTAATGAAATGCATTAAAAATATCTAGGGCTCTAGGAAATATTAAATGGTCGTTATATTCACTAATTAGAAATTTTCGCAGTTCTTTATAATATTCCTTTTCAAATTCTCCACCAATATAATTTATCCAATCATTATTAATTTTCCCCATATTTTATCCTCCAATAGATACTTTACCACATTAATTAGATATTTTGAACTAGATATAAGAAAAAATTCCCTCTAGGCTAAGCCCAAAGGGAATTATATTAAATATTATTTTCTACAATTATCCAAGGATTTTTGTAACAACACCTGATGCTACAGTTTTTCCACCTTCTCTAATCGCGAATCTTACTCCTGGATCCATAGCGATTGGAGTGATTAGGTCTACTAGGAAAGTAGCGTTATCTCCAGGCATAACCATTTCTATACCGTCTGCTAATTGGATATCGCCAGTTACGTCAGTTGTTCTGAAGTAAAATTGTGGTCTGTATCCGTTGAAGAATGGAGTGTGTCTTCCACCTTCTTCTTTAGAAAGTACGTATACTTCTGCTTCGAATTTTGTGTGTGGTTTAATTGTTCCTGGTTTAGCAAGTACTTGTCCTCTTTGGATGTCTTCTCTTTGAACACCTCTAAGAAGTAGTCCTACGTTGTCTCCAGCTTCAGCTTGGTCAAGAAGTTTTCTGAACATTTCTACTCCAGTTACAACTACTTTTCTAGCTTCGTCTGATAGTCCTACGATTTCAACTTCGTCTTGAACTTTGATGATACCAGCTTCTACTCTACCTGTAGCAACTGTTCCTCTACCTGTGATAGAGAATACGTCTTCTACTGGCATTAAGAATGGGTTGTCAATGTCTCTTGCTGGTTGTGGAATGAAAGCATCTACTTCTTCCATCAATTTAACAATTTTGTCTCCCCATGGTCCGTCTGGCTCTTCAATAGCTTTTAGAGCTGATCCAACTACTACTGGAGTGTTGTCTCCGTCGAAGTCGTATTCAGAAAGAAGATCTCTTACTTCCATTTCTACTAATTCGATTAGCTCTTCGTCGTCAACTTGGTCTTCTTTGTTTAAGAAAACTACGATTGATGGAACTCCTACCTGTCTAGAAAGTAAGATGTGCTCTCTAGTTTGTGGCATTGGTCCGTCTGCTGCAGATACTACTAAGATAGCGCCGTCCATTTGAGCTGCTCCTGTGATCATGTTTTTAACATAGTCAGCGTGACCTGGGCAGTCTACGTGAGCGTAGTGACGATTTGGAGTTTCATACTCTACGTGTGATGTAGAGATAGTGATTCCTCTTTCTCTTTCTTCTGGAGCCTTATCTATATTAGCATAATCAATTTTTTCTCCTGAACCATATCTTTGGTTTAGAACGTATGTGATAGCTGCTGTTAAAGTAGTTTTACCGTGGTCAACGTGACCGATTGTTCCAATATTTACGTGCGGTTTGTTTCTTTCAAATTTAGCTTTACCCATTATTATCCTCCTAATGATTTAAATCTTCAAATTATTTTAATAATACATCATATTTGTGTTTTTTTCAACTGTTTACGAACTATTTAGACGTTCCTAGAACTTCTTCTTCTATGCTTTTTGGTACTGCTGCATAGTGGTCGAATTGCATTGAATATGTTGCTCTACCTTGTGTATTAGATCTTAGAGAAGTAGCGTATCCGAACATTTCTCCTAGTGGAACGAAAGCTCTAACTACTTGTGCTCCTGCAACTAATTCCATTCCTTCCATTTGTCCACGACGAGAGTTAATGTCTCCAATAACATCTCCCATGTACTCTTCTGGAACTGTAACTTCAACTTTCATGGTTGGTTCTAATAATTGTGGATTTCCTTTTTTAAGTGCATCTTTGATAGCCATAGATCCTGCAATCTTAAACGCCATTTCTGATGAGTCAACTTCGTGGTATGATCCGTCATAAAGTTCTACTTTTATATCTAGTACTTCGTATCCACCTAATATACCAGCTTTCAACGCTTCTTCAATACCTTCGTTTACTGCTCCGATATATTCTTTTGGAATTGCTCCCCCAACTATCTTGTTTTCAAATATATAACCTGAACCTTCTTCACCTGGCTCAACTCTGATTTTAACGTGTCCATATTGTCCACGTCCACCAGATTGTCTAGCATATCTCATATCTGATTCTGCTGGCTTAGTGATAGATTCTCTGTATGATACTTGTGGATTACCTACATTAGCTTCTACTTTGAATTCTCTTAGTAGTCTATCTACAATGATTTCTAGGTGAAGTTCACCCATTCCTGCGATAATAGTGTCGCCAGTTTCGTCATTTGTATAAGTTTTAAATGTAGGGTCTTCTTCAGCTAGTTTTACTAAAGCTGCACTCATTTTATCTTGTGAAGCTTTTGTTTTTGGCTCTATTGCAACTGAGATAACTGGTTCTGGGAAGTCCATGTCTTCAAGGATAATAATATCACTTTGGTCACATAGAGTATCTCCAGTAGTAGTGTCTTTGAACCCTACTGCTGCAGCAATCTCTCCTGCAAATATTTCATCTCTTTCTTCTCTCTTGTCTGCGTGCATCAACATGATACGACCAATACGTTCTCTCTTGCCTTTCGAAGAGTTGTATACGTATGATCCTGCTTTAAGAGATCCTGAATAGACTCTGAAGTAACATAATTTTCCAACGAATTGGTCTGTTACGATTTTAAATGCCAATGCTGAAAATGGAGCTGTGTCAGATGCTTCTCTGAATTCTTCTTCACCATCTTCGTTTGTTCCTTTTACAGATTCAATATCTGTAGGAGCTGGCAAGTAATCGATGATAGCATTTAGTAGGAGTTGAACTCCTTTGTTTTTGTATGAAGAGCCGCAAGTTACTGGTACGATTTGTACAGCTAGAGTAGCTTTTCTTATTGCTCTTTTTAACATATCTTCAGGGATTTCTTCACCTTCAAGATATAACATCATTAATTCGTCATCAAAGTTCGATACTTGTTCTATTAGGTTTTCTCTATATTCTTCTGCTAGGTCTTTCAATTCTTCTGGAACGTCAGTTATCTCAATATCGAATCCTGCATCGTCTTTGTAGATTTCAGCTTCCATCTTTACTAAGTCAACCATTCCGATGAATTGATCTTCTGCTCCAACTGGTATTTGAATTGGAACAGGATTAGCATTTAGTCTGTCTTTGATTGTTTCAATTGAGCGGAAGAAGTCTGCGCCGACTACGTCCATTTTATTGATATGGGCTATTCTTGGAACACCATATTTATCTGCTTGTCTCCAAACAGTTTCAGATTGAGGTTCAACACCACTTTTAGCATCGAATAATGATACTGCTCCGTCTAGTACACGTAGTGATCTTTCTACTTCTACAGTAAAGTCAACGTGTCCAGGTGTGTCTATAATATTAAGTCTATGACCATCCCACATTGCAGTAGTTGCAGCGGATGTTATAGTGATTCCTCTTTCCTTTTCTTGTTCCATCCAGTCCATTTGAGATCCACCATCATGGGTCTCACCAATTTTATGGATTCTTCCAGTGTATAATAATATACGCTCAGTTGTTGTGGTTTTACCGGCATCTATGTGAGCCATGATACCGATATTTCTGGTTTTCTCCAAAGGTATTTCTCTTGGCAAAATAATCCTCCCTTTAAAAATGAAGCATTACCAACGGTAATGTGCAAATGCTTTGTTGGCTTCAGCCATTCTGTGCATTTCTTCTTTTCTTTTTACGCTTCCGCCTAATTCGTTAGATGCATCTAGGATTTCACCAGCAAGTCTTTCAACCATGGTTCTTTCGCCTCTATCTCTAGAGTATTTTACTAACCATCTTAGACCTAATGTTTGTCTTCTTTCTGCTCTAACTTCCATTGGTACTTGATAAGTTGCTCCACCTACTCTTCTAGCTTTTACTTCTAGAACTGGCATTATGTTGTTTAATGCTTTGTAAAACACTTCAAGTCCATCTTGTTCACTACGTTGTTCTACTATTTGCAAAGCTCCGTATACAATTCTTTGAGCTGTACCTTTCTTTCCATCTAGCATAACGTTATTTATAAGTTTTGTTACTACTCTGTCCGAATATAACGGATCTGGCATAACTTCTCTTTTGGGTACATGACCTTTTCTTGGCACTTTCGCTTCCCTCCTTAACCATATAATAGTAAATTCATCGGTACTCGACACGTATTGTCGCCAGCGCACAATGTTAATATATAAAATTAATGAATAACATCTAGCACTTCGTTACGATTTTAATACCTATTTGCTTTTTTCCCTCTTCGCACCATATTTTGATCTAGAAGATTTTCTATTAGATACACCTGCTGTATCCAAAGTTCCTCTAACGATATGATACCTTACCCCTGGTAAGTCCTTAACTCTTCCACCTCTAATCAAAACAACACTGTGTTCTTGTAGGTTGTGACCTATTCCTGGGATATAAGCCATTACTTCTTCGTCGTTTGACAATCTAACTCTGGCTACTTTTCTAAGGGCTGAATTAGGTTTTTTAGGAGTAACAGTTCTTACTGCAACACATACACCTCTCTTTTGTGGAGAATCTTGTTTAGTGGTTCTCCT
>CANRJQ010000001.1:0-156767 GCA_947630985.1 uncultured Clostridia bacterium | reverse complement strand
TAAAGATGACATTTTCACTGAATAAAACTATATACTTTTACATGACATTTTCACTGACTATTGACATAAAAAATTTTCATAAAAACATTCTTCCTCCCATCCACAAGTGATTTTAGATGAAAAAACAGGGCATATATAGATTGTATCAATTAGAAAATATTCACGAGGAGTGATGAAATGAATAAAAATATTTTTGAAGGCAAGTGGGACCAAGTTAGGGGACTTGCTAAAGAAACTTGGGGAAAACTAACTGATGACGATTTAGAAAGAGCGAAGGGTAGTGCTATTAAGTTTAAAGGTATGTTGCAAGAAAAACTAGGCTATACGGAGCAACAGGCAGATGGCGCTATAAAAGATTTATTAGATAAAGTAGGAGCTGACAGTATTAAAAAAGAAGCTTCTAAGATTGTTGATAAAATTAAAAAATAAAATTTCGGATAAAGTGCTGAATATATTTGCCATTCAGCACTTTATTATTATATGCAAAGAGGTGTATAGTGAATAAAGTATATGAATTTGACGCAATAATTATAAAACACCCTGACATGGACGCAGCTTATATAGAAATACCCTTTGATGTAAAAGAAGAATTTGGGAAAGGAAGAGTACTTGTCCACGCTACATTTGATGGTGAACCATATGACGGGCAAGTAGTAAAAATGAAAACACCGAATCATATAATAGGAGTGCGAAAAGATATAAGAGCTAAAATCGGTAAACAAGCAGGGGATTTTATTCATGTAACTTTAACTGAGAGATACAAAGATAATAAATAGTTTTTATTTAGAGGTCAGTTATGTTAAAAATAAATGATTTATTTGCACTAATTTTAGAAATGTTATCCTTAATTATTTTAGTAACGTGGGCCTATGCTATTCCAAATGTTATGTGGAAGAAGTTAATACTAGCACTTATAGTGTTGCTAATATTCTCTGGGTTTTGGGGTGCGTTTTTTTCGCCAAAAGCTATATATCCAATAAATGGAGTGAAAAATTGGTTTTTGAAATTTATAATTTTATTTATACCGTATTTGAGATTTGTGAACTCTAAACGTCATTTTGTTTTTTTAGGTGGTTTGTTAATAATTGTGAATTTGTTTATTCAAGGATATTTTGGAAGAGAAGATTGGTAAGTTTTAAAAAGGAGCCTTCAATTGAGGGCTCCTTAAAAATTTTTGAATTTTATTTGATAAAGTAAGATCTGATGTCTCCTGACATATATAGTGAGCCAAAGGCTATTATTACATCATCAGGACTCGCTTCGTCTAGGGCTTTTTTAATTCCATTACTTACACTTTCGCCTTCCACTACATCGACATTATATCTTTCGTGTAAAAGGACTCCTAAATCATGGTATTTAAAAGCTCTTGGATTATTTGGTTCTACTACTACAAATTTTTCTGCATAAGGAGCTATCATATCGTACATCTTATCAAACTCTTTATCAGCCATTACACCAGTTATGAAAGTAATCTTTTTGCCTTTAAAATACTTTTCAATATTATTTGCTAAAGTGATTACGCCTTGGGGGTTGTGAGCTCCATCTACTATAAAAATTGGATTTTCATTTAGAACTTCAAATCTTCCTGGCCATTTAACATTTTCCAAACCTTCGTAAAGATCTTCTTTTGATATATCCCAACCCTTATCTCGCAACACCTCAACTGTTTCTATAACTGTTGCAGCGTTATTTAATTGATGATCTCCCAAGAGGGCCAATTTAATATTTTTGTATTCTTTATAGTTGAAGCTTTGATTTTTTAAGCTTATCTCTAAAGGCTCAATTTTATTGAAATCAGCTATGTGAAGTCTTGAGGATTTTTCATCAGAAACTTTTTTAATTACATCTACAATTATTTTGTCTTGGTCGTATATAACTATGTCACAATCTTCTTTAATAATACCTGCTTTTTCCCAAGCTATTTCTTCAATATTTTCTCCTAACTCTTTTGTATGGTCCAATCCAATGGCAGTTATTACTGCTACTTCAGGAGAGTGGATAATATTTGTAGAATCCAATCTACCACCCAATCCTACCTCTAAGACTACTATGTCGCATTTAACTTCATAGAAATACATAAACCCAAGGGCAGTTACTATTTCAAATTCGGTAGGCTTATTGTCCATCTTGTCCAATGCTTCTTTTAATCTTTCTACTGATTGGATTAAAAATTCGTCGGGAACATTTTCGCCGTTTACTTGAATTCTCTCATTGAATTTATTAATAAAAGGAGAGGTGTATAGTCCTGTCTTGTATCCAGCTTTTGTCAATATGGATGATAGCATTGATGCTGTTGAGCCTTTTCCATTTGTACCTGCAATATGGATGTATTTAAGTTCGTCTTGTGGATTGCCTAGCAAGTCCATTAATACTTCAATGTTAGAAAGTCCTAATTTACTTCCTTTCCATTGAGTTTGGTGAATAAAATCCATTGCTTCATTAATATTCATAGCTTCATCTCCTAATATTATGCCATCAAAATTTTTGCTGCTGATTTGTTTAATATGCTAATTACGGCAATTTGAACTGGAACAAGAATTGCAGTTTGGAATATCCTAGTTGCAAGAAGTTCTTTATAAGGTGCTCCATATAAAACCGAAATCCAATAACTATTTAATAGTAAACTGAATATAAGTTGGTTTATTAATACTCCTGTGATGATTCGAGAAGTAGTTCGTTTTTCATATAAGAAAATGCCGTGTGTAATGCCCATTAAAAACGCAGTAAATGTAAAACCAGGAAAATACTGACCAATAGGAAACAACATAGCTCCTATGAAATCCCCTAAAGCTGCTACTGTTCCAGCTTTAATGGGTCCTAATCTTATCGCTGCTATTACTACTGGAACAAAAGCAAAACCGATTTTTAAATTCCATAACGAGATAGATAAAAAACGAGATAATACTACTTCAGTTGCTATTAATACCCCCATTAATGCAATGTCTTTGGTACTAAACTTAAAACTTTCTTTCAAATTTCTTTCTTTCATAAATTTCTCCTTTCATATTTTTAATACAAAAGAAGCTTTCAATTAGCGGATGCAAAACAGTATCGCAAGCTCAAAAAGCTTCTCGCCCGAAGACAACTTCCCATCCTCCGGTACTTAACGCACTAGTTTCTACTCTAATAAAATTTTAATATTTCATTATTTTGATTTACAATAATACATTACGTTATATTATACCCATATATTATATCTTTGCCAGTACTAATTATTTAAAAACACAATTATTGTGTAGAGATAGCAGTATTAAATAATACGTCTTTACATAAACCTAATAATATCGTATAATAATATTCGTGCTATCATAGCTCAGTAGGTAGAGCGCCACATTGGTAATGTGGAGGTCGGGGGTTCAACTCCCCCTGTTAGCTCCAGTAAATACGGCAGAGGATGCCGTTTTTTTATTTATCTTTTTTCACAATACTTTCACTAAAAAATTTATAAAATTGTGTTTTAAAAATCTTTGCTGGGTATATATACGCTAGATGGAATTAGCACTCACAAAGGCTGAGTGCTAATAAAGCGAAGGTGATAAAATGTTAGATGCAAGGAAAATAGCGATTCTAACTGAGATAGTGGATTATTATATAGATTATGCTGAGCCTATTGGTTCTCGAACATTATCAAAAAATCCAACCATCGGTTTAAGTCCGGCTACCATAAGAAATGAGATGAGTGACTTAGAAGAATTAGGATACTTGACGAAAACTCACATTTCATCTGGGAGAGTTCCATCGGATAAAGCTTATAGAATCTATGTAAACTCTATCCTAGATGATGAGATGAAGTTAAATCGCAAGTTTATTAATTCTATGAAAAAGGATCTTATACACGGTAGCACATCGCTAAGAGAATTTTATGAAAGTGCCAACAAGCTACTTTCTCAAAAGACAAATTATATTACTGTCATAATCTCACCTGTTGCTAATTCTTTTACCATTGAGTATGTCAAACTTGAAATGTTGGCTACGAATAGATTTTTATTAATATTAGTGGGAAGTAGAGGTTCGACCTCATCTTATGTATTAGATAATATAGTGATGGAAGAAGAAGAATTCCGATTGCTAGAAGAAAGCCTATTTGACCTACTAGTAAAAAAAGATTTCAATGAATTAAAGAAAGAGCGAGACAAAATTGCCAATTTTACACAAAAAGAAATATATTTAAAAATTTTGGAGATGGCATTGGAATTTTTGGAAGAACAAAATTCTTATAACGTCTTTTTAAATGGAATTGGAAATATATTAAATTTTTGGAGTGGAGATATGGAAAATGTCAAAGCTTTAATCGATTTTTTGGAAGATGATAAAAATCTTATTGAGTTTAGTTTACAAAGAGAGATTGATAAAATACTTGACATCCGTATAGGCGAGGAAAATAAAGATGGAATTTTGCAAGAAACTTCTGTGATAAGTTCTAATTATGCAAATACAACTGGAAATTTGGGGAATATAATACTCATAGGACCGACGAGAATGGACTACAGAAAGCTAGCGAATATTCTATATAATTTTTCTGTAACACTAAGTGGATTATAATAAAATGTCAGAGGTGATGATGTGCAAGAAAGAGATGAAAAAAGGGTTGAAGATTTAGAAGATATTGAAGATGCTGATTATGTCGTGTTGGAGAAGGGATCTGAAAACCTAGAAGAAGAAGTTAAAGAAGACAATGATTCAGAAGTAGAGGAATTGAAAAATCAATTAGTAAGATTATCAGCCGATTTTGCTAATTACAAAAAAAGAATTGAAAAAGAAAAAAAGGAATACATCGAATTAGGAGTTAGAAAATTAGCCCTTGATATGCTACCGGTTCTTGACAATTTGGAACTGGCATTGAATTCCATAGAAGAATTTGCAAAAGACGATGAGATATTTAAAGGAATTACTATAATCGACGACCAAATTCTAGAGGTATTAAAAAAGAATGGAATCGAGGCTATTGAAGCTAAAGGGGAAAAGTTTGATCCTAATCTTCATCACGCCGTAGCGTTAGTAGAAGCTGAAGAAGGCGAAAGCGATGAAGTGGTAGAGGTATTACAAAAAGGCTTTAAAATAAATGATATAGTTATTAGACCATCAATGGTCACAGTGTCAAAATAATTAATTAGATATAGGAGAGATGAAATAATGGGAAAAATTATTGGAATTGACTTAGGTACAACTAACTCAGCTGTTGCTATTATGGAAGGTGGAACAGCAACAATCGTTACAAACGCTGAAGGTAATAGAACAACTCCTTCTATAGTTGCATTTACAAAAGAAGGAGAAAGACTTGTAGGAGAGACTGCAAAAAGACAAGCTATAACAAATCCAGAAAGAACAATTTCTTCAATTAAAAGAGAAATGGGTTCTGACTATAATATAGAAATAGACGGAAAGAAATATACTCCACAAGAAATTTCAGCTATGATTTTACAAAAATTGAAAGCTGACACAGAAGCTTATCTTGGAGAAAAAATTACAGAAGCTGTTATTACAGTTCCTGCTTACTTTACTGACTCACAAAGACAAGCTACTAAAGACGCAGGACAAATTGCAGGGCTGGAAGTTAAGAGAATAATCAATGAGCCTACTGCAGCAGCACTTGCTTATGGAATCGACAAAGAAGATGGACAGCACACTATTATGGTATATGACTTAGGTGGTGGTACATTTGACGTATCTATTTTAGAAGTAGGAGATGGAGTTTTTGAAGTACTATCAACTAGAGGAAATAACAAACTAGGTGGAGACGACTTTGACCAAGCGTTGATAGATTATATTGCACAAGAATTCATCAAAGAACAAGGAATTGACTTGAGAAATGATAAGATGAGCTTGCAAAGAGTTAAGGAAGCTGCAGAAAAAGCTAAAAAAGAATTATCTTCAGCACTGACTACTAGCATAAATCTTCCATTTATCACAGCAACTGCAGCAGGTCCAGTTCACTTAAATATGGATATAACTAGAGCTAAGTTTGACGAGTTGACAGATCATTTAGTAGAAAGAACTGTTGGACCAGTTAACGATGCTTTAAAAGACGCTGGATTAAAAGCTACAGACATCGAAAAAGTACTATTAGTAGGTGGTTCCACTAGAATTCCAGCTGTACAAGATAGGGTTAAGAAAATAATCGGAAAAGATCCACAAAAAGACATTAACCCAGATGAGTGTGTAGCTATAGGTGCTGCAATTCAAGGTGGAGTTTTAAGCGGAGACGTTAAAGACTTATTACTTCTAGACGTTACTCCATTATCCCTAGGACTAGAAACTATGGGTGGAGTTACTACAAGATTGATAGAAAGAAATACAACTATCCCTACTAAGAAATCTCAAGTGTTCACCACAGCAGCTGACAATCAAACAGCAGTAGATATTCATATTCTACAAGGTGAAAGAGATATGGCAAGAGACAATATTACTTTAGGTAGATTCCAATTAGACGGAATTGCGCCTGCAAGAAGAGGTGTACCACAAATTGAGGTGACCTTTGATATTGATGCTAACGGTATCGTAAGTGTAAATGCTAAAGACATGGGAACTGGTAAAGAACAAAGTATTAAAATTACTGCATCTTCTAACCTTTCTAAAGAAGACATAGACAAGAAGATTAAAGAAGCAGAAATGTATGCAGAAGAAGACAAGAAAAATAGAGAAGCAATTGAAGTAAAAAACAATGCTGATTCAGCTGTATATCAAGCAGAAAAAACTTTATCAGAATCTGGGGATAGTATTGACGCAGAAGACAAATCTAATATTGAAACTGCTATAGCAGACTTGAAAGCTGTTATTGAAAGTGATGATATTGAAGATATCAAATCTAAAACAGAAAAACTTCAAGAAGCTTTCTATGCAGCTAGTGAAAAAATGTATCAACAACAGCAACAAGCTGAAGCTGGCCAAGAGCCAGAAGGCGAAACTGTAGAAGATGCAGACTACGAAGTTGTAGACGAAGAAGAATAATTAAACTATAATAAATAATGCAATCATAGCAGACTCTAGACGTCTGCTATGTTGCTTTATTTTTTTACCTTTATATAATATAATTATTTTAAAGTAATATTAGGGAGTTTTTAATGAGAGATTTTTACAACATTTTAGGGGTGGACAGGAATGCATCCACCAGCGATATAAAAAGGGCATACAGACAAGAGGCAAAAAAATATCATCCGGACTTGAATCCTGGAGATGAAGAGGCCGAACATAAATTTAAAGAAGCCACTGCAGCATATGAAGTTCTAGTCGATGAAGACAAAAGAAATATCTATGATAGATATGGTGAAGAAGGTTTAAGAGGAGATATAGGCTCTGGAAGTTATTCAGGTTTTGGAGATATTTTTGAAGATTTGTTCGATATATTTGGAGGATTTGGCGGCCAAGCCAGAAGAAATCCCAATGCCCCTACTATGGGGAGCGACGTCCAAACTAGAGTGGACATTTCTTTTAAGGACGCTATGTTTGGCGTAGAAAAAGAAGTAAGAATTCAAAGGGAAGAAGCTTGTAAAACTTGCGACGGAAGAAAAACAGAAAATCTTGATTCAATAAAGACTTGTCCAACATGTCATGGAACAGGAACTGTAAGAACTGTAACCCAATCTTTTATGGGTCAAGTGATGCAAACCATGACTTGTCCAGAATGTGGTGGAACAGGAGAAATAATCGAAGAGCCATGTAAAGATTGTAGTGGTTCAGGTAAAGAACGTGTTAGAAAAACTATAAAGGTCAACATACCCAAAGGCGTGGACACAGGATCTGTAATCAGCATCCAAGGCGAAGGTAATCATGGACAAAATGGTGGTCCATCAGGGGATTTGTTGATATTTATTAATGTGGAAGAAGACGAATATTTCAAACGAAGAGGTTCTGATTTGTTTATAGAAATCCCTATTTCATATCCTCAGGCAGTCTTGGGAGATAAAATTAAAATTCCTACTATAACAGAAGTAGTGGAAGAGAGAATTCCCAAAGGTACAGAATCAGGACATGTCATCAGGATAAAGGGCAAGGGAGCACCATTTTTACAAAGAAGTGGTCATGGGGATTTGTATGCTACTTTAAAAATCCATGTGCCAAAAGAAGTAAGTAGTGAAGAAGAAGAATTACTAGAACAATTGAGTAATCTTCATGGAAAAGATTTGGAAAAATCTAATAAGGGATTTTTTAGTAAAATAAAGGATTTATTTGACTGATGGACAAATGGACTGAACTTACAATTACAACAGAATATGACAAATGGATTTTTCTAGAAAAAGAATTATACAATCATGGATTTTACTCTTTTGAACTAATAGATCCAAGAATGGACCAAATTGATAATAGGGAAGGTCGATGGGACTTTTTTGACGAGGACATTTTTAATGATGTCTATGACGGGATAACAGTTAAATTGTATTCACAAGAAGATTTTAATGAATTTGAAGATTTGCTTCAAACTATTTATGAAGAAGATTTAGGTGATGCAAACCTAACTGAAATTGACGATGAAGATTGGAAAAACAATTGGAAAAGTTTTTATTCTACGATGGAAATCGGAAATAAGTTTACCATTAAACCTACTTGGGAAGAATACTCCAATGTCGACAATCGACATGTAATAGAGATAGATCCAGGGATGGCATTTGGAACAGGCGGTCACGAAACTACGAAGATGTGCCTTGAACATCTAGAAAAATATTTAAAACCGGGTGATGACGTCTTAGATATAGGAAGTGGCTCAGGGATATTAGCGATAGCCTCTAAGTTTTTAGGAGCCGATGTCGTAATTGGAACAGATTTAGATGAAAAAGCTGTAGAGATTGCAAAAGAAAATGCAAATTTAAATAATGTAGAAGTAGAATTTATAGTTAGCAATCTTTTTTCAAATGTAAAAAATACGGCGGATATAATAGTGTCCAATATTGTAGCTGAAGTTTTGGTTTTGCTTCTTGAGGATATAGATAAATATCTAAAACCAGGGGGGTATTTTATTTCTTCAGGAATCATTGAAGAAAGAGCCAAACTAGTAGAAGATGCCCTTATAAAAAATAATTTTGAAATTATTGAAAAGACTATTGATAATCAATGGGTTTCCATAGTTGGGAGGTTGAAAGATGCATAGAATTTTTGGACAAGATGTAAATATCGATGGGGAACTATTTATAATCCCTGAAGATGACCAGTTCCATATGGATAAAGTTCTTAGGTTCAAAAAGGGCGAAATATTTGAAGCGGTTGTAGGAAATAAAATATATGAATTGATATATATAAACACTGAGACTGCTAGGATAATCTCTCATTCTAAAATTCAAATAGATATGAAACCTAGTATTAATCTATTTTTTGCGATTTTAAAAGGAGATAAAACAGACTTTGTACTGCAAAAATGTACTGAAATAGGTGTTACTAATTTTTATCCTATGATTACTATGCGAACTATTCCAGATATTCGTGGAAAAGAATTCGATAAAGTTGGAAGATGGCAAAGAATAGTAAATGACGCCAGTAAGCAATCCAAGGCGAAGTATATTCCTAAAGTTCATCATCCAATAGAGATAACAGAAGTATTAAATCATATATATAGAAATGACTTTTCTATAGTACCTTATGAAGAAGAAAAAGCTACGACTATAAAAGAAGCTTTGGATAAATATAGAGGCGGTGACATAAACATTATTATAGGACCTGAGGGAGGTTTTGAACTAATCGAAATATTGACATTAAACAAGGTAGGCGTAAGGTCTGTTTCCTTGGGAGAAAAGATATTGAGAGCAGAAACCGCTGCTATTGTAGCCCTATCTAATGTAATTTATGAACTTGAATTATAATAAAGTAAAACTTCACACATTGGGTTGTAAAGTTAATCAATACGAAACAGAAGCAATTTCAGAGATTTTTGAAGAATCAGGCTATGAAGTAGTCGAAGAAGAATTTGCAGATATTTACGTAATCAATACCTGTACTGTGACGAGTCTTTCAGACAGCAAATCCAGACAGATGATACGAAAATTTAAAAGAATTAATCCCCAGTCCACTGTTGTGGTTATGGGATGCTATTCCCAAGTAGCTGATAAAGATGTAGAAAAAATTGAAAGCGTAGATGTAATAATAGGAACTACTGAAAGAAATGAAATTGTAAATTTAGTTGAAGAATTCCAAACTACGGGACAAAGAATTAATATTGTAAGGGATATTACTGGTGACAACACATTTCAACCAATAGATATAACAAATCTTAGGGATATGACTAGAGCATACCTTAAGGTTCAAGATGGATGTAATAGATTTTGTTCCTATTGTATAATTCCATATGCCAGGGGGAATATTAGATCTCGAGATCCAGAAGATGTTAGGGCTGAAGTAATTAAGCTTTCAGAAAATGGATATCAAGAAGTAATTCTTACTGGCATTCACATTGCTAGCTATGGCAAAGACAAAGATAATTTGAATCTCATAAACTTAATTGAATCCATTCATGATGTTGAGGGTATAAGTAGAATCAGATTGAGTTCAGTAGAACCTAGACTGATTACAGAAGAATTTTTAATTTCTTTAAAAAATTTTCCGAAATTTTGCGACCACTTTCATTTATCGTTACAAAGTGGATCCAATACAGTTTTGAAACGAATGAATAGAAAATATACCAGGGAAGAATATTTAGAGAAAGTAGAATTAATTCGAAAATTCTATCCAAATGCTGGCATAACCACAGATATAATAGTGGGATTTCCAGGAGAGACAGAAGATGAGTTTCAAGAAACTTTGGACTTGGTAAAAAAAGTAAAATTTTCCAGAGTGCACATTTTTAAATATTCCAAGAGAAAGGGAACGCCAGCAGCTGAAATGACAGATCAAGTTCATGGGGATATTAAAAATGAGAGAAGTAAAATTCTGTTTGAGCTTACTAATAGGTTAAAAGAAGAATTTGAAAGTTCATTTATTGGAAGAGCTCTTTCAGTTTTAGTAGAGAGAAAAATAGAAGACAATTATTATGGACACACTTCCAATTATATGGAAATTACATTTAATTCTGCAAGAGATTGTATTAATGATATAGTAGAAGTGGAGATGACAGAATACAAAGACGATAAGCTTTTTGGAAAAATGAAGGGAGAATATCATGAATGATTGCATATTTTGTAAAATAGCAAATGGAGAAATTCCATCAAAAATTGTATATGAAGATGATAGAATTATAGCCTTTGAAGACATGAATCCCCAAGCACCTACTCATATTTTGGTTATTCCCAAAAAACACATTGCTCATATAGACGAATTAGAAACTAAAGACAATGAGTTGATTGGATATATTTATGAAAAGATTGGAGACTTGTCAAGAGAACTAGGACTAAAAGAAGGGTTCAGAGTAGTTCTTAACAATAAATCCCATGGTGGGCAGACGGTAAATCACGTACATTTTCACTTATTGGGTGGAAGAAGTCTTCAATGGCCACCAGGTTGATATGAAATTAGCTGATGTCTTAGGACATCAGCTTTAGTTGTATTGGAAATAAAATGAAAGTCTTTTAAATTACTAATTGAACTGCTTTAAATGGAATATATTATATGATAAAATAAATTAGAGGTGTGTAATTGTTTATAGAAGCTATAATAGGTGGAATAATCCTTGGAAGATTGCGAAGTGGGAATATTTCAGCTCTGGAAAATATTAAATTTAAAGGCTGGAAGTTCTTAATTGCCCTGCTGTTAATAGATTTGGGTCTTAGGTTTTACATCGTCAAATCATCTTCCAGTCTAGGTTTGGCATTATTTAACTACTATCCTATGTTTTCTATTATATTTTACTTACTGACCATCGTCATTTTAGATCTAAATAAAAATTTAAAATATTTACGGATAATACAAAGCGGATATGTGCTTAACCTGCTGCCTATGCTAACTAATGGTGGGAAGATGCCGGTATTGGAATCTGCCTTAAAAAGCATAGGGAAGTTTGCCGAAATAGAATTATTGAAAAATAATGCATTATTGACTCATAAATTAGTAGACGATACGACAAAATTTAGACTTTTAGCGGATAATATTCCTTTTCCGTATTTTATTCCGAAAGTAATTAGTATTGGAGATATAATTTTATCAATAGGATTGATGCTTTTTATCTCTCATTACATGACAATTGGGAGAAAAGTTTCCCATAAAAGATAGATAATGGAGGGTATTTCATGGAAACTGTAACTGACTATTTTTTCCATGCGATTACAAATATTAGAATTCAAGATATCATAGATATCTTAGTAATTGCGGTAATTATATATAAGATTTTAGACTTTTTGAGGGAAACTCGTGCTGAGCAATTAATCAAGGGCATAGCTATCCTTCTAGTTTTAACGGAAGTAAGTAAATGGATGCAATTGTACACAGTGAACTATTTACTTAGCAATTTCCTAACGGTAGGAGCTTTTGCGATTATCGTCGTGTTTCAACCTGAATTAAGGAGAGGCTTAGAACATCTTGGCAGATCTAGAATATTTCCCAAAAATATTTTAGACTTACAAAAAACAGATGCTTCTGATACCGTTGAAGCTATTACTAGTGCTGTAGCATCTTTGGCAAGACAAAAAATTGGAGCCATAATAGTAATAGAAAGAAGTGTAGGTTTAAAAGATTTAATTGAAACAGGAACGACAATAGAAGGTCTAGTGACTCCTGAATTACTAATAAATATCTTTATTCCCAACACTCCATTACACGATGGTGCAGTAATAATTAGACATAACAAAGTTGTAGCGGCTGGATGTTTTTTACCTCTTTCTGATAATATGACAATTAGCAAAGAAATGGGAACTAGACATAGAGCAGCTTTAGGCATATCTGAAAAATCTGACAGTTTGTCCATTGTAGTTTCAGAAGAAACTGGTGTAATTTCAATAGCAGAAGCAGCACAAATTTCTAGATATTTAGATGTGGAAACACTGGAAGGAATATTGAAAAGAATATATTATACAGAAGAAGAGCCTGAGAATTTAATGAGCTTGTGGAGAAGTAATAATGGATCTAAGAGAAAGACTAAGTAAAAATAAATTAAGCATAAAGTTAGTGTCTTTGATAATGGCTGTATTTTTGTGGTCTTATGTTATGGGTGTAGTTAATCCGGTAAGACATATTGATTACCGTGGAGTAGAGGTTCAATTTACAGGTACAGAGTATATCAATAGAGAAGGACTTTCCATCTTGAGTCCACAAAATCCAAAAGTAAATGTTAGGGTCGAAGGCACAATGTCCGAATTAAGTAATATTAGCACAAGAGAAAATGGGATTGTAGCCGAAGTAAATTTATCAGGAGTAAGACCAGGAGAAAACGTAGTTAATATAAGCGTAACTATAAAAGAGCAAACTGGTAGAGTTAGGATTATCAACGTAGAACCATCTCAAATAGTTGTGAACATTGATGAAATTGTAACAGAAAACTTAGAGATTTCTGTAGAGCCACTTGGCAATCTACCTGAAGGTTATACATTAGGAAATGTAAGGGTAATTGACAATTATGTACGAGTGACTGCGCCAAAGACTGTTCTTAACCAAATAGGAGAAGTTGTAGTATTTCCTGTGATTTCAGATAAGACGGAGACATTTATGATAAATTCTCCAATAATTTTCTTGGACAAAAACGAAAATGAAATACAAAATCTGAGTTCTAATATTGAAACGGCAGATATTGAAATTCCTATTTACAAATTGAAATCTGTCCCCATAAGACCATTGGTTACTGGAAGCATTGGGCAAGATGAAAAAATAACGAATATTAGAGTAGCTCCTGAGAATGTAATTATAAGGGGTAGTACGAAAATAATTGATAGCATTTCATATATAGAAACTGAAGAAATAGTTCTTAAAGATTTGGTAGGTGCAGAAACCCATGAAGTAAACTTAAAGCTTCCTGAAGGTGTAACTTTGCATGACCCTGGCGTGGATTTCAAGTTAGAGTATGAGTATATTAACAATGTACAAAAGAGCATAACTGTTCCAAAGGAAAATTTTTATATTAAAAATGAAAATTCCAATTTGGAATATACAATCAATACAGAATTTGATAGTATAAACGTAATTATCTATGGCGAGTCATCACTTATTGATGGATTAACTGGTGAAGATATTCGAACCTTTATAGATGTTAAAGGATTGAGTTCTGGTGAATATGTGCTAGAATCTAGTATAGATAGTATTGAAGGCGTTGCATTGAGAGAAAAGAATCCAAATTCCTTGTCGGTAATTATTAAAAATAAGGAAGAAGTACAAAATAATGAAGCTGGAGCTCCTCAAGAAGGAGAAGGTAGCACAAATAATGATGGAAATTAATATTAGTGGAGGTATTAAATGAGATTTGTAGGCGAAGGTTTGACGTTTGATGACGTCTTATTATTACCAGGAGCATCTGACGTAGTTCCAAGAGAGACGAATTTGAAAACTAATCTAACTAAAAAGATTAGCTTGAATATTCCCCTTATGAGTGCAGGTATGGATACTGTCACTGAGAGCAGAATGGCAATCGCAATAGCTAGACAAGGTGGAATAGGAATTATCCACAAAAATATGAGCATCGAAGAACAAGCAAAACAAGTAGACAAAGTAAAAAGATCAGAGCACGGAGTAATAACAGATCCATTCTTTTTAAGTAGAGAAAATACTTTGAGAGAAGCAGATGCTTTAATGGGACATTATAAAATTTCAGGTGTACCAATAGTTGATGAAGATGGTGTGCTGGTAGGTATACTTACAAACAGAGATATTAGATTTGAAACAGATTTTGACAAAACTATCGACGATGTAATGACTAAAGAAGGCTTAATTACAGGAAAACTTGGAATTACTATGGATGAAGCCTTAGACGAAATGAAAAAGTACAAGATTGAAAAGCTTCCATTAGTAGATGAAGATTATAAATTGACAGGGCTAATAACTATTAAAGATATTGACAAGATGAAGCAATATCCTAATTCTGCAAGAGATGAAAGTGGGAGACTTCTTGCAGGCGCTGCAGTAGGTGTAACAGGAGATGTAATGGAAAGAATCCAAGCCCTTATCGATGCTGGTGTAGATGTGGTAGTTATAGATACGGCTCATGGACACTCACAGAATGTTTTGAATCACGTGAAAATGATTAAGGATAGGTTCCCTGAATTACAACTTATAGCAGGAAATGTAGCAACAGGTGATGGCACAAGAGCACTTATAGAAGCAGGAGCTGATTGTGTAAAAGTGGGTATCGGACCAGGATCAATTTGTACAACTCGCGTAGTAACAGGAGTAGGTTCGCCTCAACTGACAGCTGTTATAGAATGTTCAAAAGTTGGAAAAGAATACGGAATTCCTGTAATAGCAGATGGTGGAATAAAATATTCTGGTGATATTACTAAAGCTCTAGGAGCAGGTGCAAATGTAATTATGGTGGGCTCATTATTGGCTGGTACAGATGAGAGTCCAGGGGAAGATATTATTGTAGAAGGTCGTAGATACAAAACTTACAGAGGAATGGGTTCTTTAGGAGCTATGGACTCGGGAAGTTCAGATAGATACTTCCAAGAAAAAAATACCAAGTACGTACCAGAAGGTGTAGAAGGTAGAGTTATTCATAAGGGTAGAGCAGAAGATGTAATTTACCAACTAATGGGCGGACTTAGATCAGGTCTAGGTTATGTCGGCGCAAAAGATATTCCTACATTGCACGAAGTGGCTACTTTTATAAGAATTACCAATGCAACACTAAAGGAAAATCATCCACACGATATCACCATAACAAGGGAGTCGCCTAACTATACAAGATAATTAGAAATGTATATTTAAAAAATAAAATATAAGTTTTAAAATATAATCTTTGGCAACTTTATAATAATAAAGTCGTCAAAGATTTTTTGTTAAGAAAAGAATATTATTAATGCAAAAAATATATTATATTAACTTGCAAATAAATTCTCATCAAGTATAATATTATTCATGTGCCATAGTTAAACACTGATGTTTAGGGCTTTAACTATAAAGCATAAATAATATTTTGGAGGATAGCATGTTAAAAAAATTAGGATTATTGCCTAGACTGATTATTGCAATAATACTAGGTATTATTCTTGGAAAGGTTGCCCCACAAATTATCATCGCAATTTTGGCAACATTTAACGGACTGTTTGGTAATTTTCTAAACTTCGTTATACCATTGATAATCGTAGGATTTGTTGTGCCAGGTATCGCAGATTTAGGAAAGGAAGCAGGTAAAGCATTGGGAATCACAGCTGGACTAGCATATGGTTCTACTGTTGCATTTGGAACATTGACGTTTTTTGTAGCTTCTATGTTCTTACCTACATTTATAACTTCTAATGGGGCTGCTTTTGATCCCACAGCAGGTGGCAAAGAAGCAGTAGCTGCAATTTTTGAATCACCAATGGAGCCATTGTTTGGAGTTACAACTGCATTAATTATTTCTTTTATTTTGGGAGTCGGGATTGCTTCGTTGGATAAAGGTGAGGTACTTAAGAAGGTAGTTCATGAATTTTCGGATATAATAACTAAACTAATTGGAGTGGTTATAATACCTTTACTACCAATACACATCATGGGAATTTTCGCCAATATGTCTTATACTGGTGAAGTTGAAAGAGTATTAGGTGTGTTTGCCAAAGTTTTCGTAATGGTTATAGTATTACATATAGTGACGATTTTTATTCAATATTTAATCGCAAGCTTAATTGGTGGAGGAAGTCCTATACACAAAATTAAAACTATATTCCCAGCATATATGACAGCTATAGGAACTCAATCATCTGCTGCAACAATACCTGTAACATTAAATCAAACTTACAAAATGGGCGTAGAAAAAGGAGTAGCAGATTTCGTAATACCTTTGTGTGCAACTATTCACTTATCGGGAAGTACGATTACATTGCTCAGCTGTTCAATGGCCATTATGTTACTTAATGGAATAACCCCAACCTTTGGAGCCGTGTTGCCATTTATTTTAATGTTAGGTGTTACTATGGTAGCAGCACCAGGAGTACCTGGAGGAGCTGTTATGGCTGCTTTAGGTATATTGGAAACCATGCTAGGATTCACTCAACCTATGTTAGGCTTGATGATAGCATTATATGTAGCTCAAGATAGTTTTGGTACAGCTTGTAATATTTCTGGAGACGGAGCTATTGCAGTAATAGTAAATAAAATTTCTGGCCATGAACTTCGTCCAGAAGCGTATGATGAATTAATTTAATAAAATATATAATTAAATGCATTGGGATTTCTATATCTCAGTGCATTATATTATTTTTTGTTGTTGAAAACATTTTAACTATCTGCTAATATATCGTTGTGTTGAAAAGTTAGCAATATTAAGTGAGTTTAGCTAATTTTCGACAAAATAATATGAGGAGGATAGAATTTTGAAAAAAATTGGTTTATTGCCACGATTGATTATTGCAATTATATTAGGTATTATCATTGGTAAAGTTGCGCCAGCAATTATTATATCTATATTGGTAACATTTAATGGTCTCTTTGGAAACTTTTTAAATTTTGTTATACCATTGATAATCGTAGGATTTGTTGTACCAGGTATTGCTGATCTAGGCAAAGAAGCAGGAAAAACATTGGGAATCACAGCGGGATTGGCATATGGTTCTACTGTAGCTTTTGGAACACTTACTTTTGTAGTAGCGTCCATATTGTTACCTAAATTTATTACAAACGGTGCGGGGGCTTTTGATCCAGCTTCGGCAGGTAGAGAAGCAATTGCTGCAATTTTTGAATCTCCAATGGAGCCACTATTTAGTGTTACGACAGCTTTAATTCTTTCATTTATTTTAGGAGTTGGAATTGCTTCTGTTGAAGGAGATACACTAAAAAAAGCAATGCACGAATTTTCAGATATAATAACTAAACTTATAAGCGTAGTTATTATTCCACTATTGCCGATTCACATCATGGGAATTTTTGCTAATATGTCTTATACTGGTGAGGTAGAAACTATAATAAGCGTATTTGCTAAGGTATTTGTAATGGTTATTGCACTACATTGGATTACATTGTTTATTCAGTTTACCATTGCTAGCTTTTTTGGAGGAGGAAATCCTGTATCCAAAGTTAGAACCATGTTCCCAGCTTATATGACAGCTATCGGAACCCAATCATCAGCAGCGACTATTCCTGTAACATTGAATCAAACTTACAAAATGGGTGTAGAAAAAGGTGTAGCAGACTTCGTTATTCCACTTTGTGCGACAATTCATTTATCAGGAAGTACAATTACTTTACTTAGTTGCTCAATGGCAATCATGTTGCTAAACGGAATAACACCAACATTTGTAGAGGTGCTTCCATTTATTCTAATGCTAGGTGTTACTATGGTAGCTGCACCAGGAGTGCCTGGAGGAGCTGTTATGGCAGCTTTAGGAATCTTAGAAACTATGCTAGGATTTACACAACCTATGCTTGGTCTTATGATTGCGCTTTATGTAGCTCAAGACAGTTTTGGAACTGCATGTAACGTAACTGGAGACGCAGCAATCGCAGTAATTGTAAATAAGATTACTGGTCATGAATTAAAACCAGATTCATACGAAGAGTTAATTTAGTATTAATTTTAAAAGAGAAGTGGCAGTTGCTATTTCTCTTTTTTATTAGGAAGAGGTAAGAATGGAATATAATAAAAACAATCTTAAAATAATTAGTGAAGTTGAACTTAATATTTTAAATGAAATGGAAAATGATGTAGATTTAATAATAAACTTAGACAACAGAGTAGTAAATATTAGTTTAGAAGATGCTCCCAATTACATAATAAATAGAATTCAATTAACTGAAGTGAAATCTATATTGATAAGACACTCTCTTGTAGATGGAAATAATACAGCTACTATTCATTTTTTACGAGTAATAGATCTCAATTCTTCGTTGATGAATTTTTCTTTAGATTATAGTAAAATATATATAGAAATATTAAATGAAGATTATTCATTAAGCTTCAATATAAGAAAGCGAGGTTTGGCATTTGAAAGTTAAGATTAACAATTCAGCTGAAATCATAGGTCGAGTTCGAATAGGAAGTGGGTCTATTGTCGCCCAAGGGACGATAATTAGATCAGAAAATGACTCTATTAAAATTGGCAATAGTTCTTTTATTTTAGAAAATACCACAGTAATCGGTACAGAAAAACATCCTGTTGAAATCGGTTCGAAAACCGTTTTCGGTCATAAATGTACAGTAATAGGCGCAACACTTGGAAATTTATGCGAGGTAGGAAATTGCACCACTATTTTAGAAGGAGCTGTGATAGGGGATAATTGCATATTTGGTGAAGGTACTTTAATACTTCCCAATACAGTAATTCCAGATAATTCAGTGGTATTAGGTAGACCAGGAAAAATAATAAGAAAGACAACAGATGAAGATTTAGAAATGATTAAACGTATGCGAAGTGGCAATATTGAACTTCTTCCTTATGAAGAAAATATTATAGAAAATATTGGAGTTGATGAACCTTTGGCTAAGATATATGAATTTAATGGAAAAGTTCCTAAAGTAGGAGAGACGACATTGGTAATGGGAAGCGCTGAGATAACTGGAGATGTTGTAATTGGTGAAAGTTGCTACATAGCTTCTGGTGTAAAGATAGTAGGAGATAGTCATGGTCCGATTATAATTGGAAATAATGTTCAAATCCTTGAAAACTCCGTATTGCATTTACTTCCAGAAAACCAATTAATTTTAGAGGATAATGTAGTTATAGGTCCAAACTCCATGATACACGGTACAATCATAGGAGAAAATACCATCGTAGAGAGTTCATCTATTGTATGTGATTTTAGCAAAATTGGTAAAAACTCTTTGATAAAATCAGGTGCGTTAATTCCTCAACGTAAGGAATTTGAAGATAACGATATACTAGAAGGATTTCCTGCAAAAAGCATTGGAAAAAACAAAGAAATTCTTGAAAGACCTAATTGGATAAATAGATAAATTAAAAAAACAGACCCACTGTACAATAATGTAAATAGACATATTGTTCAGTGGGTTACTTATTATCTAAACTATAGATTTCAATTGCTTTTGGAATAATTGTGATTTTAGAAGGCAGGGGAGAAGCTTTGTCTCCGTCTAGGTCTGTATTAATTATTTCTTCATTACTTTCGATAAGAATTTCTTTAGTTTTAAAATATTTAATCATTTCATTTTCAAAAATATTTCCTCCTATTAAATCAGGAAGTATGCCAATTTTTTCAAATAAACTAGATTCTTTTAAAATAAATAGATGTAAATAACCATCATTTTTTTCAATGCCTTTATTTATTAATGTGAGTTTTGATAGAGCTGTTGAAAGCATTATCACCACATGACTGTAGTCTCCTTCGATGTTTTCTCCGTTTACATTAATACTCATGTGGTAATGGGAATTTTTAACGGCATCTCTAGCGATATTAAATGCATATGCAAAAACAGAAAATGCTGATTTTTCTTCAACTGGAGTATTATGTAAAGACTCAGGTACATCGCCAATTGAATATATCATATTGAAAGTTTCTTTATTAGATCTTCCTATATCGATAAATTCAGTTTTGTTGAAATCTATGTTATTTATTGCAGCTTTAGGATTTTGAGAAAATTCCATTATCCTAGAAACACCGTTAAAAGTTCCTCCTGGTATAGCGCCTAATATAGGTTTCTTTTCACAAGATGCATCCATAATTCCTTGGACCACTTCATTTACTGTTCCGTCTCCTCCCAGTGCAAATACTGAGTGAACGCCATTTATACATGCCTCTGTAGCAAAAAGGATAGCGTCTCTTGGTTTTTCAGTGGCTTGAATTTCTACGCTGTCGAATTCTTGTAACAATTTATTTTCTAAATATTTAGTTAGTTCTCTAGTTTTGCCTTTTCCTGCAACTGGATTAAAGATAATTGTAGCTTTTTTCATATATGCTCCCACAATAATTAGTATAAATATTATATCACATGGATAATTTAACTCAATATTTGCCTACGTACTGGATTATGAAACTTAATTTCACAAAAATAAAAAAATTCAATAAAAATAGCCAGAAATAATCTGGCCAACAAAATGTTGATAAAGGTCTCCATATCATTCTTTTTCGAGTACCCTCGGGCCGGCGGGCCATATACGCTCAAAAAAGAATGATATTCCGACCTTAAAAAATATTTGTCATCAATTTAATAGCCAGAAATACTTTGGCTATTCATCAGTTTTAATTTATTTTAATTTACCTGCTACATCCAGCAATCTATTAGTTTGGTGTCTAACTGCGCCTTCAAGATCATTTGCAAATCCTTCTCTAGTTGCTGTTCCAGAAGATCCATATGGATTTCCTCCAGCAGCGAATACGCTATCGTCTGTATATCCAGTTGGAACGATTATAGCTCCCCAGTGCATCATTGTATAATATATGGTTTGGATAGTCATTTCTTGGCCACCGTGATCATTTTGAGCTGAAGTCATAGCTGAAACAACTTTGTTTACAGTTTTTCCTTCTCCCCAAATTCCACTTTGTGAATCCAAGAAATATTTCATCTGTGAAGCTACATTTCCAAATCTAGTAGGTGATGAGAATAGAATTGCATCAGCCCATACTATGTCATCACTTGTAGCTTCTTCTACATCTTTTGAATCTTCCAAATATTTAGCCCAACCAGGATTAGGATTTGAAGTATCCATTAACTCTTTAACTTTTCTCAATCTAACTTCAGCACCATTTTTCTTTGCTTCATCCTTAGCCCATTTTGCCATTTGGTAATTATGACCTGTCATACTGTAATATACAATTAATAGTTTTGTTTTTTCCATTTTTATCTCCTTTTAAAAGAATAATTTTTTTCTAATTATTTTATATTTACCTTATGAGGTACACTTTTAAACAAGATATTACTAATTTGAGATAATTTAATAAAAGATTTTACTAAAGATTTATTTTATTTACATAAAAATAAATAAAGAGTATGATATTACAAAAGGTGGAGATATTAAAATGAAAAAAATTGTAATTGCAATTCTTATAATTTTAGCTGCGGTTATTTTGTATTTTTATTTTGGATTAAGTGGCAATCCCATTTCCAAAGAATTGGGAAAATATAGTGTGGAGCAATACATAGAAGAAAATTATCCAGGAGAAGATTATAATCTTACAGATATATCTTATAATTTTAAAACTAGTAAATACGAATTTACATATAAGAAGCCAAATTCTTTAGACGAATACTTCCATATTTATACTGACTCCTTGGGTCGAATAAAATACGACGATTATGAAGAAGTTGTAAGTAACAAATGGAATACTTACAATCGTTTATATGGGGAAATAAAAAACCAAACGGACTTTATTTTTAATGACATAATTGATGTAGATGATAATAATTATGGATATATAGGATTCAAATACAAGGAAGGTTTTGAAAAAAAGCTAATTCTAAATCAGGAATTGGATATAAGAAATCCTCCTTTGGAATTGGAATTAGTTTTAGTTAAATATGATTCAGTTGTAAACTATGAAGCTTTAGCTAAGTTGCTAATTCAGATTGAAGATTCTTTAATTGAATATGGAATTAAAGCAGATTATTACGATGTTGTATTGAGAGAATACAGATTTTTGGATAAAGAAGATGGCTTGCAAGTGTACGCATATGGTTTGAAGTATGAAGACTGGATTATTTATAAGGAAGATATTGAAGAATTGGCAGGATTTTTAAAAGAATATAGAGAAAATTGGGATTCAGAAAACTTAAATTAAAAAAATTAAATTGCAATTATATTTAATTCGATATTGTGTAGAAAATATAAAAATGATATAATTCCATTTAGATTATAATAATTAGAAGATGAAAATGAGGAAAAAAATTTCAGTATTATTTTTATGCATTGTTTTAACTTTTGCATTAATTGGTTGTAATAAAGAAAAAGTTGTTGGGCCAGATGCGCCTAAAGATGTGGAAATAACAGATACGGCAGAAACTCTTACTGGTGTTGGAGAAGGGTTTAATGGGGATGTAGTAGTAGAAGTAATTAGGGATGGAGATACCATTTTAGATGTTAAGGTAATCGAAAATGAAGAAACTCCAGAAATAGCAGGAGAAGCTCTAAAAGATATTCCTAACAGGATTGTAGAAGCTAATTCAACTGAAGTAGATGCTATCTCAGGAGCTACAATAACTAGCAAGGCGATAATGTATGCAGTTAATAATGCTCTAGATCCGGAAAAATATCCAGCACCTTCAAAAGTTGTAGAAGAGCCTAAAGAAGTGGAAACAGTATCTGCAACAGGAATTTACCAAGGATTTGGATTAAATAATACGGGCAGAAAAGGTCCAGGAAAAGATGATACTGATACACAAGTATGGAGCACTAATCAAATTGCCGTTCATGGATTATTTGATGAAGATGGAAAAATTTTATACTTATTAGTAGACCAAGTTGAGGTTGCAACGCCTAATTACGATGGTGATGGAATGCCACAATTTATAGGTTGGCCAGGACAAGTATATAATTATGATTCAGATCATGATGGCAAAGTGGATGAGCAACTTACTTCTACAGAAGAGCTTTTCATAGAAGACTTTGCAGCTTGGGCGACTAAGAGAGAACGTGGAGATGCTTATAGAATGGGCAGTGGAACATGGGCAAACCAAATGGACGCATACCAAGAACTATTCACAGGGAAAACTGTAGAAGAAGTGGAAGAGTGGTTTACAAAATACACATCAGAATTAAATGGCAGACCACTTAAAGATGGATCTGACAAACCAGAAGATAAGGCTAAATACGATGCATTGACAGATGAAGAAAAAGCAATGCTTGCAGATGTTACAACTTCTGCTACTATGAGCTTAAATGACAGCCATGGAGATATTGTTTCTGCAATAAAAAACGCATATGAGAATAGAAAGCCATTACAAATAGAATCAGCAGCGGCACAAGGTTTGGGAATAGGCAGTTATCCAAGAGTAGGACCTGGTAAAGACGATAAAGAAACTCCAGTGTTTAGCATAAATCAAATATTTGCAAACACTTTATTTGATAAAGATGGTAAAATTGTAGCTTTAAAGGTAGACCAATTGGAAATAGCAACTCCTAATTATGATGGAGATGGCATGCCTCATTTCAGTGGATGGCCAGGACAAGGTGGATACAATTATGACGAAAACCACGACGGCACAGTAGATGGACTAACTGAAGACACTGAAGAAAACTTTTTTGCAGAGATTGCAGGCTGGATGACTAAAAGAGAACGTGGAGATGCTTATAGAATGGGCAGTGGAACATGGACTCAACAAATGGATAAGTTTGAAGAAGTATTCATCGGCATGACTGTAGAAGAAGTGGAAGAATGGTTTGACAAATATACCTCTGATCTAAATGGAAGACCGCTTAAAGATGGTTCCGATAAGGAAGAGGATAAGGCAAAATACGATGCACTTACTGATGAAGAAAAAGCAATGCTTGCAGATGTTACAACATCGGCTACAATGAGCTTAAATGATAGCCATGGTAATATAATAGAAGCTATTAGAAAATCTTACGAAAATAGGGTAGTAATAGATTTGCAAGTACAATAAAAGTATATTAAAGCCTGTGATAGAGTTTTATAGATTAATCTAATGAACTTTATCCAGGTTTTTTATATTTTATATGATAAAATATATTCAAAGACATAGTATGAATATCTAACAAAAGGGTGATTTTATGATACTTAAAGCTTATGTAGTGCCTCATCCTCCTATAATTTTATCAGAGGTGGGTAAAGGAGAAGAAAAAAAGATTCAAAAGACGATAGAATCTATGGAAAAGATTGCAAAAGAAATTGCAGAAATAAAACCTGACACGATAATAATTACATCACCTCATGCTCCAGCATTTAGGGATGGATTCTATCTAGGTAAGGGAGAAAATTTAATAGGAAGTTTAAGCCAATTTGGAGTATTTAATGTTAGAGAAGAAGTAGAAGTAGATACTGAATTAGCTAAAGAAATTGGCGAACTTAATACGAAATTGCCTTTAGTGTATTCTGAAAGATATGACGATGGACTGGATCACGGAAGTTTAATTCCTATAAGATTTATACATAAAAAATACAAAGATTTTAAAATTTTACTGATTGGTCTATCAGGATTAACAGATGAAGCGCATTTCAAGCTTGGACAGTTGATTGAAAGAGCGATTACAAATTTGGATAGAAAAGTAGTGTTCATAGCATCAGGGGATTTATCTCATGTACTTAAAGCAGATGGACCTTATGGATTCGAAAAGGAAGGGCCTGAATTTGATGAAATGATTATAGACATTCTTTCTCGAGGAGCATTTGAAGAATTATTTGAAATTCCTATAGAAATAAGTGAAAACGCAGCTCAATGCGGTTTAAAATCTTTTCAGATACTAGCAGGAGCTCTTGAATCTTATAATATAGATAGCACATTGTATTCATATGAAGGACCCTTTGGGGTGGGATATGGATTATTGGGATTTGACTTGCATAAAGGTGAAGATCCTTATATAAAATTAGCCAAAGAAACAATTTTTGAATATATTATAAACGGAAATATAATTTCTCCTCCAAGTGATTTACCAAAAGAGATGGTAGAAAATACTGCAGGGACTTTTGTTACTCTCCACAAAAACGGAGAGTTACGTGGATGTATAGGAACGATAAATCCTACAAAAAAATCCGTCGCAGAGGAGATAATTAATAATGCCATATCTTCTGCAACTCGAGACCCCAGGTTTCCAACGGTTCAAGAATCGGAATTGGAAGACTTGGAAATAAGTGTAGATGTATTACGACCGTCTGAAATTATAGAAGACATATCACAGTTGGATACTAAGAAATACGGAGTAATGGTAACAAGTGAATATAAAAAAGGACTTCTCCTTCCAAATATAGAGGGAATTGATACGCCAGAAATGCAAGTGGAAATAGCCCTTAGAAAAGCTGGAATTAGATCCGGGGAAAAGTTTACTATGGAACGATTTGAAGTGATTCGCCATGAATAATACAATCACTTGCGATTTATGCCCAAGATATTGCACATTAAAAGAAGGTGCTATAGGTTTTTGTAATGCAAGAAAAAATGTAAATGGTAAAATCCTCTCCCTTAATTATGGCAAACTATTGTCCTTAGTTTTGGATCCAATAGAGAAAAAACCATTAGCATACTATAAACCTGGCAGCATGATACTTTCAGTTGGAACTTTCGGCTGTAATATGAACTGCCAATTTTGCCAAAATTACGAAATAGCAAGGGCAAAAGAAACGGATTACAGAACCTATGATGTATCTAGTGAAGATCTAATAAAAATTGCAATTGATAAAAAGCAAGAGGGAAATATTGGAATTGCATTTACTTATAATGAACCGCTAGTTGGATTTGAATACGTTTTGGATACTTCGAAATTAGCAAAAGCTAATGACCTAGATGCAGTAGTAGTGACTAATGGACAGATTAATGAAAACTATTTAAAAGAATTGCTACCTTTTATAAGTGCTTGGAATATCGATTTAAAAAGTTTTTCAGAAGAAGGATATAAAAAGCTAGGCGGAGACTTTAAAACAACTTTAAAAACTATAGAACTAACCAGTAAAACCTCCCATATAGAAGTGACTACTTTAGTAGTGCCTGGAATTTCAGATGATTTAAATCTCATGGAAGAAGAAGCAAAATTTTTAGCAAGTTTAGATAAAAATATCCCCCTTCACATTAATAGATACATTCCTAGATACAAATACAATGAGCCAGCTACGGATATTAAACTATTATTAGAAATGGAAGAAATTGCAAAAGAATATTTAAATAGAGTTAGCATAGGAAATATTTAAATTATACTTAGAATTGGGTATCTATTAAATCTAAAACTTTAAGATTAGGGTGATTGTAATGTATGAGGCTAAAACCAGGGAAACCGATAAGAATGTAATAGAATTTATAGAAAAAATTGACCATCCCAGAAAGAAACAGGATGCATATGCTTTACTGGATATATTTGAAGAAGTTACTGGGTACGAAGGCAAGATATGGGGTGATAGCATTATTGGATTCGGATCCTATCACTACAAATATGCCACTGGCCATGAAGGGGATGCACCTCTTGTAGGTTTTTCTCCTAGAAAAGCCAAGATTAGTCTTTATTTAGCAACGGGTGATCCAGATAGAGAAAAGCTTTTAGAAAAATTTGGAAAGCATACAAGTGGCAAGGCGTGCGTCTATGTAAATAAATTAAGCGATATAGACTTGGATATATTAAGGAAACTAATAATTCATTCAATTGAATTTTTAAATAAGACTTATACAAAATAGCAAACAAATTGTCAATCAGAATGTAACAAAGGTCTTCATATCACTCTTTTTCGAGTAAATAAAACATCAAATAACAGGGTAGTGAGTAAAGCTACCCTGTTATTTGATGTTTTGCTTATGAAATTCTTTTTCTAGCGGCAATCTTTAAATCTTCTCTATCAAAAATTTTATACAATTCATTCGCAGAATATGTCAATTTAACAGTATGAACATCAGTGGATTTGATAGCTTCGGCAATTATGCTATCAAATGTCATCTCATCTGAAACTTTAATCTTTGAAAAATTTAAATAATCCAATGTCATCAGGTGAGTAATCATACAAGTAGTGAAAACGTCAATTGCATTTTCATAATCTTTGAAATACTTTTCTAAAACAGTAAGTGCCTGTAATCCAGTGATGCAGTGAAGGATGAGTATATTTCCCTTTCCTTGGGAGTTAATGAAACTAGAAACTGTTAAATTTAAAAGTGCATTTAGCTTTTCTTCACTAGTTCCCTTTACAACAAAACCATTTTTCATATATTCTTCACTATCATACAAAGCTTTCATCTTCTGTCCTGTAGATTCCATATCTGAAATAAGTTTTTTTATTCCACTGTGACTTTTTAGATTTTCCATTTCAGAAACTATATTTTTTCCATCTATTCTTCTGGTAAATAATCCACCTTCTCTGTATGCAGTTATATAATAAGCTAAAGCTCTCTTCACTTCATCAATATAATCTTTGTCCTTTTCGTATCCAGCTACGGAAAAGCTGAGTCTAATTAAAGTATGAAAAAGTCCTGATGACATTCCCAAGATAAAAGTGTTAAGAACATGGGAAATATAATCTTCTACATTATCTTCGTCGATTATTTCATCTAAATACTTTAGAGTTGAAGCATACAATTCTCTTTTTCCCAATACTTCTTCTAAATTATCTACAGTTCTACTGTCATCTCCTATGGGGTCTATTGAAGATTTTTTGAAAAAATTTTTTGAATATTCTGCTGTTTTCTCTATACTATCAGTCATAGAATATATTGCGTACTGACCCATGGGAAGATGATTAACAAATTGTCCCATATAAGGTGAATAATCTTTGGCATACTGATTAACAATTGTCGATATTTTCATTTTGTCACCCCTTAATAAGATTTGTATTTAAGGTATACCCCTTATCTTTTAAAATTATACAGGAATATATGAGTCTAGATCCTTTCGATTATAGGGTGACTTTTTTAAAAACTTTTCCATAGCTTTTATGGAATCCATACCAAATTCCTTATGATTTTTGCCATAAATCTCTGGAACCCCTTGCCTAGTTATATAGGCAATTTTATAAATCTTTTCTAATTCTAGTTCTTCATTTCCTACGAAGACTCTTTGTATTCTATGATTTTTTGGGTTTTCTATTTTCCAATAAACTTTCAGGCCAGAATTTCTTTTTATATATCCACCCATTTGCTGAAACGGCTCAACTGAAAAAGTTTTTTCTAAATTATCTTCAAGCATTTGACATATTTCTTCTCCTGTCATTTCCACTGTCATTATTGGTGGGTTCATAGGTACAATTTTGTATAAATCTCTTCTTGTCAATTTTCCTCGTTCTATAGCACCACCGTATCTCCAACCATTGGAAAAAGCTATATTTAATCCTGTGACGTCTCTTATTGCATCCAACAAAAAGTAATCCATCGTTCCATAAAGCGAGCTTCCCCTGTGTAAGTCTATAAAACTTTCTCCAACCTCTTCATCTAAATAATCTTTATACTTGGATAGGATTTTATCTTCATTTATCATATTCAATAACTCTAGGTCTTCTTCTACATTTTTATCTAATACTATATATTCGTGAAAGACATTCTTAAGTTTTTTGTCTTCAAATGTCAATTGTAAATATCCTATTGAAGAAGCTAAAGCTCCAGATTGAATAATGTATGACTCATTTACTTTTTCAATCGTTCTTATCCTGTTGTGAGTGTGGCCCGAAAGACAGATATCTATATTAGGCACTTGATTTAGCAATTCTATGTCTTGGGGATATCCCAAGTGGGATAGCAATATTATCAAATTAGCTCCTTCGTCTAATAGTATTTTAGAATATTTAGCTGCTTCCTCTATACCATTTGTGAAATCAGCCCCCTCCCAAAAGGGTTTTGGCATATTTTTTCTTATAATATTTGAGGCTAATCCAATTATTCCTATTTTTATCCCATCTATTTCTAGTGTATGAGTTGGGCTGAACATTAAATCCTTAGTACCTTCATGATAAACATTTGCAGCTAGTATAGGATAATTCAAACTTTCGCCTAACTTTATTAAATGTTTTGGAGTATAAGCGATGTCCCAGTGAAATGTCATGGCATTTATACCTAAAGCATTTAAATATGGAAGCATCACTTCGCCTTTGGAATTAACTGCTTCATATGTACCGTGGAAAGTATCTCCATTATCAAAGACTAATAAATTTTCTAGGTGCTTATTTCTGAATTCTTTAATTTTAGTCATTATTCTAGGGTATCCACCTAAAATTTCCACTTTAAAACCTTCTCCTGTATATCTTATGTCACCGTGGGGGAGGAGATTTGCATGTGTGTCATTTATTTGTACGATTCCTATTGTCTTTTTCATCTTAACACCTCCTATTTTTATTATTAGTCACATACCCATATTGATAAGAAATAAAATCTTGCTCTGTCATTATAAAATAATACTTCTTGAGTAAAATTATTTTACATACTATAATTATATAAATTATGAGGTGATAGTATGTCAGAATATAATTTTTTACCCAATTACAATATTGAGACAGAAAGGATTTTAATGAGACCCTTTGTCTTAAAAGATGCGAAAGTAGTATCTGAACTATGCAATAATTATAATATTTATAAAAATACCCTTACAATTCCATATCCTTATTCCGAAGAAGATGCAATAGATTGGATAAAGTATCAAATCGAAAATTTTGATCCAGATAGAGAGTTAAATTTAGCTATTATAGACAAATCCACTTCTGAATTGGTAGGTTGCGTGGGATTAATTTGTTCTCAAATTCATTTACGGTGTGAGATTGGATATTGGATAGGAGAGAAGTATTGGGGCAATGGATATGCTACAGAAGCTGCAAGAGCGGCCATTGTTTATGTATTTGAAATCATGGATTATAATAAAGTACATGCTAAACATTTCACCACCAATCCATCTTCAGGCAAAGTCATGGAAAAGGCGGGCATGAAATACGAAGGTACTGAACGGGAACATTATATTAAAAATGGCGAATTTGTAGATATTGCAAGTTACAGTATTTTAAAAAGAGAATATAAATAACAAATCATCCATCTTTCACTTCAAAAATGAAAGATGGATGATTTTATTTTTTCCCAATATTTGTATTTTTTCGATTGTTTAAATTATATAACGCGATTTCTTGAATTAGCTTAATTGGAATTTCTTCTCCCCAAGGTATTCGCCATATTCCCTTCAAGGCTACATGTCTTAAGGCTTCAATTTTCTCCTTAAACTCTGAAATAGCTTCTTCTCCAGGATAAATTCCTAAATGATTTTTGTGTGCAGCAAAGTGAATAATATTTTCCCCTTGGAAGTAAGTGGGCATACCCCATTTTATGGTTTCAGTTGCATCAGGTAGTACATCTTTTATTTCTTTTCTTACAATATCCATAGTATCTTTTTTTATTCCATCAAAAGAATTAATATATTCGTCAATTGTGTTAGGCTTATCCCCGCTACAAGAATGACTTTGGTTTTTTCTTTTAAATTCCCTACCGCATTTATCACATTTCCACATATTGTTTGTACCTCACTGTTTTTTTATTATTATACCTCAATTTATTCTTACTTAAAATGGGGTAAATAGAAATTAGAAAATAAAACGAGGTGTCATTATGGAATTTGGGATAAAAAACATTGAAACAGCAAGGGAAAGAATTAAAGATTATGTGACAAAGACTCCACTAATTAGAGTGGAAAATCTAGATGAACATTTAGGTTTTGAAGTTTATTTAAAATTAGAAAATTTACAAAAAACAGGTTCATTTAAATTTAGAGGTGCGATGAACAAAATATTATCCTTGACAGATGAAGAACTGCAAAGAGGAATAGTTTGTGCATCTTCTGGAAATCATGGAAAGGCTATAGCTTTTGCATCAAAAGAACTAGGAATACCTGCAATCGTAGTAATGCCAGAAACTGCACCGAAAAATAAAATTGATGCTATAGAAGAACTGGGAGCGAGGGTCGTACTTTGTGATGCTTCGGAGAGATTTATTATTGCAGAGAAACTTCGAGAAGAAAACGGCATGACTATGGCGCCGCCATTTGATGATTACGATATAATGGCAGGACAAGGTACTTGTGGACTGGAAATTATTGAAGAAGTACCTGATCTAGATTACGTAATTGTTCCTGTAAGTGGAGGTGGATTAGTAGGTGGAGTAGCAACTGCTATTAAAGACCGAAGTGATAAGACAAAGGTAATCGGAGCAGAACCCAAAAACGCAGCGGCATATACGGTTAGCTTAAAAGAAGGTCAAGTCTCCACCGCAGAGCAATTAGGAACCATAGCAGATGCTTTGGTATCTGTAACTCCAGGTGTAAAGAATTTTCCCGTAGTAAAGGATAAAGTAGATCAAGTAATAGATGTTTCAGAAGAATATATACTTAAAGGTATGAAATTACTTCTTTTAGAAGGAAAAATTTTAGCCGAACCATCTTCAGGAATTGGGATTGGAAGTATTTTAGAAAAGAAATTAGATATTCCAAGGGGCAGCAAAGTATGCTTTATTATCAGTGGAGGAAGTGTATCCCTTGAACAATTAAAAATATTAGATGATATTGAAATTTAAAAAGGAGAAATTATGGATTTTATAAAAAGTGTAATGAATCACAAAACCATTAGAGAGTTTGAAGATAAAAAAGTAAGTGATGAGCATTTAAAACTTGTCATTGATGGTTTAATGAGAACAGCTTCTAGCTCCGCATTACAACAAGCAAGCGTAATAAGAATTACAGATGTGGATAAGAAAAAAGCCATTGCAAAATTTTGTGGACAAGAATTTATTGGTAGATTTCCAGAGTTCTTTGTTTTTATAGTAGATCTTTACAGAAATGAAAGAATATTAAAAGACCACGATAAATATGAGGAGAGAGAATCCCATGTGGATAAATTTTTACAAGGGTTTACTGATGCGGTCTTAATGGCACAAAATGCCAACAATATTATAGAATCCTTAGACATGGGGGCTGTATTCATAGGAAATATATTAAGTGACCCTCAGCAGATGATTGAAATATTAAATTTACCAGAACTTACATTTCCAGTACTTGGGCTGGGATTTGGATATCCAAATGAAAACCCCGATTTAAAACCTAGAATCCCAACAAAATACAGATTGTTTGAAAATGAATACAAAATTTTTGACGATTATAAAAACGAATTGGCGAAATACGATGAGGAAATTTCTGCTTATGTAGATTTGCGTTTCCCTGACAAAACTCTAGATCCATTTTCTGCACAGGTTATTGAAAGAAATAAGATTACCAGCCCACTTAGAATAAAACTACTAGAAGTAGCAAAATCAAATGGATTTAAACTTTAATATTAATAGCTTTTGGATAATATATTCAAAAGCTATTTTAGCTTATAAATATGTGCTATTTGTTTCGAGTTAGTTTATAATAATATTTTACATTAAAAAATTAGGAGAAATATTATATAAATATGAATAAAACTATTTTCCCAGGAATTGGCCTGGTGATAGGGATTGCATTAATAGGTAGATATATAGAGAAAATTTTACCTATACATATAGTCAGCGCCTCGGTGATGGCTTTATTTATCGGTATGTCATTAAATCGATTTATAAAAAAGGGAGATGTGTTTGAAAAAGGAATTGCATTTTCTTCAAAAAAATTATTAAAACTAGCTATTATTTTATTGGGAGCAAGTTTAAATATATCAATTATTTTGGAAGTAGGTAAAATATCTGGTATAGTATTGGCATTTACTCTTTCTACTTGCTTTGGTGGCGGATATCTATTGGGTAAGATTTTAGGAATTAATTGGAAATTGTCCAGTTTACTTTCAGCCAGTACTGCTATTTGTGGAGGAACTGCTATTGTCTCAGTGGCTCCAATTTTAGAGGCAAAAGACGTGGACATCGCTTATTCTTTAACTGCAACTTTTTTATTTGACATGATAATGATATTAATATTTCCATTATTGGGTCGTTTGCTGGACTTGTCTGATGTAGGATTCGGTCTTTGGTCTGGTACGAGTATAGGTGATACGTCCTCAGTTGTTGCTATAGCTTATGGATTTTCAGAAAAAGCTGGTGACTTTGCTACAATGGTAAAGCTAACGCGTACTCTATTTATAATTCCCACAGTTATCGCTTTTACTATTATTAGTATAAAAAACAAAAATTTAAATTCTAATAGACATGGGGAATCTGATTTGGAAGGAGCGAGACTTAAATCTGTTATACCCTGGTTCATATTGGGTTTTGTAGCCTTGGCTATGATAAATAGTTTAGGGTTTATTCCATTGAGCGTTTCTAAGACTCTAAAGGATATAAGCAAATTTTTAATGATTTCAGCCTTAGCAGCCATAGGACTTAGTACTAATTTAGGTGACTTGCGCAAAGCGGGCATAGAGCCATTATTACACAAGTTGATTCTCTCGGATATAGTCATCTTGGTTTCTCTAATGGTAATTCAATTTTTTGGATTAAATTAATATTTATTATTTTAATTAACTATATTGGGTAAATAAAATATATATAAATTTAGTTGATGGGGAGGAAATAATGGAGAATTTAATAAAACGAGTAAATGACCATAGAACAATAAGAGAATTTACAGACCAAAAGGTCAGCGAAGAAAATTTAAATATTATTTTTGATAGCATAATGAGGACCGCTACAAGCACAGGAATGCAAATGGCAAGTATAATTCATGTCACTGATCCAGAAAAAAAGTTAGAAATTTCGAAAGTATGCAATCAAGAATACGTCGCTAGAGCGCCAGAACTTTTAATTTTTATCGTAGATAACTACAGAAATAACAGAATAATAAAAGATACTGGACAAATTGTAGATAGAGAATCTGACGTAGATACATTTTTCCAAGGTTACAGTGACGCGATTTTGATGGCGCAAAACGCAATGAATATTATTGAATCTATGGGAATGGGCGCTGTGTATCTTGGAAGTATATTAAATAACCCAGAAAAAATTATAGAAATTTTAAATCTTCCGCCTCTTACATTTCCAGTTTTGGGAATTGGATTTGGATATCCGAACCAAGAACCGCAGTTAAAACCTAGATTGGATAAAAAATATAGAATATTTGAAAATGAATATAAAATATTTAACGATTACAGCGAAGAACTAAAAGACTATGATCAAGAGATGACTTCTTATTACGACTTGAGAGAAGGAAATAAAAGATCTGATAGCTTCTTTAATCAAGTTGTGAGCAAAGCAAAGAACCCAATTCCAAATAGATTGATGCTTATAGAATTTGCTAGGAAAAATGGCTTTAAATTATAGTGTGAAGTGAGCTTTTAGAATTACTAGAAGCTCATTTTTAAAAGTGATATGTAACATAAGAAACGGAAAACGGAATTAATATAATATATAATTCGTATAGATTATAAATTGGAGGAAATAGATGAGTTTATTTTTAGCACCAATACACAGTATTATGTATAGCAAAATTAAAAATCAAGATAAAATTAATTCCGAATTGATTTCTGAATTTGGAGATGAGAAACTGCTTTTGAAAGTAACTAATGAAGTTGGCAGCTTGCCCGATGGAGAACTTGCAGATGTAATAGATACGCAAAATATTCACGGTTGGTTACAAAGTCAAATAGATGTAGTAGAAAAGGCATTTAGTTTAATAGTAGAAAATCTAATGGATAACGGAGTATCAAAAGAAACTCTAATTAAATGGTTTGAAGATAGCGGGAAAAAATTTGATACTGCAGATAGCGGTGAAGAATTATTTGGAATGTTTTCAGGATTTTATTTAGATGGAATGCCATGTGATAGAGCTATTCAACCTTTGGAGCTAGAGGACACTCATGCAAAATGGGTACAAAATATTGACGTCCATGGGAAATACTGGAATGACGGTGGAGAACTCTACAACGAGCTTAGATGCGCGATGATTAGAGGAATGGCAGAAAATAGTGGATTTGAATTTAAATATAACGAAGGAACTTATGAGGTGACAAAATGATAGGAATTACAGTTTTAGTAGACGAGCACAAAAATATTTTAAACTTTACAAATATCTTAGAAGAAAAATTGGTTGAAGTTTTAGAAACAAAAAAGGTAGATACAGATTACTTTAGAAAATGTATTCGATTTATCAGAGAATACGCAGATGCACATCATCACCAAAAAGAAGAGGGCATCTTGTTTGAAAAAATGCTTGAAGAACTAGGAGATGTGGCGTCAAAATTAATTAGAAACGGAATGTTAGTAGAACATGATCTAGCGAGATTTACTGTTGGAGAATGGGAAGAAGCATTAAGGGCATATGATGAAGAGCCAGATAGCTTACACGAGCTAAATATCTTAACCCACGGAATGACATATGTTCATCTTCTTAGACGACACGCGACCAAAGAAGATGATGTATTATATCCCTTTGCAGAAAAAAATCTATCAGAAGAATCTATAAAATGGGTAAACGAAGAAACAGTAAAAGTTGAAGAAAACAAACCAGATTTTTCTGAGTTTGAAGAATTCTTTGTATAATTAGATAACTTAAAAAAGGGTAAATGTCTATTAAGATAAAAATGGAGGAGATTAAATTGAAAATTTTAGTAACCAGCAATGTTCCAGATGAAATACTTAATAGATTGAAAGAAAATTTTGAATTGGACTACCACGATAGTAATGTCCCATTATCAAAAGAAGAAATTATCGAGAGAGTAAGAGATGTGGTCGGACTCGTATGTCCACTATCGGATAAAATTGATAAAGATGTTATTGATGCAGGGAAAAATTTGAAGATTATCGCAAATTATGGAGCAGGATTTGATAATATTGATTTCAATTACGCAAAAGAAAAAAATATAATCGTCACCAATGCACCGGCACCATCTTCTGCAGTATCTACAGCAGAGCTTACTTTTGGATTAATACTTGCATCAGCTAGGAAATTCTTTTCCGGTGAGAGAAATCTTCGAGAAGGAAACTTTTTAGGATGGCGCCCGACATATTTCTTAGGCAGTGAACTTAGAGGGAAAACTCTTGGCATTATAGGCATGGGAAATATTGGGCAAAACTTAGCTAAGAGAGCTTTGGCATTCGAAATGGATGTAATTTACAACTCTAGAAATCGAAAAGAGAAAATCGAAGAACTGGGTGCAGTTTATAAATCCAAAGAAGAAGTCATTAAAGAAGCAGATTTTCTAACAATTCACACAGCATTTGCTCCAGACTTGAAACACATGATTGGGACAGAAGAATTTAAGATGATGAAACCCACTGCATATTTTATCAACGCAGCAAGAGGACCTCTTATGGACGAAGGAGCTTTGATAGACGCATTAAAAAATGGTGAAATCGCAGGAGCAGGGCTAGACGTTTACGAATTTGAACCGAAAGTTTCAGAAGGTTTGATGGATTTAGATAATGTAATTTTAATTCCTCATTTGGGAAATGCTACCCATGAAGCTAGAATGGAAATGGGTAAAGCAGTAGCTGACAATCTGGAAGATTATATAAATGGAGATACTCCAAGAAATAAAGTAAATTAAATAATATAAAAAATTTTAACCGCTCTAGCTTGAGCGGTTTTGTTTTTAAAAGATCATTGACAATGAAAACAAATTAGAATACACTCTAATTAGAAATATTTCTAAATAGAAGGAGAGCATAATGTTTGCAAATACATTCAAGGCCCTATCCGATCCGGTAAGGATGAATATTTTGGATATGTTAAGAAAACAGGGAAGCTTAAATGCTGGAGAGATAGCATCGGAATTCAATCTCACAAATGCAACTATATCATATCACTTGAAAATTCTAAAAAATGCGGATTTAATTTATGAAAGAAAAGAGAAAAATTTTATATTTTACGAATTAAATACCAGTATATTTGAAGATATATTGACTTGGTTTGTAAAATTTAAGGGGAGCGACAATGAAGAATAAAATTAGATTTACAATGACATCAAAACTATCTGTATTGATTTCAATTATAATTGTGATAATTTTCAATGTTTTATTTTATAAAAAGATGCCAGATATGATACCTGTTCACTGGAACTTTGCAGGAGAAGTCGACAGATACGCAGATAAATTTAATGCATATGTTACAACGCCGATTCTTTTAGTGCTAGCTGGGATTTTTATGAATTTTATGCTGGACAACGATCCAAAAAATAAAACACAAAAAAACATGGCGATTACCATTGGAAAAATAAGCATACCAGGAATTATATTTTTTATATTTATGATTCAGACAATTTATGGACTAGGAAAAGAAATAAATATAAATTTAATCACAAATATGTTGCTTGGAGTTTTGTTTATTGCCCTTGGCAATTACTTGCCTAAAGCTAAAAGAAATTATGTAGTAGGAATTAGAGTTCCATGGACACTAAATAGTGACGAAAATTGGAACAGAACCCATCGCTTAGGAGGAATCGTTTATATAATTGCTGGATTGATGTTTATGATTAATGTTTTTTTAAATTCAGAATTTTTAATCTTCTTAATCATATTTTTATTTACTTCTCCTATCATTTATTCCTTTTATCTATATACAAAAGGAATTTAAAATACTAGGGCAATCAGCAATTGATTATCCTAGTATTTATTTTGCGATAACAAATATATAATTAGAACAGTTACAAATAACTATTGATTACATTTAAAAAAATGTGGTATAATTTAAATGATAGAAATATCTTTTGTAAAATTTTAAATGGGGGTAATTTATGAGCGAAAATAAGAATCCAATGGACAAGAATCAATTAGGTGATCATTTACCTAGTAAGAACGACACAAAGGGCAAAAATCCTCATATTTCTATGGCTCAAGGGGCTCCAGTAGAAAACAATCAAGATACCATGACAGCAGGTCCACGAGGACCAGTTATGATGCAAGACACATGGTTATTGGAAAAACATGCACATTTTAACAGAGAAGTTATACCGGAAAGAAGAATGCACGCAAAAGGTTCAGGTGCTTTCGGTACATTTACAGTAACACATGACATAACTAAATACACAAAAGCAAAAATCTTTTCAGAAGTAGGAAAGCAAACAGAAATGTTTTTAAGATTTTCTACTGTAGCAGGTGAAAGAGGAGCAGCAGATGCAGAAAGAGATATTCGTGGATTTGCTGTTAAATTCTACACAGAAGAAGGAAACTGGGATATAGTTGGAAATAATACACCAGTATTTTTCTTCAGAGATGGAATAAAGTTTATCGACCTTAATCACGCAGTTAAAAGAGATCCAAGAACGAATATGAGAAGTCCAAATACAAACTGGGATTTCTGGTCCTCACTTCCAGAGTCATTGCTACAAGTTACGATTACAATGGCTGATAGAGGAATACCTAGCTCTTATAGATATATGCACGGATTTTCATCTCACGCATATTCATTTATAAATGAAGCTAACGAAAGAGTATGGGTAAAATTCCATTTTAGATCTCAACAAGGAATCCAAAATCTAACTGACCAAGAAGCTGGAAAAGTAGTGGCAGGAGATAGAGAATCTCACCAAAGAGATTTGTATGAAGCTATCGAAAAGGGAATGTTCCCTAAATGGAAAATGTATGTTCAAATCATGACAGAAGAACAAGCAAATGCGATGGAAAATAATCCATTTGACTTGACAAAAATGTGGTTTAAAAAAGATTTCCCACTTATGGAAGTTGGAGAATTTGAATTAAACAGAAATCCAGATAACTACTTCCAAGACGTAGAACAAGCGGCATTTAATCCGGCTAATAAAATTCCAGGAGTAGGATTCTCACCTGACAAGATGCTACAAGCTAGATTATTTGCATATGGTGACGCACAAAGATATAGACTTGGCGTAAATCATCACCAAATTCCAGTAAACTCACCAAGAGGAATGAATCCAGATAATTATCATCCATTCCACAGAGATGGACAGATGAGAGTAGATGGAAATCTTGGATCAGAACTACATTACGAACCTAATAGCTATGGTAACTGGGAAGAAAATGTAAGAAATTACGAACCAGGACAAGCTGGAGGAGACGTAGATAGATATGACTTCAGAGAAGACGATCATGACTACTACACTCAACCAGGAATGTTATTCAGAGCCATGACACCAGAACAACAACAAGTTCTATGTGAAAACACAGCTAGAAATATGGCAGACTCTACAATACAAATTAAACATAGACACATAAACAACTGCTATCAAGCAGATGAAAACTATGGAAAAGGTGTAGCAGAAGCTTTGGGAATTAATATTGAAGATGTAGATTTAAACCTTCCAGACAGAAGCACTAGAGAAGGAAACTATGCAGCAAATAATGCGCACCCAGAGCTAAATGTTCCAAGTGAAGATATGTCTAAAAAAGAATGGGAAGAAATCAAAACTGATTACGATCCAAAATCCTTTATAGACCCAATGGACGATCCATATTTATTATAATCAAATGAAAAACGTATTATATAAAATAAGCGGGATAATATGTGTAATACTAGGAGGGATTGGAATAATTATTCCAGTCCTTCCCACCACACCATTTTTACTATTAGCAGCATGGTGTTTCGTAAGAAGTTCCGATAAGCTATACGACTGGCTAATGAATCATCCAGTCTTTGGACTATACATTAAATCCTATATAAAATATCGAGGAGTCGAAAAACGATATAAAATTTTTGCCATTACTATGCTTTGGATGACTATAGGATTTTCCGTTTACTTGATAGAAAAAAGATGGGTAGAAATTTTATTAGTCTTAATAGCGACAGGAGTAACTATTCACATAGCATCTCTAAAAACTCTCACAAGAGAAGAAGTAATAGAATTGGAAAAATTTGAAGCGAAAGAAAAATTAAAAACAGAAGTTGTAAATAATTTTAGAAAATCTGAAAATTAAAAGAAGTGATGAATAAAAAAAGTTCACCACTTCTTTTTAGTTTCTAAATTTAAAATTTGTCGTTTTTTATTATAATATTCTCTTCTACTTGGGTTTTCTGGAAACCAACCTTTTAAAACTCTTTCTTCTTGTTCTTTGATTTCATGAATAGACCAAAATGAACAGCAAGAAGTAACTCCTAATAATATACTTGCGACTAGATGATTCACTAAAATGGATAATAGGGCAAAAATAATTCCACCGGCGATAAAGGCAATATTAATTTTAGTTCCAAAATAATACTCACCCTTGATCACAAGGGGATGGAATAAACCTATAAGTAAAAACGTAATGACACCAACAACTAAACCTTCCAAATTAATCTCTCCTCACAATTTTTGTGTTCGTTATAACTATATATGTAATCTTAAAAAGAATCTATAAAAATTTTATAAAATAAAATACCAATTGCATATATTGTCATAGCAATTGGTAAATGTAGATAGGTTGAAAGAATTATTTGTTCAATACTTTCTTTAATTCCTTAGCAAATATTTCATTTTCTTCCATAGTTCCTATGGATATTCTGGAATAATTTCCTTTTTGGGGTCTTATTATTACGCCACGTTTTTGCAATTCAAAAAATAAATCTTTGGACTCTATTCCAGGCGTTTGGAAAAATACGTGATTGGTTTCGCTAATTACGTATGGTAGTTCTAGCTCGTCAAATAGATTGTATAAAAAGTGTTTTCCTTTTATATTTTCTACATAAACAAACTCCACAAATTCTTCATCATCCAAAGCTGCTTCTGCAGCTAGTAAGCCCAGTACATTTACATTAAAAGGTAACCTTGCTCGATTGATTATTTCAATCATATCTTCATTGGCTAGAATATACCCAACTCTAACTCCAGCAAGTCCATAGATCTTTGAAAAAGTTTTAACCGTAATAACATTTGGATATTTTTTGAACAGCTCGTAAGCATTTTTAATTCCCTTTTCATTTTCAACAAATTCTCCATATGCTTCGTCATAAACCACTATTACATCTTTAGGAACTCTTTCTATAAACTTAATCACTTCGTCTTCTTCTATCAATGTTCCCGTAGGATTGTTGGGATTACATAGCCAAATTAGTTTTGTATTTTCATTTATTGCACCTAGCATTCCTTCCAAATCTATTCTAAAATCTTTCATTGGAATTTCTACGATTTTAGCCCCTTGGATATTGGAATTGTCGTTGTATCTTACAAAACTGTATTCAGATAAAATAACTTCTTCATCTTTGGAAATATATGAATGGGCAATTATTGCAAGAGCATCATCGCCACCATTGGTAATCAAAAGATTTTTATGTTCAACTCCGAATTTTTTTGCGAGTTTTTCTTTTAAATAAAATGCACTTCCATCTGGATATAGTGCGACTCCCTTGTCTATATAATTTTTTAGTGCTTCTTTTACTTTTTCGCTAGTACCGAATGGATTTTCATTGGATGCCAATTTTATTACTCTCTCAATATTAAATTCCCTTTGAACTGTTTCAATTGGTTTTCCAGGTACATATGCATTTACATTATGCATTTCATCTCTAAATTTAATCATTTTATCACCCTAAATTAATATTTATTCAATTTTAATACATAAACTCCAAAATGTATATACAATTTTAGCTATATTAAAATATTGCATTTAATTTCAGTAATTGTTATAATTTAATAATAAAGAAATAATATAAAATGAGGTAAAATATTCATGTGACCTCATTTTTTATTAACTAGGGGGAAATTATGATTTGGAGTTCAAATGAGACTTTGTCGCGGTCTGAAATAGAGGACATTCAGCTATTAAAATTAAAAAAGCAAGTGAAGTACGCTTATGACAATGTCTCTCATTATAAAAATAAAATGGACGAGATGGGAATTAAACCTGAAGATATTACAAACTTGTCAGATATTCAATCATTGCCATTTATTACGAAGCAAGATTTTAGAGATACTTATCCTTTCGGGATGTTTGCAGTGGATAGAAAAAGTCTGCATAGAGTTCATGCATCATCGGGAACTACGGGAAGACCCACTGTCGTAGGCTATACTAAAAATGATATGGAAAATTGGACTGAAACAGTAACTAGAGTAGCTGCAGCAGGTGGAGCTCATAAGTCAGACGTGGCTCAAATATGCTTCGGCTATGGAATGTTTACAGGAGCTTTGGGACTGCATTATGGATTGGAACATATGGGGTGTGAAATAATTCCTGCATCTGTGGGAAATACAAATAAGCAAATTATGTTTATGGAAGATCTAAACTCCACTATATTAGTGGCGACGCCATCTTATGCTCTTCATTTAAGTGAAAGTATTTTGCAAATGGGGAAAAAACCATCTGATTTTAATTTGCGAATTGGACTATTAGGTGGGGAAGGAATATCTGAAAAGATGCGTGATGAACTCAATGAAATTTGGGAGAATAAGGTTTTATTTACACAAAACTATGGAATGAGTGAGTTAAATGGTCCTGGCATAGCTGGTGAATGCGAATACTTAACGGGTATGCATATAATGGAAGATCATTTCTTAGCTGAGATCATCGACCCAGAAACTGAGGAGGTTTTGCCAGCTGGAAGTGAAGGAGAACTGGTAATTACTTGTCTTACAAAAGAAGCGATTCCTTTGATAAGATATAGAACTAGAGATATAACTACTCTCCATTATGAAAAATGTGAATGCGGAAGAACTACAGTGAGGATGGAACCATTAAAGGGTAGATCCGATGATATGTTGGTAATTAAGGGCGTAAATGTATTCCCATCCCAAATTGAATCAGTTCTTATGGATATTAAAGAAGTAGGAGCGAATTATGAACTCGTAGTAGAGACTAAAAACCACATGGATAACTTGGAATTAAAAGTTGAGTTATTAGACTATGAATTATTAAATTCTTATAAACAATTGGAAGAATTAGAATATAGAATAGTAAATGGAATAAAAGAAGTTGTGGGACTTGCAATCAAAGTAACTTTGGCGGCACCGAGAACTTTAAAACGCTTTGAAGGCAAAGCTAAACGCGTAACGGATTTAAGAGACAAATAGATAAAGAGGATATTATGACAGAAAAAAAGATAATGCTAGGCAATGAAGCAATAGCTAGAGGTGCCTACGAAGCAGGAGTAAAAGTATCAAGTGCCTATCCAGGTACACCAAGTACTGAAATAAGTGAGAATTTAGCAAACTATAAAAATGACGTATATACAGAGTGGGCTCCCAATGAGAAAGTAGCCATGGAAGTTGCGATAGGAGCATCTATAAGCGGAGTTAGATCTCTTGCTTCTATGAAACATGTAGGATTAAATGTGGCAGCGGATCCGCTTTTCACCGCTTCTTATATTGGGGTAACAGGAGGTTTGGTGGTTGTTGTAGCTGATGATCCTGGATTATACAGTTCTCAAAATGAACAAGATACCAGAAGTGTCGCTATTGCCGCAAAGGTGCCAGTATTGGAACCATCTGATAGCCAAGATGCAAAGGACTTTACCAAAATCGCTTTTGATATCAGTGAAGAGTATGATACTCCTGTGATTTTACGAACTACCACTAGACTTTCTCACTCCCAAGGTATTGTAAAATTAGAAGATAGAGTGGAACCTGAAGTGATTGAGTACGAACGCAATCCTCAAAAAAATGTAATGGTTCCTGCAAACGCAGCGAAGAGGCATCCTATTGTAGAAGACAATTTACTTCGCCTGCAAGAAGACGGATCTTCGATGGATTACTTAAACAAATTAGAGATGAATGATAAATCCGTAGGTATAATTACTTCAGGAATTCCATATCAATATGTGAAAGAAGCTTTGCCAAATGCTTCTGTATTAAAGCTGGGATTAATCAATCCTCTTCCTAAAAAATTGATAGAAGATTTTGCTAGCCAAGTGGACAGACTTGTTATCGTAGAGGAATTGGATCCAGTTATTGAAAATCAGATTAAATCTTGGGGCATAAAATGCGAGGGCAAGGAATTATTCTCCCTTTTATATGAGTACAGTGCTAATATGATAAAATCTGCCTTTGGAGAATATGTAGAAGTACGAGAAAAAGCAGAAGCTCCAGTAAGACCGCCAATACTATGTCCTGGATGTCCTCATAGATCAGTCTATTCTGTTTTAAATAAAATGAAAATTCACGGGGCGGGAGATATAGGTTGCTATACTTTAGGAGCTGGAGAGCCTTTAAATGTAATTGATACTACAATTTGTATGGGGGCTAGTATTAGTTCATTACATGGGATGGAAAAAGCAAGAGGTAGAGAATATATTAAAAATTGGATTGCGGTAATTGGCGATTCTACATTTTTCCATACGGGAATTAACTCTTTGATAAATATGGTTTACAATAAAAGTGCTGGTACAGTTTTGATTTTGGATAATTCAACCACTGCTATGACAGGTCATCAAGATAATCCATCTACAGGAATTACACTAGAGGGAGATATTTCTAATTCCATAGATATAAAAAAGTTATGCGAAGCCATCGGCGTGAAATCCGTTAGGGAAATTAGCTCCTTTGAAACAAAAGAATTGGAAAAAATATTTAAAGAAGAATTATCAAGAGACGAAGTTTCTGTAATTATTGCTAAGTCACCTTGTGTATTGCTAAAAGGTGTAGCCATTAAGAATCAATATTTTGTTGACAAAGAAGTTTGTAAAAAATGCGGAATTTGTATGAGACCTGGATGTCCAGCCATCACTTCAGATGATGAGGGTTTAACTGAGATAAACGACACCATGTGTAATGGTTGTGGACTTTGTTTTACAAGATGTCCATTTGGAGCTATTAAAGAGACAGCTTCAGTTATAGATAGGTTATAGTAAGGGGTGCGTAATGGAAACTAAAAATATTATGATTGTAGGAGTAGGTGGCCAAGGAACCTTGCTAACTAGCAGAATCTTAGGAGGCGTCATCTTGGATTCTGGATTTGACGTAAAACTTTCTGAAGTTCATGGAATGGCTCAAAGGGGCGGAAGTGTAGTTACGTTTGTGCGTTATGGAGAAAAAGTTTACGAACCTATTGTGGAAGAAGGGGAAGCAGATATTTTACTTTCCTTTGAGAAATTGGAAGCTTTAAGATATGGACATTTTTTAAAAAAAGATGGCATAATGATAGTAAACGATCAAAGAATTGATCCCATGCCAGTTATAATTAAAAAGGAGAAGTATCCCGAGAATATAGTTGATGAACTCAGAGAGGATTTCGACTTAATTGTAGTGGACGCTTTAGAAGAAGCTAGAAAGATTGGGAATTTAAAAGTTTTTAACGTAATCGTACTTGGAGTGTTATCAAAGTACATGGATATCGATGACGAGGTTTGGATCAAACAGATAAAAGAAAATGTTCCAGAGTATTCCATTGAAGAAAATTTAAAAGCTTTTCAAGTGGGAAAGGACTACAAAGAGGAAATAATATGATAAAACAAATTTCAATTTTAGTAGAAAATGAAGTAGGAACGATATTTGAAGTGACAGATATTTTAGCGCAAAATAATATAAATATTAAAGCTTTTTCAGTTAACGATACCAGTGACTTTGGAATACTTAGATTATTGGTGGATGAATACGAAGAAGCTGAGAGAGTTTTAAGGGAAAATGAATTTGGATTTAAAGTAGGAGATGTTCTAGCAGTTGAATTAGAACATAAACCTGGTGCGTTAAATTCTGTTCTTAAAATTTTAAAAGAAGAAAATATTGGAGTTAATTATATGTATTCCATGGTTATAAAAGACGATAAGCCACTAATGGTTATAGATACGAAAGATTCAGTTAAAGCTACAAGAGTTCTAAAAGAAAAGGGGATAGTTGTAGAATGATTTGGAATGAATCTAAGGAGTGTATGGATAGAGAATCACTTTCTCATCTCCAAAGTGAAAGACTAAAAAAACTAGTCAATAGAATTTATCACAATGTCCCATCTTACAGAAAGAAAATGCAAGAAATGGATTTAACTCCATGGGACATAGAATCCATTCAAGATATAAAAAAATTGCCATTTACAACTAAAACTGACTTAAGGGACAATTATCCCTATGGACTATTTGCAAAACCTCAATCAGAGATAGTTAGAGTTCATGCGTCTTCAGGAACATCTGGTAAAGCTACAATAGTAGGCTATACACCCAAAGACATAGAAATTTGGAAGGAATGTGTAACCAGAGTATTGTCTATGGCGGGAATTGGAAAAAATGATACGATGCAAGTTTCCTATGGATATGGATTGTTTACAGGAGGACTTGGTCTACATTATGGTGCAGAAAATTTGGGGTGTACAGTTATTCCCATGTCCACTACCAGCACAAAAAAACAAATAGAAATGATGGAAGATTTAAATTGTACATCTATTGCATGTACGCCATCATATTTAATGCATCTTGCAGAGACTATCGAATCGGAAGGCAAGCTTTCAAAATTAAAACTTAAATCAGCAATTTGCGGAGGCGAGCCTTGGACTGACAATATGAGGATAAAAATTGAATATCAACTGGGCATAAAAGCATATGATATATATGGGCTATCGGAAATAATGGGACCCGGTGTAGCAGCAGACTGTGAATATCACACGGGACTTCACATTTACGAAGATCATTTTTATCCAGAAGTATTAAATCCAGAAACCTTAGAACCTGTAGGAGAAGGAGAAATTGGTGAATTAGTAATCACTACATTGACTAAGGAAGGATTTCCCCTCATTAGATACAGAACGAAGGATTTAACTTCCATCAATTATGACAAATGTGAGTGTGGCAGAACTCATGCTAGAATTTCCAAATTTACCGGACGTTCAGATGATATGCTAGTTATTCGCGGAGTAAATGTATTCCCATCACAAATAGAAGCAGCCTTATTGGACTTGGGAGAAACACCTCATTACCAAATAATCGTAGATAGAATTAATAATATGGACGTCTTTGAATTACTAGTAGAAGTTGATGACAAATTCTTCAGTGACGAAGTACGTCAACTTGAACAAAAACGTCAAGAGATCTCAAAAGGACTTAGAGACACTTTGGGATTAAATGTGAAGGTACGATTGGTAGAACCTAGAACTATAGAAAGAACATCGGGCAAAGCACAAAGAGTTATTGATAAGCGTATTTATGACTAAAGGAGGAAAATTTTGACTAAACAATTGACAGTATTTATAGAAAACAAAAAAGGCTCCTTGACAGAAGTGACTAAAATTTTAAAAGACAGGGGAATAAATATTTTTAGTTTTTCCCTTGCAGATACAGAGAATTTTGGTTTATTGAGAATGGTAGTTACAAATCCTGAAGAAGCTCTTAAAGCTTTGAAAGAAAATTATTTCTCAGTTAGCATTACAGATGTTTTTGTAGTTTCTCTTAAAAATGAACCCGGAAGCTTGAATAAAATACTCAGTTTAATTGAGCATCTAGATGTTCAGTACATGTATATGTATGCCAATAGGGATGATATAGCAGGAGCAGTTTTTAAAATATCTCAAAAAGAAGAAGCAATAAAAATATTTGAAGAAAATGGATATGAATTAATTGAAGCAAATATAGAATAGTAAATAAAGAGAGCTTAAAAAGCTCTCTTTTTTGCATAAATTTAACAAATATTTAGAATGTTAGATAAAAAATAGGGTATTATGTTAATAAGAAAATTAATCATTTTATTTTAAACATTAAAATAATTAATAACTTTTTAAATTTATTCTTTAATATCAAGGGAGGTGTTAAGAATTGAAGAGAAATGGTTTAAGAATTTTAACTCTATTGTTGGTTCTATTACTAGGGTTTTCCACTATATCCTTAGCTGAAACTGAAAATGAGTTAGTATTCGTAATTCCTGTGCGTGAAGAAATAACCAGAGCTACTCAACGTTATATTCATTTAGCAATTCAAGAAGCAGAAGATTTAAATGCAGATATGATACTTTTTGAATTAGACACATATGGTGGATTAGTCGATGCTACAGAAAAAATAAAAAACGACATAATCAAAACCGATATTGAAACTACATGTTTTATCGACAATAAAGCTGAGTCAGCAGGAGTCTTGTTTGCAATTTCCAATGACAATATTATTATGAATCCATATGGGACTATAGGTTCTGCAGAAACTATTCCCAATACTGAAAAGATATTGTCTATGTGGAAATCTATGCTGAGAAATGTAGCTCAGAACAAGGGGAGAGATCCTGACATTATAGAAGCTATGGCTGACGTAGATGTCGTTATTAATGGCATTAGCGAACAAGGAAAGTTGTTGAATCTTACGGCTCAGGAAGCTCTTGAATTTGGAATTGCTGATGGCATTGCTAGCAATCAAGAAGAGGTTTTAGCATTTTTAGGTATGGAAAATGCTAGAGTTCAAACAGTTGAAGAAGATTGGTCTACCAAATTTGGAAAACTTGTATCTACACAGTGGATAAGTAGCCTGTTACTGATAGTGGGATTTTTAGGACTAATAATTGAATTTTTCGTACCAGGATTTGGTTTACCAGGAATTATCGGCGGTATTTCCCTATTCTTGTTCTTTGGGGGAAATCTTATGGTAGGAAATGCTAGCTGGTTTTCCATAATGTTTTTTGTTGTAGGAGTAGTTTTCTTGGTAATAGAAGCATTTATTCCAGGATTTGGGTTGCCGGGAATAGCTGGAATTATCCTTACAATATTTGGAATTGCCACATCAATGCAATCACTGCAACAAGCCTTTACTGCTATATTAATGGCTTTGGTAATAGCAATTATTGCAGTAGTGATAATATTTAAGTATGGATTAAATAGCAGGACATTCCAAAGTATAACCTTGGAATCTACAATTAAGGGATCTTCAAATGTTAATGTTGAAGAAAAAAAATTAGCTCAAATTGGGGACGTAGGCTTTGCTGCAACCATGATGCGACCTACGGGTTTTATCGAGATTGGTGAAAATAGATTTGACGCAACTGCAATATCAAATTATATTGCAAAAGGTGCTGCTATCGAAGTTATTCGAATAGAAGGCAGCAAAATAGTCGTAAAGGAGATATGATATGATAGGATTTGAATCAATATTGACAATTTTTGGAATTTTAGTAATAGGTTTTTTAATCATAATGTTTTTTACTTTCATTCCGATAGGTTTATGGGTAACTGCATTTTTCTCAGGTGTTAGGATAAAGCTGTCCACTTTGGTAGGAATGAGACTTAGAAGGGTTGTACCTAGCAACATAGTTAATCCTTTGATTAAAGCTACAAAAGCTGGATTGGATTTGGACATTGAAGAAATGGAAGCTCACTATTTAGCAGGAGGTAATATCAATACCTTGGTAGATGCATTAATTGCTGCTCAAAGGGCAAATATTCCTCTAGTATTTGAAAGGGCTGCTGCTATAGATTTAGCAGGTAGAAATGTTCTTGAGGCTGTTCAAGTAAGTGTAAATCCAAAAGTGATAGAGACGCCAAATATTTCAGCTGTAGCACAAGATGGTATAGAAGTAATTGTAAAAGCAAGGGTAACTGTAAGGGCTAATATAGATAGATTAGTTGGAGGAGCTGGCGAAGAAACCATTATTGCAAGAGTAGGAGAAGGTATTGTAACTACAGTAGGTTCCTCAAGATCTTATAAGCAAGTTTTGGAAGATCCAGACAACATCTCTAAAGTTGTTTTGGAAAAGGGGCTAGACTCAGGTACTGCATTTGAAATTTTATCTATAGATATAGCTGACGTAGACATAGCTAGAAATATAGGTGCAAAATTGCAAGCAGACCAAGCTGCAGCTGACAAAAAAATAGCTGAAGCAAAAGCTTCTGAACGTAGAGCCATGGCTCTTGCTAGAGAACAAGAAATGAAAGCTCAAGTTGTAGAAATGAGAGCCAAAGTAGTGGAAAGTGAATCAGAAGTACCTCTTGCTCTAGCTGAAGCACTTAGAGAAGGAAAAATGGGAGTTATGGACTATTATAATATGAGAAATATTATGGCTGATACTGATATGAGAACTTCCATAGCAAAGGCAGACGAAAAACTAGACGATTCAACCAAGATAGAATAGGATGTGATTGAGTATGGATTTTTTTGAAGCTATAATCCTTTTTATGATTGTAAGGGGAGTGATAAACCTCTTTGGAGCTTCTAAAAAGAAATCATCATCTAAAGAAAAAAGGTCATCTCAGACTCAATTTCAACCTAGAACTCCAAATAAATCAAGCTCTCAAAACCCCTATCAGACAAAGGCAAAAGAACAAAGGGGAAGGGACTTAACTTCAATTTTGTCAAATTTACAAAAACAATTTGAAGAACTAGAAGGTCAAAGTAAATCAACTAGCAAAAAGACAAGTTATGCAGAAACTGTAGTGAGTCAAGACAAATCTAGAGGTAAAGATGTTCAAATTTTAAAACCCCAGATTCTTAAAACAAATAACAAAGGCCGATTGGACGAACTTTATGAAGGCATGGGAGATTTGGCTGAAGAAAAAATTACGGTAGAAGAGATGGAAGATTATCAAGAAGCTTTGTACGGCGATTTAGACGATGATTCTCTGTTTGACTATGATGCTCCGATGGACATGGAAGCAGAATGGGAGTCTGATGAAGCTGCTAAGATAATCGATATACTTGAAGACAAGGAAGCTTTGTTAGATTTGAAAACTGCAATAATATTCAGTGAGATTTTAGGAAAACCTGTCTCAATGAGAAAATAATAAATTTAAGTGATATCTTTATTTTCAGGTATCACTTTTATATTTTTTACAAATTTCTTAAATCTTGCATTACTTTGATAATATGTAGTAAAATATAATAAGAAAAAATGGGAATTGAGAGGTAAAAATGGCAGAATTTTATCATAAAATAGATGTTAATATAAGCGATCCAAAAATTTTATCCCAATTGTTTGGGAAACTAGATGAAAATGTAAAACTAATTGAAAGTCATTACGATATTAAGATTAGGCTAGAGGATGGATTTTTATCTGTTATGGGCGAAGATGAAGAAATGGTGATGATGGCAGATAAGATACTGTCTACCATATTAAAAATTTTAATCAATCAAAAATCCATCGGCATAAGAGATATTGAATATATAATTGAGCAAAGCGAAAAATTTCCCGAAGAAGATTTATCAAAACCTTATAATCAAGCAATAGTATATTCTTCTACTGGAAAAGTCATTAGACCAAAAACCATTGGACAAAAACGATATATTGATGCTATTGGAAATAACAATGTGACTTTTGGCATAGGGCCTGCTGGTACGGGTAAAACTTATTTAGCAGTGGCTATGGCTGTAAAAGCATTTAAAGCTAAAGAAGTGGCTAGAATAATACTTACTAGACCTGCAGTAGAGGCCGGAGAGAGTTTGGGGTTTTTGCCTGGCGATATGCAAATGAAGGTAGATCCATATCTTAGACCACTTTATGATGCTATATTTGATATGTTAGGAGCAGATTCCTTTCACGATTTAGTGGAAAAAAACATTATAGAAGTTGCTCCTTTAGCATATATGAGAGGTAGAACACTAGATAATGCATATATAATTTTAGACGAAGCTCAAAACACAACAAACGAACAGATGAAAATGTTTTTAACCAGACTCGGACATGGCTCCAAAGCTATAGTTAATGGTGACATAACTCAAATTGACTTGAAAAAAGGACAAAAATCTGGATTGGTGGAAGTAATAAAAATTTTAAAAGATATTAAGGGCGTAGAATTTGTTTTCTTGGAGAAATCAGATATAGTTCGTCATAGAGTCGTGCAAAGTATTATAGAGGCGTATGAGAGGGCAGAAAAAAATAGGTGAGGCTAAATGAAGACAAATAGTAGAAAAAAATTAAATATAATTGCTCTATTAGTTTATTCATTGACCTTATTATTAATATTTAACATTTTTTACAAAGAAGCTACAAATATTTCCCTAGGTGAAGTAGTGGCAGAAAATATAGTTTCTAAAGAAACTTTTGAAAATAAAGAAGCTACAGAGTTGAAGAAAGCACAAGCTAGGAATTCTGTAGCAAATGTCTACAAAGTTATACCTAATATCTCCATTGAAACCAAAAATAAAATATCTAATTTGAATAAATCCATAGGGGAACTTAGATACACTAGGGACATGACAAAAGCGGAAAAATTGAGATATTTAAAATCCAATAGTCCATTGATATTGGAAGATAGCTCTTTCGAATTTTTAATTGCAGCTAATACCGAAGTCATAAGTAATATTGTATCTATTTCTACTGATTTACTTTCTGGAACTTTTAACAGAGGCGTAAGAGAAAGTAATTTGTCTTCAGAGTTGGAGTTACTAATTGCATCTGTAGATGATTTGGAGAAAAAAGAGAAGGCCAACAGGGTTATAAAAAATATATTGACTAGTGCTTTGATTCCCAACGAGATTATAGACGATGAAAGAACTGCTCAATTAAAAGCTCAAGCAGAAGAACAAGTCGAACCAGTAATTGTTGAAACAGGCGATATAATTTTATTAAAAGGTGAAACTATTACCGAAGATAAGCTAGATCTATTGTTACTATCTGGCAATAAAGTTACGGATGGGAATATGGATGTGTTTTTTAGATTTGCTCCCTATATCTTCATCATCATATTGACATTTATTTATACTTTATATCTATATACATTGGAAGAGACGATATATCTTTCTTCAAAATTTTATATTTTATTATTAAGCAATCTTTTGGGAATTTTAATGAGCGTGACATTAAGCAATATCAGTATCGTACTTATTCCAGCTCTTTTAATAGCTTTAATAGTTAGTTTTTATATAGATAGAGGTGTGGTATTGATAAATGGACTTTATTTAAGCATTCTAATCTCTTATTTTGAGGACATTAGTGTAGCTGGCTTCATTTATTTAAACTTAATAGGAATATTGGTAGTTATTTTTGCAAATAAAAAAAATACAAGATACACTAATTTTGTGGTTTCTGTTGGAGTGACTTTGGCATCTGCAATTTTATATAATATATTGACATTTAACCATATGAAAGATTTTAGTTTTTGGTTAAATATATTACTTGCAGCAGGAACGGGGATTGTGTATATGATTCTTGCCATTGGAATGAGCTTTATTTGGGAAAATGCTTTTAAAATACTCACTCCCAATCGACTACAAGAACTGTCAGATACGAATCAGCCATTATTAAAACTTTTAGTAGAAAAGGCACCGGGGACTTATCAACATTCACTTATGGTTTCCAACTTAGCTGAAAGTGCTGCAATGGAAATAGGCGCGGATTATCAATTGGTCAAAGCTGGTGCCCTATATCACGATATAGGCAAGCTTACTAATCCTGAATATTTTAAAGAAAATCAATTTGGGATTGAAAATCCCCATAACGAATTGGCTCCCATAGAGAGTGCCAAGATAATTCTAGGACATGTGGAGAATGGGAAATTATTGGCGAAAAAATACGGATTGCCTCAAAAAATCGTTACATTTATAGAAGAACATCACGGAGACACGATGGTAAGCTACTTTTATTACCAAGCAAAATTAGATGATGACGATGTAGACGAAAGTCCTTTTAAATACAAAGGAAAGAAACCTCAAACTGTTGAGACGGCAATAGTGATGATGGCGGATTCTTGTGAAGCAGCAGTTCGTTCAATAAAAAATAAGACAGAACAAAACATTATTGAGATGATAAATAATGTAGTAGATGGTAAAATAAAGGATAGGCAATTTATAGAGTGTGATTTAAGTTTTTCAGATGTGGAAAAGATTAAGGCAGATATGTTTAAAAGTTTGAAAAGCATTTATCATGAAAGAATTGAATACCCATCTGAGGAGATTGAGACGATATGATAGAGATAATACTTTCTAATGAAACCGAAGAAGAATTAAAAGAAAATTACGAGTCCATAATTAACATTGCTATTAATAAAGTGGGGGAAATTATGGAGTTAAAAGGCGATTGGGAAGTTAGTGTTTCTATTGTAAACCCAGAAGAGATTCGCATGTTAAATAGTGAGTACAGAGGGGTGGACGAGATAACAGACGTCTTGTCATTTCCTCTAGACTTCGATGTGGATGTGCCTATGAAAATGCTAGGAGATATAGTAATTAATCTAGAAAAAATTAAATCTCAAGCATTAGAATTTAATCATTCAGAAGAGAGAGAGTTGTCCTATTTGACTGTCCACAGCATGCTTCATCTATTAGGTTTTGACCATATAGATGAAGAAGATAGAGTGGAGATGCGAAAAAAAGAAAATGAAATTATGGAAGAATTGGGAATTTTGAGATGAAAAGAGATTATAAACAAAATTTTCTGTTAAACTTAATAGATTCGTTCAATTATGCAATTAATGGTTTGATCACAGCAGTGGGTACTGAAAGAAACATAAAAATTCACTATGGGACAGCTATTATAGTGCTTTTTAGCTCACTATTTTTTGATTTAAGCAGAGTAGAATATATGATACTTATAATCACGATAACCTTAGTTATTGTTACGGAATTGGTTAATACGTCTATAGAAAAAACTATTGATATGATAACGGAAGATTTTCATCCCATGGCCAAGATAGTAAAAGACATAGCAGCAGGTGCAGTATTATTAGCAGCTATAAATTCAGTGGCAGTAGGTTATTTATTATTTTTTGACAGACTAGATGTGGTAAGATCAGTAGTAATTTTTAGGATAACTAATTCATCAAGTCATTTAACTTTAGTTGCAATTTTACTAGTATTGGTTTTAACCGTGGGACTCAAGGCGTTTTTTCATAAATTCAGCAAGGGCACTCCATTACAAGGTGGAGCTGTGAGCGGACACTCATCCCTTGCATTTTGTTCGGCTACAATAATCTCTACAATGTCAGAAAATATAATAATAACCATCTTGGCATTTATTATGGCTCTTTTGGTGGCAGAAAGCAGAGTAGAGGGAAAGATTCACTCCACTTTAGAAGTGGTGGCAGGAGCAGTGCTGGGAATATTGATAGGAATATTGATATTTCAAATTTTATAAAACAAGGAGAAACATATGACAAAATCAGGTTTTGTTTCAGTTATAGGAAGACCAAATGTTGGAAAATCCACATTATTAAATAGAATATTGGGAGAAAAGATTTCAATAATCTCAGATAAACCACAAACTACTAGGGATAAAATCCAATTGATTTACACAGATGAGGATACTCAGATGATATTTTTGGATACTCCAGGTATGCAAAATCCTAGAAATAAATTAGGCGAACATATGCTAAGTACATCTAGAGGCTCTGTAGGTGAAGCAGATGTAGTCTTGTATTTAGTGGATACTAGCGAATTTATCGGCTCAAGAGAAAAAGATATAATAGAATTTTTACAAGGAATTGAGGTTCCTATTATATTAGTAATTAATAAAATAGACACTATTGATCGTGGAAAAATATTGGAATTAATGGATATGTATAAAGATGTGGAGAATATCTCTGAAATAGTTCCCATTTCTGCCACAGGCGGAGAAGGTGTAGATGAACTAATTGAAATTATTCAAAAGCATTTACCTGAAGGACCTTTTTTCTATCCTGATGACTATATCACTGATAAATCAGAGAGATTTATTGTAGGAGAAATCATAAGAGAAAAAGCTTTGGTCAATTTAAAAGAAGAAGTTCCCCATGGAGTTTCGGTTTTAGTAGAAAGCATGAAAGAAAAAGAAGATGGATCCTTTGACATAACTGCTACGATTTATTCTGAGAAAGACTCTCACAAAGGAATAATTATAGGCAAACAAGGAACTATGATTAAAAAAATTCGCCAAGAAGCAACTAAGGATATAGAACGCTTTTTAGATGCTAAGATAACCTTAGAGCTTTGGGTTAAAATTGAAAAAAACTGGAGAGAAAGGGAATCAAAAGTAAAATATTTTGGGTACAAATGATTTTATTAAAACTAGGGGAATAGTACTATCGGAGGAAAAATATAAAGAATCCAGTAAAATAATAAGCCTTTTCACAGAAAAAAATGGCAGGATAAATTTGTTTGCCAGCGGAGTATTAAGACCCAAAAGCGGATTGATGCTAGTTTCAGAAAAATTTGTGGAAAGTGATTTTCTACTAACGAGAAATAAGAACAATTTCTATATCAAATCTGCAGAAGTGATAAATTCCAATATGGAAATAGCAAATAATCTAAAAAAATATTTTATTGCAGATATGATATGTGAATTGCTTTTAAAAACTATGCCAGAAAACCTAGTAGATGAAAAGATTTATAATCTTACATCTCAAGTGTTTAACTATTTGAAATCGGATAAACTAAATCCCCAAATTTTGAAAATAGGTTATATGATAAAGCTTATATCCTTTTTAGGGTTTAGACCCCAATTACAACAGTGTACTGAGTGCTCGAGTAAAGACTATTCAAATATGTATTTTTCCCATAGAGATGGTGGAATTATTTGTGGAAATTGTTTGGATATTAGTGGTGAATATGTTAAACTCAGTAAAGTAGAAATTGAGATAATTTTAAAAATATTGTATAGTAAATTTTCAGACTATGAACAATTGGACTTACCAGAAAAATTTGTAAATAGAATTGATAATTTAATTTACGATTACATGTTATATAGTATAGATTTAAAAGAATTAGATTCTCAAAACAAGTATAAAAAACTGATGGAAATTTAGAGGAGGAAAATATGTATTTTCAAGATTTAATGCTAAAATTAATGAAATATTGGGGTGAACAAGGTTGTGTTATCCTAGAACCATATGATGTAGAAGTGGGAGCGGGAACTATGAGCCCCCATACTTTTTTAAAAGCTCTAGGACCTGAGCCTTGGAGAACTGTTTATGTTGAGCCTTCTAGAAGACCTGACGATGGAAGATATGGAGACAATCCCAACAGACTATATCAACATCACCAACTACAAGTAATATTAAAACCCACACCTGATAACATTCAAGAATTATACTTAGATAGCTTAAACGCTATTGGAATAGATCCTCAAGTGCATGACATCAGATTCATTGAAGATAATTGGGAATCTCCAACATTAGGTGCATGGGGATTAGGTTGGGAAGTTTGGATTGACGCTATGGAAATAACTCAATACACTTACTTCCAACAAGTTGGTGGAATTAACTGTGAGTTAGAATCTGGGGAATTGACATATGGTCTAGAAAGAATTGCCCTATATCTTCAAGAAGTAGATAACGTATATGATATTATGTGGAACAAAGACATAAAGTACGGAGATATATTTAAAAAAGCAGAATTTGAACATTCCACATATAGTTTTGAAAAATCTGACATAGATTTGTTAAAAACTTTATTCACTCAATACGAAACTGAAGCTAACAGAATATTGGAAGAAACAGAATTAGTTCTACCAGCTTACGATTATGTATTAAAATGCTCTCATACTTTTAATCTTTTAGATGCTAGAGGGGCTATATCTGTGTCTGAAAGAACGGGATACATCCAAAGAGTTAGAAACTTGGCTCGAAAAGTAGCTAGCGTATATGTAGCACAAAGAGAAGCTATGAACTATCCTTTAATAAAAGGGGAGGTAAAATAAGTGCAAGATTATCTATTAGAAATTGGAGTTGAAGAACTTCCATCTACCTATATAAATAATGCAATTAAACAACTTAAGAGTGATTTTGAAAAGTTGCTTAAAGACAATGGTCTAAAATTTGAAGAACTGGTGACTTATAGTACACCTAGAAGACTAACTGTTATTGTAAAAGATTTAGTCGATTCACAAGAAGATTCTACGGAATTGGTAAAGGGACCAAGTGCAAAAATCGCCTACGACGAATCTGGAATTCCTACAAAAGCCTTGCAAGGATTTATGAAATCCCAAGGCCTTGAAGAATCTGATGTCGAGATAAAAGACGATTATGTATATGGACAAAAGACCATAAAAGCAAGACCTTTAGAAGAGATTTTTAAAGAATCTATCCCTAATCTAATTAAAGGGATAAACTTTCCTAAAAACATGAAATGGGGCGGAAAGGATATTCGTTTTGCTAGACCTATAAGATGGCTAGTTTCCATATATGGCGAAAACCAATTAGAAATTTCTTTGGAAGGAATTAAATCTACAAATATTACTAGAGGTCACAGATTTTTAGGATCCAATAAAATTGAAATATCAAACCCAAGTGAATATAAAAAACTTTTAGAAGAAAATTATGTGATTCCAGAACCAGAAGAAAGACGCAAAATTATCAAAAGAGGAACTGAACGTCTTGCTAGGGAAATGTCTGGAGAAATTATAGAAGACAGAAAGCTATTAGATGAATTAGTAAATATAGTGGAATATCCCACAGCCATACTAGGAAGAATAAAAGAAGAACATTTAGAGCTTCCAAGAATTGTAATTACAACTTCTATGAAAGAGCATTTGAGATTTGTTCCTATTTACAAAGATGAAGATACTTTATTACCATATTTTGTTTCCATAGTAAACGGTACGGACAAACACGAAGATGTTGTAATCAAGGGAAATGAAAAAGTATTGGGAGCTAGACTAGAAGATGCAAGATTCTTCTATAATGACGATTTGGAACAAAATTTAGAAGATTTATCTAATGATTTGGATGGGATAACCTATCATGAAAAATTGGGTTCTATGAAATTGAGAGTGGAAAGAATTACTCAATTAGTAGAAAAAATTGGAGAGCAATTAGATATTGCAAAAGAATCTAAAGGCCAACTCCTAAGAGCAGCTTCAATCTCCAAAGGTGATTTACTTACAAAAATGGTAAGTGAGTTTACTGAACTCCAAGGTATAATGGGAGAGATTTATGCCAAAAATGACGGAGAGGACACATTAGTTTCTACTGCTATTAAAGAACAATATATGCCAAGATATGCTGGAGCAGAACTACCTGAAACCACTGTGGGCTCGATTTTATCAATTGGTGATAAACTAGATGCCATTTCTGGTATGTTTGCAATAGGTACTATTCCTACTGGATCACAAGATCCTTTTGGTCTAAGAAGAGCAGCATTGGGTATAATAAATATAATTAGAAACAATAATTGGAAACTTTCAATTAAGGAAGCTATAAAAGATTCATTGTTTGCCTATGTTGAAAAGAACAATTTAGTTTTTGACTATCAAGAAGTTAGCGAGAGTATTTACAATTTTATTTTATCGAGAATTCGAGTTATTCTCTTAGAAGAAGGTGTAAGATACGACTTGGTAGATGCTATATTGGAATCAAAAGACGAAGACATCTTTAATATTTTCAAAAAAGCTTCTGAGTTTAAAAAATGGTTTGAAAAAGAAGATATAGAAAAGACAGTAGAAACCTTTACTAGACTAAACAATATAGCTATAAAAGGAGAAAGTAAGGATTATAACACTGAATTATTTAATGAATACGAAGAAAATTTGTTAAATGAATATATTTCAGTTCAATCAGAAGTTAAAAAAATTGGATTGGAAAAAAACTATTTGAAATCTTTAGAGGCATCTACTAGACTCGTTGAACCAATAAATGAATTTTTGGATCACGTTTTAGTATTTGATGAAAATGAAGATATAAAGAATAATAGACTGGCACTTTTAAAGACAGTTAATGAATTTTTATTAAAGATAATTGATTTTTCAAAGATAATTGTTTAAGAGGTGAAAAGTGAAACTTACAGACACTCAAAGGGCTATCGTAGAATTTGTTAAAGATGATGGTCATAAGAGCCAATCTGAAATTGCTGAAATGTTAGGAGTTGCTAAATCTGAAATAAGAGGGGATTTAGCACTTCTAACCACTTTAGAAATATTAGGGGCAAGACAAGAATACGGTTATTATTATCAAGGAAAAAAGAATTACATATTATTTGCTGAACTCTTAAAATCTTTTCCGATAGAAAATATTATGAGTATGCCTGTCATAGTAGAAGAGAGAACTTCTGTTTATGATGCTATTGTCATGATGTTTTTAGAAAATGTGGGTAGTATATACATTACAAAAAATGGAAATTTAGTGGGTGTAGTCTCTAGAAAAGATTTACTTAGGGCGGCAATTGGCACTCAGGATTTAAATCATACTCCTGTGAATGTCGTTATGACTAGAATGCCAAATATCAAAACCGTTGAACCAGAAACCTCTGTATTTGAATGTGCAAAAATGCTTGTTGAATCACAAATAGATGGAGTACCAGTGATTGAACGAGATATAAATGAAGCAGAAATTATACGAGTAGTGGGAAGAGTTACTAAGACAAATATTACAAATTTGTTTGTTCGGATGGGAAATGATTATTTTATAGAGGGAATGATATGAAATATTTAAAAATTTACGTATTGTCCGACTCCATTGGTGAGACGGGAGAACAAATAGCAAAAGCTTCGCTAAGGCAGTTTGAATTGGATAATTTTGAAATAAAAAGGTATCCATATCATAATAATATTGGGATGATAGAACCTGTTTTGGACGATGCTGCTAGGGACCCTAATAGTATGATTTTTTACACAACTGTAGAAAAAGAAACTAGAGATTATATTCAAACTAGGGCGAAGGAATTGAACATTCCTCTTGTGGACGTTATGGGACCACCTATGGATACTATGCAAGAAATTCTAGGTAAAGAACCCCTACGTGAACCAGGTCTCATTAGAAGACTCGATGAAAACTACTTTAAAAAAGTCGAGTGTATAGAGTTTGCAGTTAATTATGATGACGGTAAAGACCCTAGAGGAGCTAAAAACGCAGATATATGCCTAGTAGGTATTTCTAGAACCTCAAAGACACCCTTAAGTATTTATTTGGCTCATAAACTTTATAAAGTAGCAAACATACCTTTGGTTCCAGAAGTTCCAGTTCCTTCTGAAGTTTATAAAAAAGACAAAAGAAGAGTTATCGGCTTAATTGCAAATCCATATAAGATTAATGCAATTAGAGAAGAAAGACTTCAAACTTTGGGTCTTAATAGTACAGCTAGTTACTCTCAGTTAGATAGGATACAAGAAGAGTTAGAATATTCAAAACGAATTATGAAGGAATTAGATTGTATTGTAGTTGATGTAACAAATAAAGCTATTGAAGAAACTGCTGGAATTATTATTGATCATATGAAAACCACATTTGAGGATTATTAATGTTAGTACGCCACAGGAAGACCTGTGGCTTGCTGTATTGTAATTCTGTTATAAATAGCTCCAATAGGGTATAAAACATTAAGTAATAGGTGGTGATTGACATAACTATAAGAGAGCGAATAGAAAAAGACGAGGAATTACTACTTAGTGACGTTGCAAGTTTGTCAAAAAACACATTGGGTAGAGAAATTCCAGAAATTGAGTCAGAAATTAGAACTGAATTTCAAAGAGATAGAGACCGAATTATTCATTCAAAAGCATTTAGAAGGTTGAAGCATAAAACTCAAGTTTTTATTGCTCCAGAGCAAGATCACTATCGGACGAGGTTAACTCACACGTTAGAAGTGTCCCAAATCGCTAGAACTATAGCTAGGGCTTTGAGATTAAATGAAGATTTAGTAGAGGCAATTTCTCTTGGACACGACCTAGGACACACTCCATTTGGTCATTCAGGTGAAGAAATATTAAATAAACTTCATCCCAATGGGTTTAAGCACTATGAACAAAGTATTAGAGTAGTGCAATTTATTGAACAAAGAAATAACGGACTGGGTTTGAATTTAACGTGGGAAGTTTTAGATGGAATAAGAAACCATAGTGGCGATAATATAGCTTCTACTGAAGAAGGTAAATTAATTAAGTACGCTGACCGGATAGCATATATTAATCACGATATTGATGACGCTATCAGAGCAGGTGTAATTGAATTAAGCGACATACCAAGAGATATATTACAAACTCTAGGATTTTCTCATTCAAGAAGAATAGACACCATGATTAAAGATTTAGTGTACACTTCTATGGACACCGACAAATTGCAAATGAGTGAACAAATAGAAGAAGCTATGATGAGTCTTAGGGATTTTATGTTTGAAAAAGTGTATTACAACCCTGAAGTAAAAAAAGAAAGTAAAAAAATTGAAAGAATAATTACTGACTTGTACGAATATTATATTGAAGATATACAAAGACTTCCTGCACATCATTTAGATATATACGGAAGAATAGATGCTACAGATGCGGACATAGTTTGCGATTATATAGCAGGTATGACAGATACCTATATCCAAGAAGTCTGGAATGAAATTTTTGTAGTTACTGAAATCATAGGATTAGGATGATATATGGCATATTTTATCGACGAGAATACAATTGAAGAGATAAAGGATAGAGCAGATATAGTATCTGAAATTTCTAATTATGTCGATATTAAAAAAATTGGAGCAAATTACAAGGGTCTTTGTCCTTTTCACTCAGAAAAAACACCATCTTTCACGGTTTCGCCCCAGAAGCAAATTTACAAATGCTTTGGATGCGGTGAAGGTGGAAATGTAATTAACTTTATTATGAAAATTGAAGGATTAAGTTTTCCCGAAGCATGTAAAAAACTGGGAGATGCCTACGGAGTAGTAATAGAGAACAAAGGAAGAGTAGATGATGCCAGAGTAGAAAAGCTGGATTTGATGTATCAGATAAATAGAGAATTAACTGTGTTTTATATGAAGAATTTATCGGAATCCAAAACGGCAACTTCTTATTTAATAAAAAGAAATATAACTTCAGAATCAGCTAAGAAATTCGGGTTAGGATATGGAAAGAATTCTTGGGACGATGTTGTTAACTATTTAAAAAATTTAAATTACGATTTAGACTTAGCCCATCAATGTGGAGCTATAGGAAAGAATCAAAGTGGAAACTATTATGATTATTATAGAGATAGAATCATTTTTCCTATAATAGATACACGGTCTAGAATTTTAGGATTTGGAGCTAGAGCTTTAGGCGATGAGATGCCAAAGTATCTAAACACTTCAGACTCTCCTATTTTTCTAAAAGGGAGAAATCTCTACGGACTGAATTTATTGAAACGAAATGAAAAAGTAAAGAAAATTATTCTCGTTGAAGGATACATGGACGTCATAGCTTTAGAAACTTTTGGAATTAAAGGAGCAGTAGCATCACTTGGAACAGCCTTTACTATTGATCAAGCAAATATTCTACGAAAATACACTGACAACTTGTATATATCCTACGATGGAGATGAAGCAGGAAAAGCGGCTACAAAAAGGGCTTTAGAAATTATTCATTCCATAGACTGGGATGCAAATGTAATTGAACTTTCAGGAGGAATGGATCCGGATACCTTCTTACAGGATCAAGGTAAATTAAAATATGAAGTAGAAATAAAAAATTCAACTAGTGGCTATAATTATTTAATAAAAGAGTACCAAAAAACTTTAGACTTGACGAAAATAGATGATCAAGCAAATTTAATTAGATATATTGGAAACACTATTAGAAAGATAAAAAGTCCTATCCAAAGGGAACTCCATTTGAAGCAATTGTCAAATAATTTTGAAATTTCTATAGATAGTTTAAAAAATGAAATTTATGGAAATAAAACTCAAAAGCCCACTGAAAGGCAAAGGTCTAGAAACACAAGAGTATCTATAAAACCCCTGACTTCCAATGATAAAACTTTTTTGGAAATATTTAGATTAATCCTCCATGACAAGGAAATATATCGACTTATCGAGAAAAAAATAAAGCCCTTGGAAATTGAGAGCCCACAGCTTCGAGAAGTTTATTTATCGATAGTAAGCTCTATGGAAGAAGACAAAATAAATAAAGATGCTTTGTTAAGATATTTGAAAGAAAATAATATTATTGACCAAAACATTTATAATGAATTAAATAAGAAAACTCAAGAATTCGATAAGATAAATACAAAAAATCTTTTGGAAGAACTTATTAATAGAATCGAATCTACGGACGAGAAACTCAATAGGAATCAAATAATTATAAGAATTCAAGAACTTGAAGAAAATAAAAACAAAACTCCCCAAGAAATTGAGGAATTAAAAGAGTTATTAGCAAAGCTTATGAAAGTAAGTAAAAGCTAACTAATTCGAGAATGACAAGAGGGATGCATATGGCTAAAACTAAAGAAGATTTAATTGAAAATACAGACGGATTGTCAAAAATTCTAGAAACTCTAATTAAAGCTGGCAAGGACAAAGGATTTATCACCTATGAAGATGTGGCCGAAGCTTATGAAGAGCAAGAAGATATCGACACTGATGATATCGACCAAGTATATGAAAGACTGGAAAAAGCACAAATTCAAATAATGACTGAAAAAGAAGCAGATGATCAGATAGATGATGAAGACGATGACTTAGATGATTTAAACATCGAAGAAGAAGACTTATCTGTACCTGAGGGCATTTCAGTAGATGATCCAGTTAGAATGTACTTGAAAGAAATAGGAAAAGTTAATCTTCTTACAGCAGAAGAAGAGGTAATACTAGCAAAGGGTATGGAAGCAGGAGATTTACTAGCTAAAAAGAGATTGGCAGAAGCAAATCTTCGTCTTGTTGTGAGTATTGCTAAAAGGTATGTAGGAAGAGGTATGATGTTCTTAGATTTAATCCAAGAAGGTAATCTTGGTTTAATGAAAGCTGTAGAAAAATTTGATTACAGAAAAGGATTTAAATTCTCCACATATGCCACTTGGTGGATTAGACAAGCAATAACAAGAGCTATTGCAGACCAAGCTAGAACTATTAGAATACCTGTTCACATGGTAGAAACCATAAACAAGCTAGTTAGAACCCAACGAAAACTTATAGTAAAATTAGGTCGAGATCCTGCTCCTGAAGAAATAGCTAAAGAAATGGGAATAGAGGTTTCTAAGGTTCATGAAATATTAAAAATTGCACAAGAGCCTGTTTCATTGGAAACTCCAATAGGAGAAGAAGAAGATAGTCATCTAGGTGACTTTATTCCTGATGAACAAATAGTATCACCATCGGACGCAGCTGCCTTTACCTTGCTAAAAGAACAGCTTTCTGAAGTGCTGGACACTTTAAATGAAAGGGAAAAAAAGGTACTAATTCTCAGATTTGGACTAGAAGATGGAAGGTCTCGAACTTTAGAAGAGGTTGGAAAAGAATTTGATGTAACTCGTGAGAGAATTCGTCAAATAGAAGCAAAAGCTCTTAGAAAACTTAGACATCCTAGCAGAAGTAAAAAGCTAAAGGACTTTCTAGAATAATGAAAAAAAGCATCAAACTAGATAATAGACTAAAAGAGATTGTAAAAATTTTAGGGAAAAATGAAATAGTAGTGGATGTTGGATGCGATCACGGCTATGTTGCAAATTATCTCATAGAAGAAGATTTGGCTAAACTAGTATACGCTACAGATATTTCAAAACCATCCTTAGAAAAGAACATAGAATTTTCAAAACTTAGAGGAAACGAAAATAAAGTCATTTCTATATTAGGAAATGGCTTATTTCCTGTTAAAGACAAAAATTTCGATGCAGTAATTATGGCTGGAATGGGCGGAGAACTGATAATGAAGATTATCGATGACGCATTTGATTTTATTCAAAAAAAGACATTAATTCTTCAGCCGATGACGGCTCGAGTAGAACTGAGAAAATACTTAGGGGAAAAAGGATTTAAGATCGAAAAAGAAAGTATAATTAGAGATGGAAATAAATTTTATGAAATCATTAGAGCAGTTCCTGGAGAGAAAATCGAATCTACATCCTTTTATTATTTTGGAAATAATTTAGTCGAAGAATGTAACGAAACGTTGATAGAGTATGTTGAATTCCTCTTAGAAAAAAATAGAGTTTATTTAGAGCAAGCGAATAAATCTAATACAGAAAAATCAATGCTACAAAGACAGAAGCTTACAAAAGAAATAGAAATTTTTAAAGAGGTCTTAAATGAGTGTAAAAGCTAAAAAAATAATTGACTTGATAGAATTAATTGCACCGGAAAATCTTCAAGCAGAATGGGACAATTCAGGCCTTCAAATTGGCGATATAAAAAATGAAATACATGGCATACTTTTGTGTATGGATATAACAGATAAAGCAGTGGATTTTGCCATTAAGAACAATTTGAATTTCATACTTTCCCACCATCCTCTTTTCTTTTCAGAAATAAAATCCATAGATTTTTCAACTTATAAAGGCAATTTGATAAAAAAAATTATAGACAATGATTTGTTTATATACTCAGCCCACACTAATCTTGATGCATCAGAAATAGGCGTAAATTCGGAACTGGCTAAAAGATTGGAACTTGAAGACGTGAAGCGTTTTTCAGATTATTTCGAAGAAGAAGAAATAGGTGTAATGGGAAATTTCTCGGAAGAAACTTTAGATAATTTAGTAAAAAAACTTACTAAAGAAATTACCAAGAAGAACTTCGTAAAAGTTTATGGAAGACCTAAGGAAAAAATAGAAAAAGTTGCCATCATTGGTGGCAGTGGAAGCTTCGGGATAAATTTTGCAAAATCTATTGGCGCTGATGTACTCATTACTGGAGATATTAAACATCACGATGGGCAAATGGCATATGAGAAGGATTTAATTTTAATAGATATAGGTCATTTTTACTCTGAACTTCCAGTTTTATTCATGGTAAAAGATTATCTGGATGAAAATCTTAAAGGATTAGCCATAGAAATATTTCAAGAGCCAATTTATTTTATAGAATAATTTAAAGGGACAGATCAAAATTAAACAAATAAGAATTTTAACAAGACAGTTTCGGACTGTCTATTATTTTACAAAAATTGCAGTTTGCTATTATAATTAATTTGAGTGAGTTACTTCTATTTGATATAATAAATACTAGATTTTAGTAATTACGTCAACTCTATTATAAATTGTTATTAAACATTGGAGGCATTATGAAAATACTGATAGTAGGAAGCGGAGCAAGAGAGCACACCATTGGTGAAAAGATAAGCAAAAGCAAGATGGTTGAAAAAATCTATTTTGCACCAGGTAATGGTGGAACTGTAGCCATAGGCGAAAATGTAAATATCTCAGGAAATGATATAGAAGGATTAGTAAATTTTGCTAAAGCTGAAGGTATGGATTTTACCATAGTTGGCCCAGAAGATCCTCTTAATCTAGGAATCGTGGATGCCTTTGAAAATGAGGGGCTGAAGATTTTTGGTCCAACCAAGGCAGCTGCAAATCTAGAAGGTAGCAAAGCTTTTGCTAAGGACTTTATGTTGAAACATGGGATTCCTACTGGTAAATACATAAAGACAGAAGATTATGACAATGCAATAAAATTTGCAAAACTACTCCTTGAAGCCAACGGCAAAGCAGTAATTAAAGCTGATGGGCTATGTGCAGGTAAAGGAGTATTTATAGTTTCCAATGAATTGGAAGCTGGAGATTATTTAAAAGAAGTACTAATTGAAGGAAATTATGGAGATAAAAAAGTAATAATCGAAGAATTTTTAGAAGGTTATGAAATGAGTCTCATTGCTTTTGTAGATAATAAAACAATAAAGATGCTACCCACATCCAAAGATCATAAAAGAATTTTTGAGGGAGAAAGAGGAGCCAATACAGGAGGAATGGGAACTTTTAGCCCAAATTTAGAAGCGGAAAATTACTTAGAAGAAATTGAAGCAACTATTTTAAACCCATTTTTAAAAGGGATTCAAGAAGATAATTTAGATTTCCGCGGAATTATATTTATCGGACTTATGATTGGAGACAATGGAATAAAGGTTCTGGAATTTAATACGCGTTTTGGAGATCCAGAGACTCAATCCATATTAAATCGACTTGATAGCGACCTACTTGACATTATGTTAAAGACAAGTAGGGGTGATTTGGCTTCTGCAGTAATTGAAGAAAACGAAAAAGAAGTTGTCACATTAGTTTTGGCATCTGGAGGTTATCCAGAAGAATATAAAAAGGGATACGAAATAACAGGTCTTGATAAAGTTGAAGATGTAATAATTTATCATGCCGGAACTAAAGAAGAAGATGGAAAAATCCTTACTAATGGTGGAAGAGTATTATCCATCGTTGCAATTGAAGATGATTTTGAAACAGCTATAGACAAAGTTTATAAGGCAGCAGAAGTCATTGAATTTAAGGATAAATTTTATCGAAAGGATATTGGTCCATCAGTGAATCGCTACTATGTAGAAAAAAATGAAAATATATTTTATGATTATATTTCCATGAGAGAGTCAATAATAGTTGATTTGGAATTCGATCCTGGTGATATTAGAATATTTAGTAGATATGACATAGAAGGCCTCAAGGGAGATTTTAAAGAGTCAGTTGTATTTGACCTCTTAGCTGATCCTCATATTGAAAAATGTTATATGGATGAAGATGCATTTAAACTCGAAAAAGAGCTAAAAAACCCACTGGTAGTAGAGTTTCACCCAGGACAATTTGACCAAAGGGAATATGCTATGATTAGAAATTTAGAAGTAATTACTAAATCAGATGAAATACGAGTAAGAACTTCCAATGTATTTGCTTTCTCAGAAGATTTAGACTATAGACAAAAAGAAAAAATTGAAGAATACATTATAAATAAAACTAACCAAAGAAAAGGAAAACTTTTAGGAGTTCCTTCAACTTTAAATAATGATAGCGAGAATTATCATATAAATGAAGAATATATTTATTTTAGGAACTTGAGTGAGGCAGGACTAAAAAAATTCTTAGATGACCAAGGACTTGCAATGTCACTAGAAGATTTAAAATTTGTTCAAGATCATTATATAGAATTAGGTAGAGATATTAATGAAACAGAACTTTATATCTTAGACACATACTGGTCAGATCACTGTAGACATACTACGTTTAATACAATTCTAGATGTAGAATTTAGAGATAAAGAATCTAAATTGGATGAAAGAATTCACGATGAATTTAATAAATATCTAAAAATCAGAGAAGAATTAAACCGAACTAAGCCAGTATCTTTGATGGACTTAGGCACTATTGTAGCTAGATATTTAAAATATACTGGAGACTTAGATAATCAAGAGGATACTGATGAAGTAAATGCCTGCTCAATCGAAATCAAAGTAAAGATAGAAGACAGATTTACCAAAGAGATAAGAGAAGAAGATTATCTTTTGATGTTTAAAAATGAAACTCACAATCATCCAACAGAAATTGAACCTTATGGTGGTGCCCATACTTGTATTGGTGGAAGCATTAGAGACCCTCTTAGCGGAAGAGCACATGTGTATCAAGCTATGAGAATCACAGGGGCAGGAGACCCGACTGTATCTTATAAAGATACATTAAAAGGAAAGCTTTCCCAAAGAAAGATTGCAATTGATGCATCTGAAGGATATAGCTTCTATGGAAATGAAATAGGATTGGCAGGAGGATTGGTAGATGAAATCTATCATGAAGGATTTATAGCTAAGAGAATGGAATTAGGAGCATTAGTAGGAGCACAAAAGAAAGAAAATGTTCTAAGAGCTAACTCCGAGCCAGGAGATATCATTCTTTTACTAGGTGCAAAAACTGGACGCGATGGAGTAGGAGCAGCTACAGGTTCTTCTTCACAACAGACAGCAGGAGTAATTGAAGAAGCATCAACAGAAGTCCAAAGAGGTAATCCGCCACTAGAGAGAAATATAATGAGACTCTTTAGAAATCCTGAAGCTACAAAGCTAATAAAAAAGAGCAATGACTTCGGTGCAGGTGGAGTTTCGGTTGCAATCGGGGAGTTGGCAGATTCACTTGACATCTACCTTGATAGAGTTCCATTGAAATATCCAGGCCTCACACCAAAAGAAATAGCCATTTCTGAATCCCAAGAGAGAATGGCTGTGGTCATAGATGCTGAAAATAAAAATAAATTTATAGAGTTATCCGAAGCAGAAGGAATCGAAACTACAGAGGTGGCAGTAGTCACTGATAAAAATAAAATGGTAATGTATTACAAAGACCAAATTGTTTGTGAATTGGATAGAACTTTCCTAGATGCATCGGGAGCAGATAGATTCCAAAAAATAGTAGTAGAAAAAGATAAACCATTTCACTACTTTAATGAAAAAGGAAAAGACCTAGTAACTTTGTATGAAAATCTTAGTAATTTAAATTACGTTTCTAAAAAAGATTTAATGGGAAAATTTGACACTACAATTGGAAGAGGAACCATTTTAGCTCCACTGGGAGGAAAAAATCAAATAACTCCAATCCAAACCATGGCAGCAATAATTCCATCTTTAGACGGAAATAGTAAGACAGCTAGTCTCATGTCTTATGGATATGATCCTATTTTATCTAGTGAAAATCAATTTTTAGGCGGATACTACGCAGTTGTAGAATCCTTAGCAAAAATTGCAGCTGCAGGAGGAAATCCGCTAAAAGCAAGACTGACTTTCCAAGAATTTTTTGAGTCCCTAGGGACGGATGAAGTTAAATGGGCTAAACCACTTAAATCATTATTGGGAGCATTTTATGCTACAAGAGAATTTAAAACTCCGCCTATAGGTGGAAAAGACTCCATGAGTGGAACTTTCCAAGACTTAAACGTACCACCAACATTGATTTCCTTTGCAGTAGTTTCAGAAGATGTAGAAAATATCATCTCACCGGAATTAAAAGGAAAGTCAAAACTAGGTATAATAAAGACAAATAGAATAGAAGATGGTACATTAAATCATGAAGAATTTATTTTTAATATAGAAAATCTATATAGAGAGATAAAAAATAAAAATGTTAAATCAGCATATGCTATTAATTACAAGGGATTATTACACAATTTAATGGAGATGTCCTTAGGTAACGAAATTGGATTTGCAATTAGCTTTGAGCAGCCTTATGACAATTTAGTTGGAAGCTTTATTGTAGAATATGAAAACTCCAAAGATTTTATAGACCCAATAGGCCTTACAGGTGGGGATTCCTTGGTATTTAACGGGGAAAAAATTGACATAGAAAGATTTAAGGAAACTTATGAAAATGCCCTAATCGACATCTATCCCCAAGAATTAGAATCCAATGTAGAAGTGGGACGAAACAAGGAATTGAAACCAAGAAATCTTACTAGTGATGAAAAGTTGGAAGAAGTAAATGCACTCATCCCAATTTTTCCAGGAACTACAGGGGAATACGACGTAGAAGAAGTTTTACTTGAAAATAAAGCAACTGTTACAAAATTTGTATTCAAAAATGAAACTATAGAGCAACTGGAAGATTCTATTGAGAAATTGGCTGATGAAATTAAAAAAACAAATATAATTATTTTTCCAAGTGGTATGACCTATGGGGATGAACCAGAAGGAGCAGGTAAGTATATAGCTAATGTTCTTCGACAAGACAAAATCAAGGAAGCCATAATGGAATTAGTGGAAAAAAGAGATGGCCTAATCTTAGGGATAGGAGATGGATTCCAAGGTCTGGTTAGAACAGGCTTGATACCTTTTGGAACCTATATAGAATTCCATGATGAACTTCCAGTATTTGCTAAAAATTCATCAGGTAGATATTCTTCAAAAATCGTAGAAACTATTTCCAAGACAAATAACTCACCTTGGTTGCAATATATTAAATTAGAAAAAGAATATTTGGCACCTATTTCCACATACTATGGCCAATTAATATTGCCAGAAGACTTGTATAGAGAGCTTAGTGAGAACGAGCAAATTGTTTCAGTCTATAAGACAGACACATTGGGAGCAGATTATTCTATAGAAGGTTTAATGGATCCAAAGGGTAGAATACTCGGAAAGATGACTAACTTTGAAAGAATTAAAGATGGAACATTGATAAATATTCCAGAAACTGAATTCCAAGATATAATAAAATCAGGAATAGAGTATTTTAGAAAATAAAATTATTCGGGCAAGTTGGATTAGTCCACCTTGCCCATTTTTAAAAGGAGAAAACAAATGTCAAAAGAAAATAGATTTGTAAGTATTTACAAAGAAGGCATGCTAAATACTACGGAGATATGGGTGGATAAGGAAACGGGAGTAAATTACATGGTAATCAACCGAGGATATGGATTGGGTTTAACACCATTTTTAGACAAAGATGGAAAACCTGTGGTTACAGATACAAATGATTTGGATCGATATTGGTAATAAATGTTAATCGAGGATGAAATGAAAATAATAGTAACGGGAACTTGTGGAAACTCTCCGAAAAATAAATTCGTTGAAGATTTTACCACAGCTCTTCTAGAAAATGACGGTGCATTTTTAAATGAGTACAAGGACGATGACGTCGACATTCCGAATTTAATTAAGATACAAGAATGTGGTACTGTAGAATATATTTATGCAATTAGTCATGGAAGGGCTGGAAATCTTTTGTGTAAATGCTTGGATAACGGTATATATTTTAGTTTTAATTACCAATTTACAAATACAAAAGGCGAAAAAATCAAAGAAGTAATTGTAACATCAGAAATGATTGACGTTAAGTAAGAATACTAAGTTAGGAAACAAATGATTAGAAAAGATTATATTCCAAATACAAATTATATAATATATCAATATCCAGGACGATTTTCCTTTGGGACTGACAGCTTGATGCTTTTAAAATTTTCAAAAGCAAAAGGGGTAGTGGTTGATTTTGGATGTGGAACTGGGGCTTTAAGTTTAGGCTTGGCAGCTAAGGATGTTGTTGAAAAAATATATGCAGTGGATATTCAATCAGAAGTTTTAGATTTATTGAAACTATCCATTGAAGAAAATCAATTGAATGAACGAGTGATTCCAATACTGTCAGACGTTAAAAGTTTTTCGAAAAATTATATTGAAAGACCAAATAGCATTATAATGAATCCGCCTTATTTTGAAAATGACATTGAAAACAAAATAGAAAATCATAGACTATCTAGACATCATGAAAGTATAGAAGAATGGATAGCAGCTGCATCAAAAATGATTCCCACCAAAGGCACCCTTGAGTTAGTATATAGACCTGAAAGGATTGCATCACTTATAGAATTTATGAAAAAGTATAAAATTGAACCCAAAACGATTCAATTCGTAAGAACCAATCCCAAATCTTTAGCTAAATCTGTACTAGTTCGTGGCGCAAAAGATGGAGGAGTTGGACTTAATGTGATGCCGGATATAATTACACACAATGATGATGGAACCATGAGAAATTGGGACTTAGATTTTTAAGTGAAAGCTTTGAAAATCCTTATGATTTAAATTTTATATATTATGTTAAAATGGTTTTATAGAATCACAAGGAGATAATATGAAGTTTAAGAAATATAAAAATGCTGTATTTGGACATTTTAATAGACAAAAGCAAAACATCGGAGAAATTATAGAGTTTGAATTATTTTATCGCTTTTTGGCTATGATATTAGCTCAACCGGTGGTTAGCTTTCTTTTTCATAATATTAAAAAAGCTTCAAATATGCCTTATTTTAATTTTGAAGCTTTAAAGAGTTTGACAAATAAGCCAAGTGTATTAATTTGGGTATTTTTTATTGTCCTTTGGATGGTGTTATTTGCATCAATAGAAATTTCTGGGATATTGATGATAAGTTACAGCAAGAAGGATACAAAGCGACTTAGCTTTCATGATCTTATTAAAGAAATTGGGTATGATATGTTGCGTTTGATTAAATTCAGAAATCTTCCCATGGTCTTTTGGATATTTTTTTCCTTCATATTTACAGGAAATATTTCTACATTTTTAAAACCTATTTCCATACCGAATTTTATTCTAATCGGCATTGAAGAGCGTGATTTATACATTTTTATTTATATGATGTTCAATATTTGGATTTTGCAACTTTATATTAAGCGCTCATTTATTTTTATTATATTTTTCCAAGAAAATTTGGACTACAAGGAAGCTTTATCTAAAGCTAAAAAAGTTATAAAGGGAAACTTTTTTAAGGTCCTTCTTTTGCTTTTTCTTAATGGAACATTCTTAACTATTGTTACAGATTTAAGCGTAACGTTAATAACAATAATTTCCCAAAGTATAGTAATGAGTTTGGAGAACAATTGGTTTTTGCCTGTATTTTTGGCTATTTATAGAATTACAATGACCTCCCTTCCATTTTTTAAATCAGTTATAGTTGTGGCAGGGAATTTACTTGTATTGCAAAGTCTTTATGATTATTATGCCAAAAAGAATAATATTGAAATAATGCCTCGAAAGAAAATCTTGCCAAATCCACGATATAGAGATAGCTTTTTAAAAAACAAAAGAAAAATTATTATATTTGGACTGTGTATATATTTAATATTCTTTAGTTTTATCTTGTATAATTCATTGATTGAGGGTGTGGATTTAGGTAGCAATGTCGTCCAAATTACAGGCCACAGAGGAAATGGAAATTATAATCCAGAAAATATCATTCCAGCCATGGAACAGGCATTTTTATCGGGTGCAGATTATGTTGAGCTAGATGTGCAACTCACTAAGGACAAGGTGCCAATTTTATTACATGATAAAACTTTTAGAAGAACCACAGGAGTAAATAAAACTCCCTCTGAGATGACTTTTGAAGAAGTAAAAAAACTAGATGGCGGAGAATATATGAGCGATGAGTTTAAAGGCGCAAATATACCTTCCCTAGAAGAGGTAATCAAAACATTTCGGGGACGTATGAAACTGAATATAGAACTAAAACCATATGGGGAAGATCCGAAAGAGTTATCCCGAGTCGTTGCAAAAGTGATAAAGGACAATCATTTTGAAAACCAATGTATAATCACATCCCTAAACAAGGAATGCTTAGAAGAAGTTAGACGTGTCGCTCCTGATTTGGAGATTGGCTATATTGACATTTTCTTCAGCGGAGATTTAGATAAACTAGGTGATTATAATGCAATAATTCTAGAAGAGTCATTTGTAACATCTGAGTTAATTATGACTGCCCATGCCCAAGGAAGACGAGTTTTTGTTTGGACAGTTAACGATCCTAACTCCATGGATAAATTAATTAGAATGGGAGTAGACAATATAATAACTGACCAAGTGGCTGTGGCTTTGTCACAACGCAGTTATTTCGAAGGAACTTCCACAACCTTAAAGACGATACAAAAACTGATGCCTAATTTGTGGAAGTAAAATTCTATTGTGATATAATGGAATCAATATTTATACGAAAATTGCTTAATTGAAAAATAATAATTTTGGAGGATAGAAGATGCTAATAGATTTAACCCTAAAAATTACACCAAAAATGGTAAAAGACGCACAAGGAAATGAAAAAACTGCTTTAGTGGGACATTTAGGGACACATTTCGACGTAATGAACAAAGTGTTCCCATTGGAATATACGGAAAGGAAAGCTATAGTTTTTGATGTAAGTCAAATTGGAGATAGAGAAATTGCAATTTCCGATATCAATATGGAAAAGATTGAAGAAAATATGTTTGTGGGGTTTTATACGGGATTCATTGAAAAAATAGATTACGGAACAAAGGAATACTATAAAGATCATCCACATCTAGATGTAAAATTAATTAATACATTGCTAGATAAAAATATTTCTATAATTGGGATAGATTTTGCTGGAGTTAGAAGAGGCAAGGAACATAGTCCAATGGATCAAATTTGCGCAGATAGAGGTGTATTTATCATAGAAAACCTGGTAAATCTAAAATCTCTAGCCGAAAGCAATGAGTACTTCATCGCCAATACTTATCCAATGAATTATGAAGGAATGACAGGACTTCCTTGTCGAGTAGTTGCTAAGGTTTGATTTATTAAATTAGGGAATATAGTATGTAGTTGGTAAACCTTTTTATCAACTACTATTTTTAATTTCAAGGAGGTAGTTATGATTATATATAAGATGTATTCGGACGAACTAAAGGATGTTAGTATAGCTGATGGATTTTTTGACGGATGGCTAAATCCTCCTGATAAGAAAACTCATAGAAAAATATTATCAAATAGTTTCAAATCTATTGTAGCTATAGATGAGAGTACCAATGAAATCATTGGCTTTATTAATATTATCAGTGATGGAGTTTTAACAGCCTATATCCCTTTTCTAGAAGTAATAAATGATTATAAAGGACAAGGAATTGGAAATAAATTAGCTAAAATGGCTATGGAAGAATTTAAAGACTTCTATATGATAGATATAATTTGCGATTCAGAATTAGTTCATTTTTATGAAAAGATGGGCATGAGAAAATCCAATGCTATGATAATTAGAAATTATGAGAGTCAATCAGGAGTATAATAGGAGAGTAAATATTGGAGTAGTTTTATGAAAATTTTATTAAGTTTTATAGATGGACCTAATGCAGATTTAGAATATAGTTCTAATGATGAATTAGAAATATTTATGAATAATTCAAATTTGGACGGTCTAGAAATTGTCAGATGTGGTGGCAGTGAAGTAGTAAAGTCAGAAAAAGTAATTGGCGTTCATCTTCCATTTTTTAATTTTTGGATAGATTATTATAAAGGAGATGAAAAACGTGTTATAGAAGAGTTTGGAGACTTAAAAACTGCAAAAAAATTTTATCAATATGAACCAGAAGATTTATATAAGTATTTTTTACCAGACTTAGAATATGCAAATTCTAATTCAGAATATGCTGTATTTCATGTAGCTGATATTCGCAATGTAGATTATTTAGCTCAAGACTACCATTATTCAGATATAGAAGTTATAGAAAGCTCTATAAAACTTGTAAATAAAATTTTAGAAAATTCAAACTTTGACAAATTGCTACTTTTTGAAAATTTATACTTTCCTGGACTCCAGTTTAATGATGTGAGTTTAGCAAAACACTTGTTAGAATCTATCAATCACGATAAAGTAGGCTTTATGCTGGATATAGGTCATCTTATGAATACAAATGAATCTATAAAAACTGAAGATGAAGGGTGGAAGTATATAGATAGGATAATGGACAAATTTGAAAGCTTAAAAGAATATTTCAAAGGAATTCATCTTCACACTTCCCTTGGTGGAGAATTCAGACAAATGTATAAAAACAATCCGCCTAAACTATCAGAGGACTTTTATAAAAGATTCGAAGAAATCTATCACTATGTCTCTGAAATAGACCAGCACAATATAGTCAAGTCTCCCTTGGCAAATAAAGTTATAGAAAAAATTTCTCCAGAATATCTGGTTCTAGAATTTAGTTCGACAAATAGAAATGACAAAGAGGAAAAGCTATACGAACAGATGAAAATATTAAGAAAATAATTAATTATACAGATGGTATTATTATTTTGTTTTTCTGGGTATTAAATAAATAGATATTTTATAGCAATTTCTAACAAAGGGAGCGATATTATGAATAAAAACATTATTGAAGGAAACTGGGAAATGTTTAAAGGTAAAATCGAAAGCGAGTGGGGAAAACTTACTGATGAGCCTGATGTAGAAGCCAAAGGAGATATAAAACAATTTCAAGGCTACTTACAAAAACAATACGGATGGGCAGAAGAAGAAGCAAAAGAGCAGTTTAAAAAAGTAGAAAAGATGTATAAAACTTTGACAGAAGAAGATGGCAAGCTAGACAAAGCTATGGATGAAACATCTGAAAAAATTGACAAAGTTGTAGATAAAACATCTGAAAAAATTGATAAAATCTTTAAGTAAATAAAACTAAGTGGATGGCAATTGTCATCCACTTTTTGTATTTGGTCATTTTGTACATTCTATTTTATAAAATAGAATGTATAATTATAAAAAATGAGGTGATAATTGCTATGAGAAAAATATATACTACAGATTTAGCTTCAGTATCGGGACCATATTCCCACGCTGTGGATGCAGGAGATTTCGTCTATGTGTCAGGACAAACTGCAAGAAATGCAAATGGAGAAGGGAAGTTTGCCGAGTCTATAACAGATCAAACCCACGAATGCTTTAATTTACTTTTTGATATTTTAAAAGAAGCAAACTTAACTCCTGACGATGTAGTAAAGGTCAATGTATTTCTAACCAGTATGGAGCATTTTAACGAAATGAATGAAGTGTATCAAGAAAGATTTTCTGCTCCATATCCAGCTAGGACTTGTGTCGCTGTGTTGGAGCTTCCTTTAGGAGCGGATGTAGAAATAGAAGTAGTTGCAAAAAAATTCAAATAGAATTTTAGATGTTCTAGTTTTAGAGCATCTTTTTATTTGTCGTTAAAAGAATTTATAACATTAGAAAAAATTTATACGATATGCACAAATTTGCTAATAAATATGTATAAATTGAATAAAGATTCAAGATGGGAAAACGATTATCATATAAACAGGAAGAAATATATACATAAAAATTAGGAGGAATAAGTTATGACAATCAAAGAAAAGAAACCTATCTCAATAACGACGCAAATTATTGTGGCCACAGTTGCTGCATTGATATTTGGATCTCTAGTAGGACCTTGGTCAAAAAATATAGAATTTATTGGAACGATTTGGTTAAGATTGATACAGATGTCAATTGTCGTATTAGTTATGACGTCTGTTATGGGAGCTGTGGGAAATATCGAAGGAGCTGGAGCGGGCCGTATGAGTTTTCTTACCTTTAGATATATAATTATTTTCACTGTATTATCTGCGGCATTAGGACTAGCATTGGCATTTGTTTTCAAACCTGGCGTCGGTATTGATATTGGCGTCGGTGGAACAGCAACAGGCACCAGTGAATTAGCGACTGCTTCGGTGACAGAAACTTTAACTAACTTTGTACCAACAAATATTTTTGCGGCTATGTCTTCTGGCTCTACAGTACAAGCAATTGTATTTTCGTTAATTTTTGGTGTTGCTATGGGAAAATATATTAAAGTATCAGGAAGAGATGATTTGCTATTAGTTATTAAAGACATAAACGGCGTTATTATGGAAATCATTGGTATGGTTATGAAGTTAGCACCTATTGGAATTTTTGCTTTATTGGCACCAGTTGCTGGTGTTACAGGATTTAGCGTTATACTTCCAATGCTTAAGTTCTTATTGGCATTATTAGTTGCAGATATAATTATGTTCTTGGCTTATTTTCCAATTACTGCTTTCAGAGTAGGTGTTAGCCCATTTAAGATGCCGAAGAAATTTGCTAAGATGGCAATCATGGCTCTTACAATCACATCAAGTGCAGTATGTTTGCCAACAAAAATGGAAGATTCAGTTGAGAAATTTGGTGTAAGTAGAAGAGTTACAGACTTCACAGGTCCTATAACGATGACGATGAATAGCTCTGGTGCTGTTGCTTGTTACGTCCTTGCAATTATGTTTATGGCTCAAGCTACTGGCACAGTTCTTTCGACGACAGAAATATTAACTGGTATTATGCTTGCAATTATGATGGTAATGGGAACTATTGTAGTTCCAGGTGGCTCTATTGTAGTCTACACATTCTTTGCCCAGTCCCTTGGACTTCCTTCGAAGCCATTGCTATATTAATCGGTATCGACTGGTTTGCTGGTTCATTAAGAACTATAATGAATGTTACTATTGACGTTTTGATAGCTATGTTAGTGGCTCACGATTTGGGCGAGTTCGACAAGGATGTATATAACGATTTGAAAAAAGTTGAGTATGTAAAATAATAAGATAATTTTATGGCAGGTTTAGATGACAATTCTATTCCTGCTATTTTTTATTAATTCATCAATGGGGTATAAGTCTAATCGGGTGATATTATGATTAAACTAAAAGGAAAATATTCAGAAGGAATAGTTTTTACTGACCAATTTGAAGAATCAGGAATAGAACAAATTCAAGATTTGCTAGATCAGCCTTTTTCAAAAAATTCTAATCCGAGATTTATGCCTGATTATCATGCGGGATTAGGTAGTGTGATAGGTACGACAATGTTGGTTAAGGATGAAATATGCCCCAATTTAGTGGGTGTCGATATAGGATGTGGAATCAGGACTGAAATATTTGAAACACCTCATAAAATTGATTTAAAAGCATTAGATGACCATATTAGAAGGAATATACCATCAGGATTTAAAGTCCATGATAAGGAAAGACGGATGAGTTATCTAGATAGATTATATATGAGAAATGAAATCAAAGATCAATCGAGAATAAAAAAATCCATTGGAACTCTGGGAGGTGGCAATCATTATATAGAGATTGGTAAAGAAGAAAATGAGGGTGAGTACATTCTCACAGTTCATTCAGGTTCTCGAAATTTAGGTTTACAGGTAGCCAATTATTATCAAAAGATAGCGGCATCTCTTTCAAAAAACGAATTCAATACCAGTGCAGAAGAGCTTGTAAAGATGCTGAAGGCTCAAGGTAGGGAAGATGAAATTGCTTATGAATTAAAAAAACTAAAAGAAAATCCAATTGCTCCAAAAGGATTGGAGACATTAAAAAACAGTGACAAGTGGTATTATGAATATCTGCATGACATGAACGTATGCGTAGAGTTTGCATTAGAAAATCGAGCTGTTATGGCAGAAGTAATTTTAGATTTTTTAAATCCCAAAAGAATTAAAGGCTTTGACACAATTCATAACTATATAGAGTTGGAAGATGAAGGTAATCATATACTTCGAAAAGGTGCTGTTGCTGCCTATAAAGGCCAACTTCTTACCATTCCAATGAATATGAGAGACGGAATTTTGATTTGCGAAGGACTTGGAAATCAGGATTGGAATTATTCTGCACCCCACGGCGCAGGGAGATTGATGAGTAGAAATCAAGCGAAGGAAGATATAACTTTAAAAGACTACGAGGAATCTATGAAGGGTATCTTTACGACTTCTGTTAGTAAAGATACAATCGACGAAGCTCCTTTTGCTTATAAACCTATGGAAGATATAATCAAACACACAAAGGACACTGTGAAAATTCTTAAGCGTGTAAAACCTATTTATAATTTCAAATCGAAATAGTTGGATAGCAGTATTTATGGAGGTTGATTAGTATATCAATCTCTCTTTTTGTGTATAGGGTCTAAAACCATGAAAAGAATTTGGCGATTGTGTACATATTCTATCTTATCGGTAAAATGTAGAATAGCTACAAGATAACGTTTTTATATTTATCTTACATAAATGAGAGAGGTGATTTAATGGAAGAAAAGAAAATCATGGTTAATGAAAACGATTATGAATTTGCCATGAGCCAAGGGTTTAGTGAGGACTTAGCCCCTGTACCTCCCGGGAAGAGAAAGTGGAATACTTTTAACTATTTTACATTGTGGATGGGATCTGTTCATAACGTTCCTAATTACGTAGCAGTAGGTGGATTTTTATTTTTAGGAATGTCTCCTGCAAACGTAATGATTGCATTGATATTGAGTTCTTTTGCAGTAATCGCATTGTTAGTTATAAACGGAATGCCTGGATTTAGTTATGGAATTCCATTTCCAGTATTACTTAAATCTTCATACGGTGAAGTTGGAGCAAAATTACCTGGGATTTTAAGGGGAATTATTGCTGCAATAATGTGGTATGGATTACAAACATTTTCAGGATCATTGGCTTTAATGATTTTATTAGGTAAAATCTGGCCTGGATTTTTGGAATTAGGTGGGGGATTCAACTTCTTTGGAATAGGTCTTCCTGGATTAATAGCTTTTGCTATATTCTGGATAGTAAACTTAGGTATTGGCCTAGGTGGAGGAGAGACGATCTCAAAGTTCACGGCAGTTTTAAATCCTTTGATTTACATTGTATTTGGTGGAATGTTAGTTTGGGCTATTAGAGTAGCGGGAGGAATTGGAAATATATTAAATTATTCTTCTGGAGTACAACCAGCAAATTCACATTTGTTTATTTACTTGATGATTATTTCTTCAGTGTTATCAGTGTGGGCAGCTCCTGGCGCTAGTGCAGCAGACTTTGCAAGAAACGCAAAAAGTTACAAGGCACAATTAATAGGACAAAGTGCAGGATTATTCATTTCATATTTATTGTTTGCATTTTCTAGTGTATGCATATTAGTTGGCGCAACACTTCATTACGGAGTAGAGATGTGGAATGTTTTAGACATAGTTAACAAATGGGATAGCTTATTTGCAGCATCATTTGCAATAATAGTTTTACTTATGACTACTGTATCTACAAATGCTACAGGTAATATCGTACCTGCAGGTTATCAACTAGCTTCCTTATTTCCTAAGAAGCTTGATTATAAACAAGGCGTAGTTGTGGCAAGTGTTATCAGTTTTCTAATTATGCCATGGAAGTTAATGGAAAATGCAACTAGTATCTATGCGTTTTTGGATATTATTGGGGCGGTTGTTGGTCCAGTTGCAGGTGTTATGATAGCTCATTATTATTTTGAAAAGAAGCAAGTTCTCAATACGGAAGATCTTTACACTCCTGGGGATAGACAGTATGCCAATGGCATAAACACAAAAGCGTTTATTGCAACTATAGTAGGATTGATTTTCCCAATTGGTGCAAAATTTGTACCTGCACTTGCTAGATTTGGAAGCATATCTTGGATACTAGGTTTTGGTATAGCATTTACCATTTATCTAGCTATTACACGAAAAAAATAAAATTATTTGGAGGAAAAGAATGTACGATTTATTAGTTAAAAATGGTTTGGTAGTAACAGAAGCAGGCGAAGTTTATGCAGACATTTTAGTAAAAGATGGAAAGATTTCAGCAATTGGAGAAGATTTGAAAAACGAAGAAGCGGCTAAAGTAATTGACGCTGAAGGTATGGTTATTACACCTGGTATGATAGATACTCATGCTCACTTCTCAGAGCCAGGAAGAACTGAGTGGGAAGGATATGACACTGGAACAGCAGCTGCTGCAAAAGGTGGGGTAACTAGCTTTATAGAAATGCCTCTTAACCAACTTCCATGTACTCAAGATGGAGAATCATTGTATATTAAATTAGAAATTGAAAAAGAAAAAATTAAAGTAGATGGAGCTTCCCTTGGAGCTTTAACTCCTTCTAATCTAGATGATATTCAAGATCTATCTGATGGTGGTGTTGTAGGATATAAAGCATTCATGTCAACTTGTGGTGACAGATCTCTTGACAATGACATGGAAAATGTAGACGATTATTCACTTTGGGAAGGTATGAGAAGAATTGCTAAAACTGGCAAAACTCTAGGCGTTCACTGTGAAAATGCAAAAATTACAGACACACTTGGCGCGATTGCAAAAGCAAATGGCCCAGACACATTAAAAGCATATGTAGAATCTAGACCTGTATTTACAGAAGTAGAAGCTGTTAAAAGAGCAATTTATCTTGCACAACAAACAGATGTGAAGCTAAATATTTGTCACTGTAGTTGTCCAGAAGCAGTTGAAGAAGTAACTAAGGCTAGAGAAGCAGGCTTTGATTACATGGCAGAATCTTGTACTCACTATTTCTACTTCCATACTGACGAATTAGATGACATTGGAAACACCGCAAAATGTTCACCACCAATCAGAGATTTAGCTAATCAAGAAAGAATGTGGGAAGAATTATTCAAAGGTAATATCCACTTCATCGGATCTGACCACTCTCCGTGTACTCCTGATTTAAAAGAAGGAACTGCATTTAGCGCATGGGGCGGAATATCAGCTATCCAAAACAGCTATGATATTTTCTTTGACGAAGCTGTAAATAAGAGAAATATGCCTTTAAAACAATTCGTAGACGTAACGGCTACAAATGCAGCTAAGAGATTTGGTTTAGAAAACAAAGGAAGCATCCAAGTTGGATACGACGCTGACTTAGTTCTAATCGATCCTAAAGCTTCATATGAAGTTACTACTGAAGGATTAGAATACAAAAACAAAATCAGTGCATATGTTGGAAGAACCATTGGTTGCCAAATCAAAACTACAATCGTAAGAGGAAATGTAGTTTACGATGGAGAAAAAGTAACTGAAGAAACAACTGGTCAGTTAATACTAAATAAATAATTAAAATTTAATTTAGATAATTATTATATTAAAAGCCGCCTTATTATTTGTACTTGGGGCGGCTTTAAAATAGAGATGTTGGGAGACATAAGTTATGAACTTTTTATTAACACTACAAAATGTAAGCGTACTATTTACACTTATAGTGATTGGGTACTTGGTAGGAAAACTCAACTGGGTTACAGCAAGTGGCCAAAAAGAAATTACTAAACTAGTATTGAATGTCACAATGCCGGCCACGATTATTTTAGCCATGCAAGTGCCTTTTTCCCTGGAAAGAGTACAGAATATATTAATTCTACTGGGAATTATGCTTGCTTGTTATATATTTATGTTTATAGTTGGATGGCTAGTGACGAAGTTGTTTCCAGGATCTCCAGGACAAAAGGACATCTTTCACATGGGAATGCTTTTATCAAATACTTCTTTTATGGGATACCCAATTGTACTAGCACTTCTAGGAGATGATGCATTATTTTATGCAGTTATCTGCGGAGGATTCCTATTTGAAATAATTTCCTGGACTCTTGGAATTCATATAATTGGAAGAAATGTGGCAGGAAATAAAGGTGGACTTAAAAATGCCATTTTAAATCCTGGGGTTCTATCCATAGCTGTAGGGGGAATTTTATTTTTAACTAATATAAGTATACCAGAGCCATTATTTTCTACCATGAATTTACTTAGTAGAGCTACATCTCCATTAGCCATGTTAGTAGTGGGTTTAATACTTTCTAGATCCAATATCAAAGAAGCTTTAAAGGACTGGAGAATATACGTAGCATCTGCAATAAAATTATTTATAAACCCTCTTGCAATACTATTTACACTTAAATTTTTAGGATTTGATGGAATATTTATAGTAATACCAGTGATGCTTTTATCTATGCCTACAGCAGCTTACATCGCTATGTTCAGTGACAATTTAGGAAATGATAAATCATTAGCATCTCAATTAGTATTTGTTTGTTCATTACTTTCATTGATTTCAATTCCGATAATAGGTACGTTAATATTATAGTTAGTCATAACCCTTAAATATAGACATGAAAATAGCTGTCAAATTTCTTTTTAGAAATTTGACAGCTATTTTCATGTCTATATTATATTGTTTATTCCGTAATGGATTCCAAGTAAACTGTCTGCTCCTGATGTGTGACCTGTGCTTAAAATACAATTTACACTTTGATCGATATTATCTGTGCCTAACAGCTCCAGTAAGCTTTCAGAAAATATTCCCTTGAGAGCATACTGTAAAAATTCTCTACTTATATCATTAGTTCTAGACAAACTGGCTTCGAGTTTTATCTTATCAACTTGTTGCTCTTTTCCTTTAGAAAATAAAACGAATAATATTCCTATTAAGATATCATCTCCTGATGGAGTAAGGCCTAAACCCCTTCCGATAATTTCATTTGGATTAATAAGGGGATTAATCTTTTCCAGAAAAGCACTGTTGTTAATTAAAGATTCATTTTTTCCATTCAATCCAGTAATTGGATTTTTACTTTCAATTGTTTCCTTCAAAATATTTAGGGGTATTTTGTCAACTATCTTTGGAAAATGTAAATCCACAACTGTTGTGTCGCCATCTATTATAAAATTAAGTCTTTGAAGGTTGCCTCCAAGTTTTATTTGTTCTAAATCACTTTTGTCAACTTGGATACTTAGAGCATTTAAGTTTTCAAAATGTGAGACATAAAATATTTTTTCTTTGGCTTTAAGATACACGCCATTTTTATAAATAGAAATCTTTTCGAATTTAGTAAAGTCCAAAACATCTAGAAGATGCTTTGGACACTTTTTTACTTTAATCATTTTTGTTCGTTTTGAAGTTTCTCTACATATGCTAGAATTGCTTTTTCAAAACATTCGATAGGTGGGTTTACAGTACCAGCTCCTACCTGACCAATTCCTGCTTTTTTATTTGCTATTCCCGTATTTATTACTGGTGTGATTCCAGTTTCTACAACTTTCATAGCGTCAATTCCCAATGGAGCTCCTTTAAAATTCCAAGTAGGAATAATAAAGTTTGGATTATTTCCTGTTACGATTTTTTGCATGTTGTTTGATATTTTGAGTGCATCTTCAAAACCACCAGTTCCAACAAATCTAGTTACAGCAGGTGCAGCTATCATAACCATCCCACCAACTCCCAGGGTCTCAGTGATTGCTGAGTCTCCGATGTCGGGATTTGCATCTGCTTCTGAAAAACCAGTGAAGTAAAGTCCTTGTGGTGTGTTTACAGGTGCTGTGAACCACTCATCTCCCATACCGCTGATTCTTATTCCAAAGTTTTCTCCATTACGGCACATGCAAGTTACTATTGTACCTTCTTGGATTTTTCTAGCGCCGTCCATTACAGCTTTTCCTGCTGCCATTGCTAGGTTTAAAAAGAACTGATCTGTATCAGATAAAAATTTGATCACTTGATATTTTTCATCTTCATCCATTGGAAGGGAAGTGATAGTAGGTGCAACTTCTTTTAGGAAAGCTAAACTAGCTGCGATATTTCTTTGATGGAACTCATCTCCCATGGCTATTGCTTTTGCAATCAAAGGATTTAAACTTAGTCCGCCTAGTTTATTGATAGCTTTGTCTAAAGTAGGTCCTAATATTTCTGCCATCCATTTCAATCTATTTACCACTTCTTCATCGTATGCACCGAAGCGAAGTACTTTGCCGATACCTTCATTCATTGTGCAGTATCCTACTGTTTCGTTAATAGTATCTTCAACAACTACCAATGCCATGTTCATAGATGTTATTCCGCCCATTGGTCCAACTGCATTTACATGATTACAAGGAATAAATGTAATCTCACCATTTTCCAGCATCTTGAATGCAGCTTCTTCACTTTCAGCCCAACCTTCAAATAGAATAGCTCCCACGCAAGAGCCTTGCATCGGCTCTGTCATATTTTCGTATTTAATTGGAGGACCTGCATGTAATAGTACATGTTCTTTTAATTCTGGTATTAGTTCTTTCCCAGGTTTAACTCCAACTAAGACTGGATTAGACTTTACAATTCTATCTACTACTGCTTCATTTGCTTCTGCTATTGTATTGTATATATATTTATTCATTTGTTCCTCTCCATGCCTCCAAGAATTCCAGTGCTCTCATCAATTCCTTTTTTCCACCTGCAATCGGAGTAAAATTATATTGGACATATTTTGCATCAAAGGATTTCAAATTATTAGCAAAACTCTCTAATCCGATATTTATAATTTGTAATTTATCATTCAGTAGGTTGTTCTTTTCCCCTAAGTCCAAATCTACAGATATTTTTTCCAAAGGAAGAACTGGTTTTTCTTTGTAATCAATTTTCTTTCCAATTAATCCCAGTGCATGATCTAATGCCTGTCTATTGGAATGGAAAACTGTAGCTCCAACATCTTTAAGCTGTTGTTCTTGTTCATTTATATTTTGAGGATCTTGTTTAGTTCCACAAATAGTAGTAACAACGTCAATATCTGGTCTAGTTGATTTTACTTCCTTGATTGTCTCCACTAGGGTAGAGGCAGGATCTTCATTTGCGCCAAATCCTAATACTACATCAAGTACAATTACTTTTGTGTTTTTATCTTCAGCTGCTTTTAAAATGTATGGAAGTCTTGCTGTTGGGTCTATCATAGGATGAGGCTTACCTTGGGTATATTCGTCATCTCCAAGGTCTATTACTTCAAACCCTTCGTGATTTAATATATAACCATGTTCATGGGTTAATTCTTCATTTATATTTAAGCCTCTTTCAATTAAAAGGGCAGCTTCCGTAGCTAACGTTCCTCCTGTATATAGACCTTTTATAGTTCCGTTTGCATCTTTTATTTCAGCTTCGCTTACTATTGTTTCTGGCTTTTTGTTCTCAAGAAGATCTATTCCTAAAATAGCTAACTCTTCTAGAGTTCCAGCTCTATAATACCCTTCAAAGTGACTATCAGGAGTTTCGCCTAAGAATAAGGAAGCTACAGGTTTGGTAAGTGATTTTAAATAAGCTTCTACTTTTTCTCTTACTTCTTTTGCCGGTGGTTTTGAAAGTACTAAAATGACTTCTGTTTCATCGTCATCCATTAAGTTTTCAACACCCTTTAGAAAAGTCATCGCTCCTACTTCTTCACTTAAATCCCTTCCACCAGTTCCAATAGCGTGGGTGATTCCATAGCCTTTTCCATCTAGAATAGAAGTGACTTCTTGAATGCCTGTTCCTGACGCACCTACTATTCCAATTTTTCCTGATTTTGTTTGGTTTGCGAAGGCTAGGGGAACACCTTTAATGATACTTGTTCCACAGTCAGGTCCCATTACTATAAGTCCTTTTTCTCTTCCTTCTTTTTTAAGCTGAATTTCTTCTTCAATTGGTACATTATCACTAAAAATAAAAAGGTTTAGATTTTGGTCCAAACATTTTTTACCAACAGAGTAAGCGTAGATTCCTGGAACAGAAATCATTGCCAAGTTAGCTTCTGGCAAAATTTCCAATGCTTCAGGTAGAGTAGTCGCTTCTTGGATTCCAGACATAGCTGAACTTTTTTCAGTTGCACTAAGTTCTTCATCGATAATTTCCACTATTCCATCTAGTTCTGTTTCATCATCTAAATCCAAAACTATTGCGATGTCATTTGCGCCAGCTTTTTCTACTTCATCGGTTAGGAGCCCACTTTCTTTGAACATATCCTTGTTTGCTGGTGTCGCCATCATAATTGAAGCAACGTTGACTGCAGGGTGTGCATTTATTTTATTGTTAAGGAGCATCAAGGCAACTGAATCCTTATACATGTCCTTTTTAATTACTGTTATTAACAATTAATTTTCTCCTTATTCTGCAAAACGATTTTTATTGTCGTATCTATCAAAGTGGATATCATCGCTAATTAGATATTCGTAAATAGCATCTACGATTTCGATTCCATTTTCATTACTTTTTTCTTCTCTAGCTGAACCTCTTTGTCCTGGATAGCTTACTTCATCAAATCCTGGAGCTGGCTCCATTTCGTTAAGTTCTTGAAGCATATCTGACATATCTCTCTTGAATTTATTTAATCCTACAAATCTCTCAGGATCGATTACTATGTGAAGTTGTCCTAGATTTCTTCCTTCAGAAAGGTCATGATACATACTGGAGATGTGTTTTCCAAATGGCACTCCTAAAAGTACACCAGATAAAATATCTACCATCATCATAAGTCCATATCCCTTTGGTCCTGCAATTGGTAGTAGGGCATTAACTTTATGTGGATCTGTAGTAGGTGCTCCAGTTTCATCTACAGCCCAGTCATTCGGGATAGGTTCATTTTTAGATTTTTTATCTAAAATTTTACCCCAAGCCTGGACAGTTGTAGCCATGTCTATCATCAACTTTTCGCCATCTTCAGTTGGCGCACTGAAAGCTATAGGATGAGTTCCATAATATGGCTCTGTTCCTCCATATGGTACAGCCATTGGGTCAGATTGACACACTGAGAATCCAATTAGATTTTCATCCCTAGCCATTTCGCAAAAGTATCCAATAGAACCAGAGTGGCTAAGTCTTTTCATTCCTACTACTGCAATCCCATTCTTTTTAGCCATTTCAATTGCTTTTTCCATTCCATATTTAGCAACTACAAATCCAATTCCATTGTCTCCATCTACTATACCACTACATGGACCGGTTTCTTCCCAAGTTATATTTGGATCAACAGTGATTCCGCCTTTGAAAATTCTCTCAGAGTAATATTCAACTCTAACTGCACCATGAGAGTGATAACCTCTAGCATCTGAAAATGCAAGGATTTCGCTTGTTACTTCTGCATGATCTTCTTTTAATCCTGCAGCCATTAATTTTTTCTTCATTAATTCTTTTAATTCAGCTCTTTGTAAAATCATTTTTTCACCTATATTTTTTATTTATATTTATATTTCTACGTCTCTGTTGCAATCTTTTGAATATATATATGTCAATGGTCCGCTGCCAACTGCATAAGCTCCTTGAAGACTATAAGCACTCATAAATATATAATCTCCTTCTTTTACTGGCATCCATTCGTTATCCAAGTTATACATTCCCATACCTTCAGTTATCAATGCTCCATGCTCAGGTAAATGAGTTTCAATGTAGCCATGAGATGCTCCAGGTTGGAAGGATAGAATATGGAAGTTCATATCAAAACCTAAATTATCTACAGCAGGTAGGAAGTTAGTAAATTGAACTTCTTTCATGCCTTCATAATCTTCATACTCTAAATCAGCTGCATTTCCTACGACTAAGTGTGCACTATATCCCTCTACTGGTCTATATCTTCTCTTGTATAAAAAAGCTTTAACAGTCTCGCCTGATTTGTTTTCAAAATAAAGTTTGTCTTCAGCAGGTGTAAACACAAATCCACCATCTTTTAGAATTTCTTCTCCTTCTGTTGTATTAACAGAAAGTTCTCCAGAAATTACATAAATAAATGTTTCAACTCCATCGCCACCGAATCCTTCAGCGTGTTTTCCATTTGGTTGGATGTGAAGTAAATAATCTACGAAGCTTGCTCCTATATGAGGAGTAGCTAAAACTGTGATATCACAATTTTCAAATCCTGGAATTGAAGTTTTCACCAATCCGTCTGGCTCTAATAACGCATAGTTGTTCTTTTTAACTACCGATCTGTTTGCTAAAATGTCATTTCTGTACCCTAATTGATTATTTAAATATCCCATAATTTCCTCCTAATTAATATGCTAATTTATATAAAGTATTTTCCAATACCTTAATTCCTAAAATCAAATCGTCTAACTCAGTTTTCTCATCAGGATTGTGACTTATTCCTGCGATGCTTGGCACAAATATCATTCCCGTAGGAACTCGTGGGGCAAATATTTGCGAGTCATGTCCTGCACCTGAGTGCATTACTTCGTAATCTATTCCCATTTCTTTAACTGTATTTTCTATCGTGTTTGTTACTTCATGATTCATCGGAACCGGGGGAGCATTCATCCACATATTGATATCAATGCCCATATTCATATCTTCCACAATTTTTTTCATATTGTTTTCAATTTTTTTGTGAAATTGTTAAGGATAAATCCATCAGGATGTCTACAATCCATCGAAAACACAACTTTACCGGGAACTACATTTACAGTATTTGGAGTGACTGTAATATTTCCAAAAGTAATTACTAGAGGATCACCTTCTTCTAAAGCCATTTCAATAGATGACTTAACTATTTTTGAATAAGCATAGATTGCATCTTTTCTATATCCCATCCTAGTTGTGCCAGCGTGATTAGCTTGTCCAGTAATTGTAATTTCATATCTCTTTTGTCCCGTTATTGCAGTAATTACTCCAATGTGTTTGTTTATCATTTCTAGATAATTTCCTTGTTCGATGTGAATTTCCACAAATTTATCGATGTTATTAGACGGAGCATCATCAGATTTAAAATCAAATCCATGTCTTTTCATCTCATCTACAAGTTTAATTCCATCGCCATCTTTAATATTCTCCATTTCAATTCTTTCTTCAGAATCTATCATATTGAAAATATTTTTGCTTCCCCAAAACACATAGGGAAATCTACTGCCTTCTTCTTCTGCCATAGAAATTACTTGTAAACCTTTTTTAGGTTGGCCGTGCTTTTCGTAAAGATTTTTTATTGCGACTAAACCTGCCAGGATTCCGAATTGACCGTCTAAGTTTCCACCTTCTACAACGCTGTCGATGTGAGAACCTGTCGCTATAACGCCTGAACCTTCTGAACCAGGAATTGTACCAAAAAGATTTCCCACTGCATCAAATTCAGCTGTCATGCCTATGGCTTCCATTTCCTCTTTCATCTTATTTTGTGCATTATACCATTCGTCACTATATAACAATCTAGTTAGGCCGCCTTTATCAGTTTTGCCTATACTAGAGAAAATGTTCTCGTAATAGTTATAAGCTGTTCTATATTCCATCATACTCCTCCTTAATATTTTTATGTAATCAATTCATTTTTGTTTATTATATACATAGATTTTAATCGTATCATTAGACCAAATAACATTTTATTATTTACCATTTAGGCAAAATGCACAAGAAATGAAAACGTTTATATATTATATTATAGTACAAGGCTTTAGAATTAAAAACTATCAAATCTTCAATTAAAATTTGTGATAGAATATGTTTATTGAATTATCTAACTAGGAGGTTTCGATGAAGCTAATTGAATTACTTAACGATAAAAAATTTAATTATTTTGTTGTTATGAACGAAGAAGCAGACCTTGATAAAGAGATTACAACCGTTGAATCTACAGAAACACCTGATGTTTATTCATATATAGGCGATAATGCTTTGATTATTACTACTGCCATGTACTATGCTGATAAACAAGAGGAGTTAATTTTACTGATAGAAAACTTATCTGAAAAGAACTGTTGTGGGCTGGCAATTAAAGTTGAAAGATTTTTAAAAGTTTTAGATAATAGCGTGATAGAAAGGGCAAACGAATTAAAATTTCCCATACTATTAATTCCCGCGCATAAAACCTTGGGAGAAGTTTACCAAGATGTTCTTATGCATATATGGCAAGATACAAATGATGAGCTAATATTTGCTCTTAATAGTCAGAAAGTTTTTTCAAATATGTTATTACAGGATCAAAATTTAAGAGGTATTCTTATGACTCTAAGTAACATTTTAAAAGTTGAGACGGCACTTATAGATCCTTTTGGAAATATCGAATACTCCAGCTCGAATTTTGCTAGAGCTTTTGATAAAAACAATATTCGAAGTCTAGCATCAAAAATACCAAGTGATGTCAAATATTATAGCGATACTCTAGAAAATATAAAAGAAGAAAAATTCAATGTAGGGGTCTATACCATGAAATTGACTGCTCATTATCCCTACTATTTGCTATTATTAAATACAGAAAGATTAAGCTACCCTGTTTCTAGTTTCATTATCGATCAAGCTTTATTCAGCATCGCTTTTACCACGACTAGAGAGTTAAATATCGAATATCATAAGCTAGAAAAGAAGGAAAGCCTTTTCTTAAATTTAATTAAACTTTGTTCTAGGGAAGATGAGGAGCAAATTCTAGAATTTGTTCACAGTAATAAAATGGACTACTTTACATCAGGAAGAACTATTATTTTGTATTTTCCAGATTTTTCAAAATTATTCCCAAGCCACTTACAAATCATAGGCTATACATTAATATATAACTGGCTGGCAAAAAAATTTGAAAAATTAGAACACTATAATCTATATCCACTTAGAAATGAGAAGATGTATATTGTCCAAACAAGTGAAAAAAATATTTCTAAAATTATAGACATTTTAAATAAAAATGTAGAGGTTTTAAAAAAAGTTTTGGAAATCGATATAAATATTGCCATAGGCGCAGAATTTCACTCATACAATTTTCAATATCAAAGCTATACAGAAGCATTAAAAGCTGTAGAACATGGTACGGAAAATGTTGATTTTCAGCATATTAAAATATCTAGACCACAAGATTTCAAATCATTATTCTCACATATTAATTCCTATGAGCTTACATTTTTTGCTCAATCTATTTTGGGAGATTTGTATGAGGCTGATTCTAAAAATTATGCAGATTACAGAGATACGTTAAGAAAATGGCTCATGAATAAAACTGATGTATCTAAAACTGCTAGGGAAATGTATATTCACAGAAATACAGTCATTTATAGACTTGAACGTTGTAAGGAAATACTAAACTCTGATTTAAATGACCCTGATGAATTGTTTAACTTGGAAATAGCGTTGAATTTATTAGAAATGTGACAAAATTGTATAGTATGCACAAAATATGATTGTACATTTATTATTTATAACCGTGATTTATTGGCAATTTAAAAATATACTACTCATAGGTAAAATTATATATTTTGAAAGGAAAGAATAATGAATAAAAAAATTGTTGTAGCATTAGGTGGAAATGCTCTAGGCGACTCGCCAGAAGAGCAGAAGGAACTAGTTAAAGAAACTTCACAATCTATAGTGAAATTAATAAAGGATGGATACGAAGTAATAGTAGGACACGGAAATGGTCCCCAAGTGGGAATGATAAATTTGTCATTTGATTACTCTCACGATGGAAATATTGGAGTTCCTAATATGCCTTTTCCTGAGTGCGGAGCAATGAGCCAAGGATATATCGGTTATCATATGCAACAGGCATTAAAAAATGCTTTAAACGAGGAAAATATTGACAAAGAAGTATGTTCCATTGTAACTCAAGTAGTTGTAGACAAAAATGACGAATCTTTTTCAAATCCAACAAAACCCATAGGTCAATTCTATTCCAAAGAAGAATCCGAAAAACTTTCTTCTGTCAATGGACATACTTATGAAGAGGATTCAGGGCGAGGATATAGAAGGGTAGTTCCTTCTCCAACTCCTATTAAAATTGTTGAGCTGGAAACAGTTAAAAAACTTTCTGATATGGGAACCGTAGTAATCACTGTAGGAGGTGGCGGGATTCCAGTAATTGAAGAAGATGGATTATATAAAGGGGTAGCGGCAGTTATTGATAAAGATAAATCTTGTTCGAAACTGGCTTCTGATATGAAGGCTGGAACATTATTAATTTTAACAGCCGTGGAACAAGTTGCGATAAACTTTAATAAGCCAAACCAAGAAAATCTTTCTAAAATAAGTGTTTCTCAAGTGCATAAATATATTGAAGAAGAGCAATTTGCTAAAGGTTCAATGCTTCCAAAAATAGAAGCGTGTTTAAACTTTCTGGAACAAAATCCTGAGGGGAAAGCAATTATCACCTCATTAGAGAAATCGTTAGACGCATTAAATGGCAAAACAGGTACAATAATATACAAGGATTAAAGAAACAAATTGTTTTTAATTGAAATTTGACTTTACAACTAGTGTAATTTATGTTATATTTTTTACAGTTGATTAATAATCAGTGCCGTGATAAGAAAGAGTAGATGTATTAATAACTTATAGAGAGTGCATGCTTGGTGAAAATGCATAGCTATTATATATCGAACACATCTTTGAGCTAATCTTGCAAAACCGTTAAGGAAGTAGTGGATTCGGATAACTCGCACCCGTTATAGTGCAAAGGTATGATAGTACCTGATGAGTTTGGTATCGCGAGATATCATTAAACAGAGGTGGGACCACGGGAATATATTCTCGTCCTCTAGCATGTATATGCTGGAGGACGAGATTTTTTTGTTTTTGGCCAAAACAAGACAAAATATTTTAAAGGGAGAAAAGAAGATGTTAAATAAGAAATATTTAAAAAGATTTGTTTTAGTGGCGATCGTAATAGCTAGTTTATTCTTAATGGTAGGTTGTGGAGGCACTTCAAAAAATGATAAAGAAAAAAACGACTCTAATAGACTAGAAGTCATTAAAGAAAAAGGTTACTTAGAAGTTGTGACAGAACCGTATTTTGCACCATATGAATTTATTGACCCGTCCAAAAGTGGCGACGAGCAGTATGTAGGGTCAGATATATTACTTGCAAAATATATAGCCGAAAAGATTGGAGTTGAAGTTAAAATAATTCCATTAGAATTTTCTGCAGTGTTAAGCAGTATAACTGAAGGAAAATATGATTTAGCAATCTCAGCTTTGGCATATACTCCGGCAAGGGAAGAAGCCATGAATTTATCTGACGGATATTACTTTTCAGAAAATAGTCCAGGTTATGGTTTGTTAATTCGCCAAGAGGACTCGGACAACATCAAAGGCCCTGATGACATGGCAGACAAAATTATAGTAGCTCAAAGTGGATCTCTTCAGGAATTATTTGTAAATGAACAAGTTCCAAAATACAAAGAATTTAAAAGAGTATCTGCAACTACAGATGGATTCTTAATGGTAGAAGAAAATAAAGCTGATGCCTGTGCTGTATCTATTCCAATGGGACAATTGTATATAGAAGCAAATCCAAATGCAAAATTAATGATAGTAGAAGGTTTTGAATTTGAAGTAGATCCAGAAACTCAAGGTACTCGAATAGGAATACCAAAAGGTGAATCCGAACTTACAGAAATTGTTAATGAAGCTATTAAAGAAGTTTTGGAATCTGGAGAATTTGAAAAATGGCACAAAGAATATACTGAGTATGCAAAAGACTTAGGATTGTAAGAGGTGTAGGTTATGACAAATACGATTATTTCTCTATGGCAGAAGTATGGATATGTTTATATAAGTGGATTGACAGGAACATTGTGGCTGGCTGGAATTACTGTTTTTGCAGCATCCATCCTAGGAACGGTTATTGCGATTTTAAAGCTATCTAAAATAAAGATTTTGGATTTAGCAGTCAATGCATATATTGGAGTACTTAGGGGAACTCCAATATTATTGCAACTATACTTTTTCTGGCTGCTCCTCCCAAAGGTAACACCATTTTCTTTAAGCGATACAGCATGTATAGTGGTAGCTTTAATAGTAAATGCAAGTTCGTATGTCGCAGAAGTAATCCGTGCTGGTATTCAAGCAGTGGATAAAGGACAAGGAGAAGCCGGTAAAAGCTTAGGACTTTCAAATTGGAATGTGATGAGAAAAATCATCCTTCCCCAAGCTATAAAAAACATTTTACCTGCCCTTGGAAATGAATACATTTCTATGGTAAAGCAGACTTCATTGGCTTCAGTATTCTTTGTAAGTGAATTAATGACCTCTTACAAAACTGTTCAGTCAGCTACATTTTTATCTCTTCCTTCTTTAGTTATAGTAGGAATAATCTATTTGGTCGTAACAAGTATTCTTTCAAAAGGTATAAACGTTTTTGAAAGGAGCTTGCAAAATGGATAAAATATTAGTAGAGGTCAATAATCTTTATAAATCCTTTGGAGAGTTAGAGGTTTTAAAGGGAATTACTGAAAAAATTAGTTATGGTGAAGTGGTTTCAATAATAGGTCCTTCCGGAAGCGGTAAGAGTACTTTTCTTCGATGTTTAAATTTATTGGAGATGCCAACTGATGGAGAGGTCATCTTTAAAGGAAAGAACTTAATGGATAAAAACATAAATTTGGCTAAATATCGCCAAAAAATTGGAATGGTTTTTCAACAGTTCAATGTCTTTCCACATTTAAATGTGTTAGAAAATCTTACCCTAGCTCCTACATTAGAAAAAGGTATTAAGAAAGAAGACGCAAAAAAATTGGCCGAGGAACTACTATCTAGAGTAGGACTTTTAGATAAAAAGTTGGAATATCCAAATAGACTATCAGGAGGACAAAAGCAAAGATTGGCCATAGTAAGAGCATTGGCTATGGATCCTGAGATAATATTATTTGATGAACCTACTAGTGCGTTGGATCCAGAGATGGTAAAAGAAGTTTTGGATGTAATTAAAGATTTGGTCACTTCTGGTATGACAATAGTAATAGTAACCCACGAAATGAATTTTGCAAAAGAAATTTCTGACAGAGTTTTGTTTATGGATGACGGAATAATACAAGAACAAGGCGCGCCAGAGGAAATATTTAATAATCCTAAAAATCCTAGAACTAAAGAATTTTTAAGCAAAGTTTTATAAAATATTAGAGCTAGGAGCTATATATCATGAGGTTTTTGTGAAAACATTGAATCTTTCTATATATTATGCTAGTATATCTTAGAGTACATTGGCTGATTACACGTAAAGTGAGGAAAGTCCGTGCTCCATAAAATGACGCTGGATAACGTCCAGTGGGGGCGACCCTAAGGCTAGTGCAACAGAGAGATACCGCCTGTTTTACAGGTAAGGATGGAAAGGTGAAGTAAGAGCTCACCAGCACATAAGAGATTATGTGGCTATGTAAACCCCGTCAGGAGAAAGATCAAATGGGACCGAGAGGTCAGATGGTAGATCGCTAGAGCTTTTTGGCAACAAATAGCCCAGATTAATGATCAGCGAACACAGAACACGGCTTATAGATGTACTCTTATTATTATATTTTGATGACAAAAGTTACAAAATGGAAAAGAATTGTAAACATTTTGTAACTTTTTTGTTGCTTTTTGGAAACTAATAGATTATAATTCTATTTGTTAAGAAAGTAAAAAAAAGAAAAAAGGAGTGTTAGAGTTGCAAAAAAGCAAGATGAGGATTCCAACGGGCCTTATAATAGTTCTTGTTTTAGGACTAATAGGTTTTAAAGATACAGGAATTTTCGTGAGTAGCTTCAATGCAAGGCTTAACAACGGTGTTGAAGTAAATTATAGTCCTAATAATAGGGCCGAAATAATAGGAGAAGGGGCGAGTAAAACTACTTACCATGTAGAATCTGCTGATGGTACAAGATTCTATGTCCCTAAAGAATATCTTCTAAAGGTAGATAATGGTGTCAATGGATATACTGTATTGAATAATACACCTTTATATGACAATTCAGGCGAGGTAATAAGATTATTATTCCTAGATGAATACTTAACTTTTGTAGAAAATAGGGGAGACCAAGCCCTTGTGAGAGCAAGTGATGGTTTAACTGGATATGTTAATAAATCAGATTTGGATCCAGATAGAATAAGAAATATTGTTGAAGGTATTGCTATAGACAATATCAACGCGAACAATGGAACTAATACACTTAATATTAATAAGGGTGATAGTGTCAAAGTAGCATGGTTTGAACGAGATTATTTTATTATATTTGACGAATTTGAGAATAAGTATCAAGTTTCAAAGAATTCAATAAGCCTATTTGAAAAACCAGAAGAAGTTAAAAAATCTGTAGAAGATGTTCCTGTAAAAAAAATAGTTCCAATGTCTGGAGACTCAAGAGTAAACGCGAGTGCAACAGCATTGAGTATAGCTAATAAGGCAGAGACTTTAATAGGATCTCCTTATGTATATGGCGATGTTGGTAAAGCAGGATATGACTGTTCAGGAATGGTATATGCACTTTATGGTGAATTTACAGATATAAAAATGCCTAGATCATCAAGACAAATGGCTGAAGTTGGAGAATTAGTTGAAGGAGAAGATTTACAAACTGGAGACTTACTTTTCTTTACTAGCAGCGGTAGTAGCACAATTTCACACGTAGGTTTATACGTTGGAGATGGCATGATGATTCACGCATCTAATAACCAAGGAAAGATAATTAAAGATCCAATCAGCGGATATTATTTCCAAAATAATTTCTCCCATGCGAGAAGATGGTTAGACTAAAATTAAATAACAATAAAATATGAAAAATTGGTGTCCTTAATATATAATTAAGGACATTTTCTTTTATTAGTGTATAATAATATTTGAGGTGCTTTATGGCATTTGTTGAATTTAAAGATGTTTATAAATTTTACCAAATGGGTGAAACAAAAATAATAGCAAATAATGGCATTACATTTGATATTGATAAAAAGCAATTTAACGTTATCGTTGGTCCATCTGGAGCAGGAAAATCTACTCTCCTAAATATTTTGGGTGGGATGGATAAAGCAGATGAGGGTGACGTAATTGTGGATGGGAAAAATATAGCTAAGTATAATGAAAAAGAGTTAACTGGCTATAGAAGACGTGATGTCGGTTTTGTGTTTCAATTTTATAATTTGGTACCCAATTTAACGACTTTGGAAAATGTGGAATTAGCTACGGAACTTTCAGAAGATCCATTGGACCCGAGAGAAATATTAGAAAAGGTTGGACTTGGAGAAAGATTGAATAATTTTCCCTCTCAGTTATCTGGTGGTGAGCAACAAAGGGCTGCTATAGCTAGAGCAATAGCAAAAAACCCTAAATTGCTCTTATGCGATGAGCCGACTGGTGCATTGGATTATAATACAGGAAAACAGATATTAAAGCTTTTATACGATACTATAGAAGATTTTGGTGCAACTGTCATTGTCATAACCCATAACAAGGCAATAGCACCCATGGCAAACAAACTCATTGAAATTAGTGATGCAAAGGTTAGAGATATACAATTAAACCCTAATCCTATCTCTATCGATTTGATTGAGTGGTAAATATGAATAATACTGTTTTAAAAGATATTATCAGAGAAGTAAAAGCGAACAAAGGTAGATTCTTCTCTATAATGGCGCTGCTATTAATAAGTATGATAGCTTTTTCTGGCGTTTTCATGGCTACTATTTTACTTGAAGATATTCCAGAGACCTACTATAAAAAATATAACTTACATGATGCAACTATAACTTCTACACTAGGTTTAGCTGAGGCTGATGAGGTAATCATCGCTACTAATACTATGGTAGAAGATTTTGAAATGGTAAAATCTGTAGACGTATTTGTAGAAAATACATCTAATATAGTAAAAATAGAGAACTTACCTGATAGTATTACAAATTTAATTTTGATTGAAGGAAGATTACCAGAAGAAAAGGGTGAGATAGTTCTAGGCTACGATTTTTTTAATGAAAAATTATCTATAGGAGATGCCATTTCCTTTGTCGATGGAAAAAATTCAAAGGATATAGAAGAATTAAAACTAAATACATATACCGTAGTGGGACTGGTTAGATCTCTTGAACATCTCACAGTGGACACTAGGGAACTTTCAACAATAGGAAGTGGAATTATAAGCTCTTTTGGATATGTTAGAAAATCTGAGTTTGCTACTGATTATTATACGAAGGCGAGAGTAAAAGGAAAAGGATTTTTAGAATTAGCTAGCTCTAGTGATGAATACGAAGAAAGTGTACAAAAGTTATTAATCAGTTTAGAAGAGTCATTTAAAGACAGACCAAAAACTAGAATGCTGGAAGTACGCGAAGAAGCTGATGAGAGTATTGAAGAAGCTGAATCAGAAATAGAAAAAGCAAAAAAGGAATTAGAAGAAGCTAAACAAGAGCTAGAAGATGGAAGGCAAGAGCTAGACGACGGTAGAATAAAATTATTAGAAGCAAAAATCGAAATAAAAGACGGCGAGATTGCATTGATGGAAGCCAGACAAGAACTCAACGAAGGTTGGAAAAAGTATGAAGAAGGAATAACTGAACTAAGAGATTCAGAAGTCGATGCTAGAAAAGAAATAGCCGACGGAAAAATAAAATTGCAAGATGCTAAACTAGAACTGGAGAAAGGTCGGGCAGATCTTGTAAAGGGAAGAAAAGAGTACGAAGATGGATTGGCAGAATTAGAAGATGCTAAAAAGAAATTCGCAGATGGTGAAAAACTTTACAACGACAATTTAAAACTGTACGAAGATGGCAAAGCTGAATTAGATGAAATGAAAGAAAAAATTCGTATCAGTAAAGAAATTCGACTTGGTGAGATTAACAAAGCCAAAAACAAGGGAGAATTGGAAGCATCTATTTCCACACTTACAGGACAAATCGCCAATCATCAAAGTAATTTGAATAACTATAAAGCACAACTTAGTTACAATCAGAGTATTCTTGAAACTACGGAAGACAAAACTGCCGTGGAGGAAAAAATTGCTGAGTTAAGAGGACTTATTGCTTCAGAGGAATCAAATTTAAATAATAAAACCAATCAATTGAACTTAGCAAAAGAACAGCTATCCAATTTTGAAAAAGTTGAAAAAGAAGGAAGGGTTCCTGATGAAGTGATAGATTATTCCGACGAATCTATAAATGAAGCCGAGAAAGAATTACGACTTGGGAAGATTAAACTAGACGAAGCTAAGTCCGAGCTGGAAAAAGGCAGATTGGAGTTGCAAGATGGAATTAATAAAGTCGAAGAAGGTAGATTAGAACTTGAAAAAGGCGAAAGAGACTTACGAGAAGGCGAAGCAGAATATAACCAAGGACTAATTGACATAGCAGATGCAGAAAGAACACTTGAGTCAGAGCTAGTAAAAGGCAGACGTGAGTTGGCAGATGCAAAAAAAGAATTGGAACAGGGAGAAGCAGATTATCAGCAAGGAATTATAGATTTAAGAGACGGTAAAATAGAGTATGAAGATGGATTAAAAGAATATGAAGAAGGCTTAGAAGAGTTTAGAGAAGGTGAAAAAGAGTTTGAGGAAAAATCTTCTGATGCTCTACTAGAAATTTCTGATGCAGAAATAGAAATTGCCGATGCAAAAGAGAAATTAATGAAGCTTAAAGAACCCAATTTCATGATAGACTCCCGAAGTGCGGATTCTAATTATCATACGGTTAAAGGATTACCTGTGAGCTTAAGAATATTAGCTATAGTTCTATCTATACTAGCTTTACTAATAGCTTTATTAGTTGCATTTACATCCATGACACGAATGGTTGATGAAAGAAGAGTCTTAATAGGAACTTATAAGGGCTTAGGGTATACAAATGATGTAATTTCTTCTAAATTTATTTTATTTGGTGGTGTATCGGGAATTGTAGGTACTATACTGGGTACGATAATAGGACAGAAATTTGTCGGCCCACTTATTTATGGCATATATATGGAGGGAATGATTTTTTCTGAAGTACTTAAAATGAACTCTATAAGCTTGTTTTTAATAGGTATGGTTTTAGCAATAATAACTACTACCTTTTCAGCTTATCTATCTGTAAATAAGACATTGAAGGAAAATACGGCGTCATTGTTAAGGCCTAAAGCTCCCCAGTCTGGATCTCGAATTTTCATGGAGAGAATTAAACCCCTTTGGAATAGACTTGGCTTTATGAACAAAATAACTGCTAGAAACATTTTTAGGTATAAGGACCGAATGGCTATGACGATAATTGGCGTAGCAGGCTGTATGGGTATATTGATTCTAGGTTTTGGAATGAAGTTTTCTATACAAAGTGTAGTGATGTTACAATTTGAAGAAATACAAGCTTACGACATCATGTTTGCAACTGAAGAAGATATAGATGATAAAGATTTTGAGAGAACAGTCAAAGAAATAGAAAACAACAAAAATATTTCAAATTATGCTAAAACAAACTTTAGGATATTAAAACTACAAATTCCAGGAGAAGGAACACAAGATGTTTCTTTGATTGTTGACATGGACAACAAGTTGGATCAATTGGTAAATTTTAGAACAAGGAATAATAATGAGCATATAGAATTTTCAGATGATGGAGTAATTATGACTGAAAAACTTGCTAAATTAATGGACCTAACCGAAGGAGATACTTTTGAAGTTGAAGTTGAAGACGAAGTAGTAGAAATGAAATTAAATGGTATTGCTGAATTTTATATAGGTCACGGTATTTACATTAAGGAAAACTATTTTAATAAGCTTTTGGGTAATGATATAAGCGTAAATATGCTCTTAGTAGACTTAATTGATAATAGTGAGATAGCGGAAGATGCTACATCTGAAGAAATTCTATCTGATGAAAATATTATTAGTTCAATTTCTAGTAGAATTGCAAAGGCTACTATGAATGACACGGTTGATTCTATAGATTCAGTAATAATAATTATTGTGGTAATAGCAATGTTATTATCCTTGGTTGTTTTATACAATCTCACAAACATAAATGTTTCTGAGAGAATACGAGAATTGTCGACTATGAAAGTTCTAGGGTTTTATACAAATGAGTTAACTGAGTATGTTTATAAAGAGACATTCGTTTTGTCGTTAATAGGAATTGGTTTTGGGATGTTTTTAGGAAGATCTATTGTGGAATTTATTCTATCGTCATTTGCACCTTCAAATGTAATGTTTGGAAATCCTAATTATCCTTTGGCATATGGAATTTCTGCTGTACTGACTTTAATTTTTACAATGATTGTAATGGTATTAATGTATCTTAAATTAAAGAAAATTGATATGGTTGAAGCGCTTAAGAGTGTAGATTAAGGAGCAATATGAATATTAGCATAATTGGTGGAGGACCATCTGGAATATTTTTATCGATTTTAATAAAAAAAGCCAATCCAGATTGGAGCGTTCGCATATTTGAAAGAAATGATAGAGTGGGTAAAAAACTTTTAGCCACTGGTAACGGCAGATGTAACTATACTAATGAAAAGTTGGACGATACAAATTTTCACTCAGAGAATATTACTTTCCCCATGAAAGTTATTGAAAAATTCGACAATTTTGATACAATGGAATATTTAAAAACGATAGGAATTTATCCGATTGTCGAAAAAGAAGGAAGGGTGTATCCCCTTTCTCTCCAAGGATCCAGTGTATTGGATTTATTAAGAATAGAGATGGAAAGACTTGGCGTAGAAATAATATTAAATGAAAAAATAAACAAAACTATAAAAAAAGATAACAAATTTTTACTGTATGGTTTAAAAAAATATGAGTCGGATATTTTAGTAATTGCAACTGGCGGTTTGGCAATGCCTTCTAGTGGCTCTGATGGTATCGGATATAGACTTGCCAAAGAATTTGGGCATAATATTATTGACCAATATCCTACTATAGTGCAATTGGAAAGCAATTTTGACAAAATGAAGTCACTAAAGGGTGTAAGAATAGATACGGATGCGTCCTTATACGTAGAAGGGGAGAAAATATCTACGAAAAGTGGCGATGTTTTATTTACCGATTATGGATTAAGTGGACCTGCAATTTTAGATTTATCTAGATTAACTATACAAGCGTTAAAAAGAGATAAAAATGTGGAGATTGGGGTAAATATTGTAGGGATAAGTACAGATGAAATTCAAAGTATGATAGAAGATAGAGTTAAAAATCTTGAAGGAATTGATGCAACTTCTTTCTTTATAGGAATAATTAATAAAAAGCTTATACAACCTGTCTTAAATGTGGTACAATTTCAACTAGATGAAAAAATAGTTTCTATTTATCATGACGAGAAGCTATCAAAAGCTATTATAAATGCTCTTTCTGACTTTAGATTTAAAATAACTGGATACAAAGGCTTCGGGAATGCACAAAGTACAATAGGTGGAGTAGATACTGTTGAAGTTTATGAACATTCTTTAGAGTCTAAATTTGTTGAAGGATTATATTTTATCGGTGAAGTATTGGATGTTGATGGAGACTGTGGAGGATACAATCTTCAATGGGCTTGGTCAAGTGCTTTTGTAGCAGGGTCAAATATTAAAAACAAGGGAAGATGAGATGAGATTAAATTTAGAAAATGATTATGCATACAGAATAATCTTAAAATTTGCAAAAAGCCCTGAAGGGACTAAGTTTCGTTCCAAGGATTTATCTGATGAACTCTTGATTCCAGAAAGATTTACTTATAGAATTTTAAGAAAATTATTAATTTCTGGTTTGATTGATTCTATCAGAGGGCCTAGAGGTGGCTATGTGCTTGCAAAAACCCCTAAAGAAATTACACTATATGATGTGTATGTTTCTATTTCAGGAGAAATGGTTATTAACCAATGCCTCTTAGGGGATTATTGTGATGCTGCCAATGGTTTATGTGAAGTTCATTATGAATTAGAGAGAATTCAAGATGATATAGTAAGCAATTTTAATAGTGTAACTTTTGAAGATTTAATTAATAAAAAATAGTCTGATAAAATGCATAAAATTTTGATAATTTCTTCAATATAAACTATAATATTGGTAGATTTTCAAAGAGTTTAAGTCCCTATTTGAAAGTAGGGATTTTTAATATTAAAGGAGGAATGGTTTTTTGGAATTGTTAAGAGAATTATCTGAAAAACACGTCGATGAGCGGGAGAAAGAACTCATAGAATATTGGAATAAAATAGACTTATTAGATTTATCCATAAAGGAAAGAGAAGAATCTCCGTCATATGTCTTTTATGAAGGACCACCGACAGCAAATGGTAGACCTGGAATCCATCACGTCATGGCGAGAACTTTAAAGGACTTAACTTGTAGATATAAAACTATGAGAGGTTTTAAAGTAAAGAGAAAAGCTGGATGGGATACCCACGGGCTGCCAGTTGAGATTGAAGTTGAAAAAAAACTTGGTCTTAAGAGTAAGCAAGACATTGAAAAATTTGGAATTGAAAAATTCAATCAAATTTGTAAAGAATCAGTGTTCGAGTATGAAAAAGAATGGCGAGAGATGACTGAAAGAATGGGTTATCTGATAGATATGGAAGATCCTTATATCACATTGGATAATGATTACATTGAGACAGTGTGGTGGATTCTAGATAGTATGTTCAAAGATGGTCTACTATATGAAGGACATAAAATATTACCATACTGTGCAAGATGTGGAACTGGATTAGCCTCCCATGAAGTAGCTCAAGGATACAAACTAGATAAAACTGAAACGGTATATGTAAAATTCAAAATAAAAGATAAAGATGAATACTTCTTAGTTTGGACCACAACTCCATGGACATTACCGTCAAATGTGTTGTTAACGGTACATCCTGAAGTTACTTATGTAAAAGTAAAAAATAACGATGAAGTATATATCTTAGCGAAAGATTTGCTGGATACTGTTTTAATTGACGAATACGAAATTATTGAAGAATTCCTGGGCAAGGAATTAGAACATATAGAATATGAGCAGCTGATGCCATTTCTACAAGTTGATAAAAAAGCCTTCTTCGTCACCATTGCTGATTATGTAACAACTAGCGACGGTACTGGAATAGTTCATACTGCACCTGCTTTTGGTGAGGATGACTACAATACTGGAATGAAGTATGATGCTCCTGTATTAAATCCAGTGGATGACAAGGGGGAATTTACTGATACGCCTTGGAAGGGTCAATTTGTCATGGATGCTGATCATAATATAATGCATTATCTTTATGACGAAAACTTACTGTATAGAAGACAAAAGGTAGAACACAATTATCCTCATTGTTGGAGATGTGACAAGCCATTAATATATTATGCAAAACCTTCTTGGTATATTAAAGTTACAGATTACAAGGATAAGATGATTGAAAACAACAACGGAGTAAATTGGTATCCTGATTATGTAGGTGAGAAAAGATTTGGAAACTGGCTTGAAAATTTGAATGACTGGGCAATTTCTAGATCTAGATATTGGGGAACTCCACTTCCTGTCTGGAGATGTCACGATTGTGGAAATACTACAAGTATAGGCTCAAGGGCTGAACTTGTGGAAAAAGCTATAGAAGAGATAGATGAATCTATAGAATTACACAGACCTTATGTGGATGACGTGCACATCAATTGCGAAAAATGTGGCGAAGTTATGACTAGGGAAGAAGATGTTATAGACGTATGGTTTGACAGTGGTTCGATGCCATTTGCTCAACATCATTATCCATTTGAAAATAAAGAAAACTTCGACCAATTATTCCCAGCGGATTTTATAAACGAAGGAATAGACCAAACTAGAGGATGGTTTTATAGTTTAATAAGTATTGCAACTTATGTAATGGGCAAGTCACCTTATAAGAATGTATTGGTCAATGACTTAATACTGGATAAAGACGGTAAAAAGATGTCTAAATCTAGAGGAAATACGGTAGAGCCTAATAAGTTATTTGAAAAATACGGCGCTGATGCCCTTAGATGGTATCTAGTATATGTATCTCCTCCATGGGTACCTACTAGATTTAACGAAGAAGATATCAAAGAAGTTCAATCGAAATTCTTTAGGACTTTGAGAAATATATATAATTTCTTAAGTCTATATGCAAAAACAGACAATATAGATATCACTTCTTTTACTATCCCTTATGAAGACAGACCTGAAATCGACAGATGGCTTCTTTCTAGATACAATTCATTAATAAAAAGTGTCAGGAAAAACATGGATGATTTTGAGTTAAATAGAGCTGCTAGAGATATTCAAGAATTCTTATTAGAAGATTTTTCAAATTGGTATATAAGAAGAAATCGTAGAAGATTTTGGAAATCAGAATATGATGATGACAAAAAATCAGTTTACAATACGACATATGAAGTTTTACTGGGAGTTGTAAAAATGATAGCTCCAATTACTCCATTTATCGCAGAAGAATTATATCATAATTTAACTGGAAAAGTATCAGTGCATGTAGATTACTACCCAGAGCATGATCCTTCACTGCTTGATGAAAAGCTTGAAGAAAAAATGGAATTAGTCAGAAGTATCGTATCTCTTGGAAGAGTTTCAAGAGAGAATGCACAGATTAAAGTACGCCAACCTCTGTCCAATGTAGTTATAGATGGTAGCTATAAAGACATTATTGGAGATTTGACGGAATTAATAAAAGAAGAGCTGAATGTGAAAAATGTAGAGTTTGCTCAAGATATTACGGAATATATGAACTATTCTTTGAAACCTAATTTTAAGATAGCAGGCTCAATACTCGGCTCAAAAATTAAATCCTTTGGTAAATTCTTAAATGAAGTAAACCCTAAAGATTTTGTGGATGAATTGCAAAGTGGTAAAAAGATTTCCATAGAAATAAATGGAGAAGAAACTGAAATCTTGGAAGATTATGTTATGATAAATATCCAAGGAAAAGAAGGTTTCGATGTTAGCTCAGAAAATAATATTTTCATAATCTTGGATACACATATAAGTGAAGAATTGAGAAACGAAGGATATGTTAGAGAGGTAATATCCAAAGTACAACAACTTCGTAAACAAGAAGACTTGGAAGTATTGGATAATATAAAAGTATATATCGAAACTGACAAAGTAATAGCAAATGCTCTAAAAGAAGACTTGGATCATTTCAAATCAGAAGTTTTAGCTTTAGAAGTAGATTTTGAAGGTAAAGAATTAGAGATATACGACATAAATGGAATTGATACTGGTATAAAAATTGAAAAACTAAATTAGTATAAAAAAATGGAGCTAAACCCGTTGAGGTGGTAGCTCCATTTTGTTGTTAGTCATCTTTTTTATTGTTATTACTGTTGCTATTTGACGAGCCTGAATTATCGTTATTGCTATTTCCTCCACTAAATCCTGGGCCATAAGGTCCATAGTACCACTCGTCGTGACTTTGCTTGGTGTGAACAGTGCAATATGAGCCAGGTAAATGATTCACATCATCAGGTGTAAAACCACCATGATCTTTTGGGTCATAAGGTTCTGATCTCATAAACGCTGATCTGTAACTAGTTGATGGGCAATATTTAGTTGCTAATCTACCAGTAATACTACATACGCTAACGCTTTTATAGCTGTCGTCATATTCAGTAGGCTGAGTTCCTTCTACAAAAATTTCTGATGTACTATGGCCTGCGCTGCTTACTGATTTTGTAGATAATTTTCCACTCTTAAAGGAAATATATTCACTTATAATTCCTTCCGGTTTTTCAAATTCGGGGATAGGATCCAAGCCTTCATGAATTTTGGTAGCTACATCTTTCCAAAATTCCGCTGCAGCTAATGAGCCGCTTTGTAGAGTAATGGAAGGAGAGTCGTTTCCTATCCACGTTCCCATTACATAATATGGAGTAAATCCTACAAACCAAATATCAGCTTGCTTTTGTGTAGTACCGGTTTTACCAGCAGTTGCCATTCCGTTGAGTTTTGCAGGCTTTGCTGTATAACCATTTTTTACTACAGAAGTTAACATATCTTTCATAATAAAAGCAGTTTTATTGTCTGTTACTACTTCTTTTTTAGTAGTATCATCAACTATAATATTTCCATGACTATCTAAAATTTTTGTTACAACTTTGGGAGAAATGTATGTCCCATCATTAGCAATTGTACCGAATGCTGCTGTAAGCTCTAAAGGTGTCAATCCTTTAGTCATACCACCTAATGCAAGTGCTGCTGGATTTTCATCGTTAACTTTGGCATTTTCTCTTGAAGTAATTATGGAGTCATTTTCAGGATCATCTGGATGAATTATTCCCATTTTCTCTAAGTACTTCAACGAAGTGTCGATTCCCAATTGATCTAATACATCAACTGTACCAGCGTTTGAAGATATGTCCAATGACATTCGATAAGTTAACAGGCCTCTATAACCTTTATATGCATTTTTAGGCCAAGGTTTATTAGCTACTGTTACAGGAACGTCATCTGCAATTGAACCTGCAGTTTTGCCCTCTGCCAAAGCAGGGTAATACACTGAAATAGGTTTAATTGCTGAACCAGGTTGTCTTCTGGAATCAGTCGCTCTGTTTAAAATTCTATTTCCCTCGACATCTCTACCACCCACAAGAGCTTTAACTTCTCCAGTTTTATAATCCATAATTACTGTAGCGGATTGTGGTTGTACAATTCCATTCTTTTGGAAAGTGAAATAATCCGAAGAAATTCTTAAAGTTGCTCCCTCATTGATTACTGTAAATAGATCTGGATGTTCAGATAGATAATTTGCAGAAATTCTTATTTCACCATTTTCGCCTTTAGTATATTGATTACTAGGCATTAAAACGGGTCCAATTTCATGTGTTACCATGTTGTTTTGTGAGTTTATCGTATATACATCTCCTATATGCAAGTAATCTCCATTTGCAGTTATAGGTTTATATCGTAGAATCAAATCTCCATTTACAAATTCGAAGTTTGAAGATGGTAATAATACATTGTAATTTTCATCCACTAAGTTATTAGCTTTGTAGAATAATACATTACCTCTAGAATCAATAACATTTTCTGATTTATCTCTTGACCAATCGATTAAAAATGGGGCTCTTATTTTAGAAGGATCACCTACCATTATTTGAGTAAAGTTTTCATACATTTCTTCCAATTGTCCTTGTAAATTTTGATCAATTGTGGAATAAATTTTCAAGCCTTCATTAAATAATTTCTTTTGTGCATCTACATAACTTAAACCGTAACGTTCAGCTAGCAAATCTGTAGCTTGATTTTGTATGAAGTCTACTGGATAAGATGTCATACTGTGATAAATTTTCTCGCCAGGACTTAAAGCTGCCATTATATCTTCTTTAAGTGCTTGCTGATATTGTTCTTCGCTAATTTTTTCTAGTTTTTTCATTTGACTTAATACAATCTTTTGTCTACTGACAGATTCTGGATTGTAAATTAAATACATAGTTTGGCCTAGTACATCTGCAGTTCCCACTAAACTCATTTCTTCTGAATTATATTTACCAGGTTCGATACGCATAAATGGTTGATAAGTAGAAGTGGATTTAACTATACCAGCGAATAAAGCTGATTCAGCTAGTGTTAGGTCTTCCACATCCTTGTTGAAATAAGTTTGAGCGGCTTCTTGTACACCATATGCTCCTTGGCCTAGATAAATTTTATTTAAATAAGCTTCGAGAATTTGGCTTTTGCTCAGTTGTTCTTCCACCTGTAAGGACAGATAGGCTTCATTTAGCTTTCTAACTAATGATCTATCTGGTGATAAGTACATATTCCTAACTAATTGTTGGGTTATTGTACTAGCCCCTCTCATGGAACCGCCAGATCTAGCAGCATCCATAATTGATGCACCTATTCCTAGTATATCCACTCCAGGATGAGTTAGAAATCTTTCGTCTTCTATAGAAATGAAAGCGTCTATTAAATGACTTGGCATTCTATCTAAAGTAACTATTGTCCTGTATTCATAATTGGGATTTTGAACTTTTTCTAAAAGATTCCCTTGGGAGTCATAAATTGTAGAAGTTTGAGTTAGGGATGAAATCATAGTGGTAGGATCTATTTCTGGGGATTCGTCTAACACAGAAGCCACCATTCCTCCAACTATCATCGCTCCTAAAACAATTATGATTACAAGGGTAAGGATAGTTACTTTTATTAACTTAAATATTATATCAAATATGCTTATACTGTTTGAATATCTGTTATCTGACACAATTACCCTCCTAAATTCATTATATGAGTATTATAACATATTCTCTTAACACATAGAAGATAAAGTTTGGATGTCACAATAAGTTCAATATTCTGTAACATATGATATAATGGGAAAGAGGTGAAATATGTTACAGACACGAAGTGAAACGGAACGTGTACTATTGGTGGGGATTGATAAAAATCTTTTAGATGAAGATATAGATAGTTCTATGGAGGAATTATCAGAATTAGCTAAAGCTAGTGGAGCAGAGGTTATAGCCTCTGTTGTACAAAGAAAATTGTCAAAGGACCCAAGAACTTTAATAGGACCTGGAAAAGCTGAAGAAATTTACAATTACTGTGAAGAGTTAGATATAGACACAGTTATTTTTAATGAGGAATTATCAGGGTCACAGATTAGAAATTTAGAAAAAATTATAGATAGAAATATAGTAGATAGAACAAATTTAATTTTAGATATTTTTGCACAAAGAGCCAATACAAACGAAGGAAAGCTACAAGTAAAACTTGCACAATTAAAATATAGACTTCCTAGACTTTCAGGATCAGGACAATATTTGTCTAGACTGGGAGGAGGTATAGGTACTAGGGGGCCAGGGGAACAAAAATTAGAATCAGATAGAAGACATATCACAAGAGAAATTGGAAATATCGAACGAAAACTTAAATTAGTTGAAAAGAATAGAGAAATCCTTAGAGCGAAGAGGAGTAAAAGTAATATTCCAATTGTAGCTTTAACAGGATATACGAATTCAGGTAAATCCACTTTGGTAAATTCACTAATCCGAAATACTGACGGTGAAGAATCTAGGGAGGTCTTTGTAAAAGATATGCTTTTCGCCACACTAGGAACATCTTTAAGAAGATCAGAGTTTAATAATGGGAGAGAATTTTTACTAATAGATACTGTAGGTTTTGTATCAAAATTACCAACTCATTTAATCGCTGCTTTTAAATCTACGTTAGAAGAAATTCGATTCGCAGATATTATAGTTCAAGTTGTAGATGTTACAAATACGGATGTGGAATTACAAATTGAAACTACTAATAAGATTTTGCTAGACTTGAATTTGTCAGATAAAAAGATGATATATGCCTTTAATAAAATAGACATGCTTGAAGAAGGAGAGAGTCTAAATAGATTCAAAATTTACGAACCTTATGTGTTCATTTCTGCAAAAAACAAAACGAATTTAGACGAACTTCTCGATGTTATTTACTCAAATTTATCTATGGATAAAATTCAAGTTAAAATGTTTTTTAATTATGACGAACAAAATATTTTAAATTATTTTGTTGAAAAGTATAGCATTAAAGATGTAGAATATACAGAATTGGGTTCATCAATCGAAGGCCAAATTGAAGAGTCAGATTATAATTATTATATAAAAAATGTAGTAAAGGAATAATGATGTATAAATCAATTTATAAACAAGGTGTAGACGAATTTGAAGTAAAAAAGTCGGTCTTCATCGGATATAGTTCGCCTGTTAAAAGTGAGGACGAGGCTTTGGCATTCATTGGAGAAATAAAAAAGAAACACCATGACGCCACTCACAATTGTAGCGCTTATATTATAGGTGAAGATATGATGATTCAACGATTTGACGATGACGGCGAGCCATCAGGCACTGCAGGCATACCTATGTTAGAAGTATTAAAAAGAGAAGAACTTACAAATGTAGTGGTAGTGGCTACACGATATTTTGGTGGTACATTATTAGGTGGCGGCGGACTCATAAGAGCTTATTCCAAGACTTCAAAAATCGCAGTAGATGCTGGAATAATTGTAGAAATGGTTGAGTACTTGCATATAGAAATAGACTATGATTATGTTTTCCATGGAAAGATAATTAATTATATAGAAACCAATGGCTATAATACAATCGAAATGAATTATTCGGATAGAGTTCAAGGTATAATTTTAGTTTCTATTAAAGATATGGATAAGTTTAAAAGTGATTTGATTAATATTACTAGCGATGAAATCATTATAAAAATAAGAAAAGAAATTTTAATGCCAGAAAAAAATGGGGAGTTGCTTCTAAATGATAACTAAACATACAATTGAAGATATTGCAAGTTGGCTTAAATATAATGTAGAAAGTGCAAATTCTAAAGGCGTTGTCTTTGGGTTGAGTGGAGGTATAGATTCGGCAGTAATTGCAGGGATATCAAAACTTGCTTTTCCTGATACGTCACTAGGGATTATTATGCCTATTCACAGTAACCCGAAGGATGAGATAGATGCTAGAATTGTATCCGATTCATTAAGACTAAATATTGAAAAAGTAGACTTGTCAAAAACATATGATGAATTGATTAATTCATCATTTTCTGGCAGTAATTTATTAGCAAAGAGTAATATAAAACCTAGACTTAGAATGACTACATTGTACTATTATGCCCAAGAGCTTGGATATTTAGTATTGGGATCATCTAATAAATCTGAATTTCATATTGGTTATTTTACGAAATGGGGAGATACGGGTTCGGATTTGATGCCTTTAGCAAATTTTACTAAAACTGAAGTGTTTCAAATAGCTAGTTTACTAAATATTCCTGAAGAGATTATTAACAAGAAGCCATCTGCAGGACTCTGGGAAGGCCAGACTGACGAGGATGAAATGGGATTTACATATGAAGTATTAGACTCTGTCATTTTAAATGATGCAGCTAACAATGACTTCATAGAAAATATAAGAAAGAAAAATAAAAATTCAGAACATAAGAGGAAAATGCCTCTTATTTATGAGAGTAATTGGAGGAAATTTTAATGGCAGGACATTCGAAATGGAGTAATATTAAACATAGAAAAGGAAAAGAAGATGCAAAAAGGGCAAAAATATTTGCAAAACTTTCTAGATATATAACAGTAGCAGCTAGATCTGGTGGGTTGGATCCTGATTTTAATCCAGAATTAAAAACAGCAATTGATAAGGCAAAGGCAGAAAATATGCCTAATGATAATATCGATAGAGCATTAAAAAAAGCCGCTGGAGAAGGTGGTGGCAAGGATTTTGAATCCATCACTTATGAAGGTTACGGTCCTTCTGGTGTTGCGGTTATTGTAGAAGCATTGACGGATAATAGAAACAGAACGGCACCAGATGTTAGACATGCATTTGAAAAATACGGTGGCAATTTAGGTACATCAGGTTCTGTAACTTTTATGTTTGATAGGTTGGGATCAATAATAATTGAAAAAGCAGATTCCGTAGACGAAGATGAATTGATGATGCAAGCTATAGATTATGGCGCTGATGATTTTGAAGTCTTGGACGATGCATATGAAATTACGACGAATCTAGAAAATTTTATAAATGTCAGAGACAAATTAGAGGCAGATGGGTATACTTTTGCTATGAGCGAAATTGGATTTATTCCACAAAATTATGTAGACCTTACTGATGAAAAGGATATTTCTAATATGGAAAAGATGATAGATATGTTAGAAGATAATGACGATATCCAAGAGGTTTATCACAATTGGAATAACGATGAAAGGTTGTGATGATTACGAATCCTGTAGCATTTAGTTTATTTGGAATAGACATCAATTGGTATGGAATTTTAGTTACTACGGGGATTTTTTTAGGTATATGGGTAGCTTATAGCTTGATAGATGAAAAAAGAGGAATAACCAAAGATAATTTTTTAGATTTGATGCTAGCTATGATTCCGATAGCTGTAATCACGACGAGATTGTATTATGTTATATTTTATGATTTAGAATACTATCTATCTAATCCACTACAAATTTTAAATTTTCGCCAAGGAGGTCTTGCAATTCACGGGGGGATACTTGGTGGAGTGTTAGTGGTTTATGTATATTCTAAATTAAATAAAGTTCCATTCTTTTATTTAGCAGATATTATATCGCCAGGATTAGCCATAGGTCAGTCAATAGGCAGATGGGGCAACTATGCAAATCAAGAAGCCCATGGAGGTCCTACGGACTTGCCGTGGGGAATAATGGTTGAGGGAGTGAAGGTTCATCCCACTTTTCTTTATGAATCTATAGTTACATTTTCAATATTTTTGTTTTTATATTTTTATCTAAGCAAAAAAAAGAAATTTGATGGCCAAATGTTTTCTATTTACCTGATTATATACTCCATAGCTAGATTTTTTATTGAAGGACTAAGGACTGACAGTTTGTACCTAGGTTCATTTAGAGTAGCGCAATTAGTCAGTATCGCCGGAATATTGATTGGATTAATTATTTATTTTTACCAATCTAAGAATCACAAAATTAAAAAATATTAAGTATCGATAAATAAGTTGTTTACAGAACAACAAGGTATTAGGACTTTGGTCCTTATACCTTGTTTTTTTATTTTCTTATAGAAAGTGGAGGACAAATAAGGTAATATATAGTTATTAAGTGGTTAAAAGTGGTGGATAGTAGTAAGAAAGTGGCGAATATTATGGCCAAGTGGGTGAATATATGTTTTTAGGCGAGTTTAAACACAGTCTAGATGCTAAAGGCAGAGTAATAATTCCATCTAAGTTCAGATTCTCCCTCGGGGAAGAATTTGTTATGACAAAAGGTTTAGATGGATGTTTATTTTTATTTCCCATGGACGAATGGAGAGCATTTGAAGAGAAACTCAGATCGTTGCCATTTGCAAATAAAGATGCGAGAGCATTCGTAAGGTTTTTTACTGCTGGAGCCACAGAAAGTGCAATAGACAAACAAGGTAGAACACTTATACCTCCAAATTTAAGGGAGCATTGCAATATAGATAAAGATGCAGTCATTATAGGAACTCCAAATAGGATAGAAATATGGTCAGAAGAGAACTGGAAATCATATGTAAGTGATGAAAATCTATCATATGAGAATATTGCAGAACAAATGGAAGAGTTAGGATTTTAAAAATGGAATTTATACATCAGTCAGTTTTATTAACTGAAACTATTGAGAGTCTTAATATTAAATCAGATGGAATTTATCTTGATGGTACTCTGGGCGGTGGCGGTCATTCATTAGAAATAGTGAAAAAATTAGACAAAGGACTGCTTATCGGGATTGATCAAGATACAGATGCTTTAGAAAAGGCTACTTCAGTTTTAAAAGATTATGACGAAAGAGTAATTATTAAAAAATCAAATTTTAAAGACTTTGATAATATTCTTGATGAGCTCTCCATAGGAAATATTGATGGAGCTCTTTTGGACTTAGGAGTTTCATCGTATCAATTAGACTCAGGAGAAAGAGGGTTTTCTTATCATCAAAACTTTCCATTGGATATGAGGATGGACTCTGAAAACCCATTAAATGCAAAAATTGTAATCAATGATTATTCACAAGAAGAGTTGGAAGAAATTATTTTGAAATATGGAGAAGAAAGATGGGCTAGGAGAATTTCCGAATTTATAGTCCAAGAAAGAAATAAAAGTCCTATTGAAACTACATTTGAACTGGTAGAAGTAATTAAAAAAGCAATACCCAAAAGCCAGAGGATGGAGAAACATCCGGCTATAAAAACTTTTCAAGCTATACGGATAGAAGTTAATGACGAATTAAATATTATAGAAAAAACGATTGAAAAAATAGTAAGTCGATTAAATCCTGATGGGAGATTAGCGATTATAACGTTTCATTCCTTAGAAGATAGAATAGTAAAAAACACTTTCAGATATTTAGAAAGGGATTGTATTTGTGACCCTAGGGCGCCGATTTGCACATGTGACAAAGTATCAAAGATAAAGGTATTAACTAGAAAACCTATCCTTCCTTCTCAAGAAGAGATAGATCAAAACCCTAGATCTAGGTCGGCAAAATTGAGAGTTGTCCAAAAAAAGAGATGAGGTGACACCATGGCTGAAGCTGCAAAAAAATTAGATTATTCAAAAATTTATCCAGCCAATCTTGATGTTCAAAAAAATAATAAGACACAAAACAAAAAATTAGTTAGAAGAAGAAAAATTTTCTTAACATTGTTCTACACTTCTTTTCTACTAATTTCAATAGCTTCAGCCATTTTTATGCTTTCAAATTATGCTAAAATAACTTCTCTTAATTTTGAAATTAGACGTATTGATGCTATAATAACTGAGGCAGAAAAAACTGAGTTGAATCTCCATGCAAAAGTCGAAGAAATAAAAAGCAAGCGTGACATAGTAGACGAAGCTAAGACAAAATTGGGGATGGTTTTTCCTGAAAATAATCAAGTAGTATATTTTACGTTAAGAGATACTGAAAGGGTAGAAGAAGATAAAGGAATAATAAGCAGCATCTTCTCTACATTGATAGGTAATCGTGAATAGAATTAGGGGGTAATTATGAAGAAAAATAGTGCAATACATAATAATAGAATTATTTTTCTTCTTATTTTTTTTCTTTTATTGTCTTTGATAATTATATCAAGACTTTTTTACATTCAAGTAGTAAAAGGCCATGAGTATACAAAAAAGGCTTTAGAGCAGATAAACAGATCTGAAGAAATAGTTTCAGATAGAGGAATAATATACGATAGAAATGGTAAAAAAATGGCAGTAAATGTATCAGCATCTACTGTATATGTAAATCCCGGAGCATTCAATGGAGATTCTGACCGAGCTAAAGTAATATCCGAACTAGCTCCTTTAGTGGAAATGGATGAAGGAGAACTTTACTACAGACTCTCTAGTGGGAAAAGAACTAAAATTAGGCAATGGGTTGAGCGAGATGTTGCCAATAGAATATTAGAAAAAAACTTAAGTGGTATAGAAATAGTAGAAGGTTATAGAAGATTTTATCCTTTTGGAAATATGGCTAGTCACTTACTGGGTTTTACTAATGTAGATGGTATAGGGCAATATGGTGTAGAAGCATCTTATAATTCAGATTTAACAGGAAGCTCTGGAAGAATACTTAAATCATCAGATGCGGGAAATAGGCAATTGCCTACAGGAAGTAGGGAAGTTTTTGAAGCAGATGATGGATTGTCTGCTGTTTTAACAATTGACCAAGGAATACAAAGTGTTTTGGAAGAAGAAACCAATCGAATTATTGACGAATTTAAAGCTGATGGAGTACAGATAATTGTCCAAGAAGTAGCTACTGGTGATATTCTGGGCATGAGTAGTTATCCTGCATTTGATTCTAACAATCCTACATCTGCCATTAATGAAGCTCAGGCTTTAAAATGGAAGAATATGTCTTCTGAAGAAATTCAAAATAATTGGTATACTAATTGGAGAAATCCAATAGTAAATAATATTTATGAGCCAGGTTCTACTTTTAAATTAATTACAGCAGCTGCTGCAATTGAAGAAAATACGACAAATTCTGATAAGCAATATTATTGTACTGGTTATATAAGAGATATTAAAAATGCACCTCCATTGAGATGCGTTTCATTTGCTCATCCCCACGGAGACATAACTCTAAGGGATGCTTTGGCCAAATCTTGCAATCCTAGTTTTGTTTATGTAAATAGAGAGTTAGGCAGGGAAAATTTCTTAAAGTATATAAAAGCATTTGGATTTGGAGAAAAGACAGGGATAGATTTGACTGGAGAAGCAATAGGTATGATTCCAAGCAGTAGCGAAAGTATCTCAGAAATTGGATTAGCTACAATGTCTTATGGTCACGGCCTAGCTGTAACACCCATTCAATTAATAAATGCTGTATCTGCTATAGGAAATGATGGTATACTTATGACTCCTAGAGTCGTTAAAGAGCTTGTAAATTCTGAAGGTAGAGTAGTAAAATCTATGGAAATTTCTGAAAAGAGACAGGTTATTTCTTCGGAGACGGCAAATATAATGTTGGAAATGATGAGCCATGTTGTAGAAAGTGGTACTGCATCTAGGGCAAACAGCGCAATTTATAGAATTGGTGGAAAGACAGGAACCGCAAATAAAGTTTTAGAAAATGGTTACGCTGAAGACCAGTTTGTGTCTTCTTTTGTTGGGCTTGCACCCATCGATAATCCAGTAATTTCCATATTAGTAATTGTGGATAATCCTAAAACTCAGACTTATGGCAGTATAGTTGCATCTCCAAGTGCAAAAAACATCATAGAATATACTTTAAAGCTACTAGGAATAAAAGAAAAACCTAGGGACTCAATTGATACAAACAAAGACTACGTAAGGGTGCCAGATGTTACATTTAGGTTAATTGGTGAAGCAGGTAGAATGATAACCGACACTGATTTAAAATACACAACTGAGTATGTCAATATAACTGACGATACGATAATTATAAGCCAAAATCCTAAAGCTGGAGAATTAGTGGATAGAGGAAGTATCGTAGAGTTTGAAATAGACTTAAATAATGGAGAAACTAAAATAGTACCTAATTTGCTTGGTAAGCAAATAAATGAAATAGAAGAATATCTAAACAAAATTGGCGTAGGATATGAAACAGAAGGGGCAGAAGAGGGCGTAATAGTCAGAATGAGTCCCAATTATTCCAGCAGAATTCAAGCAGGGGAAAAGATTACACTTGTACTAGGTGAAAAATCAGAACTTCAAGGACAAGACACTTCAGATCCATCATTAGTCGATGGATTATTAGAAGTAGAAAACACAGAAAACAGACCCATAACTTCACCTGAAAAAGATAAATCAGAGGAAGTAATTGAAGAAATAAATGAAGACAATAATGAAGAAAATAGTCCGGATGATAAACCTAGTCCCAATGCATAATAGTAGAGGATAAAAAAATGAGTAATTTAAATAATTTTTATATTTTAAACTTTATAACAGCTATGATACTTAGCTTAGTTTTGGGTCCTATTATTATTCCCGAGTTAAAAAAACTTAAAATAGGACAAACAATTAGACTTGATGGACCTGAAAGTCATTTGGTCAAATCAGGAACTCCTATCATGGGCGGTATTATATTCATTATCGCCACTGTTGTGACAATGATAGTTTTTGGAGTTAAAAGCAAAAACGTGCTTATTTGTATTACTTCCATGATAGGATTTGGTGCGATAGGTTTGATTGATGATTATCTAATTGTAGTCAAAAAAACAAATGAAGGTATAACGCCTAGGCAGAAATTTTCTGCCCAAGTACTTGTATCCATATTGATAATATTTTTAGCAACTCAGGATTCATCTTTGATAAATTTATATATTCCATTTTTTGGAGACAATAAAGTAAATTTGGGGTTGTTATTTTATCCTCTTACTCTTTTTGTTGTGCTAGGTACAGTCAACAGCGTAAATTTAACAGACGGTTTAGATGGTTTGGCTAGTACCGTATCTGTAATTGCTCTAACGGGATTTGGAGTAATGAATGTATTTAAATTTAATAGGGAAGTAGCAATGTTTTCTATGACTTTAGCTGGAGCCCTTGTAGGATTTTTGAAATTTAATAGATATCCAGCCCAAACTTTTATGGGAGACGTGGGATCTTTGGCGATAGGTGGAGCATTTGCAGCAATTGCCATTACCTCTGGAACGACTTTGTATTTGCCTTTTGTGGGAATCATTTTTGTAATAGAAACTCTTTCTGTTATTATTCAAGTAGTTTCTTTTAAAGCTACTGGCAAAAGAGCATTTTTAATGGCTCCTATTCATCATCATTTTGAAGCAAAGGGAATACACGAAACTAAAATTGTGAAGATTTTCGCATTAATTACTCTTGTATTTACAATTATATCAATACTCGGTATTAGATAAGGTGATATAGTGGAAAAATATAATGACATTTTGATAATAGGGTTAGGAGTTAGTGGCAAAGCAGCTGTAACCGCTCTTTCTAAACTTAAAATCAAAGTATATGCTTATGATGATAATATAAAAAACATATCCCAAATACCAGAAGACATCAGTAATTTAGGGATTGATTTTTTATTTTCTCCAGAAATGGTTATGGATAAAAAATTTAAACTCGTTATGAAAAGTCCTGGCATAAATCCAAATCACATCCTCATTCAAAACTTAAAAAATGCAGGTGCAAAGATAATTTCTGATTTAGAACTAGGATATAAGTATAAAGGTGATGAAAAACTGATTTGCATCACAGGTACAAATGGCAAAACTACAACTACAGTTTTAGTTAATGACATTTTAAATTCAGGTGGCATATCTAGTAATGCGGTAGGTAATATTGGAGTAGGTGCTGTCTTTGAATTAATAAATACCACAAAGGATTTTTTAGTAATTGAATGTAGCAGTTTTCAGTTGGACGATGTAGATTTATTCAAACCAAATATTTCAGTCATTATGAATATCACATCAGATCATTTAGATTATCATGGAACTACAGAAAACTATAAAAATGCTAAACTAAACATTTTAAAAAATTTAAATAAAAAAGATTACGCTGTATTAAATTTTGATGACAAAAACTTAAAGGAACTCCGAGGAGACTATAACAAAATCTTTATCAGTACTTTGGAAAAAATTGAATCTGGAGTTTATTTATATGATGGTAAAATATTTATATCTGAAAAAGGCGTGTCTACAGAATACCTTGATACTAAAGATATTTATATTAAGGGTGTTCATAATTACTATAATATTATGGCGAGTATTGCCGTGGCAGAAATACTGAAATTAGACAGAGAGATCGTTAAAGAAACAATACAAAACTTCCAAGGAGTACCCCATAGGCTTCAATTTGTGCGACTTCATAATGGGGTGTCTTATTATAATGACTCCAAGGGAACAAACTCTGATTCCACTATGAAAGCAATCGCTTCATTTGACAATCCTCTAATTATTTTTTTGGGTGGATATGATAAAAAAGAAGATTTTACTGAGTTGTTAAATATGGGAAAAGATAAAATAAAGGCGATTTTAGCAATTGGACAAACTAAAGATCAGGTTGTTAATAAAGCATTGGAATTGGGATATAAAAACATTTATGAAATAGACAATTTAGAAGAAGGAATTAATATTGCCAGTAAAATTTCCCAAACGGGGGACGTGGTTTTATTATCTCCTGCTTGTGCTAGTTGGGGCATGTTTAAAAACTTTGAAGAAAGAGGCAATAAATTTATTCAACTAGTAGAAGAATTAAAATAGAAAGAGTTTACGGTTTAGAATGAAAAAAAGAGCTATTGTAGATAGACCATTATTAATAATTACAATAATACTATGCATTGTTGGTGGGATATTAGTATTTAGTGCTTCTTGGCCTACTGCCGTCTTGAAATTTGAAAACGGATATTACTTTATATTGTTACATCTAAGGTCCTTGGCTCTTGGATTCTTTTGCTTGTTTGTTGGAATGAATATTCCATATAAAAAATACAAAAAGTACGCAATCCCATTAATGATAATTGGGATTATTTTGAATTTAATGCTATTTACATCTTATGGCTCAGATAGTTTAGGTTCTACACGATGGTTAAAAATTAGGTATTTACCAAGATTTATGCCATCGGATGTTTTAAAAATTACATCTATTATTTTTATGGCTTCGATTTGTTCGAGCTTAGGAAAAAACATTAGAAAATTTAGAAATTTTATTTTAATTGTTATTTTTGTTGGAGTATCAGTAGGTGTCGTATTGATTCGTGATATGGGCTCAGCTATGGTAATAGCAATTGCACTAGGCTCAATAATACTAGCTGCTGGAATAAAGTTTCGCTATGTGTTAATATTATTAATGTTTGGGAGCGCAGGATTGTATTACACTATGACCCCTTACAGATTGGAAAGAATAGCAGGTTTTTTAGATCCTTTCGGAGAGGGTAATGACTCATATCAATTAATGAATTCCCTATATGCCCTTGCAATGGGTGGGATAACAGGAGTAGGCTTAGGTAAAGGTGTTCAAAAGTTTTCTTATATACCTCATGTCTATAACGATTTTATTTTCGCTGTTATTGGTGAAGAATTTGGATTGATAGGTGCTTCTTGTTTAGTAGTATTGTTTTTTTTATTTATCTGGAGAGGATATCTAATTGCTTTTAATTCCAAGGACAGATTTGGAAAATATTTGGCACTTGGTTTTGCAACACTCATCGGTGTACAGGCATTTATCCACATTATGGTTAATATAGGATTAGCGCCAGTAACAGGTATTACTTTGCCATTTATTAGTTTTGGTGGAACCTCTTTAATGGTAACATTATATGCAACGGGTATAATCTTAAATATATCGAAGGAAAATAGTAGGAGCATAAAATGAAATACTTAATTTCAGGCGGAGGTACAGGTGGACATATATATCCTGCCTTGGCTATCTTAGACGAATTAAAAAAAAGAGATCCAGAAGGTGAATTTTTGTATGTGGGCACTCCACAAGGATTGGAAAAGGAATTGACTACACGTGCTGGATATAAATATGAAACAGTTAGAGTTAAGGGATTACCTAGGAGTATCAACTTGGATTCCTTTAAGATAGGTGTGGAACTTTTAAAGGGACTTTATGACGCTAATAAGATTCTCAAAAAGTTTAAGCCCGATATAGTTATTGGTACTGGTGGTTACGTAGCTTTTCCTGTACTCTTTTTAGCTCAGCAAAAAGGAATAAAAACTATTTTACAAGAATCCAATGCTTTTCCAGGAAAAGTAAATAGAATCTTAGCAAAAAAAGCAAATGGAATAGCTATTTCTTTTGAAGAAGCAAAGAACCGTTTTACTAGTAGCAATTGTTTTATGGCGGGAAATCCCATCAGAAAAGATTTCTTCACTGTTAATAAAATTGATTTGAGGAAAGAAATAGGCGTCAAAGAAAATGAAAAATTAATTTTATCTTTTGGAGGCAGCGGCGGTCAAGAATCGATCAACAATGCCATTATTGGAATTATTGAGGCAAGTAAGGATTTTAAATATAGATTAATTCATATAACTGGTAGATCCCATTATGATGAATTCATGAAAGTTTTAAATGATAGAAAGATTACAATTAATGAAAATATTAAAATTATGGATTATTCACATGAAATGATAAATTTATTAGCTAGTAGCGACTTGGCGATTTTGAGTTCAAGTGCAATATCATTGGCTGAAGTTTCTGCTTTGGGTATACCTAGTATTTTAGTTCCAAAGGCATACACTGCCGACAATCACCAAGAGTATAATGCTAGAGCATTTGAAAAGGCTGGAGCGTCGAGGGTGTTTTTAGAAGATGAATTAACTTCCGAAAACTTATTGGGCACTATCATCGATATTTTAGAAAATGAAACAAAGATGAAAAAAATGGGAGAATGTGCTAAAATACTTTCAAAGCCAAATTCAACAGAAATAATCGTGGATAAAATATTTTCAATAATTAAGTGATTGGATGAAGAGAAAACGTAGGTATAGGAAGAAACGAAAGATTAAATATGGAAGAATTTTAATGGCTCTGATATTAATATTAGGGCTTGTTTTTGCTTTTCTTCATCTTCCGATTTTTAATATCAAAAAAATCAGTGTAAGTGGAAATAGTAAGGTCGAATCATCTACAATTTTGGCAGCTTCAAATCTTACAACTGAAGACAATTTTATTTTTATTGATATCGAGGATATCGAGAAAAGGATTTCGGGTATTACTTTTATAGACTCCGCTAAGATTAAACGCAGTTTGCCTTTGAATATAATAATTGAAGTTATAGAAAGAAAACCCGCATCCACTATACAAATTTCAAATAAATATTTGTTAATAGACAAATACGGAATAATAATTGGCGAAAGTGAAACCTTGATGCTCAATTTACTTCTAATTAAAGGTATTGAAAATGTAGATAATATCAAACTAGGGGATAAGATATTTGACTTTGCGACAGAAGAACAAAATAAATTGTTGAGTGAAATCTACGATGGAGAGAGTCTTCTAAAAGGTGAAAGTCTTTTAAAATTTAAAAATATTAATCTGGAAGAAAATAAAGCAGAATTGGTTTTATATAATGACGTATTTGTTGCTTTCGGCTCCTACAATAATGTAGAGTATAAACTAAAAGTATTAGACCAGATGATAATGTCAATTGAAGAGGATACTTCTAGAAAAGCCTCTATGATTTTAATGGAAGAAGGGCCAGATCCGGTCCTAGTGTATGAATAAATCTAAAGATTGTAAAATCTTCAGTTTTTAGTGTAAAAAATTGTAAAATGTGTTAACTTGTTATTATTAATGTCGATAATTTTTACTATATTTATTGCATATCTAATATTTTTTATTAGAGATTTACTTTTTAAGGTCTAAAAACATAGAAAAGTGTTTAATTTACTTATTTAGATAGAAAATATGTTTGACATATTAGTCGTAAAACCGTACAATATAGTAAGGATTATCTTTAAAATATTAAATATTATGATAAAGATATAAAGGAGGAAATAATGTTGGAATTTGAAGTAGACAACGATGGATTTGCAAAAATTAAAGTTATAGGTGTTGGCGGTGGGGGAAATAACGCCGTAAACAGAATGATTGAAAGTGGAGTTAAAGGTGTTGAATTCATCGCTGCCAATACTGATAGACAAGCATTGAAAGCCTCTTTAGCAAATACTAAACTTCAATTAGGAGAAAAAGTAACTAAAGGTTTAGGAGCTGGCGGAGATCCTTCAGTGGGAGAAGTAAGCGCACAAGAAAGTCGCGATGAAATTAAAAATTCTTTAGACGGATCAGATATGGTTTTCATTGCTGCAGGAATGGGTGGCGGAACTGGTACAGGGGGTTCACCTGTTGTAGCAGATATTGCAAAAGAATTAGGCATACTTACAGTAGGTGTCGTTACTAAGCCGTTTTCTTTTGAAGGAAGCAGAAGACAAAAACAAGCTGAATCTGGAATTGAGGAACTTCTAGCAAAAGTTGATACATTGGTAACTATACCTAATGATAGACTTTTACAAATTGCTGATAAGAAAACAAGTGTACAAGAATCCTTTGAAATGGCTGATGAAGTCTTACTTCAAGGTATAACTGGTATATCTGATTTGATTAGTATTCCTAGTTTAATCAATTTAGACTTTGCTGACGTTAAATCTATTATGGAAAACAAAGGCATTGCTCATATGGGTATAGGTTATGCAGAAGGAGATGAAAGAGCACAAGAAGCTGCAAGAGCTGCAATAAAGAGTCCTCTTTTGGAAACTTCTATTGAAGGAGCAAAATCTGTATTAATTAACATTACAGGTGGAGATGATTTAGGTATATTTGAAATCAATGAGGCTGCTGAATTAATAAGATCTTCAGTTGCAGAAGAAGCTAATATTATTTTTGGAGCAGGAATTGATAAGTCAATGGGAGATCAAATAAAAATTACAGTAATTGCTACTGGATTTAATGACGAAGAAATAGAGCCTAGACGAATCAGAGCAGAAGAGCCTGAAGGCGAAGCTCCAGAAGCTGAGAAAAAGTCAGATAGAATTGAAGATCCATCAGGTCTTAATATTCCTGATTGGTTGAAGTAGATTTTATAAATTTTAAAACAGTCGCATTACTTAGTACTTATACAGTAGTAATTAATGCGATTTTTAATATTTATTAATATTTTTACTAAAGGAGGAAATATATGAAGTGTCCATATTGCGATTACGATGACTCCAAGGTAGTAGACTCTAGGCCGACTGATGACAACCAATCTATTAGAAGGCGAAGAGAATGTTTAAAATGCAAAAAAAGATTTACTACATATGAACGATTGGAAAAATCTCCTATAGTAGTAGTAAAAAAAGATGGAGTCAGACAATCCTACGATAGATCCAAATTGCTAAACGGTATGATAAGGGCATGTGAAAAAAGGCCCGTTTCTTTATCTCGCCTCGAGGAAGCTGTGGATAATGTCGAAAAGAAAATTTACAATTCCCTGGAAAGAGAAATTAAATCTCAAGACATAGGGGAAATGGTAATGTTAGAATTAAAGGAGATTGATGAAATTTCTTATGTGAGATTTGCATCCGTTTATAGACAATTTAAAGACATCAACTCTTTTATGGAAGAGATTATGAATATAAAAAGCGAAGTGGATGAGGATGAATGACTTATTTGAATTTTCCTATCAAAAAAGAAAAGAAAATTCTCAACCCCTTGCAGAAAGATTTAGACCATCTAATTTAGATGAATTTGTTGGACAAAGTCATATTGTAGGAGAAGGAAAACTTTTAAATCGGTTGATTACTGCAGATAGATTGACCTCTATGATATTTTATGGTCCCCCAGGGACAGGAAAAACTACACTGGCTAGTATTATTGCTAACAATACAAAAAACAACTTTCAAAAGTTATCGGCAGTAACAGCTGGAGTAAAAGATATAAAACAAATAATCGAAATAGCAGAATCCGATTTAAAGATTTACAATAAAAAAACCATCTTATTTGTTGACGAGATTCATAGGTTTAATAAAGCTCAGCAAGACGTTCTTCTTCCATATGTTGAAAGAGGAATAGTTATATTGATAGGTGCGACTACTGAAAATCCTATTTTTGAAGTGAACAAAGCACTCCTATCTAGAAGTAGAGTTATAGAATTTAAACCAATATCAGAAGAGGATTTGAGAATCCTATTGGACTGGGTATTAACTGATTCGGAAAAAGGTTATGGAAATGAAAATATTATTTTTGAAGATAGGGCGAAATCATACTTACTAAACCATGTGGAAGGTGATGCAAGAAACTTATTAAACACATTAGAATTAGCGGTCATTACAACGCCTGATAATAATGATGGAGAAAAAATAATTGACCTTGAGATAATTGGCAATTGTATACAAAATGTAAACCTTCGTTATGACAAGGATGGAGAACAGCATTATAATATAATAAGCGCATTTATAAAAAGTATTAGAGGCTCTGATCCTGATGCGGCAATTTATTATCTTGCATTGATGCTTCACTCTGGCGAAGACCCTAGATTTATAGCAAGGAGAATAGTAATTTCTGCTGCTGAAGACATTGGCCTTGCAGATCCCAACGCCATGAATATCGCCAATGCTGCATTCCAAGCAGTAACTTTTATTGGAATGCCAGAAGGTAGAATTCCTCTTGCAGAGGCTACAATATATTTAGCTACTGCTCCTAAAAGTAATTCAGCTTATTTGGCCATAGACGAAGCTCTTTTGGATATTAGAAGTACTAGATCTTTAGAGGTGCCTGAACATTTAAAAAATATCCACGTCGGAAAGGTGGATGAAAAATATAAGTATCCTCATGATTACAAAGATGGAATAGTTAAGCAAGATTATCTTCAAAGTAAGAGGAGATATTATATTCCTAAAGAAAATGGCTATGAAAAAAGAATTAAAGAATATATGGAACGTATAGAATCTACACTAAATAAATAAAAACTTTAAAAACACTTGAAGCTTTTATTATATTGTAGTAATATAATTAGATGTAAATATTAAACTTGTGGAAGCACAGGTTTTGCAAATAAAATTTGATAACTTGAGTGATTTATGATACAATATATTACTGAGTTACTAACGAATTAGAGGTGATAACATGAAAAAAGATATACATCCAAATTACCAAGAAGCTACAGTTACATGTGCTTGTGGAAATACATTCAAAACAGGTTCTACAAAGCCAGAATTGAGAGTAGAAGTATGTTCAGAATGTCATCCATTCTTTACAGGAAAACAAAAGTTTACTGAAGCTGGTGGTAGAGTAGAGAAATTTAAGAAGAAGTATAATAGAGACTAAGAAATAAAGGTTGGTGTTATGCTGACCTTATTTTTATTATAGGAGATATATGAAAAAAACGTCCATCGGTGGTCAAGCACTTATTGAAGGTGTTATGATGCGAGGACCATCCAAAATTGGAATTGCAGTTAGAAAACCTAATAACGAAATAGAAATAAAAGTAGAAGATATAAACTTGCCATCTAGAAAATATGGAATACTTCAAATGCCATTTTTAAGAGGAATGATAGCATTAGGAGAAGCTATGTATGTTGGCGTTAGCGCGCTGATGTTTTCTGCAAGTTTCTGGGAAGAAGATGAAGATGGGAACAAGATAGAAGGCGCTAGCCTAACTCCCTTACAAACGGCAGGTATTATAGCTACATCCTTAGGTTTGACAATATTACTCTTTATGTTACTTCCAAATTTAGTTACTACTTTATTTGCTAAGTATATTAGTAGTCCTTTGGCTCTAAACCTTATTGAAGGTGTATTTAGATTGTTGTTTTTCTTTATTTATATAGTCTATGTATCAAAACTTGAAGATGTCAAGAGAGTCTTTGAGTATCACGGAGCTGAACATAAGAGTATCCATGCTTATGAAAGCGGTGAAGAACTTACTGTTGAAAATATTAAAAAGCATTCTATTATGCACAAAAGATGTGGTACATCATTTCTTTTTATGGTTATGATGATATCTATAATAGTGTTGTCATTTTTTGGTTGGCCAAGCGTGATTATGAGAATAGTCACAAGAGTGATTGCGCTTCCTATAGTAGCTGGAATATCTTATGAAGTAAATAGAATTATGGGAAGACTTGACAATAAGCTTTGCAATGCTTTGTCACTTCCTGGATTGTTAATTCAAAAGTATGCCACTGTGAAGGAACCAGATGATTCTCAAATTGAAGTGGCTATAGTGGCACTAAAAAGTGTTTTGCCATCTGAAGGAGAGGATGACAGTTGGTAATTAAAGAAGCATTGATATATGGTGAAAAAAATCTTTCGAATAACTTATATACAGATCCGAAAAATGAGAGTAGAAAGATACTCTCATTTTTGTTAAACGAAGACTTGTCATTCGTATATATATATCCTGAGTTTGAGTTAGACGAAAATATTAGAGATAAATATATAGAAATAATTGAAAAAAGAAAAAACGGTTTGCCTTTAGAGTATATAATTCAAGAAAAAAATTTCTATGGTCGAGATTTTTTCGTGGATGAAAGGGCCTTGATTCCAAGATGGGATACTGAGAATTTAATAAGTCAAGTTGTTCATATTGCAAAATCCATCTCTAGTCCCAAAATTTTAGAAATTGGAGCCGGAAGTGGTGCCATCTCTTTAACGTTGGGAATGGAGATTGAAGGTTCTTCAATTTTAGGTGTAGACATCTCAAGGGAAGCATTGGAAGTTTGTGAAATTAATAAAAGAATTCATCAGGTTGAGAATGTGTTCTTTGAGTATAGCGACCTGTTTTCCAATGTAGAAGGAAAATATGATATAATAGTATCGAATCCACCATATATAAAAACAAAAGATTTAATGGATTTGCAAGTAGAAGTGACCCACGAACCTAGTGGTGCTCTTGATGGGGGAGAAGATGGGTTGTGTTATTATAGACAGATAACAAAAGAATCAATAAATTTTATGAATCCCAATGGGATTTTGGCATTTGAAATAGGATATGACCAAGGAAATGCAGTAAAAGAAATACTCGAAGAAAATAAATTTATCAATATAGAAATAAAAAAGGATCTCCAAGGACTTGATCGAGTTATTTGGGGAGTCAAGGAGGGGATATAAGTGTACGAAAATTTAATAGTATTTGAAGAACGTTATGAAGAATTAGAAAAAAATATGATGGACCCAGAAGTCTTAAGTGACTCCAATAAATTGCAAAAAATTGCAAAAGAGCATTCTGAAATACAAGAAATAGTCGAAAAGTATAGAGAATATAGAGATGCTACCGAAGAATTGGAAACTACAAAAATGATGTTTGATGAAAAGCTAGATGACGAAATGAGAGAAATGGTCAATGAAGAAATAAAAGGCTTGGAGTCAACAATCAGCACACTTGAAGATGAAATAAAAATACTTTTAGTTCCAAAGGACGAAAACGATGATAAAAATGTTATCGTTGAAATTAGAGGCGGTGCTGGTGGTGATGAGGCAGCGCTATTTGCTGGGGTTCTTTTTAGAATGTATACTAGATTTGCTGAGAGAAATAACTGGAAAGTAGACGTAATGAATACCAATGAGATTGGCATAGGCGGATACAAAGAAGTTATTTTTATGATACACGGTAGAGGAGCTTATTCACGTCTTAAGTATGAATCAGGGGTTCATAGAGTCCAAAGAGTACCTGAGACAGAAAGCTCTGGTAGAATTCACACTTCTACTGCAACAGTTGCAGTACTTCCTGAAGTTGGAGACGTAGAAGTAGAAGTAAATCCAAATGAAATTAGAGTAGACGTATTTAGATCTAGCGGTAACGGTGGACAATCAGTAAATACAACGGACTCCGCAGTAAGAATAACTCATTTACCGACAGGACTAGTTGTTTCATGTCAAGATGAAAAATCTCAATTAAAAAACAAAGACAAGGCTATGAAAATTCTTAAAGCCAAACTATATGAGCAAATACTTGAAGAACAAAATCAAAATATTGCCGATGCCAAAAGATCTCAAGTCGGTACAGGGGATAGATCCGAGAGAATTAGAACTTATAATTTTCCCCAAGGTAGGATAACAGATCATAGAATTAACAAAACATTATTTAGAATGGAAGATTTTGTAGATGGAGATATAGATGAAATGATAGATTCTCTAACTGCTTTTGACCAATCTAAAAAAATGGAGATGATAGGATAATGTCCATAGAAAAAGCAAAAAAGCATTTAGAGATTTATAAATTATCCGATAGAATGCAAATTCTAGAAGAATCCAGTGCGACAGTGGGCTTAGCAGCCCAGGCTCTGGGAGTTACTCCTGATGAAATTGCTAAATCCTTGAGCTTTGATCAAAAAGGAGAAACTGTAATAGTTTTACTTGCAGGGGAAAGAAGAATAGATAATAAGAAGTATAAAGGCCTTTTCAATTGCAAAGCTAAAATGCTTTCAATAGATGAAATTGAAGAAAGAACTGGTCACGAAGTAGGTGGAGTTTGTCCATTTGGCGTAAATGATGACGTAAAAGTTTATCTAGACGAATCTCTAAAAGACTATCAATACGTTTATCCTGCATGTGGAGGTTATAATACTGCTATAAAATTATCCATTGAAGAATTGGAAGAAGCTTCCAATTGTTTGGGCTGGATTGATATATCTTCTAAATAAGATTTATTCTAATTATTGACTTTATCAAAATTCATATATATAATTGAAATGTAGTTATAGTTAAGTAAACATAAATCGAGGAGGAATATTATTATGGTTAGAGCAATGACACAAGATAACTTGAGATCAGCATTTGGGGGAGAAAGCCAAGCTCATATGAGATATAGAATTTGGGCTCAAACGGCTGGAAAAGAAGGATTTCCTAATGTAGCAAGATTATTCAACGCAATTTCTGACGCAGAGCAAGTTCATGCAACCCTTCATTTTAATGCTTTGAGAAAGGTTGAAGGAGACTTCCCAGTAACTTCTATGGCTGGTTTTGGATTGTCTGAAACTTCCAACAACTTACAAGGTGCAATTAATGGTGAAACTTTCGAATTTACAGAAATGTATCCAGCATATATCGCAGTTGCTGAAATGCAAGGAGAAGAAGAAGCTGTAAAGGCTTATAGATTTGCAATAGAAGCAGAAAAGAATCATGCAGTGAGATTCACAGCGGCAAAAGAAGCTGTAGATGCAGGAAATGACTTTGATGTAGAAACAATTTACTTATGTCCAGTATGTGGATACATAGGGCTAGACGCAACAGAAGAAATTTGTCCTCTATGTGGTGTAAAAAGATCTTTATTCATCGAATATTAATTTTAAATATTAAACTAAGAAACTTGGGAATAATCTCAAGTTTCTTTTTTATTTGAAAATAAATGTAAAATTTACCTCAAAATTAGGTAGTTCATAGTATAAAGAATGTATTAATTTGAATTTATGTTATAATATATAAAATGACACAAGGAGGTAATAACAGATAGATGAAGACTCCTGTTATGAATGCTTTAAAAGAATTAGTTAAGGAAGATAGTGTTTCTTTTCACTTTCCTGGTCACAAGGGAAGACTAACAAATATAGATTGGGCAGAGTTGATGCCGATGATAGATACTACAGAAACTAGAGGTATGGATAACCTCTTAGAGCCGACTGGCATCATAAAGGAATCCCAGGAAGAAGCGGCTAAAGTTTTTGGTGCTAAACACACTATTTATGGTGTAAATGGCTCTACAGGAAGCAACTATATAGCTCTTTCAGCAGTAGCAAATAAAGGGGATAAAATCTTAGTACAAAGAAACTGTCACAAATCAGTGTACAATTCTATGATTTTAAATGAATTAGATCCTATTTATGTTTTTCCAAATTACAATAAGGAATACGAACTTACGACTGGAGTTTGTCCTAATGAAATAGAAAAAATATTAGAAGAGCATCCTGAGATAACAGTGGTAATTTTAACAAATCCTAACTATTATGGAATTTGTTCAGATATAAAAACTATTGCTGAGATAGTCCATAGAGATGACAAACGAATCTTAATTGTAGACGAAGCTCACGGGCCTCACATTGGTTTGTCTGATAAATATCCAGATTCTGCAATAGTATCAGGAGCTGATATTGTTATACATTCTACTCATAAAACATTACCTAGTCTAACCCAGACATCTTTAATACATGTATGTAGCGATAGAGTTGATATGAATAAATTAATGGATAGATACCAATTGTATACTACAACTAGTCCATCGTATTTATTTACTTTGTCCAACGAAATGTCAGTAGCATATATGGCTGATGAAGGTAAAAAGCAACTAGATGAAAATTATGAATATCTATTGGATGTTAGAAAAAGGCTTGGGGAAATTGAAGGTGTAACTGTTTTGGAGATGGACCCAAATGATGATACAATATTCGACCTGGATATATGTAGAATCACTATAGATATAGCTGGATATAAAGGCCAAGAGCTTATGAGCATTTTATATCATGATTATAATATTCGTATGGAAATGAGTGATTATTATAATACTTTAGCTGTTGCTACTGTTATGAATAACAAAGAGGATTACGAAACTCTAATTGATGCAGTTAAAGAAATAGCAGGCAGAGAAAAGAGAAAACCTATTAAAGATTTAACGCTTGATATGCCACAACCTGTTATTTCAATGAGCCCAGCCGAAGCATATTTTGCTCATAAAAAATTAGTCAATATAGAAGACAGTATAGGTGAAGTAGCAGCTACTTCAATTATTCCGTATCCACCGGGAGTTCCTTTACTAGCTTCTGGAGAGCTAATAACAAAAGAAATTTTTGATTATTTATTATTTTTATTAGATAATAATATAAATATTGTAAATCTATCTGAAGATAGGAAAAAAATTGTGGTGGTGGAAAATTGAAGGGCTATTTTCTTACATTAGAAGGCCCTGACGGATCAGGAAAATCCACCATTGCTAAAATGCTACAAACAGAAATAGAAAAAATGGGATTAAATTGTACTCTAACTAGAGAACCTGGCGGAACAGAAATTGGGGAAAATATTAGAAATATTTTATTATCTAGAGAAAATATGGAAATGTCAGACCGAACTGAAGCATTACTATATGCAGCATCTAGAGCTCAGCATGTAGATGAAAAAATAAAGCCTTTGGTGGAGTCGGGATTAGTGGTAATTAGTGATAGATATGTATTTTCTTCTTTAGCATACCAAGGATATTCTAGAGGCTTGGGAATCGAAAAAGTTATGGACATAAATAAATTTGCTATGGGAGGTATGACCCCCGATAGAATTTTATTTTTTGATATAGAACCTAAAGTAGCTTTGGAGAGAAAGTTTGTAGACAGAATAGGGGATAGGTTGGAAATTGAAGGTACTGACTTTCATGAAAAGGTGTACCTTGGTTACAAAGAGGCAATTAAAATGTATCCTAACAATGTAATTACAATAGATGCAGATAATGATATAGATGAAGTATTCAAACAATGTTTAGACATAGTAAAGGAGGATATAAATGAAACTTATTATAGCAATAGTCCAAGATGAAGATTCTGGAATTCTAATTGATGAATTGATGGATGAGGACTTCCGAGTCACAAAACTAGCATCAACTGGTGGATTTTTGAAAAGTGGAAACACTACGCTATTAATTGGTATTGATGACTCTAGGGTGGAAAAATGTTTGGGAATAATAAATAAGTATTCTAAGCGAAGAGAAGTCACATCAACTTTGATGAACTTATCAATGCAAGGGGATGGCTATATGCCATATCCACTGGAAGTTACAGTTGGGGGAGCTAATATTTTTATCTTAGATGTAATCGAACACATCGTATATTGATTGGGAGGAACAAATGAAGCTAATAATTGCAATAATTCAAGACAAATTTGTAAATACTCTGGTTAGAGGATTTTTAAAGGAAGATATAAGGATTACTAAATTATCTTCAACTGGAGGATTTTTAAAAAGTGGAAATACTACATTTCTAATTGGTGTTGATGAAGACGAAATAGAAGTAGCTAAAGAAATAATTAGAACTACAGTTAAATCAGAAATCATCAACGAAAATAATGAAGAGCTAGAAATTAAAGGTGCACATTTATTTGTATTAGATGTAGATAGAAACATTATAATATAATGAAATTTGAAAAAATAATTGGTCATGATGACGTAGTCAACGATCTTAGAAATATGGTTGAAAACGAAAATATCAATCATGCCATTTTGTTTGAAGGTATAGGCGGTATTGGGAAAAAATATACTGCAGAGCTATTTGCAAAGAGTATCTTGTGTGAAGGAGATAGAGTAAATTGTGACTCTTGTCGAAAATGTGTTCAATTTTCTTCCAATTCCAATCCTGATTATTTGTTCATTACTTCTGATAATGGAACCATAAAAAAAGAACAAATAAGCGAATTAATAAATTTTTTGGCGATTAGGCCATTTGACTCTAAATATAAAGTTGTTATAGTTGAGCACTTTCACACTGCTACTATAGATGCGCAAAACGCGCTATTAAAAACTTTAGAAGAGGGTCCTGTATATGGCAAGATTATTTTGCTATCTGAAAACAGTAGAAGTATTTTAGAAACTGTTTTGTCTAGGGTAAAGCTATATAGATTTAATCCTATACCTAAGTTGACGCTAATAAATTATTTAGTGGAAAACTTTGATATAAATGAAAACGAAGCAGTATTTTACGCTGACTTCTCTAATGGATCTATTGGAAAGTCCATTAAAATAATTGAAGATGAACATTTTAAAATTACGCGAAAATCTATTTTAGAATTATTTGATCGAGCTTTAAAAGGTCAAAGTGATTTTGTGATTTCAAATATAAATATCATCAATGAACAAGAAAACTTAGACGAAATACTGGATATATACTTGACTTGGTTAAGGGATTTATTGGTATTGAAAGATACAGGAAAAGTTAAGTATTTAATAAATAGGGACATGGAAAGACTACTTTTTTCAGAAACGCACTTATCAAAAAAAACTATAAATAATATAAAAAATAATATCGTAGAACTAAAAGAAAATCTGAAATATAACATTTCTAAGGATTTGGCTTTGGAACTATTTTTCATAGATGTATTGGAGGAATGCGAGTGCAAAAAGCAATCGGTATAAGATTCAAATGTGCAGGTAAAGTTTATTATTTTTCACCCAAGGATTTAGTAATAAAAAAGGGCGACAAAGTAATTGTTGAAACTGCAAGAGGAATAGAATTTGGTTCCTGTGTAACAGACTTACTTGAATTGGAGGACAAGGAAATAGTAAGTCCTCTTAAAGAAGTGTTGAGGATAGCAACTGATGAAGATATAGAAGCTCATAAATCAAATATTCAAAAGGCGAAAGAGGCCATGAGAGTATGCAAAGAAAAAATAAATGAGCATAGTATTGATATGAAATTAGTATCTACCGAATACACATTTGATAACAACAAATTAATATTTTACTTCACTTCAGATCAAAGAGTAGACTTTAGAGAATTGGTCAAGGATTTGGCTGCAGTTTTCAAAACTAGAATAGAATTGAGACAAATTGGAGTAAGAGATGAAGCAAAGGCTATAGGCACCATGGGATATTGTGGTAGGGAGTCTTGCTGCTCTACGTTTTTGTGTGATTTCAATCCTGTTACGATAAAGATGGCGAAGGATCAAAGTTTTTCCTTAAATCCATCAAAAATATCAGGTATATGTGGCAGACTGATGTGCTGCTTAGCTTATGAACAAGAAGCATATGAATATTCACTAAAGAAAATGCCTAGGGTTGGATCTATAGTAGTGACTGATGTTGGCGAAGGTATAGTAAGTCAGATTTCTCCTCTTCAAGAAATGGTAAAAATAAAATTTGAAAGAGATGATGAAATAACTGAAGAGCTTATATCCGTTGACAGAATTATAAAAAATAACGGAATGTCAAAAAAATACGAATCAGAAGATATTTGATGAAAATTATGAGATAGATGCTATCCCATAAGAAATATCATTGATTAAATATTCATTTTGTAGTACTATTAATTTATAAAAAATTAGGAGGTAATGTGAAATGGCATATGTAATTCACGATAACTGTACAGCTTGCGGCGACTGCTTGCCAGAATGCCCAACAGAAGCTATTTCTGAAGGCGAAATCTATGTAATTGACGCTGATCTATGTATAGATTGTGCAATGTGCAACGATGTTTGCCCAGTAGATGCACCACAACCAGAATAATAAAAATACTTAAAATTGGCTTGGAGTTTAACTCTAAGCCAATTTTTTTAATAAACTAATAGTGTTATTAATTGCCATTTGTGATAAAATATATCTATATAAAGATATTTAATATGTATATAATAAAGTTATAGCGATATCGGAGGAAAATTGGAAGGGATATATATCTGTCCTACACCTTTGGGAAATCTCGAAGACATTACAATTAGAACCCTCAAAGTTCTTAAGAAAGTGGATTTGATTGCATGTGAGGACACCAGAGTTAGTAGAAAATTACTAAATAGATACAATATAAAAAGAAATCTTACTAGTTATCATAATTTTAATTACAAAAGTAAAATACCAGAATTTTTGGATATGTTGAGTACGGGAAAAACTATCGCCATAATAACAGATGCAGGTATGCCTGGGATTTCAGATCCTGGCTATGAAATAATAAAAGCTTGTATCGATTCAAAAATAAAGGTAAACGTATTGCCAGGACCAAGTGCTTTTGTTGTAGCTCTTGTTGCCTCGGGTTTAAATACCGATAGATTTACTTTTATAGGATTTCTTCCTGAAAAATCTTCACAAAGAAAAAAAGAATTAAACAGTATCAAAAAATATAAAGAGACTCTCATCTTCTATGAAGCGCCTCACAGAATTTCAGATACTCTTGGAGATATTTATGAAATATTTGGAAATCGAAAAGTTTCTATATGTAGAGAATTGACGAAACTATATGAGGAAATTATACGAGACGACCTGTCCCATATAATACAAAATATTGATCATATAACCATAAAAGGTGAATTTGTAATTGTAGTAGAGGGTTATGAAGAAGAGATTGTAGAGGTAGATACAAAAAGTGAGTTAATGTCATTAATATCCCAAGGATACACAAAAAAAGAAGCGATAAAAATGGTTTCTGAAAAATTTAACTTGAGAAAGAATGAAGTTTACGAAATTAGTTTGGAGATATGATGGATATAGTAAATGAGAATTTAAAGAAAAGTCTAGAAATATTAAATCAAAATTTAAAGAATAAACTTTACAAAATAGAAGGTCTTAGTCGAGAATCCATACGAAGAAATCTTATTAACTATGGGAGATTAATCAATTTAAAAAAACTAAGCATGGATGAAATGAAACCCTTTAAACCAGCAGCTTGTGTAGATGGATCTGTAAATAGATATGGAGGTAGTCATCCCCATTATATAGATTTATTCCAGGGTTTATCTAAAATTAGTGGCGAAAATAAAAAATCTCATTTTAAATCCAGTCTATTTTCCCCAATATTAAATTCCATAAGTGATGAAGAAGAAGAGGATTTAAGAAATAGACTTTTAGCTAAAATAGAAGTAGATGTTGCCATTGACACATTGGAAATGGAAAATGTAAAGGTCATCCTCATGGATGGGAACTTAATTAGATATAGCATACGAAGTTCTAAAGAATATGAAACATTAAAAGAATCATGTGAAGATAAAAATGTATTGCTTGCAGGCTTTATTAAAGAAGCCAAATCTGATTCATTATTCACATTACTATTTCCTAAGGTTACTGATTTTAGTCTTTATGACAAAGATTTGCTGTATGGAGTATTGGATGTCGGTGAAGGATTTATTCTCCACGACGACTTTAATAAAAAAATTGATCAAGATATCAGTTCTATGATATTTAGAACATCGAATTATCCAGGTGTTGCAGGATTGGAGATTTTAAAATCACAAAGAGATTATTTAATTGATATTGCAAATATGTGTTATAGCTTAACTCCTATAATGTCTAGAGGTGTACCTATGATAATAGATATGGTAGACAAGGAAGTAAAATTAGACGATAAATTGACTACTGAATTGATAAATTCTTATGTAGATAGAGATGTTTTGGAGAGGTTTTTTGTAAGCGAGAGAAGTTTAAGAAAATATTGAGGTGAATCGAATTAAAGTTTTAGGACTTACCAGTTCCTCAGAGTTTTACATAGGCTCAAAGGAAAGAAATTTTAGAATAAATGAATATTTAATTGTCCAAGATAAGAAACAAGGCGACATAGTTTTTGAAGTAATGGAGGCTAACACATATAATAAATATATACCATTAAATATAGGTGGAGATTTAATAGACACAAATGTGATTGAATCTTTGGAGGCTATTGGGTATATAGTTGATGAAGAAACTATTTATATAGCTAAATGTAGATTATTAAATGAAGCAAACTATCCCATAGAGACTGGTTCCAATGTCAGGGAACCAGAATTTAACGAAATAAAGGATTATTTGATAAATGGAAAAATAGAAGATTCTTTGCTTATTGGAGCTATAAAAAACACTGATAAAGTATATAATCAGATGGATGAAAATTTAAAAGGAATGTATCACTTGCTAGAAAATGGTATTATTCCCCAAAATGATGTCCCGTTTTTATTTAATATAAATGAGATGAATCAATATCCCCATATAGGAATATTTGGTGGATCTGGATCGGGTAAAAGTTATGGTATAAGAGTTTTCATAGAAGAAATTATGAAAAAAAGAATACCGCTAATAATATTTGATCCGCATTACGAGATGGAATTTAAATCCAATGTAGAAAATCCCAACGCAAATATAGACTTCGAAAGTTATTACAACACATTTAAAATTGGAGATGACGTAGGAGTAGATTTTAGAGATTTAAATCCTAGAGAACTAAAAAGACTTCTATCTGCTTCTAGTGAATTAACAGATGCAATGGAGTCCACGGTAGATTTGCTTTTTGGACATTTTGGAATAGGGAAAAGCGGTGTAGATGTTAACACATTTGAACTATTAATTAATGACCTAATTGAAATGAAGTCATTGGGAGATTCTGCAAGAATTGAAGTTCTCATTAACGATAATATAGGGGACCGAGAAAAATATGAAAAGTATTCCAGATTATTGGAATTATACGCTAGATATGACAAGCAGACAAATGATAAAACACTAAGGGGATTGTCCTGGAGAATTAGATCTTTAATTGGGGATGGTGTTTTTGCCAAAGATTCTAAACCAATCATAGACACACTTTTTAATGGTAAAACTGCAGTGATACAAGGTAGTACTAGACTTTTACAAGTATTTGGCGCGTATTTAATGGGGAAACTATATAATGCTAGAAGAAATTATAAAGACAGTTCAAAGGATTACTTTCCTCCTTTTATAATAGTTACAGATGAGGCCCATGAATTTGCTCCTAAAGGACTACCGAGGCCGTCAAAATCCATACTGAAAGAGATTGCTCAAGAAGGAAGAAAGTACGGTGTATTTCTAGTATTGGCAACCCAAAGACCTACATTGTTGGATGAAACTATAACTGCCCAGCTAAATTCAAAATTTATTTTTAGAACCGTTAGAGGAACCGATATACAAACCATAAGAGAAGAAACAGATATTTCCAGCGAAGAAGCCAAAAGATTGCCCTATCTAAAAACAGGGGACTTATTTGCCTCTATAGCATCCATGGGGCGTACAATTTTTTCAAGAGTTAGACTGGCAGAGACGATAAAGCCTAATGTAGAAAATCCATTCGACGAATTAAAACAAAAGAGCGAAGAAGAAGATAATAGATTATTAGATTTGATGAAAGAGGATTTTCCAATAACAGATATCGACATGATAAATATTGTAAAAAAATTGGAAAATAATAACTATAAGATAACTGTTTTTGGCTTACAAGAAAAATTGGACTTATATGTAGAAAAAGGAGTAATGATAAAAAAATCTGGTTTTGTAGATGAGTATTATCTAAATATATGAAATTGCAATGATTAAAAAAGAGGAGAAAATACAAAATATGGAATTAAAATTGCATTACGACAGAGACATTTCCCATGACGCTTACTTATTTCATGAAGGAAAAAACTATCAAGCATATAATATGTTAGGAGCTCACAAATTTAAAAGAAAAGGCATGAAAGATGCTGTAAGTTTTACAGTTTGGGCACCTGCAGCAAAGGAAGTTTTCTTAATAGGAGCCTTTAATGACTGGAATGAAACAAATATTCCTTTGCAAAAATTTGAACAAACTGGAATTTGGCAAGTAATTGTAGAAGATGTGAGTGAATTTGACGAATACAAATATAGAATTATAACTGTTGATGATGAGGTTAGAATTAAAGCAGATCCCTTTGCATTTCATGCAGAAGAGAGGCCAAAATCAGCATCAAAATATTATGATATTAGCGGATACAAATGGAATGATAAAAACTGGAATAAATCCAAGTCCAAAGCTTCTGTTTATAACGCTCCTATTAATATTTACGAAGCTAATATTTTATCCTGGAAGAAAAATGAAGACGGAAGTCAATATTCTTATAAGAAATTTGCAGATGAAGTCGTACCTTATCTTAATAAAATGGGATATACTCATTTAGAGCTTATGCCAATAATGGAGCATCCCTTTGATGGATCATGGGGTTATCAAATCACTGGATTCTATGCGCCTACTAGCAGATATGGAACACCTCATGATTTGATGTACTTAGTAGATGCTTGTCACAACAATGGGATAGGGGTCATATTGGACTGGGTGCCTGTTCATTTTGCCAAAGATGACCATGGTTTGGCTAGATTTGACGGATCATATTTGTTTGAATCTTTAAATAAAATCAGCGCAGAAAATGCAGCATGGGGTACGTTAAACTTTGACTATTCCAAAGGAGAAGTAAGATCCTTTTTAATAAGTAACGCTTTATATTGGCATGAATATTATCATATAGATGGATTAAGAGTAGATGCAGTTGCATATATGCTCTATTACGGATTTGGATATGACTCTGGAGAGCTTCAAGAAAATACAGAATCAGTAGAATTTTTAAAGGAATTAAATACGGCAATTTTTGAAAAATTCCCCCATACTATGATGATAGCAGAAGAGTCTACTGCTTGGCCAAATGTAACTGCACCTATTGAAGATGGAGGATTAGGCTTTAACTTCAAATGGAATATGGGATGGATGAATGACATATTAGAATATATGGAAGAAGATCCTATTCACAGAAAATACAAGCATGATCAATTAAGATTTTCTTTCACATATAATCACGCAGAAAACTATATACTACCACTTAGTCATGACGAAGTAGTTCACGGAAAAAAATCTTTGTTAGATAAAATGCCTGGAAATTATAATGACAAATTTGCTTCATTGAGATTACTATACGGATATATGATTGCTCATCCAGGAAAGAAGCTTACATTTATGGGTGGTGAATTTGGGCAATTTATCGAATGGAATGAATGGAAAGAGCTAGACTGGTTCTTACTTGATTACGATAAGCATCAAGAAATACAGACATATGTCAGTGAATTAAATAAATTTTATACATCTAACAGTGAACTATTTGAATTAGATTTTGAAGATGAAGGATTAAATTGGATAGAACATGACAATGCAGATGAGAGTATCCTAATTTTTGAAAGATTGAATAAAGATGGCGAAAAGATAATTTGTGCTTTTAACTTTACTCCAATTGAAAGAGTTAATTACCCAATCGGTGTGGACAAGCCTGGAATATATAGGACTTTAATGAGCAGTGATAGGGTAAGATATGGTGGAAATACAGTTAGAGTTAAAACATATAGAACTTTAGAAGAAGAGTATCACGGTAGGAATTATGGACTTAGAGTGAGTATTCCTCCACTAAGTGCCTTGTTTTTAAAATTTAGTAAATAAGGAGGTCAATTATGGGAAACAATAAGATGGTCGGTCTATTATTAGCAGGTGGACAAGGGAGCAGATTGAAATTATTGACTAAGAATGTTGCAAAACCAGCTGTACCATTTGGAGGTAAATATAGAATTATAGATTTTGCTTTGAGTAACGCTACTAATTCTGGTATTACCGACATAGCTATACTAACTCAATACAAACCTTTTGAGCTGAATGCTCACCTGGGAATCGGCGCACCTTGGGATTTCGATAAAGGTACTGGAGGACTTAGGATTCTCTCTCCTTACGAGTCTGAAAGTGGCGGGAGATGGTTTACTGGAACTGCCAATGCTATTTATGAAAACATCGACTCAATTGATATTATGGACCCAGAATATGTATTAATTTTATCAGGCGATCATATATACAAGATGAACTATAAAAAGATGTTGAAGTATCATCAAGAAAATGAAGCTGATTGTACAATAGCTGTCATAGAAGTTCCATGGGAAGAAGCACCTCGCTTTGGAATATTGAATACCGATGAAAATAACAAAATAATTGAATTTGACGAAAAACCTGAGAAACCTAAAAATAACAAGGCTTCTATGGGGATCTATATTTTTAATTGGGAAGTATTGAAAAAGTATTTGGTAGAAGATGAAAATGACACTAACTCTGAAAACGACTTTGGAAAAAATATTGTTCCTAAAATGCTAAACGATAATAGGAATTTATGTGCTTTTGAATTTGAAGGATACTGGAAAGACGTGGGAACTGTAAGATCCTATTGGGAGTCAAACTTAGATTTATTAATTCCAGGCAATGATTTGGATTTATTTGACAGATCTTGGAGAATTTATACAAACAATCCAAACTTACCACCTCAATTTATTTCTGACACAGCTGAAATTAATAATACCATGATAAATGAAGGCTGTAATATTGCAGGTAAAGTTGACAATAGTGTTCTATTCTCCAATGTTCACATAGAAGAAGGAGCTGTTGTCCATAATTCAGTGCTACTTTCAAATGCTGTAGTCCAAGCCGGTGCTCACATAAACAATGCCATTATTATGGAAGATGTAGTTGTGGATGCAGGTAGAAAAATTGGCGTTGAAGATGACGGGAAAGTTTACTTGATATCACAAGATGAAGTGGTCGTTGAATAGGAGGAAATTATGGATAACTTTATTGGAATACTAAATAATACAAACCTAGAGGAAAATTTCAATTCTCTATGTAAAAACAGACCAGTTTATATGTTGCCATTTGCGAGTAGATATCGCTTAGTTGATGTATGCATCTCTAATATGGTAAATAACGGGATAAAAACTGTAGCGATTTATACTGGTGAAAAAATCAGATCTACAATGGATCATCTTTCCGATGGAAAACCCTGGAACCTTAATTCCAGATTCCAAGGTCTATTTCTATATCCTCCAATTACACAAGAACTATCTATCGAACGTCTTGGTGATTTGGCTGACTTCTATAGCACTTTAAGTTTTTTAGAAACTGCTAGAGAAGAAAATGTAATGGTTCAAGATTCTAATGTAATTTTTATGAAAAACTTGGATGAAGCTTATAAAAAATTTACAGAAAATGATGCAGATATATTAATGATGTATGTAAAACAATCTGATAGCGCAGGAGAATATGTAAATACGGATAAACTTCATTTAGATCAACAAGGATATGTAACTAATATCGGTATAAATTTGGGTACAGAAACAGAATTCAATATGTACATTAACACTTTATTTATTAAAAAAGAAGTCTTAATAAATTTAATAAAAGAATCTGTAGAAAAAGGCAACGCATCTTCCTTAAAAGATGCAATTATCAAAAATAAAAACACGTTAAACATTATGTCATATCCTGTAAGTGGCTTTGTAGAAATAATTAAAGACTCTAGAACATATTTCCATGCAAATCTAAGCTTACTTGATATGAATAAATTCAAAGAATTATTTATCAATAATGGCAGAGTAATGACCAAGACCAAGGATGAGCCATCTACAATTTATAGGGATTATCCAGAAGTTGAAAATAGTTTAATTGCTAACGGCTGTGAAATAGAAGGCGATGTAGAAAACTCTATTATTTTTAGAGGTGTAAAGATTGGCAAAAACGCAATTGTAAAAAATTCAATTATTATGCAAAAGACAGTAATTGAAGAAGGAGCAGTTGTGGTAAACAGTATAATAGATAAATATTCCATAGTGGAAAAAGAAGTCAGCTTAGTAGGAAGTGTTAATCAGCCTTATATTGTTGGCAAATCAGAAGTGGCAGAAAAGGACTAAATCATGAAAATATTTTATATAGCAGCTGAAGCTTCTCCCTTTGTAAAAACGGGAGGCTTGGCAGATGTAGCGGGTTCCTTACCTAAGGCATTTAAGGAAAAAGGTGAAGATATTTCAGTAGTCATGCCTTTGTACGGTCAAATACCCTTCGAATATAAGGAACAAATGGAATTTATTGGTAGTTACTTTGTAGATATTGATTGGAGAAGACAGCACGTAGGAGTTTTTAAGCTAGTTAAAGATGGAGTAGATTTTTACTTTATCGACAATGAATACTACTTTAACCGTAATTCCATCTATGGACAAGGTGATGATGGCGAAAGATTTGTTTATTTTTCCAAGGCATGTGTTCAACTTCTAAGATTTTTAGATATTAAGCCTGATATAGTTCATGCTAATGACTGGCATTCTGGACTTGTACCATTATATATAAAGGACTTTGCTAGAGGGGATGGATTTTATAGAGGTATAAAAACAGCTTATACTATTCACAACATTAAATACCAAGGTGTTTTTCCAGCTGCTGGGATGATGCCACTATTGGGACTTTCAACCGAATATTTTCACGATGACGGAATTAAGTTTTTCGATGCTATAAACATGATGAAGGCGGGAATAGTATATTGTGATTTATTAACTACAGTATCAGAAACATATGCCCATGAGATAACTTATCCATATTTTGGTGAAGGATTAGATGGAATAATTAGAAAGCATGAACGAAAACTTGTTGGAATTGTAAATGGGATCGACTACGATAAATACAATCCTGAAACGGACGACTGGATTGACTACAATTATGGTCTAGATACAATTGAGAATAAAGTCAAAAACAAACTAGAATTACAAAAACTTTTTGATTTGCCTGTTAGAGAAGATGTTCCATTAATAGCAATGGTTACTCGCTTGGTAGATTTGAAAGGCGTTGACTTATTGGATTATATCCTAGGAGAAATGTTGCAGCTAGATATTCAATTTGTAGTCTTAGGTACTGGGGAACGTAAATACGAAGAGATGTTAGAATTTTATGATAGAATTTTTAAGGATAAAATGGCTTCTAGGATTTACTTTAACGAAGCTCATTCCCATAAGATTTATGCAGCAGCTGACTTGTATTTAATGCCTTCAATAGCTGAACCATGTGGTATATCGCAACTAATTTCAATGAGGTATGGAACTATTCCAATTGTAAGAGAAACAGGGGGCTTAAAGGACACTGTTGATTCTTATAACAAGTATACAGGTGAGGGAACGGGATTTAGCTTTTCTAATATAAATGCCCATGAAATGCTGGAGACTGTTAAAATTGCTACGGAAATATATCACGATAAAAAGGCGTTCCAAGGTATAATAAAATCCGCAATGGAAAAGGATTTTAGTTGGGACATGTCTTGTGATTTATATTTGAAATATTATGATAGGATTATAAAATTATAGATGAACTTAAAAATTAAACCACATGAACTATTTTCAGATGTGGAAATGGGACTAATATACTCTAAGGAGGAATCTACCTTTAGAGTATTTAGTCCACCAAATAAAGATTTAAAACTTAGAATTTACGACAAAGCAGATGATATAGTTGGTAACGACTATGATATGATTAAAGATGTCAATGGAATTTTTCATGCTACGATAAAAGAGGATTTGAAAGGAAAATTTTACACTTATATAACTGATGGAGATTCTGAAGTAACGGATCCATATTCAGTTGCTGCATCCCTAAACTCAGAAAAAACTGCAATTATAGATTTAAAAGAAACTAATCCACCGGGATGGGATAATCATCATAGACCTAATATTAAAGTATCTGAAGCAATTATATATGAAATGCATATTAAAGATTTCACTTATTCTACAAACTCCAATGCAAAAAATCGAGGGAAATTTTTAGGTGTTGTAGAATCTGGTAAAAATTTACAAGGTTATTCGACAGGAATTGATCATTTGGTAGAGATGGGTATTACTCATGTGCACCTGATGCCAATATATGATTATTTAACTGTAGATGAGCGAGAAGAAAAATTCTTTGTGGACGAAAACTATAATTGGGGTTATGACCCTGAATTATTTAATGTACCTGAGGGCTCATATTCAACGAAGCCAGAGTGTCCTAAAAATAGAATATTTGAATTAAAGACCATGATTATGAAACTTCATGAAGCTGGAATAAAAGTGGTGCTAGACGTTGTTTACAATCACGTATATAGAGGTAAAAGATCTAACTTTGAGTCCCTTTTTCCTTCTTATTATTTAAGATATAGATATGATGGAACTCTTTCTAATGGAGCTGGAGTGGGAACAGAAATGGATACTCAGCGCCCCATGTATAGAAAATTTATTTTGGATTCTGTAAGATATTGGATGGAAGAATACAAGGTAGATGGATTTCGTTTTGATCTTATGGGTTTGATAGACATAGACACGATGGAATCAGTTATAAAAATGGCTAAAAAAATTGATAAGGATGTTTTAATCTACGGAGAGCCTTGGACAGGTGGATATACTACTTTAGATGACAGAAAGATGATTACAAAGGGTTCTCAAAAAAATAAAGGGTATTCGTGTTTTAATGATACCTTTAGAGACTGTATAAAAGGAGACAATAACGGTCGAGGTCTTGGTTTTGTTATGGGAGACTTTAATAAGAAAATTTGTGTTGAACAGGGAATTTCTGGGTCAATCCACTTCGATTCTCTCCACAATGGCTTTGCTTTTAATCCCACCGAGTCTATAAATTATGCAAATTCTCATGACGATTTAATACTTTCGGATAAAATAAATTTAGCTCTCAAGGAAGCAGATGAATCAACTAAAATAGATGTAAATAAGTTAACTCATGGAATTTTATTCACATCCTTTGGAATTCCTTTTATACATGAAGGCAATGAGTTTTTGCGTTCGAAAAACGGAATTTCAAACACCTACAATGGACCTACTAGTTTGAATGCTATAGATTGGTCTTTGAAAATTGAGAATAATGAGTTTTATGAATATGTTAAAGATTTAATTTCTTTAAGAAAAACCATAACAGCTTTTGCAAAATATGATAGAATAGATATAAGAAATAATTTGTTTTTTCTAGATTTAAAATTAAATCCAATGTTAGGATACGTGATAGTTCAACAAGATGAAGCATATGTGATATATCACAATGCATCTATAAAGGATATTTATGTCGACCCTAATAGAGTGTTAAAATCTTTAAGCAAGGACTATAAAAATAAAGTAAGTTTGGAAAATGTAGAAGTTACAAAGATATTTGACAAAAATGGTTTAACAAACGATTTTAGAGAAATAAACATTTTTGATGTTGTCGTTCAAAAATTAAGTACTGAAGTATTCTATATAAAGATAAAGAAGTGATGTGAGCCTATGCGATTGGATATCTCTTTACAACAAACTCAAAAATTAGCAATGACGACAGAGTTACGTCAATCGATAGAAATATTACAATATAACCATTTTGAATTAATCGATTTTTTAATGAAAGAATCTGAAGAAAATCCTACTATCGAAGTTGAAGTGGGAAGTATAGAATTTGATTATTACTCAGGTTCAAAAGCTAGTAACTATAAAGATGAAAGTGACTCAGAAGAAGACATTGGATTTGAAAAATATGTTTCTAGTCAAGAAACTCTTTATGATTATATGTACGAACAATTGATTTCAATAGAGATAGAAGATGACGAACGAATTATTGGCGAATATCTTTTGGGGTTGATGAACGAAAATGGGTATATAGAAGGAGATTTGTACGAGTTTTCAAATCGATATGAATTTTCCTTTATGAAAGTAAAAAAGGTTCTTAAAATATTGCAAGATTTTTATCCTATAGGTATTTGTGCTACAAACCTATCGGAATGTCTTTTAAAACAAGCGGAAGATAAAAATTATGACGAAGTGACTAAATCGATTATTATCGAAGATCTAGTAGATTTAGCAGAAAACCGAGTTGAATTTCTAGCAAATAAGTATAATAAGACTAATAAAGATATTCAAGAAAGTTTTGATAAAATTAGACAACTGAATCCAAGACCAGGGCAATTTATAAATTTTACAGACAATCCTGTGAAATTTATTATTCCGGATTTAATATTAGAAATTGAAGGAGATAGATTGATTTTATCCTTTAATGAAGAATCTTTCCCAAAGGTAGGTCAAAATAGCTTTTACAGAGATTTATTAAAAACTAATATTGAATTGGATGCAAAGGCTTATTTAAAAGAAAAGTTTAAAAGTACTAATTGGATTATTAAGAGTATCGAACAAAGAAGAGAAACGATACTAACAGTTGCGACATCGATATGTGAAAAACAAAAAGACTTTTTGTTAGACAAAGGTCATCTAGTTCCTATGACTATGAAAGAGATAGCAAATGAAGTTGACGTTCATGAATCTACAATTTCAAGGACTGTAAATGGAAAATATATTCAGACTCCTAATAAAATTATTGAGCTGAAGGATTTCTTCAAAGGAGGAATTGAAACAGAAAGTGGTGAAGTTTCTATAGAAGAGATAAAGCTATTTATTCGCACAACTATAGAAACTGAAGATAAACTAAAACCAATTTCAGACCAAGATATCACAAATCAACTTAATGATTTAGGTTTTAAGATATCTAGAAGAACTGTGGCCAAGTACAGAGATGGGATGGGGATATTAAGTTCAAGTAAAAGGAAGAGATACTAAAGTTAGTATTTTAAATGGAAGATTATTGGGTAAATATTAAACAATTAGAAATATGGAGGAGATTAATATGTCTATTAAAGTAGGAATAAACGGATTTGGTAGAATTGGAAGAGATGTAGTTAGAGGATATTATGAATGTGGATTTGAAGGATTTGAAATAGTTGCAATCAACGCAACTGGAGATATGGAAACATTCTCTCATCTGTTCAAGTACGACTCAGCGTATGGTAGATTTGAAGGAACAGTTGAACCATATGAAGATGGATTAGGAATAAACGGAAATAAAATTAAATTCACAAATCACAGAAATCCAGAAGAGATTCCATGGTCAGAACTAGGAGTAGAAATTGTAATTGATTCTACAGGTGCATTCAGAGACAGAGAAGGTCTTGCAAAGCACATAACAGCTGGCGCTAAAAAAGTTGTTTTAACAGCACCAGGAAAAGGTGTAGATAGAACAATAGTAATGGGTGTAAATGAAGACACTTATAATCCTGAAACTGACGATGTAATTTCAAACGCATCTTGTACTACAAACTGTTTAGCTCCTGTTACTAAAGTTGTTCTAGAAAACTTTGGTATTGAAAGAGGATTGATGACAACTGTACACGCGTATACTAATGATCAAAACATCATGGATAACAAGCACAAAGACTTAAGACGTGCTAGAGCAGCAGCTTTAAACATTATCCCAACTACTACAGGTGCAGCACAAGCAGTAGCTGAGGTATTACCAGAAGTTAAAGGAAAATTGACTGGATATGCACTTAGAGTACCTGTAATAACTGGATCATTGGTAGATGTTACTTTTGAACTTTCAAAAGAAACAACTGTAGAGGAAATCAATTCTGTATTTAAAAATGCAGCTGAAAACGAATTAAAAGGTATATTAAAATATACTGATGAACCACTAGTTTCTACAGATATTATTGGAGAAAACAATTCTTCTATATTTGACTCAAGTCTTACATTAGTAAAAGACAAGATGGTAAAATTAGTAGCTTGGTATGACAACGAGTGGGGATATGCGCAAAGAGTTCTAGACCTTACAAAATACGTTGCTGAAAGAATGTAACAAGTTTAATCACTGTGGGATCCTAGATTCCGCAGTGTTTATTTAATTTATTGGGAGGAAAATGTATGAATAAAAAAACTTTAAAGGATTTCAACTATTCAGGTAAAAGAGTTTTAGTTAGGTGCGACTTTAATGTCCCTATTAAAGATGGAATTATTAGTGATGATAAAAGAATAGTCGAATCCTTGCCTACAATTAAATATTTAATAGATCAAGGTGCTAAAGTTATTCTTATGTCTCATCTAGGCAGACCAAAAGGCGAAGCAAATCCTAAGTATTCCTTAGAGCCAGTGGCTAAAAGATTGGAAGAGTTGCTTGGATTAGATGTAAAATTTTTAGATGATGACGAAGTTGTATCTGAAAATACAAAGAATGCAATAATGGATTTAAAAGATGGAGAAGTTGCACTTTTACAAAATACTAGATTTGTAACTGGTGAAGAAAAAAATGAAGCAGAATTTTCTAAAAAGCTTTCAGATTTAGGTGAATTATATGTAAATGACGCTTTTGGAACATCCCATAGAGGACATGCTTCCAACGTGGGTATAGCTTCTAATTTACCATCTGCTGTGGGTTTTCTTGTAGAAAAAGAAATTTCTATAATGGGAAAAGCTATTGAGAATCCAGAAAGACCTTTTGTAGCAATTTTAGGTGGTGCTAAAGTTTCTGATAAAATTGGTGTCATTGAAAATCTATTAAGCCTAGTAGATAAAATTGTAATAGTAGGTGCTATGGCCAATACTTTCTCTAAAGCAATGGGCTACGAAGTAGGAACTTCATTAGTAGAAGATGATAAGCTAAGCCTTGCAAAAGAATTAATGGAAAAAGCAAAAGAAAAAAATGTTGAATTAGTTTTACCTATAGACGAGGTAGTTGCTACTGCAATTGATGAAAATGCAGAAACTGAAGTTGTACCTGTAGACCAAATTCCTGTAGATAAAATGGCGCTGGACATTGGACCTGAGACTGTTGAAATAATTAAAAACGCATTAGCTGGAGCAAAAACAGTAATCTGGAATGGTCCGGCAGGAGTTTTTGAGTTAGAAAAATTTGCAACTGGAACTTTTGAAATAGCTAATATTTTGGCTAATTCTGATGCAATTACTATTATAGGTGGTGGTGATTCGGCAGCAGCTGTGGAAAAAGCAGGCTTGAGCGACAAAATAACACATGTGTCCACAGGTGGTGGAGCTAGTTTGGAATTACTTGAAGGTAAAGAACTACCTGGTATAAGTTGTATAGAGGATAAATAATGAGAAAATCTTTAATTGCAGGGAATTGGAAAATGAATATGACTCCAAGTGAGTCTATTGCGTTTATATCTAAATTGAAAGAAGTAACTAAGAATACACCAGGTGAAGTTGCAGTTTGTGTTCCGTTTACTTCTATTTATCCTGTTAGCAATGAAATTGCAGATACAGAAATAAAATTAGGTGCTCAAAACGTCTACTTTGAAGATAGCGGCGCTTATACAGGGGAAATATCTGGAGATATGCTAAAAGACATGGGAGTAGATTACGCCATTGTAGGACACTCTGAAAGAAGAGAGATATTTTTTGAATCTGATGACATGATAAATAAAAAGGTAAAAAAACTTTTAGAAATAGGAATAAATCCTATTTTATGTGTTGGTGAGACACTAGAAGAAAGAGAAGATGAAATCCATTTCGATAAAGTTAAATCTCAAATAAATGCTTGTCTAAAAGATGTGAATAAAGAAGATTTAGATAAAGTTGTAATTGCATATGAACCCATATGGGCTATTGGAACTGGAAAAAGTGCTAGTAGCGATGATGCTGAAGAAATGTGTGCATTCATTAGAGAACTCTTAAAAGATAATTATGGTGAAGTCATTTCTGAAGCTATAAGAATTCAATACGGAGGATCGGTAAAACCAGAAACCATTGATGAATTAATGTCAAAAGCAAATATTGACGGAGCTTTGGTGGGTGGAGCTAGTTTAAAAATAGAAGATTTTTCTAGAATCTCAAATTATGAGGTTGTCAATGAGTAAAAAAACTAATATGTTAATTATCTTAGATGGTTTGGGTTTAGGAAAAGAATATGATGGAAATGCATATTATTTGTCTAACACCCCTGTTTTAGATAGACTTAGAAATGAATATCCAACAAGCGAATTAGTTGCTAGCGGTGAAGGAGTTGGACTTCCCAGCGGACAAATGGGTAATTCAGAAGTAGGACATTTAAATATCGGAGCAGGTAGAATAGTTTATCAAAACCTATTAAAAATTAATAATGCATTGAAAGATGGTTCATTAAAGAATAACGAAGTATTGAAATCTTCTATGCTATTAGCTAAAGGTGCTGATAGAGCAGTCCATTTTATAGGTTTATTGTCAGATGGCGGTGTCCACTCTCATGAAGAACATTTATATGGAATGTTGGAACTAGCAAAAGAATTAGAAATACCCAAGGTTTATGTTCATGTGATATTAGATGGTCGAGATGTATCTCCCCATGCAGGCATAGTATCCATAAGAAGACTACTTGACAAGATGGCTGAACTAGAAATAGGTTCTATAGCTACAATTTCAGGTAGATACTATGCTATGGATAGAGACAATAATTGGGAAAGAACTATAAGAGCATATGACACCATAGTAGTTGGAAAGGGAGTTTCTGTAAGTGATGTAGAATATTATGTAAATGAATCTTATCATAATAAAATTACCGATGAATTTATGGATCCACGTTTAGTCGGGGACTATAATGGAATGAGCGATGGAGACACTGTGATATTCTACAATTTTAGACCTGACAGAGCAAGGCAATTGACCAGAGCCATAGTTGACGAAGATTTCCAAGGGTTTTTGCGAGAAAAACGTGTCAATGTTAATTATGTTACTATGACTGAATATGACAAAACTATTAAAGGTGTTAGAATAGTTTTTGGAGAAGATATTCCCAATAATACTTTGGGTGAATATCTGAGTAAAAAGGGATTAACTCAGCTTCGCATTGCAGAAACAGAAAAATATGCACATGTTACCTTTTTCTTTAATGGTGGAGTGGAAAGAAAGTTCGAAGGTGAAGATCGAATTTTAGTGCCTTCTCCCAAAGTTGCAACCTTTGATTTAAAACCTGAAATGAGTGCTTATGAAGTAGCTGATGAAACTGTAAAAGCAATTGACTCAGGAAAATATGATTTAATAGTTTTAAACTTTGCTAATTGTGATATGGTAGGACATACTGGAATAATTCCAGCAGCAATTAAAGCAGTAGAGGCTGTGGATTTTAATTTAGGAAAAGTTATTACTAAATTAAAAGAAAAGGGTGGGTCTGCACTTATAACTGCAGACCATGGCAATTGTGAGTTAATGCTAACTGACGACGGTCAACCAATAACCAGTCATTCTACAAGCCCTGTACCGTTGATATTATTTAATTTTGAAGATAATGTGGGATTGAAATCAGGTGGTAGACTTTGTGATTTATCACCGACGTTGTTAGATATGATGGAGATTGAACAGCCTGAAGAGATGACAGGAAATAGTTTATTAGAAAGGATGATTTAAAATGAGTAGTATAATACAAATATATGGTAGAGAGGTACTAGACTCTAGAGGAAATCCAACTGTAGAAGTAGAAGTTTTAACTGAAGACGGAGGATTTGGTAGAGCAATAGTTCCATCTGGTGCATCAACTGGTGCTCACGAAGCAGTAGAATTAAGAGATGGAGATAAAAGCAGATTTTTAGGTAAAGGTGTAGAAAAAGCTGTAGACAACGTTAATGACATTATAGCACCAGAAATAATAGGATTCGAAGTAACTGAGCAAGTTGCTATAGACATGACTATGATAGAGCTAGATGGCACTCCTAACAAAGGAAATTTAGGAGCTAATGCTATTTTAGGGGTTTCTATGGCAGTGGCTAGAGCTGCAGCAGACGAATTAGATCTTCCTGTTTATACCTATTTGGGTGGAGTTAATGCTAAAACATTACCTGTTCCAATGATGAACATTTTAAATGGTGGAGAACACGCTGATAATAACGTAGATATCCAAGAATTTATGGTTATGCCTATAGGTGCACCAAGCTTTAAAGAAGGATTTAGAGTTTGTGCCGAAATTTTTCACAATTTAAAAGCTGTTCTACAAGAAAAAGGCCTTAATACTTCAGTTGGAGATGAAGGTGGATTCGCTCCAAATTTAAGTTCTAATGAAGAAGCTTTAGCGACAATTGTAGAAGCTATCAAAAAAGCTGGATATGAACCAGGAAAAGAAGTTAGAATTGCACTTGACGTAGCGGCTACAGAACTTTATGACGAAGAAACTAAGATTTACAGTATTCCAGGAGAAGGAAGAACTCTTACTTCAGAAGAAATGGTAGATTGGTATGCAGAACTAGTTGAAAAATATCCTATTATATCCATTGAAGACGGTTTAGCGGAAGATGATTGGGATGGATGGAAACTAATGACTGAAAAACTTGGCGACAAAATTCAAATAGTTGGAGACGACCTTTTTGTAACTAACACAGAAAGATTGACAGAGGGGATCCAAAGAGGAATCGCTAATTCAATCCTAATTAAATTAAATCAAATAGGTACCATAACTGAGACTCTAGATGCAATTGAGCTTGCAAAAACTCATGGATATACTGCTGTTATATCCCACAGATCAGGTGAAACAGAAGATACGACAATTGCTGACCTTGCAGTAGCTACAAATGCAGGACAAATTAAGACTGGCGCACCTTCTAGAACTGACAGAGTTGCAAAATATAATCAACTTCTAAGAATAGAAGATGAACTTTATGGCACTTCAAAATATTCAGGAATTAAAACTTTTTATAATTTAAGATAAAAATCTATATCAAAATAGCGCCAAGACATATCAAGTCATAGGCGCTATTTTTGAAAACAAAGTTTAAGAAATATATTTACTAATTATAATTTTCATCTAAATAAAATTATTTTCAAATGAAAATAAAATAGTTTTTTATCTCATTTGAGTAATAGTATGTTACTATTTTTATTGTAAAATACTTGATTAATAAAATTAAATTTGCAAGTATATGCTTTAATGGTTTCATAAATGTGGAAATTTCATGTCAATAGTCAGTGAAAATGTCATCTTTAGAATAAAAGATAATAGAGATCATCGCATTTATTCCACGATCCTATTGACATAGG